>CAYJMG010000007.1:68373-133777 GCA_964371355.1 uncultured Dehalococcoidia bacterium
CCCCCCCCCCACCCCCCCCCACCACCCCCCCCCCCCCCCCCCCGCCGGGCCCCCCCCCCCCCCGCTGCAGGGATGAAGGGGCCGTTTCAGCATCCTGCTAGTTGCCCGCGGGGGCGCGACTGTGACGCATGGAACTCGAGCACGCTCGATCCAGGCGCCAGCGTCTTGTCCGCGCTGCTACGGGCAGGTCGAGGAACGTGTCCGGACGAGTACGGCTGTGGCCTCCGTGGCGGGCGGTCTCAGGACTACCGAATCCTCTTCGTTCCTGTGACTGCCACCTGATCCGGATCCAGCACGAAGCGGATGGGGGGGAAGCCGGTATCTACGGTGGTGCAGGTGGCGTTCATGGGGTAGACGGGGTCGAGGCCGTCCGCGGACCAGGCGGCGCGGTCGAAGGCGTCGACCCGCGGGCGGCCGCGCTCGGCGCGGTGGAAGGTGTACTCGGGGTCGCACTGCACGAGTACGGGGCCGTCCTTCGTCTTCGCCAAGTTCATGTTCGCGACGTACTGCACGTCGCCGCCGCTGATGGGCTCGGGGTCGACGAGCGAGATGCGCAGGATCTCGCGGCCGTCGCCGGCGTGGACTGAGCCGACGATGCGGTCGTGGTAGCGCTGCAGGCGGACGTCGCCGTGCGCGCAGGAGAAGCCCCAGTTTCGGCCGAGCGCGTCGCGGGCCTCCGGCGTGCTGGCGCAGGCGCGCAGGAGGAAGCCGCGTGGGAGGGCGGCCGCGCGGCAGGAGACCTTCACCTGCGCGAGCAGAAACGGGCCGACCGGGCTGTTGGGATAGCGCGAGACGGAGAAGATTGCCGCTGGCGGGATCGTCGGGTGCAGCGCCTTCGGCACGAGCGACTCGCGGTCGCTGTCGTCGACCTCGAAGGTGACCTGCAGGATCTCGACGCGCTCGATCGTCCAGGGCTCGGCGTCGAAGCCGTCCATCATGGGCGCCTGCTCGAGCAGGGGTGCGATGTTGCGGGTTCCGACGAGGACCATGGAGGAGTGCTCAGTTCTCAGTGGTCAGTTCGTGGTGAATAGTTTGTAGTGGTCGGTCGCGTGCGTCAATCCACGCGTGGCGGGCCGGCTTCGAGCCTTCGGCGGACGCTCTCCATCGTCGCCTGGCCTTCTTGCACGCCCCAGCGTGCCTCCAGGTACCAGGTGGCGCCGGCCTCGGCCCACGGACGCACCTTCGCCGCCGCCCGCTCGCGATCCGACGTTGATGTTGTGCCTTCGACCACGATGTCGAACGTGGAGATGTCACGACGGTCAGCGATCCACCTGCGCATTGTCGCCAGCTCTTCGACGTCCACCTGGCGGAAGTTGCCGTCGGCGCCTCGCGAGCTGGGAAGGATGCCGTCGTAGGTCGTCGCCCGATCCATCGATCTCCTGAACGGCCACGCCCCGACGACCCAGATAGGAATGCGCGGTTGTTGGACAGGGGATGGCGGTGGATAGTGAAGTTGCCTGCCGTCGACGCCGTAGTGCGCGCCCTTATGCTCGAATGGCTGTCCCCTCCAGAGCAACGTGATGACATTCAGCCCTTCGTCCAGCAACCCGGCGCGGACCTTGCGGTCCGTCTCCTCGCCGAACGCGGCGAACCCCGTGCCGGTGGCGCCCAGCCCGACGGCGAGGGTGATTCGGCCGCCGGATAGATGGTCCAGCGTGAGTGCTTCGCTGGCCAGTTTCCACGGACGCATGCGGGATACGGGCGTGATCATCGTGCCCAGGCGGATGCGCTCTGTTCGCATCGCCGCGGCGGTCAGCATCACCCAGGCGTCCCAGCCGTAGACGGGTTCCCAGACGAACAAGCCATCCCAGCCCGCCTGTTCCGCTGCTTCGGCGTATTCTGCCGCGATTCGCGCGTCTCCGTACGGCAGGACGAAGCCGTATCGCATCGTTTTAGCTCTCAGACAGTGCATAGCGCCGGGTCGCAGGCGGAGAGTATGGCATGTGTGCGCGACAGATGCTTTCGCCGGGGAAGGCGTTCAATCAGGATTGTGTGGAGGCGTAAGACTCGGCGAGCCAGGAGCGGACGTCGGTGTCGACGTCGGCGGGGGTGCGGAGAGTGGTGGCGTGGGGGATGCGGCTGGCCGCGCGCCTGCCGGGTCGCGACGAGGACAGACGGGGATGATCGAGGACGCGGGGAAGCATGACGAGCAGGCGCATGCCGGCGCGGCGTAGGCGAAGTGAGGCGAACGTGCTGCCGCGCTTGAGGAACAGGCCGACGCGCACCGGCTCTACCTGCACGTCGCCGATGCGCGGGAGGAGCTTCAGCACGGCTTCGCAGATCGCACGCTGATTCGGGTCGAGCGAGGCGAGGCGCTCGTCGAGCGACATCAAGGGGTCGCACGAGTGCGACTGGCCCTGGCGGCGGAAATCGCGGCCGCACGCCGGGCAGGTCCAGCCGGACTGGGTTCGGCTCGGTGAGCGTGGCACGGAGGGCAGTGTCGCAGATAGGGTGGGCGGGGTGTATGGCCCGGAGACGGTCGCAGAAAGGGCGCGTCGGCGACGCGCCCGTACAGGTGTCTGGAGGTGTGGCGGTCAGGCTTCGCGGAGCAGGCGGAGGGTTTCGGTGAAGCGGCCGGCGTAGAAGTGCTCGCCGATGGCGGTCATCCGGGTGAAGGCGGGGTCGCTTGGGGGCAGGCGGAGGGCGGCGCGGGCGGCGTCGTAGTAGGCGGTGCGCACGTCTTCGTACTCCGGCGGCAGGGGTGGGCGCATGTCGTCGCGGGCGGGAAGGGGCGGGAAGGGCGCGTGGGGCTCGGCCTGGTACCAGAAGGCGAGGGAGGCGTAGTCGTTCGCGAAGTTGTTGGCGTGGCCGTGCTCGAGGGTCCAGCGGATCGACGACGTGAAGCGGATCGGGTCGTGGACGAACCAGCGGTAGGCGCCGACGAGGCCGGCGTAGTCGGGCGACTCGATCAGGTGGAAGCCGTGGTAGGGGCCTGCGTACTCGGTCTGCGGACAGGCGCCGCCGCCGAAGATCTCCTCGGTGCCGGTGCCGTGGATCGACGGGGGCCATGGCTCGCCGTCGATGAAGACCATGTCGTCGCCTTCGCCGTACCAGCCGCCCGCGACGTTGTTGATCTGCAGCAGGAGACCGGCCATCTGACCGCGGCCGACGGCCTCAAGCGCGGCGTAGTTCTCGGCGCCGTCCAGGTTCGTCCCGGTGTGGAGCTGGACGTTGGGCTTGTCGCCGACGGCGGTCGTGGGCTTCTCCTGCCGGTACTGCGCGTGGAAGCGCAGGGCGTCGTCGGGTGGCGGTTCGTCGTAGGTCTCGTAGTCGATGTGGTACCAGAAGGCGGGAAGCGCGCCGCCGAGATGCCGCTCGCCGCGGTGCTCGATGGTGATGCGCGCGCCGGTGGCGAACGGCATCGGGAAGTAGTTGCTGAGGCCGTGGGACGAGCCGAAGCCGGGGTTCACGGCGGTCATGGCGCTCCGGACGGGACGGATGCGGCCGTGGGCGAGGCCGAAGAAGTCACCGAGCGGCGCCTCGACGGACGGCGTCTCCTCGCCGTCCCAGTAGCAGCGAATGATGGCGTCGCGGTAATCGGTGATCTCGGGGAGGACCATCGCGCAGTAGACGTGGGTGATGCAGCCGGGTCCTTCGTGCTCCAGCAGGGTGACGGTCTGGCCGGGGCCGACCATCACGAAGTCCATGTTGCCGCCGGTGTGGTCCCACGATGAGGCGCGGCGGCTGCGAGCGCCCGTGTAGGTGAAGAGCGGGCTCATCGCCTGGCTGAAGATCGGATGTCGCGGGACCGCCATGGTGGCTGATTGTACGCGGCGACGCCGGGGCCTCGCGAGCGAGCGCCGATCAGGGCGCCGGCTGGTCGGCCCGCGCGATCGTGATGAGGTTGCCGTACTGGTCGGCGGACATCAGGCGGTCCTTCTGCGCCTCGATGTACGTGGGGTCCAACCGCAGGTCGGTGAACACGGCGAAGCTGGGCCAGCTCACGAAGATGAAGCGGTCCCACCGCACCGGCCCGACAAGGTTGTGGGTCACGTTCGCCAGCACCTTCGGCCGCGCGCCGTGCGCAAGCACCACCGGCAGCGCCTTCGCGTTGTACTCGTTGAGCGCGGTTGCCCCGCCGCCCGGGTCATCGTTGAACCGGTAGAGGTTGATGTAGTGGACGCGCTGGTCTGTGAACCCCTCCCAGGTGAACATCCGGCGCAGCGTCTCGGCCGTCGGATCCGCACCTCCCGACGGATAGATCGCCAGCACGTCGCCCACGATCTCGTCTGGCGTCTTTCCCTGCACGCGGTCGCTCGGGAAGTCTGATGCCGGCTCGTTCGGCCCGAGCTGCTTGATGGCGTCGGGCACCAGGTTGGGCCCCATGAGCACCTGCGCCTCGGCCACGCCCTCCCGGCGTTGTCCGGCCGCGGCCACGACGTCCTCCGACAGCAGCGCATCGACGTACGCGCGGATGGTGGGATACGTGGCGACCCATGACACGCCGCCCTCGTACGGCTCCAGCCCCTCGAGCCCGGGCATCAGCGTGTCGTTGATGCTGATCACCTCGCCGCCGGTGGCGGCCGTCGCCTTCGCGATCGCATCGACGTAGGCGTCGTAAGCGGCCTTCGCGCCGTCCTCGTCGCGCAGCTCGACGAACTCCACGACCGCGACCGCCTGCGTATCGAAACCGGGGTCTGCCAACAGCGCCTCCCAGGCCTCGGCCGACGGGTCGAGGACCCGATCCGCGTAGATCGCCGTCAGGCGCTCGATCGGGGTCCGCGTGTCCGGTGTCGACGTCCCGCCTGGTGTCACGTCCGTGCCTCCAATCTCTGATCCCGACGACCCGCCGCACGCGATGCCGATCGCGAACCCGGCGGCGAGCAGCGCGACGGCGACGAGTCGCCGGCTCCTGGAACCACGTGCGAACGACATGCGTTGACCTCCCGGCGTTAGACGACCACCGCTCGGGAGGTCACCGCTGTTCAATATGCTTGCTCGACGACGGCGCGCCCGACGCCCAGCCTCTGCCTTCTCTGCGGCTCTGCGGCTCTGCGGCTCTGCGGCTCTGCGGTGAAGTCCTAGGTCGCGACCGCCGACGCCGCTTCCTTCTTCGCAAACTTCGGCATCACTTCCTTCGCGAACAGACGCAGGCTGTCGAGCACCTGCTCCTGCGGCACTGTCTCGGCCGCGTTCAGCAGGAAGTTGATGCGGTCGGCGCCGACAGCCTCCCACTTCGCGACGATGTCGATGATGCGCACCGGGTCGCCGATGCAGATGCCCTCCGGCACGCGGCCGCCGTCGCTGGGGGCGGTCGACTCCTGGCGGAGCTGGGGCAACAGGCCCAGTGACGGGTAGGAGCGCGACGGGTACGCCTCGCGCGCGGCGAGGAGCTGGGCGGCGAGGTAGTTGAACGTGCCGGCGAGCCGCTGGCCCGTCTTGATTCCCGTCTCGTTGTCCGGATGGCAGTAGAGGAAGTTGACCGTGTTCACCTGCTCGTTCACGAACCCGCCGACGGGGTCGCACGACTTAATGCGGCGGCGGTACTCGGCGATCTTCTTGTCCTGCTCGGCGAAGCCGCCGAAGGTGAGGCCGAGGCTGCCCAGGCCGCGGTCGGCGGCGTCCAGCTCGGTGCCGGGCGAGGTGACAGCGACCCACATGGGCGGGTGCGGCTTCTGGTAAGGCTTGGGCAGGATGGCGCGGGACGGCATCGAGAACGCCTCGCCCTGGTAACTGAAGCGCTCCTGCGTCCACATCTTCGGCAGGCAGCGGACGATCTCGTCCCAGGTCTTCTTCGTGTCGTCGGGGTCCGCCTGGAAGCCGGCCAGCTCCGTCCACGTCGCGCTGCGGCCGGTGCCGAACTCCAGGCGGCCACCGGAGAGGATGTCGAGCACGGCGGCGCGCTCGGCGATGCGCACCGGGTGGTTGAACTGGGGGACGCAGACGACGATGCCGTGGCCGACGCGGATGTTCTTCGTCTGCATCGCGCAGGCGGTCAGGAACAGCTCCGGCGCGGAGGAGTGGCTGTACTCCTCAAGGAAGTGGTGTTCGACGCACCAGACCTGGTCGAAGCCCAGCTCGTCCGCGAGGCGCACCTGTTCGAGGGCGTTCTCGTAGACGGTGCGTTCGGACTCGCGGGTCCATGGTCTGGGGACGGAGAGTTCGTAGAAGATGCCGAACTTCATGGTTGTGAATCGCCTAAGTCGGCTCAGTGCTGGACCGGTATATGATCAGTTACCACCGCCTGATACAGCGAATCGAGCACCGCGGTGTCGGGATTGTCGATCCAGACAAATAGGCGTGCCGACGCAACCTCGCCAAACAGGGGTCGATAGTCGTGCGCGGTCTCGTTGAAGTCGCGCGGCACGCCGGGCTGCGGCGCCGCACCGACAGAGAGGATGTCGACGAATACTACCTCGCCGGCCGCGTCGTACCAGGCGATGCAGGCGATGAGATCCCCGGCGTACTCCTGGTCGGGCGTCACGCTAAAGCGATAACTCAGGTTTGTTCCATTCTCGACGCCGGCAAACACGTCTCCTATTGTGACGTCGAGAAACGGGAGCGGTTCCTCAAGCGTCTTGCCACTGAGGACATTGACCTGGTGCCTGGCTGGCTGGCCGACGGCCTGCGAGTTATTGAAGCGAATCGCGAACACCGACAAACTGCCAGGCGAAAGCTCCGACGGGCAGGTCTGTGCCTGCGCGACGCCGACCACGTCGCCGGCTTCGTTGAAGAGCGTACCCCGCAAGAGGATCTCCACGCCCTGGACGTCTGTCTCGTTGTGGATCTCGCCGAATACTGTCCAGTCGCTGGCGATGCCGCGACGCACGGTGTCGTTCTCTATGCACTTGGCCGACACGAGAAAGATGGAGAAGCCCGCGAAGAGCAGTCCGACAAAAAGTCTTGGACTCAACGTCGTGCCTCCCGTAGCTCGACGCACCAGACCTGGTCGAAGCCGAGCTGGTCGGCGAGGCGCACCTGTTCGAGGGCGTTCTCGTAGACGGTGCGTTCGGACTCGCGGGTCCATGGGCGGGGGACGGACAGCTCGTAGAAGATGCCGAACTTCATAGCGCGCGCTCCTCGCTGGTGGTCGCCTGTGGTGGGTGGGAGCGTAGCAGGGTGCGTTGCGAGAGGGCAACCAGAGCTGCGCCGCTTTCGCCGGTGCAGGTCACAGCAATCTCAACCCGTTCGCACGCTTGCAGCCGAACCCGCCAGCGCAGCCCGGGCGCCGGGCGATCTGACCAATTGCAGCTGTTCGACAGAGGATGCGCGAACATTTGGAGAAATCTCGTAAGAATGGCTTTAAGACCATTGACAGCCTTCCTACCCAAGCGTAATCTATGTGGCATAGGCGCACGGTTTCGGAGTGATCAGCCCGATATCAGACTCCGATCATGGCTCCCCGGTCCTCTCGTGACGAGACTACCAATAGCAACGCGGCGCCAACCCGAGGGGGCCTCGCGGGCAACCTGATCTGCCGCCCCCGCCATTCACAAAGGAGGGGATGCTGAGAGAAGAACCTCGCTTCACGTAAGATTTCGGCTTGTCAGGCGCAAGGAGACATCTTCTATGACTCCGAAACTAGTCGCGCTTTCGATTGCAGTCGTGGTGGTCTTGGGAACCGCGGGATTCCTCGTGGGAAGGTACGCCGTAGGCGGCGATAACTCAGAGGCTGACCAACCCGTCGTACGTGATCAGCTCAACGAGATCGCCACACTAGAGGCGATCAAGGACACCGAGGAGCGATTCGTCGGCGAACTCGTAGGCATCCATATTGCGCCTTCAGTCGATGACATCCCCCGGGACGTTTGGGAGAAGGACAACGACCTCACGGCACATGGGTGCGGCCCAGCGCCGCTTGATCGAGCTGAGTCGCTCGACCTGCCTCGTGCCCTAGTGTTGCCCAAGGGATTCACTCTCTCAGAAGAGGATTCTGCGGCAGCGGGTGTGAACCCGTGGGCATTGGAGTGCGACGGTACGGTTCGTAGCAGAGGCTGGGACTACGAAACAGCCGGCGTTGAGGGAGTACCAGGCAAGGCAACCGTCGTGCGGATAATCGTTAGATACGACGCACAAGATGTTGCGAAGTCACAAGTCGTGGTTGAGGACATCGGCGCCCGTGAAGCGGTCGTCATTCGACCAGCTTCGTCAACGGGCTTAGCGCAGCGGTATCTCTTCTACTTTCCGGAATCATTCGGGATGACCGCCGTGCAGACCTTCAACCTCGATGAGAAGGCGGCATTTGAAATCGCGAAAGCGGCAGCGGAGGCATCGCAATGATTCGCTGGCTCGGACTGGCAGCGGCAGCATTCGGGCTTGGGATGGGGATCGCATTTCCTCAAGCGGCGTCAGGCAACGTGACCGGACACAACTTGGCGGTCGTGATTCAACCCCCAACCTTGGCTACTGGGTCGTCACCTCTACTCACCTGTGGATGGCACACCGCCTGCACCTCCCCGCCGAGCGCCGGAATCGCTCTGGACTGGGACGACAACAGCACGGGAACCGGCAACCCGTGGTATTTCCGGTGCTTCTGCTACGTCAGCAACACGAACCGCACGGCGTTTACGATGTATCCGCTCGTAAACGCATCAGGCGGTACGGTGTGCGATGTCATGACCGTGTGGGTGGTCGAGAACCACAGCGGCGCCCTGATGGCGATCCCGAACTATATGCACGTCAACATCACTAATAGCAATAGCTTTAGCTGGCAGGGCGGCCCTTGGACGATCTATAACAGTCGCCAAATCGGGACCACCATCAATGACACTGGGTGTACGTGGTTCGGAAGCCACGTGCATGAGTATCACACCCCCTATCTGAGTGGCACCGTCACGATCACGCGGAATTCGCTTTACAACAGTTCGCCCATTTGCACCGGATCGTGCGGGACCTTCCAGAACAACAACATAAGCAACTGGGTACGCAAATTCGCATGGGCTGAAGGCGTCGTGTCTCACTGATGTGCACCGGTGCGTCGGGGCCGCGGGTTTACCCAGCGGCCCCCTCACGCCACGCCAAATTCTGCGCCGCACGAATCTAGTTTCCCTGGGACACCGCCGTGCGGCGGAGTCCGGGCTACTGGCCGCGCATCGACCCTCAACTGCTCAACGGCTACACGCAGCCACTGTCGCTTGCCGCGGCGTCGGTCTATCTTGTCGCTCCCTGCAGTGAGCGACGACGAGGGAGGTTCGACCATGGTGAAAGCAGCCGTATTCCGCGGGGCGCAGCAGCCCCTCTATATCGAGGACATCCAGCTCGACAATCCCGGCCCGCGCGAGATCCTAGTGAAGACGGCGGCGGTCGGGGTGTGTCACAGCGACCTGCACTTCGTCGACGGGCTGTATCCGATGGCGGCGCCGGCGGTGCTGGGGCACGAGCCTGCGGGCGTCGTCGAGGCCGTCGGGAGCCAGGTGACGTACGTGAAGCCGGGCGACCACGTGATCGCGTGCCTCTCGGTGTTTTGCGGGGTGTGCGAGTATTGCACGACCGGGCGGCCGAACCTGTGCGCCAGCGACAGCACGCGCCGCGGACCCGGCGAGCCGCCTCGGCTGTCGCAGAACGGGACGCCGGTGCACCAGGGGCTGAACCTGGGCGCGTACGCGGAGAAGGTGCTGCTGCACGAGAACGCGGTGGTGAAGATCCGGGAGGACATGCCGCTGGACAAGGCGGCGCTGATCGGGTGCGGGGTGACGACGGGCGTCGGCGCGGTGGTGAACACGGCGCGCATCCCGGCGGGGTCGTCGGTGGCGGTGTTCGGCTGCGGCGGCGTCGGGCTGGCGGCGATCCAGGGGGCGCGGATCGGCGGCGCTCGGATGATCATCGCCGTGGACGCGATGGAGAACAAACTCGCGATGGCGCGCGAGCTGGGCGCCACACACATCGTCGACGCGTCGTCGAAGGACCCCGTGCTGTCGATCCTCGACATCACCGGCGGCGGGGTCGAGTACTCGTTCGAGGCGGTCGGGCTGAAGATCACGGCCGAGCAGGCGTTCCGCTCGCTGGCAGCGGGCGGGACGGCGACGGTGATCGGGATGATCCCGGTGGGGCAGAAGGTCGAGCTGGACGGGTGGGAGTTCCTGCGCGAGAAGAAGATCCAGGGCAGCACGATGGGGTCGAACCGGTTCCGTGTCGACATGCCGCGCTACATCGACCTGTACCTGCAGGGGCGGCTGAAGCTCGACGAGATGGTGAGCCGCAAGGGGCGGCTGGAGGACGTGAACGACGCGTTCCGCGCGATGAAGGCGGGGGAGGTGGCGCGGACGGTGTTGATGTTCGATTAGTCGTTGGGCGTTAGTCGTTGGTCGTCAGGGGTTGGGCGTTGAGACTATGGCCCGTGGCCCCAAATCACTAATCACTAACGACCAACACCTACACCATGTGGTTGCGGGCGGCGTAGACGACGGCCTCGAGCTTGCTGTGCACGCCGAGCTTCGAGAGCATGTGCTCGATGTGGTTACGCACGGTCGTGCCGCTGACGCCGAGCGTGTCCGCGATCTGGCCGTTGCCGAGCCCGCAGGCCAGAAGATGCAACACCTCAATCTCACGGCGGGTCAGGGGCTTGGGCGCTACGCCGTTTGCGTCGCTTTCGATGAAGGGCACACCGGCGAGCGTTTGCGACGCCCGGGCCTGTACTCGGCGCTGTGCCGTCACGTCGCGGAAGAGGTGCACGGCCAGCGTTGACTTCGCGCTGCGGCCGCGCAACACCACCATGCTCACGTTGATCCAGCGCGCCTTGTCCCGCGTGTCGTGCGTTCTCACGTCGTAATTCTCGACGGCGGTGCCTTTCCGCGCGCACTCGATGACCGGGCAGTCGCTGCGGCAGAAGGCGTGGCCCGCGAAGTCGCCGCCGGCGATGACCTCGAAGCACGGCCTGCCGAGGACCTCGTCCGCGTCGTGGCCCAAGAGTCGCTGGGCGGCGCGGTTCCAGAATACGATGCGCTGGTTGTAGTCGACGGCGTATACGCCGTCGCCGCTGCGCTCGAACGCCTTCAGCAGCTCCATGGGCTCCGGGTCGCCGGTCACGCGACCAGCTTCGGGCCGGGCCGGGAGCCCGAATAGGGCCGAGTGTCACATCGCGGAGTGGCGCGCGGGATCTGATGCAATTTCCCCATGCGGCCTTATTCTAGCAGGCACTAAATTAAGCTCACCACAAGGAGAGTGGCAGCCGGCTTTTCTGACCGCGCGGGCTGAAGGCTTGCGCTACGGAAGCGGATCAAAGGTCCGCGCTTACGGAAGCGCACCAGACGTACGCGCTACGGAACCGATCAGTGTTGGCGCTACGGGACGGATCGAGGTCTGCGCTACGGATCAGTGAGGCCGGGCCGCCAACCAGTGAAGGAGCAGGCCATGGCACAGGCACCAGTCATCCCGAGAGAGATCGTCCAGAAGGCGTTGGAGAAGGGCTGGACGTCGGAGAACGCCGTCACCGACACGATCCAGAAGGCGCTGGAGCACGGCTTCAGCCTGGAGCAGTTCGGGACGGCGCTGGACATGGGGCTGACGCCGGACCGGGCGGCGATGTTTCTGCAGATCGCGCCCATGCAGGTGCGGGCTCCGGGGCAGGTCTTCACGGAGGACCAGCAGGAGTACATCGACAGGCTGAAGAAGGGGAACTACGACCTGGAGTGGCTGAAGGATCCGCGTCCCAACTGGGGGCTGCGGGCGAAGATGCGCGACGCCCAGCGCGGGCTGACCCTGCAGGACATCAACAAGACGTACGCGGGCGATCCTGAGGACTCGCCGCAGATGCGGACGATGGCGCCGCGCGGGGCGGTGGTCGACCCGGACGTGCCCGACATGGGGTACGTGTACAACGACAAGTACCTCGTGTGGAGCGACAACGTGGCGGCGCTGTACGAAGAGGCGGCCGGCCGCCAGTGGAGCGCGACGCGCGACATCCCGTGGGACGAGCTGAAGCCTCTGCCGGACGACCTGGAGCGCGCGCAGTGCCAGATCTCCACCTTCCTCAGCGAGGTGGAGATGATCGCGTCGGACTTCCCGGCGAAGTGGCTGTGGCAGATGAACCAGCACTTCCACGAAGTGAAGATGTTCCTCTGCACGCAGGCCATGGACGAAGCGCGGCACCTGGAGGTGTTCCGGAAGCGGGCGCTCGCCAACGGCGGCGGGCTCATGCGCTGCCTGCGGGGCACCGAGATCGGGCTCTGGGGCATTCTGAACGCGCCGACGTACATCCAGGGGTCGTTCCTGATGCACGTGCTGGGCGAGGGCCTGGTGCTGGACATCTTCCGCAGCGGTGAGTTTCTGGCGAAGAACAAGACGGAGAAGGAGATCTACCGGCTGTGCATGCAGGATGAGGCGCGGCACGTGTCGTACGGCACGATGCACCTCAAGTATTTCCTGGAGCATCACCCGGAGCGCGAGAAGGCGATGGTCGAGATGCACGCGCTGGCGGAAGGCGCGGAGCTGGGCATCCCGGGGTTCCTGACGAACCCGTTCATCATCGAGCCGCTGGCCGTGTTGATGGGCGACGGGGTGAAGGGGATCGACAAGGGGATGGAGGCGGTGCGCATGGTGTGGGTGCGCATGCGGGAGGAGTACCTGAACCGTTGCGCGCTTGCTGGTATCGACCGGCGCGAGGTGTCGCGGGTGCCTGCGCAGGCGCCGTTCTAAGGAGGATGATCATGGCGCGGTTTCCATCGGTCCAATGGTTCGAGGAAGTAGCCCGCCTGCACGAGGCCGATCCGGAGCGTGTGAGGCGGCTCGGCTACGTGGATTCGAGTGTGGGCGTCCTCGTCGAAGGCGGCGCCGGCTCGCAGGGGTTTGTGCTGGAGTTCGCCGGCTACAAGATCGGAGCGATCCGCGAGGTGGCGGACCCGACAGCACAGGCTGACTTCACGATCGCCGGACCGCTCTCGGTGTGGTGCGAGATGGTCGAGAACATCGCGAGGAACGGGACGGCGGACCTGGACCACACACTGAACCGGCTGACGATGGCGGGGACGCCGCTGCGTCTCGTGGCGGGCGACCAGCTCAAGATCGACCTGTTCTTCCGGTTCAACCAGTCGTTCCAGGTGTTCTTCGACGCTTCGGCGGGGATGAAGACGGAGCTACCGGCGCTGGCGCCGGCGTAATCAGCGGCCAACGGGCGGGCCGGTGATTCTCGAGATCCCGGCCGCAAACGCCCGTCCAGGTGCGAGGCCCGGGTCCGATCGCTCCTCGGACCCGGGCACTCGCGAACAAGGAGCGGGTCATGTCCTACATCATCAGCACCGACTGCATGGACTGTGGCGTCTGCGAGTACATGTGCCCCGAGGAAGCCATCTTCGAGGCGAAGCGCCAGTTCGTGATCAAGAAGGACAAGTGCACGGACTGCGGTATCTGCGTGCCGTACTGCCCGGCGCGGGCGATCGTGCACCGCGACGACTTCGGCGCCCGGCAGGAGCGCAGCGTGCGCAGCGTGCTGGGCGGCGTGCTGCAGAGCACGGGCTAGCGTCGCGCCCTCCGAGGATGTAGCGTAGGCATCTGCATGCAGGGGCGAGTCGCCGGAGGCGCATCGATGAAGTTCGGGCAACTACACCTGTTCGAGAATCCCGCAGGGCGCACGGAGAAGGAGATCGTCGACGAGCAGTTCGACGTGATGGTGCGGGCGGAGGAGTTCGGCTTCGACTCCGTGTGGCCGGCGGAACACCACTTCAGCGAGTACGGCTACTGCGCTTCGCCGGCGGTGACGCTGGCGGCGGTGGCGGCGCGCACGAAGAACGTGCGTATCGGCACGGGGGTTGTCGTACTGCCGCTGAACCACCCGGTGCGGGTTGCCGAGGATTTCGCGCTGCTGGATCTGATGTCCGACGGGCGGGTGGATCTGGGCGTTGGGCGCGGGTACCAGCCGCACGAGTTCGCGGGCTTCGGTGTCGACCAGACGCGGTCGCGGGAGATGTTCCGCGAGAGCGTGGAGATCGTGCAGAAGGCGTGGACGGAGGAGCGCTTCTCGTATGATGGCGAGTTCTACCAGATCCACGACCTGAGCGTGCGGCCGAAACCGATGCAGCAGCCGCACCCGCCGATCTGGATGGCGTCGCTCTCTCCGGAGACGTTCGAACTGTGCGGCAAGTACGGGTTCAACCTGATGTGCGCGCCGGTGTTCGGTTTCAACGTGAACACCGGGGCGGCGCAGATCGAGGAGTACCGGCAGGCGCTGCGCGACCACGGGAGGCGGCCGGAGGACCACGAGATCGCGGGGCTGACGATCACGTACGTGGCGGAGACGACGCAGCAGGCGCTGGCGGAGTTCCGCGACGCGGTGATCTGGTACTACCGCACGTTCGCGAAGTACGTCGCGCCGGCGCATGGCAAGCCGGCGGTCCCCACGTACGAGTGGTACACCAAGGCGCGCGACTTCCTGGAGGTCGTCGAGTGGGACGCGGTGGTGAACGCGGGCGCGGTCGTGTGCGGGAGCCCGGACGAGGTGGCGCACCGGATCGGCGAGATCCAGGAGCTGACCGGGATGACGCACTACCTGGCGTGGACGCGGATCGGCGGGCTGGCGCACGACAAGGTCATCCGCAGCATGGAGCTGATGGCCTCGAAGGTGATGCCACAGCTCCGGGGCGCCGCGACGGTTTCGTGAAGGCGTCCTGACGCTGAAGCCCGATCCTTGCTATCGTCATCGGCGATGGGCGCGACTGCTGTACTGCTGATCTCATGCGCCGACCAGCGCGGGCTGGTCGCCTCCGTGTCGGACTTCCTGTACCGGAACAACGGCAACATCGTGCACGCGGACCAGCACACCGACCACGAAGAGGGCGTCTTCCTGCAGCGGGTCGAGTGGGAGATCGACGGGTTCGCGATCCCGCGGGACGGCATCGCGGAGGCGTTCCGGCCAGTGGCCGAGCGGTTCGGGATGGCGTGGAGCCTGCGGTTCGGCGACGAGACGCCCCGCGTGGCGGTGCTGGTGTCGAAGATGCACCACTGCCTGTACGACCTGCTGGCGCGGTGGCGGCTGGGTGAGCTGCGATGCGCAATCCCGCTGGTAATCAGCAACCACGCCGACGCGCGGCCCATCGCTGACGAGTTCGGGATCGCGTTCCATCACCTGCCCGTCACGACGGCGACCAAGGCCGAACAAGAGGCGCGGATCGTCGAGCTGCTGGAGCGCGAGCGGGTAGACGTGACGGTGATGGCGCGCTACATGCAGGTGCTGAGCGACGGCTTCGTGCGGCGGTACCCGAACCGCATCATCAACATCCACCACTCGTTCTTGCCGGCGTTCGCCGGCGCGCGGCCGTATCATCAGGCGCACGAGCGAGGCGTGAAGATCATCGGGGCGACCGCACACTACGCGACGCCGGAGTTGGACCAGGGGCCCATCATCGACCAGGACGTCGCGCGGGTGAGCCACCGGGACTCCGTCGACGACCTGGTGCGGAAGGGGCGGGACCTGGAGAAGGTGGTGCTGGCGCGCGCTGTCGACCTGCACCTGCGGAACCGGGTGCTGGTGTACGGGAATAAGACGGTGGTGTTCGACTGAGGGCGCCGATGATCTACGACTACCGCACGATTCGCACCCGGCGCGGCGCCTGGCGCGAGGTGGCCGACGGCGTTCGCGGCGCTGCGGTGGATGTCGAGCGTGGCGGCGGCGCCGTGCTGGGCCTGTTCGCTGGCATGATCGGCTTCGCCTCCGACGAGGGCGTGGTGATCTCGGCCTGGCCGGACGCGGACGCGGCGACCACGGGCGGGAACGCGCTGATCGCGGTGCTGCGCGATGTCGTCGAGTCCACGGACGAGCGCCTGGCTCCCACAGCGCGGCCGCTGGACGCGGCGCCCGTCCGGGAGCCGGGCGTGTACGCGCACCGCTGGTTCTGGCTCCAGCCGCAGGACTGGCCGGAGTTCCAGCGGCTGTCGGAAGAGGGGGTGTGGCCGTACTTCGAGTCCGACGGGTGCCGCATCATCGGCCTCTGGCGCAGCATGGAGCCGGGTCAGCCCGCCCGCTCGCTGCTTCTCACCCGCTACCCGACCGTCGCGCACTGGGAGCGCACGCGGCTGCAATCGCCCGACCCGCCTCCCGGCGCGGACGAGCGGCTGTACCGGCAGGCGCAGGACGCCGGGCGGCGCCGGAACGAACTGACGGAGCGCAGCATCGTGCGGCTGACGCGGCTGGTGCCGCAGGCTGCAATGCAATCGTAGCGCGATCGTCGGTCTCTCCGGCGCACAGGCGCTGACGCGCGACGTATGCTTTCGACTGAGACCTCAGGTGGGAGGTGGACGTCATGCGCATCGGCGTGCTGACGGGCGGCGGCGACTGTCCGGGCCTCAACGCCGCGATCCGCGCGATCGCCTATCGCGGATGGATGTTGGCCGACGAGGTGTACGGGTTTCGTGAGGGATGGTCGGGCTTGCTGGGTGAGGGCAGGGGCCATGTCCTCACGCCGGACGAGATCAGCGGCATCCTGCACCTGGGGGGCACGATCCTCGGTTCGTCGCGCACGAACCCCGCGCGCGACGAGGGCGAGATGCGCCAGGTCGAGGCGAACCTGAGGGCCCGCGGCATCGAGGCTCTGGTGACCATCGGCGGCGACGACACGCTCAGCGTCTCGGCGAAGCTGGCCGAGCGGGGGTTCGCGGTGGTTGGCGTGCCAAAGACGATCGACAACGACGTGCCGCATACCGACTACTGCATCGGGTTCGACTCCGCCGTCGACATCGTCGGTGAGGCGCTGGACCGGCTGCACACGACGGCGGAGGCGCACCGGCGCGTCATGGTGGTGGAGGTCATGGGGCGGGACGCCGGGTGGCTGGCGATGACGGGCGGTATCGCGGGTGGCGCCGACCTGATCATCATCCCGGAGGAGCCCGTCATCATCGAGAAGGTCATCGAGCACGTGGTGCACCGCATGCAGGCGCGGCGCTTCAGCATCGTCATCGTCGCCGAGGGCGCGACGGTCGAGGGGCTTGGCTCCGGGGCGATGTCTGGCGAGCGGGACCAGTTCGGCCACCCGCGGCTCTCGACGCGAGGGATCGGCACGCGGCTGGCGGAGGAGATCGAGCGCTGCACGAACGCCGAGGCGCGCGTAACTGTGCTGGGTCACGTGCAGCGGGGCGGCTCGCCGTCGATGTTCGACCGGGTGCTGGCGACGCGCATGGGCGCCGCGGCGGTGGACCAGGCGCATAGCGGCCATACCGGCGTGATGATGGCGGCTCAGGGCCTCGAGATCGTGCCGGTGCCGCTGGCGGAGGTCGTCGGGCACAACCGGACCGTCGACCGGCGGTTCTTCCGGCTGGTACGGCACTTCGCGGTCGCCGGGGAGCGCGACACCGGCTCGAAGTAGCGGCTACGCCTCGGCGGCCACGCTTTCGGCGCCGGCGGCCGCTTGCCCGGCATTCGCCATGTTCGCCGCCATGTCCTCCATCGAGGGGAACTGCGCAAACTGCACGGTGAGGTCGTACATGGGCTTCGCCGCTTCGTCACGGCGCTTCTGGTACGCGGCCAGCGCCTGGTCCAGAGGCTGGCGACCGGTCAGGCCGGCATCCAGCGCGTCGGCGAGGAATTCGGCGTCGCGGAATGCATCGGAGATGCCGAGGCCGGTGACGAAGTCCTTGTGGTAGCCGGCATCGCCGCAGAGAGCCCAGCCCGGCCCGTACGGCTGGCGGAAGAAGTTCGCGGTGTCCGCGGTGCCGATCCAGCGCTCCTCACGCCTGCCGGCGCGGAGGCGGTCCGCAAACGCGGGCGATGCCTGCTCGACGAGACGGTAGAACGTGCTCTCGATGTCGGCCCGGTAGGCGTGGAAGATGTCGTGCGGCCCTCCAGCGCCGACGCACGTCAGCCCGTCGTTCGTGGGGAAGGCGAGCACACCCGCGTCGTTGCCGACGTACGCTTCCGCGCACCCGTCCTTCAGCGGGACGCCGCTGAAATACGAGTAGTAGCCGCAGGACGCAGCCGGGTGTGTATCGTAGTCGCGGGCGTGCACCGTCCGTGCGACGATCGAGTGCTGGCCGTCGGCCCCGACCGTGACACGCGCGCGCTCGTCAACCGTTGTGCCGTCCGGGTTGCGCCCGCGGATGCCGCGCACGACGCCGTCCTCGATGATGATCTCCTGCACGGAGAGCCCCTCGCGCACGTCGGCCCCAGCATCACGCGCGGCGTCGACGAGGATCTTGTCGAGCACGATGCGCCGCGGGCAGATCGCATCGGGCAGGGACGGGTCGCGCGGTGGGACGAAGGGCGTGCCGGCAAGCGTGAAGGTGATCGACGGGATGGGCGGGCAGTTGGTCGCCATCACGGCGTCGTAGAGTCCCCACATCTGCAGGCGCTTGACGCCCTCGGGCTGGATGTAGTGCGTGGACATGATGTCACTGGGGAAGGTCGATCGGTCGACTACGAGGACCTTGCGCCCAGCCCTGGCCAACAGCATCGCCAGCGGCGACCCCGCGCAGCGCGCGCCCACGATGATCGCGTCGTACATTTTGGGACCTCCATCGCTCCCTGAAGGTGTTGCGCCAACCTTACGGGCTCGCGCTCCGTCCGAAGAATCCCCCGCGGGATGAGGTTTTCGCAAGGATGAGCACTG
This sequence comes from uncultured Dehalococcoidia bacterium, assembly GCA_964371355.1. GTDB lineage: Bacteria > Chloroflexota > Dehalococcoidia > DSTF01 > JACRBR01 > JACRBR01. The sequence continues at coordinate 86,841 of CAYJMG010000007.1, forward strand.
CTACGCGTCCGGCTCGAGCCAGCCGAGGACTTGCGGGACCAGCGTGGTGAGCGTCCGGCGGCTCAGCACCAGGCCCCAGTGAGACGCCCCGTCCGCGCTCAGGTGCTCGGCGGGCTGCGGCAGGTCATCGTACCTCGAGCGCGGCCACTGCCGGTCGGCGGTGCCGGTTGCGATCAGGAGCGGGCAGGGCAGGGCTTCGAGCACGATGCCAGCCGCGCGTTCCCCGCGGGCGTGGCGGGACTCGCGGCCGAGGGATGCGAGCGCGATGACGCGCTCATCGAGGTCGAGGTCGGGCATCGCAGGCTGGTCAGCGGGGTCGTCTGAGGTGATGCCGTACTCCTCGGGGCCGAACTCGCCATGCTGGATCATCTTCTCCGGGTCCCGGGCGGCCGCCGGCGTGCTGGGCGCCAGCCCTACCACCGCGCGCGATCGGCACGCCTGGGCGGCCATCATCGCCACCAGCCCGCCCATGCTCCACCCGACGAGGACGACGCCGCGTCCCGTGTCGAGGCCTCGCACGGCGGACAGTACGTCGTCGGCGTAGTCCTGCATCGTAGTGGCCGAGAGGTCACATGGTGTGCTGGCGCCGTGGCCGCGGAGGTCGACGGCGTACGACACCCAGCCGCGTTCGGCAAGCGCGCGCTGCCAGAACGTCCACACGACGGCGGAGTTGGCCGCGCCGTGGACGAGGACGATCGGCGGGCGCGTGGTCGGGGTGTCGGGCAGGGCGCCGTGTACGGCGAGCATGCGGGAAGCTTACACAGCCCCGCCAGAAGTTCAGCCCTTGATGAAGTTCGCCGCCGGCACGACCGCCGGCTCGCCGGCATCGACGGCCAGCTCCTGCAGGAGAGGCACCAGCGTCTCGCCGAACGCCTGGAAGTTCTCAGGCGTGTCAAACACGTCGATGACGTTCGACCGACCGTCCTTCAAGAACATGACGTGAGAGAGACGCCCTTTGGGCGCTCCCGCTCCGGCCGCTTCCAGGCGTCGGAGCACCTCGAAATACTTCTCTGCGGGCATGTTCTGGACGCTGTCGAAGAATACGACGATCGCCACGGATGGCCTCCCTTCGCACCTGCTGCCGACCGTCGCACGGCGGCGGCTTCGGCGGGTGTTCGGACGGGAGCAACCGGCGGATCACACAGCGACGGGGGAGGTGGATGGCGCCTGTGCGCCTTCGGCATCGTACTTCGAAAAGAGCCCGCCCCAGGGCGACTCCTGGAGCCAGCGCTCGTAGACCTTCTTCTCCTTCAGGGGCCAGTGGTAGTAGTCGTGGAAGACCTCGCTGAACATGATGGGGCCGGCCACGAGGGGCGTGTGCATGATGGCCTTCTGGAGGAACTTCGTGGGGCCGAACCACGCCAGGTAGCCGAGGAAGCTGTGGATGTGGCCGCCGACCTTGAACTGCCAGTCCTCGTCCGCGACGCCGGCATCGCCGACCACCTCGATCTCGGACGGATCGCCGATGCCCAACCCCTGCTCGTGCGCGATGCGGATGTAATCGATCTTCATCGGGTCGAAGCCCATGATCTTGGCCGCCACCGCGTCAATGGCCGTCTGGTCGGCGGAGGCGAGGATTACGTTCTTGGTGGTGGGGTGCATGATGCGCGGGCCGGGGCCGTTGCCGGCGGTCGAGCCGTCCATCGTGGCGAAGATGCCGGTGTGGATCTCCTTCTGGATGGCCAGCAGGTCGACGAGCGTCTCGTGGATGTGGCTGTGGGTGTAGTGGCGGTTGGTGTTCAGCAGCCCGCCGAACGCATTCTTCATGGCGCCGGTGGTCGTGGTGTAGATGTGGCACTTCATCGTCGGCAGGTGGACGATGTTCTTGCCGTGGAAGTAGTCGGGGATCTTGATGCCCTCGGGGAAGATCTTGTCCAGGACGAGCATCTTCCGCTTCGGTTGGTGGACCTCCCATTTCATGTCCTCGTCGCGGAAGTTGAAGCGCACGGGGATGTCGTGATGGCGGAAGACGGGGACGTACTTGTTCAGGTCCTCGCCCTTGAAGGCGTTGGTGACCACGGTCTTGTTCTGCACGCAGACCAGGTCGTTGTACCCGGCCTTGCGCAGCGCGACGACCGCGCCTTCGAGCTGCCAGGGCGTGGTATTCGCCGAGGGGAACGGGAAGTGCCAGGAGATGTTGTCCTTCAGGATCGTCGTCGCCGATGGATCCAGCGCCTGCGTCACGCCCGCCAGGTGCATGAGCCGCTCGTAATCCTCGAGCGCTGTCTCCGGCTTCGTCCGCAGGATCGCTACCTTTGCCTTCGTCGCCAAACTAAGCCTCCGGGGGCCGTAGATTGTTTTATGTTGGCCGCTCCGGGAGGAAGGATAGCAAACGTCGCGTAGAGCAGCGTGACAGTCGCCCGGCATTAGCAGCGCATTTCATCGCGACCATGAGTGTGCGCAAGGCCAGCCAGCGCGCGGGCTGAAAGGCCGCGCTGCGGGGACTCGGGCCAGCCAGCGTGCGGGCTGAAAGGCCCGCGCTTGCGGGGACTCGTGAAGGTCCCTGTATGCCGCGCCGCGGCCGGTGGGCGCGATGCGCCGGGGCGTGTGCGGGACTGTCGCTCGTCGAGGGAGGAGTCCGCCCCCCGTCGCCACGGTCCCGCCGAGGGGGTGCGGGCCGATTCGGGAGGCTTGCGACATCCACCGTTTGTCCGCCGACGAGGCGGACTCCGCGGCGCGGCAGCCAGGCTGACGAGTGGCGTCCACCCCGACTACTGGTAGCGGGCCCAGCGTAGCGGCCGGGCATTACGGCCGCGTGACACGCATGCATCGGCTGCGTGAAGTCCCCGCCCGCCGTACCCTGCGGACATGCCGCGCAGCGTCACGCTTTCCATTCATCTCGGCGATGCCGACGTACGCGCAATCGCAACGGACGGCGCAGGGTGGGGCGCCGCTACCTCCGCGCGGATCGAGACGCTGGCGCCGCAGCCGGGCTGGGCCGAGCAGCGGCCGGACGAGTGGTGGGACGCGCTTGTCGACGCGATCAGAGCGCTCGCCAGAGATCTCCAGCCGGGTGAGGTCAGCGAGATCCGGCTGTCCTCGTCGTTACAGGCGTCGGTGTTCCTCGACGGCGAGCACGAGGTCATCCGGCCGGCGATCCTCGAGAGTGACACACGCGCCGCGGACGAGGCGGCCGGGGAGATCGAGCGCGCGCTCGGGCGGTCCTCCGACGGGCCGCTGGCAGCGCATCTGCTGTGGATGCGGCGGTACCAGGCGATCGCGTTCAAGCGTGTACGCACGGCGCTCTCGCCGAAGGGTTACGTGCGCTTCCGGCTGACGGGCGCGCTCGCGTGTGACGCGGCGGACGCCGGCGCTACCGGGCTGTTCGACGCGGATGCCAGCCGCTGGTCGGAAGAGGCGTGCGACGCGCTCGAGATCAGCATGGACATCCTCCCGCCGGTGCTTATCGCGGGCGGAGGGCTCCCGCTAATCGAGCGCGCGGCCGCGGATCTGGCGTTACCGGCCGGAACTCCGGTCACCGGCTGAGGCCAGCGGCTCAGTCCTGGTCCGGGTACGAGGTTGCCATGGCGCCGCGGCGGGCGTCGAGGGGGAGCGACAGCAGCTTCGCGATCTGGGATATGTGCGCCAGGTCGTGGTACGCGACGTGGTGCAGGATGCCCTCGATGGTGATCGTGCCGGCGACCTCGTGGCGGCCCGTACGGGAGAGCTGGTTGGGGGTGACGCCGCGCACCATCTCCATCGCCTCGCCGCGGGCGGCGGCGAACTCGTCGAGCAGGCGTGACACGGGCCACGCTCGCATCCCGGAATCCTCGAGCACTCTCTCTTCGTCGATGTTGGGGATGGGCGGGTCGTCGGCGTCGAGCATCCAGCGGATGCGCTGGAGGTTCGAGGCGAAGTGCACGGAGAGCAGGTGCGCCAGCACGTCGCGCGCAGACCATGCCTCCGGTCCGGGCGTGCAGGTCGCTTCGTCGGGCAAGCCGTCGAGCAGGGCGCGGAGGACGGATGGGGTGCGGGCGAGTGTGTCGACGGTGGAGGAGTACAGCATGATCAAGTGTACTCCCCGCCAGCGGCGCCCGCGATCAGCCGCGGATGTTGGAGTTTCGGCGGGAGAGGCCCGCCGTATGCGTTCGATCCTTGGATGGACCGCTCAACCCTCGGCGCGCGTATACGTCCCGCTGTCGGCGTCGTACATGACCCACGCGCTGCGTTCGGCCGTGTTCTGGCCGCGCGGGTCGAGTTCCGTGCGGAGGATGTGCAGCTCTTCCTCCGTCGGCGAGTCGAGCGTCGCGACTTCGTCCGCCACCACGGGCGCGTACTCGCACTCCGACAGCACCTGGTCGACGGTCACCCATGGGGCGATCGCGACGAGCCGCAGCTTGCGGCCATCTGTGTAGTCGTACGCCGCCCACGGCGTGACGACGCGGTACGGTCCGGTGTCCGGCGGCAGGCCGGCACGCTCTCGTGCGCCCTCCGTGCCGTCGAGGAAGCCGGGCGAAGAGATGAAGTCGACGCGCTCGACGAACTTGCGCTTCTCCTGGTCGGTCATGAGGATGGTGCGCCAGCACAGTGCCGCGATGGAGTCCGCGCCTCCCGGCCCGCCGAAGCGCCGCGCGCCCGCGCCGTACTTGCCGACGGCGGTGGAGTTGATGTTGCCGTGCTGGTCGACCTGCAGCGTGTTCAGGAGGCCGTAGTCCATGAGACCGAGCTGTGCGTGGTTGCCGGCGGTATTCATGGTGCCCCAGGCCAGTGCCCGGTAGCCGGCGCGGGACGAGACCATCGTCATCACGGGCTCGAACGGCAGCATCGGCTCGGGTGCGATGACGCCGTCCTCGGTGATGTACTGGGCGCTCGGCGCGTAGAGCTTGATGGCGAGCAGGACGGCGTACATGGGCGAGCCGCCGCCGGCGACCCAGTACGTCTTGCCGTCCTCCACCATGCGCGCGACGGTGCAGATCTGCATCTCGCGCTCATTGAAGGAGTTCGCCTTCGTGCCGATGCCTTCGCGGATGTCCAGGCCGAGTGTCATGGGCCAGCGTCTCCTCACCTTGCCGGGGGTCAACACATGATAGGCGCAGGCATGGCGACGGACGAGGGAAGAATGGCCCGTGCCTAGGCGACGGCGTCGCCCTGCGCAGGCTCCAGCCTGGGGAGTGCCTGCGGGGCCGCCGCCACGACAGGCGCGCCGTCGCCGGCTCGACCGAACTTACGCTTGAGTGACAGCGCGGGGCCTTCCACCAGCCTGTGCGAGACCTCCGCTGCCAGCAGAGTGAGCGCACCCGCGACGACCAGTTGCGCCGGGGCGTCCAGGACCCTGAACCACTGCCCCATCGGCAGATGCCACAGGTAGATCGCGTACGACCGCGACCCGACGTAGGTGATCACACGGTTCCCCAGCAGGCGCAGCGGCCAACCGCTCTCGACGAAGGCACCGGCGACGACGACGACCGAACCGGCCGTGGCCAGCGCCGGAAGTCCCCACTGGTAGAGGAATGCGGGCTTGGTGGTGGAGTACACCGCCAGCGCGCAGATGTAGGTGACCGCCACCGACAGCAGCGCCAGGAACAGCGGGTGACGCACATGGTGGGCACGGATGTATCCCGCAGAGAACATGATGCCGGCGATGCTGCCGATCAGGAGTCCGTGGACGCGATAGTCGGCGCCGTAGTACAGCCGGCGCCACGACGCATCGGGCAGCAGCTCCGGGACGGAGGCCGACGCGAGCGCGAGGAGCGCCGTGACGGCGGCGATGGCTCGCAGCGAGAGGCCCAGCCGCAGCAGGCCCAGCAGGACGCCGGGCCAGATGAGGTAGTACTGCTCTTCGACCGCCAGGGACCACAGGTGCCCGAAGCTCGCGGGGCTCACCAGATCGTAGGCGAGGGCCCAGTTGTACACGTAGCCAAAGCCGAACGCGGCGTTTTGCAGCGAGTCCGGCACGCTCTGGCGGCCGGAGAACCAGGCATCGCGGTAGACGATGCGGACGAACAGGGCGATCGCCATGAAGGCGGCGAACGCGGGGAAGAGCCGCAGAAGTCGACGGACGTAGAACCTGGGCAGGGAGACGGAGCCGGAGCGCAGCCATTCTTCGAGCAGCAGCGACGTGATGAGGAACCCGCTGAGCGCGAAGAACAGGTCGACGCCCACCCATCCGCCATCCAGGATGGGCCGGGTCTTGAAATGAAACAGCACGACGCTGATCACGGCGATGCCGCGCAGGCCATCGAGCGCGGGACGCCATCCGAGCGATCGGCCGGTGTGTTCCATCTACGAGGATCATCGGCAGAAGGGACGGGGCGCGAGAACAGCAACCGGGGGCCGGACCGTGGCTCCGGGTTCAGGACGAAGCTGGCTCAGGCGCCGCCGACGATATCCCGCGTGTGCTGCTCCACGTGCCCGACCGCTACGAACTCAAGCACCTGTGCCAGCGTCCCCTCCGCGCCTCCGGCCGAGCGCGCCGGCTGCGCCAGCAGCGCCTCGTCGCAGGACTCCACCGCGGCGATGGTCCCTGCCCGGTTCTCCTTGAACTCCAGGAGCAGCTCCTTCACGGTCTTGTCCGCCCGCCGCGCGACCTGGCGCGCGTTGTAGTCGTCGACGGCGTTCGCGCCCGTGTTCGCGGCGTAGGTACCCGGGTCGCGGTCGGGGCGGGCCGCCGCGCGGGGCTGCTTCGCGTTCTCGACAAGCCGCTTGTACGTCCACTCGATGCTGGCGACGTGCGCCAGGATCTGCTTCGCGTTCCAGCCGCTCTCGTACCGTCCCTGCTCGAGGGCGGCTTCATCCATTTTCCCCACGCGCGCCACGAGCGCGTCGCCCGTGGTCCGCAACGCCTTGATCAGTTCCTTCTTCGCCGGCCCATCCGCCACGTCACGACCCCCAACAACTAACACCCAGAGCGCCCAACGCCTACGCCCGATACCCGTCCTTGATCGTCTCGTTCTCGCGCAGTTTCGCCAAACGCTCCTGGCCGATGAGCTTCTCGAACATCTCCGCGTCGTCCGCGAACGGCGTCACGTACTTCTCAATGTACGGCCCCACGCGGTCTGCGGCGATGGCGCCGAACGCCTCGATGACGGCGGGCGTGTCGCTGCCATAATAGCCGCCGCAGTTGCCGGGCCACGCGCCGAACGGGGTGTGTACGACGGCGTCGACGGCATAGTAGGGGATGCTGGTGCGCCCGGGGTCGCGGCGGATCTCCTCGGTCTCGATGATCTCCTCCGCCGACACGATCACCTTCTTCGAGGCCATCGCACAGTCCTGGTGGGAGATGCCGGTGCCGAAGACGCGGGCGTTGCCGTACACGTCGGCCTGCTGCACATGGATAATCGATACGTCGGGGTTCAGCGCGGGGACCAGCGTGATGGGCTTGCCCGTGTAGGGGTCCTCGACCAGCTTGCAGCCCGAATACTCGAACCCGTCGGTGCCGCCGAACGAGCGTACAGGCAGGAACGGCAGGCCCATGGCCCCCGCCTGGAGCCGGAGCGTCATGACGACGTTGCTGTATTCGTAGACCTCCAGACGGCCGTCCTTCACGCGGTTGTCGACGGCCGCGCCGGGCCAGAAGAACCCACAGTCCACTTTCGACGCGCATCCAGCTCCGGCCAGGAGGCCGATGTCGACGTAGGTGAACTTCCCGCACAGCCACAGGTCCTTCTTGCCCTGCCGGATCACCTCGCGGATGAGCGTGGAGGGGCCGCGCTGGAAGTAGTTGCAGTCATACGCCAGGTAGTCGCCATCGGCAACGAAGCGGGCGATGGCGTCGTGGGCAGACATCAGCTTGGGCGTCAGCGTCCGCTGCTTGTGGTCGCGTACGTGGGCGCGGAAGCCGTCGGGGTCGACGGGCAGGTAGGGGGCTGTTCCTTCGGCGAGGAGCCGCATTTTGTGTGCCTCCCGGTACGCGGCCCGGCCGTGGAGCGGCGGGCGCGGGGCTCGTTCTGGAATCTGCCGCAGCTTATCAGCCAGGGGACCGGGTGGTAGGGCCAGAGGGCAGGCGAGCGGCTCCCGAGCGGCTCCCGAGCGGCTCCCGAGCGGCTCCCGAGCGGGTCTCGAGGGGCTCCCGAGCGGCTCCCGAGCGGGTCTCGAGGGGCCCTCGTGCCATCCAGGCGGGACGGCTTCGGTGCCGGCAGGCGGGCGCCTCGCCGGGATGAAAGTTAACCCATTATCAGTTGATTCGGGAGATCGCTTCCCGCTATGCTCGGTCGAGTTGGATGGATTCACGAGGAGGATGGAAAGATGCGCTTGAACAGACGATTTCTGCTGGTGCCGGGCATCGCCGCGATCATCGCCGCGATCGCTTTGGCTGGCGCGAGCTTCTCCGGCTTTGCGCCGGTGTCGGCCGGGAGCAGTCCGGACCCGACGGCCGAGTTCTCGCCGACCGTCGATCCCTGCCAGGAAGCAGTTGGGGCGACGAACGGCGATCTCGTCGCCGCGGGAAACCAGGAAGAGTGTGTGACGCCCACCGTTGGGAAGGCCAAGACACACACGCCGACGCCCGAAGGCCCGACGGAGACCACGGTGCCGGTGACGAACACTCCTGTGCCGCCGAGCGCGGTGCCGGCGACCAACACGCCAACCGGCGGCTCGCAGGCTGGCGGCATTCAGCCACCGAGCACCGGTACGGGTCCGGGCAGTGTGGACGGCCAGCCGTGGCTCCTCATCGTGGCGGGCGCCGCGCTGGGACTGTTCGGTGTGGGCGCCATCGCAGCGGGAGTGAAGCGGCGGTAAACGCGGCCGCGACAATAAGTGACATAACACGGCAGAGGGCACCGTCCCTCTGCCGTGTTCTTTTCACGGAACCGACGCGTAGAATCGTTGACATTGGTGATCGAATACGGATAGCCTGCCTGCAACCGCCGACAGCTGACAATGGAGGAGATGCTGTGAAACTGAATCGATGGATCTTGATTGGTGCGCCCGCCGCGATCGTGGGCCTGATGCTGGTGGGCGCCAGCTTCTCGGTGGGGGAGCCCACCGTGGCACTCGCGGGGGATTTCACCCCCACGTTTGCCTGTGACGCTACGGTCACACCGACCCAAGAAATCACGCAGATCGAGAATGGGAACAACCTGAGCGCGTTCCAGCAGTTCACGGAGACGTCGACGCCGACATGCACGCCGACGAGCAAGCCGAAGACGCATACGCCGACGCCTGAACCGACGGAAGAGGACACGGCCACCCCGGCGCCCTCGAACACGCCGCCACCGCCGCCTCCGGCGACGAACACCCCGACCGGCGGCGGCGCCGGCGTCGTGACGCCGCCCGACACGGGCACCGGTGACGCGGGATCCGGCAGCAACACGGCCCTGATGTGGTTGGCCGCGGGCCTGGCTCTCGCGTTCGCCGGTGGCGGCACGTTCCTGGTGGGAGTACGCCGGCGGTCCTAGTCCTGAACTGACGTAAGATGCGTGAGAAGGGGTGCACACAGGTGCACCCCTTCTTCGCCCCACGGTGGCAGCCCCCAGCCGTCCGCAGATCCCGCTCTCGAGTGTCGAGACCCCTGATTCCCCCCAAATGTCAGGGAAACCCCTGTCGATACTAGCTCAGGGCCCGTAGCCGCGGCCCCGAATGCTGGATTCGACCGGGAGCCCCTGTGGTCTCAGAGAGCACGACCCCCCGCCGGCCCGTCCTCACGCTCGACGAACTTGCGCAGCCCGTCACGCGGCGGCCCGAGCGCATCCATTCCCTGACGACCGCCGAGCTGGCGATCGCGTTCAGCAAGGGGCTCGACCTGGCCGAGGGCAAGGAGATCGGCCACGCGCAGCGCGTGTGTTACATCGCCACGCAGCTCGCGGACGCGGTGAAGCTGGGCGAGGAGCAGCGAGCGGGCGTGTACTTCGGCGCGCTGCTGCACGACTCCGGCGTGACGGTGGCGTCGGCCGACCTGTTCAGGGCTGCCGGCGTCGACGAGTCGACGGTCTTCGGGCCTTCGCCGCTGCGGGGACGGGACGACCAGCGCGGCAGCACGCTCTTCGCCGACCGCGAGGCCGTCGACGACGCGGTGCAAGAGCATTGCGCCGCCGGCGTGGGCGTCATCCGGCAGCTCGAGCTGGGCGAAGAGGCGGCGCGCGCCGTCGAGTCGCATCACGAGCGCTGGGACGGGGAGGGTTACCCGGACGGCATCGCAGAGGAGGAGATCCCGATCGAGGCGCGCATCGTGGCGCTGGCCGACGTCGCCGAGTCGCTGATCACGGACGAGTTGAACGCGCTGATCGCGCGGCGCCGGCTGCCGCTGTCGCTGGCGGAATACCGCGGGACGTATCTCGACCCGCGGCTTGCCGGCCTGCTGCTGGACCTCGCGCGGTCCGACGAGTTCTGGCTCGGGCTGTACTCCGAGGACCTGGCCGAGACCGTAAACGCGATGCGCGGCCAGGTGGAAACGCGCAGGAGCCGGCGCCGTGTGATGCGCTTCGCCGAGGTGTTCGCGGGTCTGGCCGATGGCAAGCGGACGCATGCTTCGTCACACTCCCGCCGCACGGCGGAGTGCGCGCAGCAACTGGCGGAGGCTGTGGAGCTGGATCAGGCGCACGTCGAGATGGTGCGGATCGCCGCGCTGTTGCTCGACGTCGGCCTTATGGGCGTGCCGGCCCGGATCATGTCCAAACCCGACATCCTGTCAGTCACGGAGATGCAGCTCATGCGCCAGCACCCGGCGAACTCCGAGATGATCCTGGAGGAGCTGCCGGGGTTCGAGGAAGTCTCCCAGTGGATCGCGCGCCACCACGAGCGGCCGGACGGGAAGGGCTACCCGGAGATGCTGACGGGCGACGAGATACCGCTCGAGTCCCGCATGCTGGCCATCGCGGACATGTACGCCGCGCTGACGTCCGACCGTCCGCACCGTGCGGCGCTCTCGCACAAGGACGCGCGCCAGGTGCTGGTCGGGGCCGCGGGCACGCAGCTCGACCCCGAGCTGGTGCGGACGTTCGTGGGGCTGCTGTAGTTCAGCGTGTGGCGTGTGAGCTAGTCAGTTAATGAGCCTGACGGGCGCTCGGTGGTAGTTGCCCTGCTGCTCGTGTCCTCGGCATCGTACATGGGAGGCCTGCGCCTCGCACAGAAGCAGATGAGGGTGGCGACCCGGCGGGTACACGGGCGGGGCGCCCCCGCTCCGTTCGGGTGAGCGGGTCGCGCGCAGGTACGCGGGCGAGGGCGCCCGCGCTCCATTCGGCGTGAGCGGCGGCGACTCGCGATGTTTCGCTGATATTGGCATGTCGCCGCTGACAGCCGCCCGCTTCTGTCGTACAATCGTGGCCCAAGGGACGCCGCCGTCCGGCGCCCGCGCTCGATTGCAGACAGGAGGCACGGACATGGCCACCTACATCATGCTCAGCACCCTTACGGACGAGGGTCGCAAGACGCTGAAGGAACGCCCCGAGCGCCTGCAGGAGGTGAACCGGGAGATCGAGGCGATGGGCGCCCGGGTTACGCAGCAGTACGCGGTCCTGGGTGGGTACGACTTCATCAACATCCTGGAGGCGCCGGACAACGAGACGGTCGCCCGTATCAGCGTGGAGTTGGGCTCGCGCGGGACCGTCGTGCTGACCACGCTGCCGGCGCTGCCCGTCGAGAGCTTCACGCAGATGTTGAAGGGGAAGTAGGGGTCAGGGACAGGGGGTAGGGGCCAAGGACAAGCAGCGAGCAGGGAACGGGGCGTTCGATGGGTACGTACGTTGTCTTCACGAAGCTGACACCGCAGGGACGGAAGAATCTGCACGCCAACCCCGACCGCCTGCGCGAGGTGACGCGGCAGGCGGAGCAGCTCGGCGCGAAGGTGCTGCAGCAGTATGCGACGATCGGGCAGTACGACTTCGTGACGGTCATCGACGCGCCGGACAACGCGACGGTGCAGGGCATCGGCGCCGAGATCGGCGGGCTGGGCACGGTGAAGCTCACCACGTACCCGGCGATCAAGATGGACCGATTCCAGCAGCTCCTGAAGATGGAGCCGTATCGCACGGAGCCGCATGAGTGGCAGACGTCATTCTGGGCGCGCGCGGTACGCCGCATCGGCCGGCACTGGGTGACCGACCAACACGTCGAGAAGTTCTGCAAGCCGCTGACGATCGAGGGCCGGGAGAACCTGGCGGGCCACAAGGGCGGCGCCATCATCATCGCCAATCACAGCTCGCACATGGACTCGCCGGTGGTGCTGTCGGCGCTGCCGGAGCGCATTCGTGGCAAGGTGCTGCTGGCGGCGGCCGCCGACAAGTTCTACGCCTCGCGCCGGAAGCGCCACTGGTGGTACTCGCTCTTCCATGCGACGTTCCCGGTGCATCGAGGCGGCGGCATCAAGCAGCTCGAGTACCCGATGTCGCTGTTGCGACGCGGGTGGTCGATCATCATCTACCCGGAGGGCGGACGCTCGAAGTCCGGGCAGATCCAGCGGTTCAAGGCGGGCCCCGCGATTATGGCGATGCAGGGCAAGGTGCCGGTGATCCCGATCTACATCGAGGGGCTGCGCGAGGTGATGCCGAAGGGCCAACGCGAGCCGCGGCCGGGGCCGGTCTTCGCCCGGATCGGCAAGCCGGTGTCGCTCGAGGGAGTGACGTCAGTGTCGGAAGCGACGGCCATGCTGGAGAACGCTATGCGGGAGCTGGCGGGGTTGCCGCCGCACCGCGCGGCGGTGCCGGCGGCGGCGGCGCAGCCAGAGAGCGCGGCGGCGCTGGCTTCGGCCGGAGGTGGTGGGGCCGGTAGCTGACACCCGTGCGGCGCGGGATTCACTGCGATTCACTGCAGAGACGCAGAGGGCGCAGAGGCACTTGGCGACGGGGCGAGGCTCCGCAAGCGCTGTCGCATGGCGCGCTGAGGTATCAGCGGCAAGATTCCTTCGCTGCGCCCAGAATGACGGGGTACCCGCCTGTTGCATAGTTGGTTCGAATGAACCATCGGATCTGCTGCCGGCATCGCTAGACTGACGCATGCTTGACCTGTTGTCGCCGCGCCCCGCCCGGCGTGATGTCGTGGTCCTGGTGACGTTGGCGCTAGGCGGCATGTACTCGCTATGCGTCGCGATGTACCTCGCTCGGGTCGCCAACAGCGGCGAGTGGACGTACCTCTTCGTGCCCGGCAACCTGGCGCTCGCCTGGATGCCGCTGCTGTTCGCGCTGGGCTGCCGCGCGCTGTACGGAAACGCGATGCCTGCCGGCCGTGCGCTTGGGGCCGCTTCGGGTGTCCTCTGGCTGCTGTTCCTGCCGAACGCGCCATACGTCCTCACCGACCTGCAGCACTACCAGGACTCGCCACTCATCGCGGGCTGGTACGACGGCCTGATGCTCGGCGCGTTCGTCTCGACCGGGATGCTGTTGGGGCTGTTCTCGCTGTACCTGATGCACGGCATGGTCGCGGCGAAGGCAGGGGCGGCGGTTTCGTGGCTGGCGGTGCTGGCGGCGATGCCGCTGTGCGGATTCGGGATCTACGTCGGCCGGGTGCTTCGGTGGAACAGCTGGGACGCGATCGTCGCGCCGGGCCGCCTCGTGGGCGACCTGTCGCGGGTGGCGACGGACCCGCTGATGCGGAGCGAGGCGTTCGCGATGACGGTGGGGTTCGGCGCCTTCCTGGCGGCGTCGTACGTGGCGTTGTACGCGTTCACGGCGATCGGCGCCGCGGGCGCCACGCGGCCGCGCGCGTGATCGGGCTAGCGGACGTCGAACGTCTCCTGGGCCTTGCGTCCTTCTCCTAGGTCGAGCGCTATCGTCCACGCCCCGGCCTTCCTCAGGTCTTCGGGGTTGAGGTCGATGTGAAGCTCGAGAACGTGCTGGCGAACGTCGTTGATCTCTATCGCGCCGAAGTCGATCGCCACCCCGTCCGGACCTGTCAATCGGCAGCTGTCTGTCTCCGGCAGGAGGCAGAAGGTCAGGGCCGCATCCATCTCCGAGTCGACGATCCCTGTAATCTCAAAGGAAAGCCCCGCTTCATCCTGACCGGTGAACTCGACGCTGAACTCGTCGTCGCCCTCCTGTGGCGGAGGCAGTTCGTCGACGACACAGCCCACGAATTGGGCTGCGTTGTGTGACAGTGTTGATTCGACCTCTTCCCGGTTGTCGACTGGTATCGCAACGGGCTTCGAATCAGGAACCGCAATCTCGCCGAATGATCCGAAGAGGCCCGTCCATTCACCTGTTGTCCTATCGAACGTGAACGTCGTCTGCGAGCGCGTCTCGCGGATCTCCCGGAGCTTGCTGGGACACACGAGTTCCAGAGAATCGGCGATGAGATTGGCCACGTCAGACGCGGCCAGCAGCGGCCTCGACGCATTATTGGGCCACTGCTCGATATTGGCAGCCAGGGCAAGGAGGTCATCGCGACCGACGTCCTCGGGCGGGAATGATGCCACGTCCAACCGAACGTCAACGTCGAGCAAGGTCCAGACAATGCTGTATTCGGCATTCAATGGCGTAAGCTCGGTTTTGCAGAGTGAGCCCATCAAGGCGTCTCCCGGGATCAGTTCTGGGTTGGGGCAGCGGCTTCCAAAGCCCTTCGGCCAAACTGTCAACTCGACATCGTCTTCGTCGGCGCCGTCACCCCGCGAATACAGGATGGACGCAGATTTTGCATCATGCTCGGCTCCGGACAACGTCCAGTCACCCGCGTGCTCCCCAAGCCAGAACACCGTGCCGAGCTGTGCGGCGGCGGATGAGAGTTCCGCATCCAAAAGAGACGCCCGAGCAGAGTCGACGTCAAAGAAGTCCGGCGGCAGCTGCGACGCCTCGAGGAACTCGATGTCGTGATACATGACCCCGATGAAGGCACCCTGTTCCTCTCCGCAGGCGACCGTTATCGACTCGGACAATGGCTCCCCATCGGCGGTGGTCGTATAGTCGTAGCCGTATGAACCCGAGTCGCCGTCCTCGCACGGGAAGACTCCCGCCATATCAATCGGCCAAGAAGTGACCGTTACCTCCATGTCTCCTTGAGAGATCTGTTTCGTGGTCGGTGAGCCTGTCGCCTTTGCTGGTGGCGGGGTCGAGGCCTCCGGGTCGTCGTCGAAAGGCGCCGCGGGGATGTTCAGACTCAGATCTTTGTCGGGTGTGCGGAGAGGCACATTGGGCCAGAAGTAGATCCCAGAAGAAGATTTTGTGTCTAGGGTCTCGCGAGAGGGCAGACACGGATACCATTTCTCGCCATCTTGGATGGACGTGCAAACGCTTGGGTTTGTGGGACTGTCCGTCCACTGTACGTTCCACTTGCGACTGCGGTTGTTGTCCCAGTCAATCCAGGCCTCGGTGCGCGTGGGCCATGGAGGCGTGACCGTCGTGTACCGGACGTGGGTGATCAGGCCAGGCCTTCGAAGGTGATTGTTGATGTTCGACGGCGCCGTAGAGTCGGTCGTCGGGGACGGGTTCTCACCGCACGACGCAATCAGAAGCGCAAACGCTAATGCGAAGATGAACAGCGGTGCCTTCGGAAACACGCGACAATCGTAGGATGTTGAACGAGCCGCCACAAGCTGGCACTGTCAGCCGAACGTCAGCGCGCCTACGCCAGCTTGCGCGTGATGAGCCGGGTGATCATCTCCGGGCGCATCTTCTTCTTCGACGCGTCCTCCTGGCCGTCGGAGAGGTAGTTGCCCTCGGTAAAGACGCGCATCGCGTTGTCGTGGCCGACGACGCGCTCCATCTTCGCGAACAGGCGGACGAAGGCGCCGGTCTTGTCGGCCAGTGAGGGGAACGCGGCGTGCTCCATGGCGGCGCGGCGCGCGTCGTAGTCATCGAGCAGGTAGGCCCCCGGCATGCCGAACTCCTTCAACGCCTCGATCACCATCGGCATGACACCGGGGTCGTGCGCGATGCAGGCGCGGATCCGTTCTTCGTAGAACATCTCGTGGCGCGTCTCGTCTTTCGCCAGCAGCCTCTCGATCTTCGCCAGCACCGGCTCCTTCGTGTGCCGGGCGTGGTTTCGGTAGAAGTCGGCCGTGATGAACTCCTGGATGGTGGTGTTCGCCACCACCTGGGGTGCCGTGTAGTGCATCGGTATGCCCCAGTTCTGGGAGCTGGCGTCGCGGATTTCCGCGACCTCTTCGTCGAGCGCCCGCCTGACGGATGACTCGATCTCCGCGATCCGTTCGGCGTCCTCGGGGTTCGTCGTGCAGGCAGCTTCGCGAGCCGCCAGCGCCGTGCGCACCTTCGCGATGTAGTCGCGGAGGGCGTAGTAGTGCTTCCACTCCTCGATCGCCCACATCATGATGAAGTCGCAGACGTCCTGGTCTTCCTTGAAGAAGGCGATCAGGTTCGCGACGTAGTCGGGGCTGTTGCTTTCAACGAGCATCGCCGATTCGGCGACGTACGCGTCCGCGGCGGTCATCGCGTCGATGTCGATCTCGCTCCAGTGGATGTCGAGGATCTCGGTCAGGTTCCACGACACGCGCTCGTGCGTCCGGAAGAAGGTGATGACGTCGTCGGGACTGGGGATGGTGCGGTGGCCTGACGGGGGGAGGGAGGGCTGATCGCCGGTGAAGGGGAATGCGCCGGTCTTGTTCAGTTTCGACAAGAGAGTCTCCAGGAGGTGCGGGTGCGCGGCGACGCGTCATCGCCGAGCGCGAGGTGTGTACGGTCCCACGAGTCGGGGCATTTGTGGTGGATGGCGCACGCCGCAGCGTCGGCAAGCGCCGTGGCAACGAGAACGCGGATCGCTATCAGAGATGCGTGAGTGCGAATAATGCCTACTGTCCCCGGACGTCCTTGCGCTTGTTCTGCACGTAGTCGACAAGGATGTACTGTCCGAGCTTGTCCGGCGTAGTATAGAACACCCGGCCCTTGTTGATCTTGGCGACCTGGTTCACGAACTCCTTCAGGTAGTAGTTCCGGTCGAGCATGAATGTGTTGATCGTGATGCCTTTTTGGGTGGCCCGCTTCACTTCCTTGAGCGTCTCTCGAATGGTGATGGGGCTGGGCGGGTAGGCGAAGTAGGACCGTCCGCGCTCCAGGTGGGCCGTCGGCTCGCCGTCGCTGATCATGATGATCTGCTTGGTGCCGCTCTTGTGCTTCGCAAGCAGGTTCTGGGCCAGCATCAGCGCGTGGTGCATGTTCGTGCCCAGCACGGACTCATCCCAGCGCACATACGGAAGTTGCTCCGCCTTCAGCTCGCGCGCGTAGGCGCTGAAGCCGATGATGTACAGGCTGTCGCGCGTGAACTGGCTCCGGATCAGATTGTTCAGCGCGAGCGCCACCTTCTTCGCCGCCTGGAAGGAGCCGCGAAGGGCCATGGACCATGACAGGTCTACCATCATCACGGTCGCCGTCTGCGTGAGCTGCTCGGAGCGGTAGACCTCGAAGTCGTCCTTGTCGAGCCGCACGGGCAGGGAAGCGCCCTCGCGCGCGAGCGAGTTCATGATGGTCTTGTCGAGCGCGAGGTGGAACGGGTCGCCGAACTCGTACTTCTTCGTGTCGTCCGTGCGCTCGCCGCCGCGGCCTCCGTCTCGGATCTCGTGCTTGCCGAACGAGTCGTTCTTGAGCTGTGAGTAGATCTCGCCCAGCGCCTTCTGGCCGATCTTCCGGGTGCCGCGTGGCGTCAGTTCGTAGCCGTTGCCCTTCTTCGTGATGTACCCGGCCTCCTCGAGGATCTCGAGGAACTTCTTGAGTTGGTCCAGCGTCTCGCCCGCCTCTTCGCCCAGCAACTCGCGCAGCTTGTCTTCGTCGATATCCTCGATGTCGCCGCCGTACTGGGTGCGCTCGAGTTGGCGTTCCAGGTCGTCCATGGACTGCATCTGGTCCATGAGGCGCATCGCCTGATTCAGGTCCATCTCCTCGTCGCCGCGGAACGGGTACTGGTTGCGCATGTCGCGCATCGGGGAGAGGAACTCCAGGTTCATCTGCAGCTCCGACAGCTCGGACTGCAGTTCCGGGTCGCCCACCTTGTCGGCCAGCAAGTCGCTGAGCTGCTGGCGCATGTCGCCGGGGAGGCTGTCGAGCAGGTTCTGCATCTGCGCCATCTGCCCCTGCATCCGCTCGACCAGCTCGTCCAGCGACTGGGGCGGGTTCGGGCCGAACAGGTCGCCGTACTTTTGCATGAAGCTTTCGAAGTCCGGCTCGTCGCCCGCCAGACGGTCGCTCAGCATCTGGTTCAGGTCTTTCACCATCTGCTTCATGCGCGCCATGTCTTCGGGCGACATGTTGGAGATCTGGTTGTACATGTCCTTGAAGAAGGTCTCGGTCATCGCCTTCTTCAGCATGTCCATCAGCTCGGTGAACTTGTGTTGAGCCTCCGGGTCCATGAACTCGTAGTTCTGCAGCTCCTTCACGGCGCCGGCCGGGTCTTCGGGCAGATTCGACAGGAAGTTCTTCTTACGGTCGGCGATGTTCTTCAGCATCTGGGCGAACTGGTCCTGGTCGCCGCCGGACGCAGACGAGGACGCCGGCTCTCCCTCGCCGGACTGCGGCGCCCCGCCCTGCCGCGAGGAGCTGTCGCCGGGTTGCTGCTGGCCGGCCTGTGGGGCTCCCTGCTGCTGTCCCGCCTGCGGTTGGCCCTGTTGCCGCTGTCCGGGCTGCGCCCCCTGGGCGCCGTCTCCGCCTTGCGCAGGCGGTCTCCCCGGCGGCTCTTCGGGGGGCGCCTGCGCTCCATCCTGTGGCTGGGCGCCGTCCTGCGGGCCGAGCGCCTCCTGCAGCCTTCGGTCGATCGTCCCGTGCTCCATGTCGAGGATTTCGTCGAGGCGCTTCTTGATGTCGTCCATCACCGACGAGAGGTTGAAGCGGTCGAGCGTGTTGCGCCGCTGCTGGCGGAGCTGCTGCAAGAGGTCACGCAGGCCTTGCAGCCGGTCACCCGTCTGGCCACGCATACCGCGTTGCAAGAGGTTGCGCATGGCGTGCTGGAGATCCCCGAAGTTCATCAGGTCGTCGGTGAGCGCCTCGAGGACCTCGTCGGGATCGAGAGGGGGGATCTCCTGGGTGCCGTCCCATTCGCTGTACCGGAACGCGACCATGATTCAATCACTCGTTTCTGGCCGAGAGCGATCTTCCTCCCAGCGGTTCTCTGAGTTTAGCCATATCCAAAGCCGCCCGCTCAAGCTCCCGGCGCTAAGCTTGGCGTGTAAGGCGGGTACCCATCGAGACCTCGGATAACTGCTCTCCGCAGCAGCCGTCAAGATCCCTGGATGTCCCTTGGGGACGACCCCTAGCGTCTGAAGGCTGGTCCACAGCCTATGCAGATACTGAAAGTCATTTCGGTTCCATGTGACGAGAATGCGGTCTTCGGCGATGGATTCTCGAAAGTGCCAAGCGTCCGTTCTGGATATTCGCCCCTGATCTTCAACGACGGACACGACATCGTGTCCATGGGACCGAAGTCCCGGCGCGAGATTCGCGAGATCCTCATCCAAGTAGAGTCGAGCCATGGTTAGGCGGGCTCGAGTTCTTGCTCGATTCGAGCGTCGATTTCCTCCGCATGGTCGGCGTAGAATCGCCGCGCGGCCTCAATGTCCTCAGGGGTAAGCACCGAATCGTAGACACCGATCACACGCTTGCTGTCGTTGTTGAGTTCTTTGAGCCACCTCATCACCATCCAGACTTTTATGCCTGCATCGCCAACGCGCACGTTGAGAGGGCTTGGATAGTCCGGTGGCGTGTACGTTCCTCTGACCCAAGCTTTGCCACGGCCGTGGCCCTCCCGCCAACCCGAACTTGTTTCGGGGGCCGCGTCGGGTTGGTAGTACGTGAATGTCTGTGTCATCACTACCCCCTGTACGCCACCTTGCCGGCGACGCGGTCCTTGTTCAGGCGCTTGTTCAGGTGGAGGCCCTCCAGCACGAACTCGATTGCGCTGGCCACGACGGCGGGGTTCTCGCCGGGATCCAGGGACGATACCGCCCGGCTGAGGCCCTCGATGTCCTTCATCATGTCGACGTACTTCTGTGACGACAAGCTGTCCGCGACCTCGGCGGAGAGCCCGGCCTTGAAGCGCGTAACCACGTCCTCCAGGTCGACGACGTTGAAGTAGCGGTTGAAGACCGCCACCACCGCGCCCTGGACGAGCTTCTCGATGATCTGGTCTTCCTTGCCGTCCTCGACTGTCTCGAACTCCACCTTGCCGCTGATGGTAGGAATAATGAACGGCAGATCGCTGATGCGAGGCACAACGTCGTGCTCGCCCAGGCGGATAGCCCTGCGCATGGCGTTCGCCAGCAGGCTCTCGTAGTCGGCGATCGACGCGCGTACCGACACGCCGGAGCGCTGGTTCACGTCCGGGCTGCGGCGCGCCAGCCGCGTAATCTCGGCGACGATCTCCTTCATGTACATCGGCACCGTGACGGTGTAGTCCTCGTCGCCGAAGGCCGAACTCTCCTGCTCCATGATGTCGATCTCGTGCTCGACCGAGCGGGGGTAGTGGGTGCGGATCTGGGCGCCGTAGCGGTCCTTCAGCGGCGTGATGATGCGGCCGCGGTTGGTGTAGTCCTCGGGATTGGCGGAGGCGACGACTAACACGTCCAGGGGCATGCGGATGCGATACCCGCGGATCTGGACGTCGCGCTCCTCCATGATGTTCAGCAAGCCCACCTGGATGCGCTCGGCGAGGTCCGGCAGTTCGTTGATGCAGAAGATGCCCCGGTTTGTCCGCGGAATGAGTCCGTAGTGAATGGTGAGTTCGTCCGACAGGTAGCGGCCTTCCGCCACCTTGATCGGGTCCACCTCGCCGATGAGGTCGGCAATGGTGATGTCCGGCGTCGCCAGCTTCTCGCCGTAGCGCTGGTCGCGCGTGATCCACTCGATCTCGAGGTTGTCGCCTTCTTGTTCGATCCGCATCCTGCTGGCGTGGGTGATCGGCTCGAAGGGGCTCTCGTTCAGCTCGCTCCCGGCGATCACGGGCACGTAGTCGTCCAGCAGGCCGGTCAGCCCGCGAATCATCCGCGACTTCGCCTGGCCGCGCTCGCCCAGGAAGATGATGTCCTGACCGGAGAGGATGGCGTTTTCGAGCTGCGGGACGACGGAGTCCTCGTACCCGTAGATGCCGTCGAACAGGGGCTGCCCCGCCCGGATGCGACCGATCAGGTTGCGGCGCATCTCCTCCTTGACCGAGGCGACCTTGTATCCGGATCGCTTCAGTTCGCCCAGTGTTCGTGGCTGGTTGTCCGTTGCCATGCGCTCCGATCCTTCCCGCTCTTCCTCAGTCCGGCCGCTCTCCCCCCGGTGCGCCCTCGAAGAATCGCGCCAACTCGTCACGGTCGAACACGGGGAAGGGTGTGTCGCCGGTTCCCATTATAACCTCGACCGGCCCGGTCTCGACCGTGCCGATCCGGCGGAACGTTGACTGCTTATCAAGCTCTGTAACACGGCCGACGTCCGCCGCCGCCACGATCGCGAGCAGTGCGCCCGACGCCAATAGCCCCAGCGGGTCCAGGTCCAGCGCATCGCACACCAATGCCGTCTCCGCATGCACGCTCACCGCCTGTCCGTCGATGCGCAGCCTGTGGCCTGCCGCCGCGGCCATCTCCTGCAGAGCGGTCGCCAGCCCCCCCTCCGTCGGGTCGTGCATTAATCGTGGCCGGGTGACGGTGCGCAGGGCTGTCGCCGCCGCGACGACGCTGATGCCGGGTGTGTAGAGCAGGTCCCGCGCGCGCCGCACGTCTTCGGCCGAGAGTCCCGCCGCCAGCAGTGCGTCTGCCGCCTCGCGGGCGAGCAGCGCCGTGCCCTCGATCGCGATACCACGCGCGAGCACCACCGCGTCCCCGGGCTTGATCCCCTCGCCGGTGACGATCTCGTCTCGCATCGCCTCGCCCAGCATCGCTCCTACGACTATCGGGCGATCCAGGCCGATGGTGACCTCGGTGTGGCCCCCGATCAGCTCGATACCAAGCGCGTCGGTGGCGCGCAGGATCTGGTCGAAGATCGACGCCGGCAGGTCACCCGGCGCGCCCGGCGGCAGCAGCGCGGTCGCCATGAACCACGCGGGCCGCGCGCCCATGCAGGCGATGTCGTTCGCGTTCACGTTGACGGCGTACCAGCCGATGTCCTCCGCCGCGAAGGTCACCGGATCCGTCTTCGCGACGAGCACGCGGCCGTTGCCGCCGCCGATGTCGCTGTTGGCGATGTCGATCACGGCCGCGTCGCGGCCAACTGCGGGGCCCAACAGCACGCGCGGGTCGCGGTGGGGGATCCGGGCGAGGAGCCCCGCGAGGACGTCGGGCGGCAGCTTGCCCGGTCGCAGCAGCATCAGGGCAGCCCGCGGCAGCGTTGGATGACGTGGTCCGTGAACGCATCGACCAGCCGGGGCAGCATGCGCCGGGCGCTGAGGCCCAGCGTCGTGCCCACGAAGAAGTCGCCCATCAGGCCGTAGCCCTCGGCCCCGATCTCGACCTCGAGCGTGCAGCCCTCGGGCTCGTCCAGCAGCCCGAACTGCAGGTGGGCGGCCTGCACCTGGGCCGAGATGGGCGCGTTGGTCCCGTCGAAGTGGCAAACGAGGAGTTCGGACTCCTTCCAGTCGACGATCCGCCAGCGAGCCCAGCGCTGCCTGTCGTCGTGGGCCAATAGCCGCGCGCCGGGGCCCGGCGCATGCCCGTTCTCGAGCCGCAGCGTCTCCATATTGGGGAACCAGCGGGGCCACGACGGGAAGTCCGTTAACACGCCCCAGATGAGCGTCGCGGGAGCATCATAGGCCTGGGAGGTGAAGTAGGACGCCATGTGACGGACAGGATACACCCGGCGTTGCATTCGATCGGACGCGTGGCGCGGCGTATATATACTTGGCGCCGAAGGACGGAGCGCACCATGGGAGGCCGATGCAGTCGGCGACCGGCAACACCTTGACCGCACGAGCCCGCCCTTTGTCGCGCCTGTGGAGCGGCCTCTATTCGTTGTTGCCGGCGTTGCTCGCGTTCTCCGGCCTCGCCGTCGCGCTCCTCACGCAGTTCCTGCTTACGGACCTCAAGGGTACGGTCGACCGCCCGGCGTACGGCTTCTTGCTGGCCGTCGCACTGTTCGCCGCGTCCGCGCTGGTCCTGTGGTCGCGCGCGAAAGTCGGCGAGGGGCCGGGCCAGGATCAGCCGTTCGAGTTGCCGCGATCGTGGGAGATCGGCCTCGTCGCCGCGGTGTTCCTGCTGGCGGCGTTCTTCCGGTCCTGGCACTTCCTCTCGTTCCCGCCGGGCCTCTGGTACGACGAGGCGGTCAATGGCACCGACGCGTTCAGCATCATGGACCGCGACCACCTGACGGTCTGGCGCAGCTCGAATTTCGGCCACTCGACGATCTTCTTCTACCTGCTGATCGCCTCCTTCAAGCTGTTTGGTTACACGCTCTTCGCCATGCGGCTCGTGCCGGCGGTCGCGGGCATGGCCGCTGTTGTCGGCTTCTACTTCCTCGCGCGCTGGCTCGTGGGGCCCGTCCCTGCCATCGTCGCTGCGGCACTGCTGGCGGTCTCACGGTGGGCCGTGACCTTCAGCCGCATCTCGTGGGAGGCGTCGCTCCAGCCGCTGTTCGAGATCATGGCGGTGTACTTCCTGGTGCGCGGCCTGGAGAAGCGCACGAACTACGTCTACTTCTTCCTGGCCGGTGGATCGCTGGCCGCGGGCATCTACACGTACCTTGCGTTCCGCTTCGTGCCCTTCGTGCTGCTGTTCTTCCTGCTGTACATCGCGGTCACGCAATGGCGCCTCCTGTGGAAGAACCGCATCGGCCTCGTCGTGTACGCGGTCTCGTTCTTGATCGTGATCGCGCCGCTGGGGCAGTTCGCGCTGCGAAACCAGGACCTGTTCCTGGCGCGCACGCGCGACATCAACGTCTTCAAGGAAGTCGACGAGAAGGACAGTTACGAGCCGCTGCGCCATAACTTCCGCTCATCGATCGAGATGATGAACGTGAAGGGCGACCTGAACGGCCGCCACAACTTGCCCGGCGCGCCGATGCTGGACGAGATCTCCGGCGCGCTGTTCGTGCTCGGGTTCGGCGTTTCGTGCTGGTCGCTCTTGAGCTGGCGAAGGGCAACGGTGGCCGGCTGGTACGTCCTCGCGCTGGTGCCCGGCGCCTTCACGATCTCGCTGGAGAACCCCAGCGCCATCCGTGGCGTGGGGGCCATCCCGCCCCTGTACCTGCTCGTGGGCCTGGCGATCGCTACCGTGTATGCGCCGCTCCAGCGCTCCCGTCGCGGGTTATGGGTCTTCGGCGCGGCTGCGTTGACGATCGTCGGGGGCGCCGCGGCCATCAACTACTACGACCTCTATCACCGTCAGGCGAAGGACCTTCGCGTGTACGAGGCGTTCTCGCCGGAATATACGCAGGTCGGGCGGATCGTCGCCGACCGCGCGGACAACGAGCGCGTCATCGTCTCGCGCCAGTTCTCCGGGCACCAGGCGGTCGCCGTCCTCACCCGCGGCAAGCAGTTCGACCACTATTCCGTCGCGAAGCATCTGGTGCTGCCGTCCGGCGATCGCGATGCCCTCCTGATCCTCGATGTGGAGCAGTTCGGCATGCTCCCCACGCTTCGAACGCTGTACCCCAACCTCCAGCAGCACGACTACGTGGACCCCTACGACCGCGTGTTCTTCACGCGCATTACGATCCCGCAGGCCGATATCGAGCAGCTCCACGAATTGACCTTGCGGACGGGGCCGGACAGCACGACCGCGCGCCTGGACCGCGAGTGGACTGAGCAGGACCTTGCATCGGGGCCGGTGGACGCGACCTGGGAGGGGTACCTCTGGATCCCCGAGCCCGTGACGGGGTCCTTCGTCCTGCAGGTACCCGGCGGCAGTGCCTCCCTCATGATCGACGGCGTGCCCCTGGCGCTCGACGGCGCCGGCCGTACGGCCCCCACGGAGGTCGCGCTGGGCGAACACCGTGTCGTGATCGGCGCGCGCATCACCCAGCCGGGCATCGTGCAGGCGCACTTCAGCGAGCCCGCGGTCGCCATCGACCAACTCGCTGACGCGCTCTACAACAAGAGCGCCGGCGACCGCGGATTCCTGGTGGTCTATCGGGAGGGGACGGACTTCTCCGCTCCGGTGGCGTCCCAGGGCCGCGTGCCGTTTCCCGTGCCCGTGCCGATCTTGCCGCGAAGCAACGCGATCGAATACGTCGGGATCATGACCCTGGCGCAGGAAGGCGAGTACGGGTTCGGGCTGACCGGCAAGTCGTCGACCCAGCTCTTCATCGATGGCGAGCTAGTCGTCGACAACGGCGGCGGCCACGGCCGCAGCCACGTCGAGTCGAAGATCGAGCTAGCAGCCGGCCCCCACACCATCTCGATCCAGTACGCGACGGCCGAAGAGGCGAACTGGGTCGCCGCTTACCGGGGCCCCGGCGCTGAGTGGAAGAACATCGAGACGGCCGACGTGACCTACCCCGCCGGCCCCTACCGCCCGCCGGCGACGGTGACGATCGAGACCGACCCATCGTGGCCGAGCAAGACCTTCTCCGAGCTGGAGAGAGCGTCGTCCGTCGTGCGGCTTGCCGGCGCGGAGACGGCCGCCGCCGGCAAGGGCCGGGTCGTCATCTTCGACGATGCGGGCCAGGTTGTACGCAGCTTCGAGGTCGCGGGGGCATCCGATATCGTCGACGTGGATCTCACGGCCGATGGCCGGCTCGTCGTGCTTGATGCAGCCTCCCGTTCGCTCTACCTCGTCGATCCCGCGTCCGGCGCGACGGAGGCCGTGGCGGGCGAGTTCGCTTCGGCGGCGGGCTTCGGGATCTATGACGACAAGGCGTACGTGGCGTCGCCCAGCGGCGGCGGCGTCTACGTCGTCCCGCTTGCAGGTGGAGAGACCCCGCAACTGCCGATCTCGTCGCCAGAGTCACCGGTCCGCGCGAAACAGCCGTCCGACATCGTCGTCAGCGAGGATGGCGTGTTCTACATCGTCGACTTCGAGGCCCAGAGCATCATCCGCTCGCCTGATGGGGTGGAAGGCAAGGCGTTCCGGGGCGTCGGCGGCACCGGCCTGCAGCTCCCGCACATCGCGGTGCAGGGTGATCTCGTGTTTGTCACCGATCCCACGAGGTCTCGCGTGCTGGTGTACGACCGGACAGGCAAGCAGCGCGGGGTCTACACCTTCGCCGCCAATCCCGCGCCGCGCCCCGTCGGAATCGACGCGACGCCCGACGGCCACGTCTACATCGCCGACGCGGGCGGCGCCATCGTGCGGCTGACGGTCACCATCCCGCCCGACACGCAGGCTGAGCTGGATGCGCTGCCGTAGCTATGCGAGGACCAGCGAGAGCGCTTCGCAGACGGCCTTCAGCTCGCCCGTGCGCGTCTGAAGCAGCATGTCGATGCCGCGGGGGTCCCACGGATTGAATCGCCCGGGATGTCCGTAGTCCGTCTGCTCGAAGCGCGCCGTCCCGTTCGGAAGCTGGATTGTGACCAACCGCCGCACCATTGGGTCGGGCGTGCCATGCGCCGGATCGTAGCGCGGGTAGCGCTCCTCGATGATCGACAGCGCAAGAAGCTTCGTTTCGTTCGCCATGTACCCGTCTCTCTCCCCCCTTCGGCATCACCCGACGGAGGGATTGTAGCGGACACCTACCGGTCGGTCTCCTTGTCAGCCCGCCACCAAAGACGTCCGCCGCGGCAGATCCCGCATCATTCGACTGTCGGCGAGAGATCTCTGTAGCATCGATGTTTCGGTAGTGAAATCCGATCGAGAGCAAGGACGACAAACGCGCCATGCGACAGCGCCCACGCCGCCGCCGCGGCAGGTGGGACCGGCGCGAACGCAAAGGCCGCATCCCCGTCGACGCAACCTCTCCAACGGCCCCGAGAAGGCCCCTGTGTCGTGTGTGCTCTCTGTGGGTCGGTCGTGAAGCCCCTCAGTCGAAACGCGGCTGGTCGTCTTCCGCCGGATCGCGGAACATCGACCGGTCCTCGGGCGCGTATACCTCGCGCGAGCCGCCGCCCTCGGCCGGGCCCACGACGCCCGTCTCTTCGAGCAGGTCCATCAGCCGCGCTGCCCGCGGGTAGCCGATGCGCAGCCGGCGCTGCAGCAGCGAGGTGCTGATGCGGTTGTGTTCCAGGGCCAGGGCCTTCGCCTTCTCCAGCATGTCGTCGGTCGCGCCTTCCTGTTCGAGCTCGGCCTGGGCCGCCTCGAACAGGTGGTCGTACGTCGGCCGATCGAGGCTCGAGAACCGCTCCTGGGTCCAGAACTCGACGATGCGCTCGATCTCCTCGTCGGAGACGAACACGCCCTGCAGCCGTCGCGGCTTGGCGGCGTCGGGCGCCATGTACAGCATGTCGCCGCGGCCCAGCAGCTTCTCGGCGCCAGCCATGTCCAGGATCGTGCGCGAGTCCACCTGCGAGCTGACGGCGAAGGCGATGCGGGTGGGGAAGTTCGCCTTGATGAGCCCGGTGATGACGTCGACGGACGGCCGCTGTGTCGCAACGACCAGGTGGATGCCGGTAGCGCGCGCCAACTGGGCCAGCCGGCAAATCTGGCGCTCCACCTCGAACGGCGCCGCCATCATCAGGTCGGCCAGCTCGTCGATGATGACGACCCAGTACGGAAGCTTCTCCGTCGAGCGCGGGCTGCGGTTGTAGCCATCAATGTTGCGCACCGCGATGGCGGCGAACTTCCGGTAGCGCGCCTCCATCTCGTGGATGACGGCCTGCAGGGTGCCAACGACCTTGTCCATCTCCACGACGATGCTGGAGAACGCCAGGTGCGGGATGGGCTGGAAAGCCGAAAGCTCCACGCGTTTCGGGTCGATCATCACGAAGCGCACGTCCTCCGGGGAGGCGTGCATGAGGATGCACGAGATCACCGCGTTCATGCAGACCGACTTGCCGGAGCCAGTCGCGCCGGCGATCAGGAGGTGCGGCATCTTCGTCAGGTCAGCGATGATCGGCTCGCCCGAGACGCTCTGCCCCAGCGCTACGGTCAGCTTGCTCTTGCTGGCCGCGCGCTGGAACGGCGTGCTCTCCACCACCGTACGCAGCGCAACCAGCGACTTCGTCGCGTTCGGTACCTCGATGCCCAGCACGGGCTTGCCCGGGACCGGCGCCTCGATGCGGACCGAGTGCGCTGCCAGCGCCAGCGCGAGGTCGTTCGCGAGAGACGTGATCTGTTGCACGCGGACGCGCGTGCGTGAGACCTCCTCCACGCGGGTCTTCGGCTGGCCATCCTTGCCGATGATGGTCTTGTTGTTCTCGTCCTTCTCGACGATGGTGCGTGTCTTGATCTCCCAGCCCGGCTCGATACCGAACTGCGTTACGGTCGGCCCCTCGTTGATCTGCACGACCTTCGCATCGACGCCGAAGCTGGCCAGCGTCTGCTCGATCAGCTCCGCGCGCAGCTCGTTGTCGACGGTGCTGTCCTCGTCCCGCGCCTTGTCCGCAAGCAGCACCATCGGCGGCAACTGCCAGCCGTTGCGCTTGCGGTTGCCCTTCTCGTCGGTCTCGATGGCCTCGCCTGCATCATCTTCTTCCTGATCTTCTTCGAACATCGAGGACTGGACCGGCTCTTCCTCCTCGTACTCCTCGTCGTCGATCTCCTCATCGAGGACCGCGCCGCCCGCCGTCCGCGCCCACATCACGGAGTCCAGCGGCATCTTCTCCGCGCCCTTCGGCGCCGGCTTCGTCGGGAAGATGAACTCGAACCCGCGCCGCGCGTAATACGCCGACCGCTGCGGGATCTGCCAGTCCCACACTGTCTGTGCGTAGTACGGCGTGTTCTGGATCGCCGACGCCGCGAGCGTCGGGAAGGCCACGGCGAACGCGGCGATGCTGATGCAGACCCAGGCGATGATGCCGAACGGGTTGCCGGCGAACTGGCGCCCCAACTCGCCGCCCAGGGAGTGCTCGCTGACGGGCACGTCACCCAGTTGTATGTCGGGCCGGAAGAACCCGAAGAAGCCGGCCAGCGCCAGCCCGGCCAGCCCCCCGATGGCCCACGGCCGCCAGTCGGCCCAGAGCTTCTCCTGCTCGTCGCGGATCACCAGCCAGCCGGAGTACGCGAACAGGAGGATCCAGGCGTAGATGAGGAGACCGAACGTCTCGACGAAGCGGTTACGTGCGTCGGCCAAGCCCGCGGTGAACGGGACGATCTGGGGGATTGCCAGGATCGCGAGGATGATGAGGAGGACGCCGAGGCTCTCGCGGCGGATCAGCAGGTCGTGGAGGGTCGTCCACGCCGACTGACCGCTCCGCCGGCGGCCGACGGGCTTCACGGGCGCCTTCTGCGCCCTCGCCGGCTTTGCCCGCGTCCTTGCGGCCACCTGCCCTACACCTCCACCCGCACGGGCAGCACCATAGGGCGCCGCCGCGTCTCATCGTACAGGAACTTCGCGACAGACTCCTTCACCTCGGTCTGCACCGCGCCCCACTCCAGCGGGTGATCCTCCGCGCTCAGGCCGTGCGCCACGTGATCGCGCGTCCGTTCGATGAGGTCTTCGCTCTCGTCCATGTCGACAAAACCGCGCGACACGACCTCCGGGCGCCCGGTCAGGTGGCTGGTGTTCTTGTCCATCGGCAGGATCACCACCACCATCCCGTCCGACGCCAGGTGCTTGCGGTCGCGCAGCACCACGTGGTCGATGTCGCCGACACCCAGCCCGTCGACGTAGACGTAGTCGCACTCGATGCGCTCGCCGTAGTTGGCCTCGCCCTTGCTGTCGATCTCCAGCACGTCGCCGTCGGTCATGATGAACGTGTCCGTGCCCTGGTCCAGCGCCTCCGCGATCTGCGAGTGCAGGACCATGTGGCGGTACTCGCCGTGCACCGGGACGAAGTACCGCGGTTTCACCAGTGCATGCAGGATCTTCAGCTCCTCAGCCGCCGCGTGCCCCCGTACGTGCACGTCGGCGATGCGGTTGTACAGCACGTTCGCGCCCAGCTTGAACAAGTTGTCCACCGTGCGGTGTACGAGCGCCTCGTTTCCGGGCACCGCCGACGCGGACATGATGACCAGGTCACCCTCGACGATCTTCACGTGCTGGTGATCCTGGTTCGCCATGCGCGTCAGCGCCGACGTCGGCTCGCCCTGGCTGCCCGTGGTCACGATCACCAGCTTCTCGTGCGGTACGTTCGGCAGCTCACGCACGCTCACCAGCATGCCTTCGGGCGCGCGCAGGTAGCCGCGCTCGATCGCCATGCCGGTGTTGTCGATCATCGTTCGCCCGGTGATGAACACGCGCCGGCCGCACGCTTCGGCCGCGTCGAACACCTGCTGCACGCGCGCGATGAGCGACGCGAACGTCGTGACGATGACGCGGCCCTCCGCCTTCGCGATGAAGCGGAACAGCGACTCGCCGACGATCTGCTCCGAGGGTGTGTACCCGGGGATCTCGGCGTACGTGGAGTCCGCGCACAGCAGGATTACGCCCTCGTCGCCGTATTGCGCCAGCTTCGAGAGGTCAGTCGACTGCCCCATGACGGGCGTGTGGTCGAGCTTGAAGTCGCCGGTGTGGATGCATGTGCCCACCGGTGTCCGGATCGCATATCCGACGGAGTCGGGGATGCTGTGCGCCACCTGGAACGGCTCGACCGTGAACGGCCCCTGTTCGACGGAGTCACCGAGGTGCATCTCGCGCAGGTCGGTGCTCTGCAGGAGCCGGGCCTCCTTCAGCTTTACGCTGATCAGGCCGTGCGCGAGCGGCGTGGCGTATACGGGCACGTTGATCTGGCGCAGGATGTACGGCAGCGCGCCGGTGTGGTCCTCGTGGCCGTGCGTGATGAAGATCGCGTGCAGGTTCTTGCGGTTGTCGATCAGGTAGCTGACGTCGGGGATCACGAGGTCGACGCCGAGCATGTCCTCGGCGGGGAACATGAGGCCGCAGTCGACGGCGATGCAGTCATCGCCGTACTCGAACAGCATCATGTTCTTGCCGATCTCGCCGAGGCCGCCAAGAGGGATGACGCGAAGGATTGGTCCTGCCATATCGTCCTTTACAGGAGCCGCATCTGCTGCGACTCAGGCGCAGCCTGCGCGGTCTCCGCGGCCGTTGCCGCTGTCGTGGTCTGGGGGTGCGGTGTCGCGCCCTTCTTCATGTGCGCGGGCACCTCTGTGCGCTCGGCCACCGGCGTCTCGCCGGCCAGTACCTTTTCCAGGAATCCGGGCAACCGCCCGAAGTCGGCCTCGATCACCCGGCGCAGGCTGCCCTGGTGCAGCGCGGCCGCTGGGTGATACATCGGCACGACGATGAGGTCACCCTTGCGTCGCGGCGTGCCGTGGATGCGGCTGACGGACTCGCCCGGGAAGTAGCGCTGCATGGAGAAGCGGCCCAGTGTCACCACTACCTTCGGAGCGATCGCCGCGATCTGCGCGTCGAGATACTTGCCGCATGCCTCGATCTCGTCGGGCTGCGGGTCGCGATTGTTCGGCGGCCGGCATTTCACCACGTTACCGATGAACACCTTCTTCCGGTCGAGCCCGATGCCGGCCAGCAGCTCGTCCAGGAACTTGCCAGCGGCGCCCACGAACGGGCGTCCCTGCTGGTCCTCGTAGAACCCCGGCCCCTCGCCGATGAACATGATCCGCGCGTCGGGGTTCCCTTCGCCCGGCACCGTCCGGTTCCGGCCGTGGCAGAGCCCGCAGTCCGTACAGCCAGCCACCTGCCTCGCGATCCCCGCGAGCGCGTTCTTCTTTTCCGTCACCATGTCGTTCGCCGCATCCATGCTCATATCGCTTCTATCTCTACCCTGCCGTCCCGCAGTCTCCGCACGCTCTGGTACACCGTCTCGATCCCCAGCAGCAGCGCCGTCACGCCGTATGTTCGCCGCAGTATTCCGTCATCCACCCGGTTCGCCACCAGCGCTGCCAGGAACGCCGCGATGATCGCGACCGGCGCCACCCAGCGCAACAGCGCGATGTCAACCGTCTCCTGCCGCAGGTTCGCGATCGTCCCGGCGATGCCGGTGAACGCGATCACCACCAGCGACACGCCCTGCGCCATCTTCTGCGGGTCGCCGGCCTCGCCGGTCAGCCCGAAGACGACGATCGCGGGGACGAAGATGGCGCCTCCTCCCACGCCCAGCACGCCGGCCAGCACGCCGCCGGCGAACCCGAACACCACTTCGATCAGCAGGCCGGCCGCGCCATCCTGCGGGGTGCCTGCCGATACGCTCCAAACAAGCTGGCGGAAGGCGACGAGGAAGAGGAACACCCCGAACAGCAGCCGCAACCGCAGCGCGGGTACCTTCACCATCGCCTTCGCGCCCACCACGACCCCGGCCACGGCGCCGGGCGTCAGGGCCAGCACGAGCCGCCAGTCGATGTTGCCTGCGCGCCAGTATCCGGCCACGCCAGCGACAGCGACAAACGCAATGATGGCGAGGGACGTGCCGTGCGCGCGGTGCTGGCCCAGCCTCAGCAGGCCGGTCAGCATCGGCACCATGATGGCGCCACCGCCCACACCCGTCAGGCCGCTGAAGGTGCCTCCTGCGATCCCCGTGAGGACCGCCCGCGTCCCTCGTGAACCTGACGCCGTCGTTTCCTCGCCACCCTTTCCGGGCGATTCTATCACGGTGAGCATGGGGGAAGATAGTACCTGAGCAGGTGATCGATCGCGTGATCGAATTAGGGTTTGTTGGACATAACGAGCCACTTCTTGTGCGGGCGATGGAGCGTAGCGGCTCGGAAGCCAAAATGGAGGACAGGCGCGAGGCGCCGGAGGAGCGACCCATGGACGAGACCACCGAGATCTTCACCGAGGTCGGCTGCGGCAACACACCCGCCGTAGCTGAGATCCTCCGCTGGAAGCCGGAACTCTCCCGCGCGCGGGACGCGTCGTCGCTCTCCATCCTGCAGTTCGCGCGCTACATGGGGCACGGCGCCATCCTGGACCTGCTGGTTGATGCCGGGCCGCCGCTGAGTATCTTCGAGGCCGCCACGATCGACCGCGCCGCGACGGTCCGCGATCTTCTGGCGGACGATCCCTCGCTCGCCGCAGCCTATTCGCCCGACGGCTTCACGGCGCTCCACTTCGGCGCCCACTTCGGTGCAACGGAAGCCGCGGTGGCGCTCCTGGAGGGCGGCGCGAACATCGAGGCCGTCACACGCAACTTCCTGACCAACATGCCGCTGCACGCGGCCGCGGCCGGCGGCCGCGTGGAGACCGTGCGCGTCCTCCTCCAGCGCGGCGCCGACCCCAACGCTCGACAGCACGGGGCGTACACGGCCCTGATGACGGCGTCATTCGCGAACAACCGCGAGCTGGCGGAGTTGCTGATCACTCTTAACGCGGACGTCCGGCTACGGAGTGAGGAAGGAAAGACGGCGGCGGAAATTGCCGCTGGCTTCGGGAACATGGAGTTGGCCGCCCGCCTCCGCCTGGAGGAGCGCACCGTGGACCACAACCACCGGTACGGGTAGGCCCCAGGTCGACGTACGGGACGGCCCTATCCGCCAGAGGCGCGCCGCGAGGACAGGAAGCTGCTGCCCTCGACCAGCCACGCCAGTCCGATGCCGAAGATATAGAGCACGATGATGGGCACCGCCACGATGGCCTGCGTGATCGGGTCGATCGACGGCGTGACGATCGCCGCGGCCACCACCGCCGCCAGGATGGCGTAGCGCCACCAGCCGATGAGCTTCCGCGATGTCACGATCCCGATCTTCGCCAGCCCCATGATCACGAAGGGAAGCTGGAACACGAGGCCGGTCAGCAGCAGTAGCCGCGTCACCGTGTCGATGTACGTCTGGATACCGATCGTCGCCTGCACGTCGTCTGTGTTGGGGTCGAGCAGGAAGTCCAGCGCGGGCGGCAGCTCGACGTAGTACGCGAACGCCATGCCCAGCACGAACATGCTCGAGCAGCCGAACACGATCGGGATCAGCCAGCGGCGCTCGGCCTTCGTAAGGCCCGGCGCGACGAACGCCAGGAACTCGTACATGATCACGGGCATCGCGATGGCGATCCCCAGCAGCAGCGATACGCGGAAGTAGGTGCTCCAGTAGTCGAGCAGGGTGAACTGGTTCAGCTTGAACCCCTCGACCTCGTCCTTTGCCGGGTCGACCAGGAAGCCGATGAACCACTTCGTCAATGGATAGATCGACACGCCGATGCCGATGACCAGCGCGAGCACGCTGATGATGACGCGGTTCCGCAGCTCGATCAGGTGCTCGATGATGGTGAGGACCTTGCCGTCCTCGGGGAACTCGACGGGGGCCGTGGCCGTGGTCATGGCGCCGATTCAGCCCGTTCCGCCGTTGGTTCCGCCTCCGCGGGCGGCTCGGCTGGCGCTGCGGCTGGCGCTGCGGCCGATGATTCTGGCGCCGCGTCCGGGTCGGGGATCTCGACCCAGCTCCCGCCCGCGGCGCCGTTCGAGGCGGCCGCGCCGTTCGCTGCTGCTGCCCCGGCCGCCGAAGGTGCAGCGGACGCGTCCTGCTTGAGAATGTCCTGCCGCACGCCGCGCATCGCCTCGGTCACCTGCTGCGTGGCCCCGCCGATCCCGTCCGTGACCTCTTTCCAGACGCCGCGCTCGCCCTCGGTCTCTTTCTCGACGTCCTTGATGACCTCGTTGAACTCCGCCGCTAGGCCGCTGGTGTACTTGCGGATCTCGCGGATGGTCCGTGCCAGGTCGGCCGCGAGCCGGGGCAGCCGGTCGGGGCCGACGAAGATCAGCGCGACGATCAGTATGACGGCCAGCTCCAGCGGGCCGACGCCGAACAGGTTCATACCGGCAGTGTACGCCAGCCCCCAGGCCCACCCAAAAGGGGGCGTCAGCGAAAGCGAAACCGCCTCACCGGAGGCGGCTCATCGACGGTCGAACTGCTGACGGGCTGGCGGGTGACCCGCTCGCTACCCTTCGTCGTCGATCCCCAGATCTTTCAGGTAGTCGACCGCGTCCTGCACGGTCGCGATCTTCTCTGCGTCCTCATCGCTGATCTCCAGCGTCTTGCCATCCTTGGAGAACTCTTCCTCCATGGACATGATCAGCTCGACGAGGTCCAGCGAATCGGCGTTCAGGTCGTCGACGAACGAAGCGCTGGGGACTACCTGGTCTTCCTCGACGCCGAGCTGGTCGACGATGATCTTGCGGACGCGCTCGAAAACTGTGGCCACGTTGTTCCTCTCCTCCGGACCGGCTCAGCTGCCGGGACTGGTCTTGTTTGCGAGCGACATGCTCACCGAGCCGAGCACACCATTGACGAATCGAGCAGAACTGTCGCTCCCGTAGATCTTTGCCAGTTCCACGGCCTCGTTGATGGCTGCCCGGATGGGCGCCCCATTATTCATGAGGATCTCCCGAATCGCAAGACGCAGGATGTTCCGGTCGATGGCGC
Source organism: uncultured Dehalococcoidia bacterium (assembly GCA_964371355.1). GTDB lineage: Bacteria > Chloroflexota > Dehalococcoidia > DSTF01 > JACRBR01 > JACRBR01. Next base: position 121,918 of record CAYJMG010000007.1, read on the forward strand.
TCAATTGTTCCACCGGCCACTGCGTCGCCGCCTGGCGGATTACGTCGTCCAGCGCCGCGCGATGCTCGACCACGCCCTCCACCAGCGTCCGCGCGAAAGCCGCCTGCTCCTCGGTCAGGTTCGCTTCCTCGCTCCGCCGCGCCAGCGCCTCGAGCGGGTCGTGCGGGGAGACGTCGGACTCGAACAGCGCCTGCAGCGCCACGATCCGGGACTTGCGGCGGGGGTTCGTAGCCATTACTGCATCACCAGCCCGCCATCGACGGTGAGCACGTGCCCGGTGACATACGAGGCCTCGTCGGAGGCCAGGAACACCGCCGCAGGCGCCACGTCCTCGGGCGTCCCGGTCCGTCCCACGGCCACCATCTTCATGATCTCTTCGCGCTGCGCGTCCGTCAGGGAGGCCGTCATCTCGGTGTCGATGAACCCCGGCGCGATCACGTTCGCCGTGATGTTGCGCGAGGCTACTTCTTTCGCGACCGCTTTCGTGAACCCGATCATGCCCGCCTTCGCCGCCGAGTAGTTCGCCTGGCCGGCGTTCCCGACCATTCCGGCCACGCTGGCGACCGAGATGATCCGCCCGAAGCGCTGACGCACCATCGGCCGGATCGCCGCCTTGGTGACGCTGAAGGTGCCTTTCAGGTTCGTGTCGATCACGGTGTCCCACTCGTCCTCGGACATGCGCAGGATCAGGTCATCGCGCGTCACGCCTGCGTTGTTCACAAGGATATCAATCTTGCCGAAGGCCTTGACGGTCTCCTCGACCAGCCGCGGCCCCACCGCCGGGTCCGCCACGTCGCCCCGGAGCATGATCGCGTGCTCGATACCGCCAAGCGCGCCCACCGTCTCCGCGGCGGCGATCTCGTTCGTCGCGTAGTTGATGGCCACCTGCGCCCCGTGCGCCCGCAACGCCAGCGCGATCGACCGCCCGATACCGCGCGAACCGCCGGTCACCAGCGCCACCTTCCCCGACAGGTTGAACAGCATGGTCATGGCGTCAGCGATCCTGCTCCGTTGATGTTCTTCGTCTGCGTCCCCGATGCGACGCGCCTGATGAGGCCTGTCAGCACGCGTCCGGGGCCGATCTCGATGAACGTGCCTACGCCCTGGTCCGCCATGTACTCCACGCACTGTACCCAGCGCACCGGGTGGGTGAGCTGGTAGGCCAGCTCCTTCCTGATGACGCCCGGGTCCGTCATGGGACGCGCGGAGTCGTTCGCCACCACAGGCACGCGTGGCGGCTTGATATCGACCGCGTCGAGCGCCGCGGTGAACCCCGCCACCGCGGGCCGCATCAGCGACGTGTGGAACGCGCCGCCCACGTCCAGCGGGATCGCCCGCTTCGCCCCGCGTGCCAGCGCCAACTCGCACGCCTTCGCGATGTTCTCCTTCAGGCCGCCGATGACGAGCTGGCCCGGCGAATTGATGTTGCATAACTCGACGCCGGCCTCGTCGCAGATGCTCTGGGTCGCCGGCTCGTCCAGCCCCATGAGGGCGGCCATGCCGCCCGGCGTGGCCTCCGCGGCCGCCTGCGTCAGCCGCCCGCGCGTCTCCACCAGCCGCAGCCCGTCCTCGAACGCGATCGCGCCGGCCGCGGTCAGCGCCGTGTACTCACCCAGGCTGTGGCCCGCCGCGAAGGCGGGTGCTTCGGGCAGCGCACCCTGTTCCCGTGCCACCGTCAGGAGCGCGATGCAGGTCAGGTAGATGGCTGGCTGGCTGTTGAAGGTCTTGCCCAGCTCCTCGTCGGGCCCCTCGAAGCACAGCCGTGAGAGCGGGCGGCCCAACACGGCGTCGGCGCTGTCGAACAGCTCCCGCGCGGGCTCGAAGGCGTCGTAGAGGTCGCGGCCCATCCCGGACTCCTGGGCGCCCTGTCCCGGGAACACCCATGCGACGCTGCTATCTGTCACGGTGCGGTGCGGCCTCTCGATGGAACGAAGCTGGCATAACGTGGGTCGTGGCGCGGGCCTTAAGCTCGCGGTTGCGCCCTACGCGGGCTTAACCCGCGGGTTGGGGGCTCCCGCGCGCCTACTCCGCGGCGGTCTTGGCGCTCTTGACGGCCACGGCGCCCGCGCGGCGGTAGAAGCCGCAACTGGGGCAGGCGGTGTGGGGCAGGCGGGCGGAGTGGCACTGGGGGCACTTCGTCAGGCCTGCGGGCTTCAGGGCCATGTGGCTTCGGCGCTTGCCCTGGCGCGCCTTGGGATACTTCCTCTTTGGCAGTGGTGGCAACGGACTGCGGCTCCTCTCTCGGGTTCGCGATAGTCTACCCGACGCCCGGCCACCGGGCTACCCGCCGCCCTACGCCTCGCGCAGCCGGGCGAGCTTCGCCCACCGCTCGTCGACCGGGGCCTCGGCGCAAGCGTGGTCGGTGCTCATCTCCTTGCCGCACAGCGGACACAGGCCCGCGCAGTCGTCGCGGCACACCGGCGCCATCGGCAGCGCCATGGCCCAGTACTGTCGCACGGCCTCGCGCAGATCCAACTCGTGCCGTGCGGTGATGCGGTACGCATCCTCTTCGCCCTCCTGTTCTTCCACGCGCGCGCCGGTGATCACGTCGATCAAGGGGATGAACTCTTCTTCGATCGTCAGGTCGATCGGCAGCGCCGCCGGCCGCAGGCAGCGGCTGCATTGCGCATCGACCTTGCTGTTGAGTCGCGTGCGCACGAGGATGCCGCGCGGCGTGCGGTCGAAGCGCACGTGTCCCGTCAGGCGATGCGTCTCGCCATCGATCTGTACGTCGTCGTCGACGTCGTACTCGCGGGAGGAGCCCGTGTGTTCCTTCAGGATGGATGAAACGTTGTAGCGCATGGGGGGCCACCTCGGCGGCGCATTCAGCGTATCGGCGGACGGCGCGGCGGGTCAATTCGCGGATTCCGGCCGCGCTCCGGCTGCGCTCCCGTTGTAAGCCCGTTGCCGCATAGCGCGCCTGATCGCCTATAATCGCAGCGGCGTCCTACTCTACTTCGTGTAACTGATCCGTCCTTGCGTTATCCCCACGCCGGCCCGCGCCGATCGCTTGTGCGCGGGGCCGCCGTGGCGGAGCGGACATGGTGGCCACTCTGTCGATGTCACGTTTTAGCGATCTCGTGCGCCTGCAGGAAACCGATCTCGCGCTCGATAGCCGTCGCGCGACGATCGCCGACGGGGAGGCGCGTCTCGGCGAGACGCAGGAGCTGAGCGACCTGCGCGCCCGCGCCGACGAGCTGCGCGCCGCCGCGCGTGGCGCCGAAGCGTCGCAGAAAGACGTCGATCTCGAGGCCGATGCGTTGCGCGCGAAGATCGCGCCTGCCGAGCAGAAGCTCTACAGCGGATCGATCAAGAACCCCAAAGAGCTGGCCGATCTGCAGGCCGACATCGACCAACTCAAGCGCCACCTCTCCGCCGTGGAGGACCGCGATCTCGAGGCGATAGCCGCGGTGGAGGCGGCGCAGGGCGATCTGCGCGCCGCGGAGGCCGAGCTGGAGGGGCTGGAGGCCGCGTGGCGCGAAGAGCAGGCCGAGCTGCGTTCCCGGCTCGAGACCGCGACGGCCGAAATCGTGACGCTGGAGGGCGAGCGCGGCGAGCAGGCCGCGGCCATCGACGCGGAGCTGCTGGCTCGCTACGACCACGTCCGCAGGGTCCATCAGGGCCGCGGGGTGGCAAAGCTCGACCGCAACCTCTGTCTGGGATGCCGGATCTCTCTTCCGGTCAGTGCCGTCAATCGTGCGAGGGCGGGGAATGTGCTGGTGCAGTGCCCCAACTGCGAGCGCATTCTCTATACATAACATGAGGGCCGTCGGATATTTCCGCGAGACCGCCCGCGGCGGGCAGACGCTGGCCGAACAGAACAAGGCCTTCCTGGAGTTCTGTGAGAGCCAGGGCTTCGAAGTGGCCGGGACCTTCGCCGACGCGCCCAGCAGCAACGGTCATGCGCCCGGCTTCCGTCAGCTCGTGGGCTTCCTGCGCCAGCGCGAGCACGGCTTCGTGGTCGTCGTCGTGCCATCGATCCAGTCGCTGGGCAGCGACCTGCGCGATGCCGCCGTGCGCATCTTCCAGCTCGAGGGTCTGGGCGCGCAGGTGACGCCCATCTCCGGCGGCAAGGACGCCGAGGCCGCGCTGATGGCCGCCTGGACCGCCGACGGCTCCAACGGACGCCTCAGCGACCGCGTGCGGGCCGCCATGCGCCGCAAGGCGGTGAAGGGCGAAGTGCTGGGCCGGCCACCCTATGGCTACAAGGTGGGCGCGCGCCGCCGGCTGGAGCTGGTGCCCGAGGAGGCGGTCGTCGTCCGCTATATCTTTCGCCTGTACCTGCACGAGGACATGGGGATCCGTCTCATCGCCCGCCGCCTGAACGAGGAGGGGCTGAAGACGCGCCGCGGCGGCAACTGGAGCATGGTCAGCATCCGCGACATCCTCCGCAACCGCGCGTATCTGGGCACCTACTCGCGCTTCAACGTCCACGTCAGCGGCACCCACCCTTCGCTCGTCTCGCCGGACGACTTCCACCTGGTGCAGGACCGCCTGAACGCCCGCCGCACCAGCTACTCGCCGCGCGTCGCCTCGCAGTTCCTCCTGTCCGGCATCGTCCAGTGCGGCTACTGCGGCAACAAGCTCATCGGGGTCAGCCGCAAGCAGTCGTGGAAGCGCCAGAGCGGCGAGACCGTCTCCAACTCCTATCGGTACTACCAGTGCGAATCGCGAACCAACCAGAGCGTCTGCGGCTACCACACGCGCCGCGCCGACGTGCTGGAAGGCGTGGTCCGCGATGCGCTGTCCCGCATGTTCGAGAAGGACGGCTGCGGCTTTCCGCAGGCCGGTGATGGAGCCGCCGTCCTCGCGGAGCAGAAGGTCGAAGCCGACCGCCTGCGCTCTCGCCTGCGTGCGATCGACCGGCGTCTCGAGAGCTATGTCGATGCGGCGTCCCGGGGCCGCATCACCCGCGACAAGATGCGCACCCTCAGCGTGCAGGCCGCCGGCGACCGCCTCGTCGCCGAGGACGCGCTCGAGCAGGTCGAACGCCGTCTCGACGAGCACATCAACGCCGCCGAGCGCACCCGTGCCCGCGTCCAGTCGGTGGCGCACCTCCTCGACGGCTGGGACACCCTCGGGTTCGAGCAGCGGCAGTCCACCCTGCGGGATGTCATCGCCCGCATCGAAGTCAACGATGACGGCGCGGCCGTCGTGTTGCGCCCGTGAGGCGTAAGGCGTAGGCATGGCCGCGAAGAGCATCACGGTCGCCCAGTCGGCCGAGTCTGTCATCGCCGCTCTCCAGTCCCACGTCGCCGGGCACGGCGGTGCGTTCGAGCGGCTGCCGCTGCAGAATGGCGCTCGGCTGCGGATGACGCTGCCCACAGGCCCCGTCGCGCTCAACGTCTACCCGTCGTCGAAGGGCGGGGGCGGCGTGACGAAGGTCGTCTTCGACCGCGCCGACACGCCCGAGGCCGATGCTATCTCGGCGCTCCTCGGCGGCACCGCCTCGTCCCCGGGCTCGAAGAAGTCCGCGTCCACCACCATCGAACCGATGCTCGCGGGGGCTGCGTGCTGGATCGGCAGCGACGAGAGCGGCAAGGGCGACTACTTCGGGCCCCTCGTCGCCGCCGCTGTCGCTCTCACGTCCGATAGCTGGCGGGTCCTGGAGGCGCTCGGCGTCCGGGACAGCAAAGCCCTCACGGACAAGACCGCCCTCAGCCTCGCCGCGCAGATCCGCGACGCCTTCCCCAACGAAATCGTCACCATCATGCCGCCGCGCTACAACCAGCTCTGGGAGAAGATGCGCAGCGTCAACCGCGTGCTCGCCTGGGCCCACGCCCGCGCCATCGAGGAGGTGGCCGGACGCGCGCCGACCGCGACGGCGGCCGTCGCGGACCAGTTCGGCGACGAGTCCCTCATCCGCGACGCCCTGTTCCGCAAGGGCCGCCAACTCCAGCTCGCGCAGATGCCACGCGCAGAGCGCGACCCCGCCGTCGCGGCCGCCTCCATCCTCGCTCGCGCCGAGTTCCTGCGCCGTCTCGACCAGCTCTCCCGAAAGGCCGGCCTCGTCCTCCCGAAAGGCGCCGGCCCCGGCGTCGACGCGGCGGCCCGCACCCTGATCGCGTCGGACGGCCGTGAATCACTCGCCGACTATGCCAAGCTCCACTTCAAGAACACAAAGCGGCTGTAGGCGCGGGAAGGCGCGCGCCCGCGCGGCTGAGAGCCGGTGCTGCGAGGGTGAGGACCGCCAGATCTCACCTCTCACGTCTCACCTCGCACTTCCCCGTATACTGGAACTGCCAGCGGGCCGGGTGGCCGCTCCCGAAAGGGGGAGGAAAGTCCGAACTCCACAGGGCAGGGTGCCTGCTAACAGCAGGGCGTCGCGAGGCGACGGAAAGTGCCACAGAGACATACCGCCGGCTTGATCCCGCGAGTGCCGCAGCAAGAACGCCTGCGGCCTTCGCGGGATCAAGTCGGTAAGGGTGAAATGGTGCGGTAAGAGCGCACCGGCGCCGTGGCGACACGGCGGCCGGGCAAACCCCACCCGGAGCAAGGCTACATAGGGGACCGCGGTCCGTCCGGGCGATTTCGGTCGCTCGGCGGCCTAAGGACGGCCCGTCCGAGAGTCCCGGGTAAGCCGCTCGAGCTGCGAGGCGACTCGCAGCCCAGATAGATGGTCACCGCCCTCTCGCCGCCGTAGCGCCGGCTTTCAGCCGGCGTGGGGTGGCCCAGGGGGTACAGAATTCGGCTTACAGGCCCGCTGGCGCTCTTTCCAAAGGGTTAGGGACAGGGATGAGGGACAAAGGGGTCCGTGGTTGCGCTTGTCGCCCACTCACCCGTCGTCCCGCTCCCGTCTTCGCGCCTCTCTGAATTGCGCCGCGCGATCCCACCCCTCACAATGCCCCGGTCAAGGAGGAGACCACCGATGAAGATGCTCGTGACTATCCTGCTGGCCGGCGCCGCTGTCCTGGCAGCCTGTGGCGACGACGGCAGCGGCGACCTGCCACTCACCCCCGGCGGCGGCGCTTCGCCGGACACTGGCGGCGTCCGCCCCTCCTCGTCCACCACCGCCGAAGCCGGCGCGCCCACGACGGCACCTACGCCCGCCGGGACGTCCGTCGGCGCCACCACCGACAGCGACGGCAGTGCCCCCGGCGTCCCGGCCCTCACCGGCGAGATCCAGCAGGTCGATGTCACGTCGCCCTACACGAACGCCCCGGCCACGCTGCGCTTCATCGACGAGGTGGTCGGCGACGGCGACGCGCCGTCCGGACCGTCCGCGACGGTGACCGTGCACTACACGGGCTGGCTCACCGACGGCACGAAGTTCGACAGCTCCGTCGACCGTGGGGAGCCGGCGACGTTCCAACTTAGCGGGGTCATCCCCGGCTGGACCGAGGGCGTCGGCAGTATGAAGGTCGGCGGCAAGCGGCGACTCATCATCCCCGGCGACCTCGCCTACGGCCCCAGCGGCCGCCCCCCGTCCATCCCCGCCAACGCCACCCTCATCTTCGACGTCGAGCTGATCTCGATTCAGTAGCCCAATGGTCCTGTCGGGGCGATTCGCCGACTCGCCCCATTGCATCCAAGGCACCATCTCGAGAAGAAGGAGAACGCCCCGCATGCCAGACCAGATCACCACTCCCAGCGGCCTCAAGTACACGGACACCGTCGAGGGCGCCGGCGCCACGCCAGAGCGCGGCAAGAAGGTCACCGTGCACTACACCGGCAAGCTGACCGACGGAAAGAAGTTCGACAGCTCCGTCGACCGCGGGGAGCCCTTCGCCTTCACCATCGGCGTCGGCCAGGTGATCAAGGGCTGGGACGAGGGCGTCATGAGCATGAAGGTTGGCGGCAAGCGCACGCTCGTCATCCCGCCCGACCTGGGCTATGGCGCGCGTGGCGCCGGCGGCGTCATCCCGCCGAACGCCGAGCTGATCTTCGACGTGGAGCTGCTGGGCGTTGGGTAGGCCCGCTGTTTGATTGTTTGAATTGCTCGGCACTTTTGGGTCTGTGCCGGCACCGAAGCTGCAACCGCCCCTGCGGTCGCCGCATCGCCGCGGGCCGCAGATTCAGCCGTTTGACTGTGCTGATTGTGTTTGATTGAGCGAAGCGCCAACACAATCAAACGCCCGCCGCCCGCGCGCCCCCAACGTCGGGCCAGTGCTGCAGCCACCATCCTGATGCGGGCCATAGGGCGACGGTAGGGAGCCCGCCGCCGATCTCCAAGCGCGCCAAATCACTTCTGCAAAGTTCCTTTCTTCACGAGCCGACCCGGACAACGGCGGCCACTGGCATCTTCTCCAATGGTCAACTTTTGCCCGTTGTTAGTCCGCCCGCCCATCAAGCAGCGCGAAATTGACGACCTCATGGCAGCCGCGAAGGCGCTCGCCGCCGTGCGGTAGGATGCACGCTACCCGCAGCGACTTCCCACGCACTGACCCCGACCAGGAGATTTCGCCCATGTACAGGCTCATGAGCCGCGCGGGATGGGTCGTCGCCGTCGCGCTCGCGGTGTTCGTCGCGGCCGGGATGGCGGGTGTCGTGCGAGGCGGCCCCCTCGATCCGCCGGGGCCGGTCGCTTCGACGGGGAAGGGCCAGATCTCGGCGCTGCCGGCTGTGATTGACCAGCCCGGGTCGTACCTCGTGACGGCGAATCTCACAGGGGCCGGGGCGGGCATAACGATCAATGCAAGCGACGTGACGATCGATTTCCAGGGGTTCACGCTGACCGGACCGGGCGCCGCATCACCGGGAACCGGCGTCAGCATTCCCGCCGCACAGAGCAACATCACATTGAAGGACGGCACCCTCCGCGGGTGGCGCGACGGCGTGTCGGCGGCGAGCACCACCTACGCGCGCATCGACGGATTGACGGCCATCGGTACCGATACGGGGGTTAGCGGGAGCGGACTGACGCTGGGGGCGCACTCGATTGTTGAAGGGTGCAATATCAGCGCGTTTCGGGGGTCTGGCATTATCGCGTCGTACGTGACGGTCCGCGGCTGCATCATCGCGGACAACGACGTGGCAGGCATCTCTTCGGCGGAGGGTTCGTACATCCACGACAATCTGATACGCAACAATGCCAAGGGCGTGGTGATCAGCGGAGCGGGTATCAAGCCGGCCGCGGCATTCAACTACGTGCGCGACAATCACATCTGCTACAACACGCTGGACATCGAGAGCCAGGGTGAAGACAAGAACGTGTGGGTAGGCAACACGTTCGCGACCTCCAGCATCAGTGTCGCGGGATCCGGCGACCTGTTTAACGTCGTGGCCCTCGACACGGCGTCCGCCAGCTACCGTCCCGATCTCAACAACATCCGGGCAGGGGGCGAGGACGCCAGGTTCGGAGACTGCGCCAGGTAGCGGAACCACGAAGGGACACGAATGGACGCCAAGGAGATCGTGCTCCAACCGCGGGCGGTCAGCGGCTATCCTGCGCCTGTGCCACACCTCGAACTTGTCGCCATCATCGTCGACGACTACGACGCGGCGATCGCGTTCTTCGTCGACGCCCTCGGGTTCGACCTCATCGAAGACTCACCTGCGTTAACGAACGACGGTCGCCCCAAGCGGTGGGTCGTTGTCCGCCCACCCGGGGCGGAGACGGGCATCCTGCTCGCAAGAGCCGATGGTGAGGAGCAGCGCGCCGCGGCCGGACAGCAATTCGCGGGTCGCGTGGGCTTCTTCCTGCGCGTCGACGACTTCGACGCGGCGTACGACGCCATGGCCGCCGCGGGCGTCGAGTTCGTGACATCACCCCGCGCGGAGCCGTACGGCCGGATCGTGGTGTTCAAGGACATCGCCGGCAACCGCTGGGACTTGCTCGGCCCCGCCTGAGCGCGCAAGCCATCGCGGCCCGAGCCAGGCGCAACGAAGGATCACCCCGGATGCGCGACGTCAACGGACTTGACCCGCTCCCAGCGCGACGTGGCACGATCGCAAACGTGAACAGCGATTCCGGCGCCGCCCAGCACCTGCAGGACCTCGCGCTGCTCCGCCGCGTTCGCGACCGGATGGACAGGGAGTACGCGAAGCCGCTGGACGTCGAGGCGCTCGCCCGCGGCGTGAACATGTCGGCCGGGCACCTGAGCCGCCAGTTCAGGCGCGCCTACGGCGAGTCGCCGTACTCGTACCTGATGACGCGGCGCATCGAGCGCGCGATGGCGCTGCTACGCCGCGGCGACCTCAGCGTGACCGAGGTGTGCTTCGAGGTCGGCTGCTCGTCGATGGGCACCTTCAGCAGTCGCTTCACCGAGCTGGTCGGTGTGCCGCCCAGCGTCTATCGGCGCGCGGCAGCGCGCGCGACAGCGGGGATGCCGTCGTGCGTGGCGAAACAGGTGACCAGACCGGTCAGGAATCGAGAAGCGGGGGTCGCCGAGGCGCAGCTATCCTGACCGCATGAACATCACGATTAACGCAAGCTTCCTCCCGCACAGCGACCCGGAGGCCTCCCTGGCCTTCTATCGCGACACTCTCGGCTTCGAGGTCCGTAACGACGTCGGATACGAAGGGATGCGCTGGATCACGGTCGGCCCCGCCGGCCAACCCGGCACGTCCATCGTCCTGCATCCTCCGGCCGCCGACCCCGGCATCACCGACGACGAGCGCCGCACCATCGCCGAGATGATGGCCAAGGGCACCTACGCCATGATCCTGCTGGCCACGCCCGACCTGGACGGCGTCTTCGAGCGGCTGCAGGCCAGCGACGCCGAGATCGTCCAGGAGCCGGCCGAGCAGCCCTACGGCGTCCGCGACTGCGCCGTCCGCGACCCCGCGGGCAACCTGCTCCGTATCCAGCAGCGGTGAACATCCCGGAGGAGTTGCCTCGCAATGGCTGAGACGAAACCCGCAAAGAAGTCCACCCCGGGGTCCGGCAAGCGCACGACCGCGACCGAGAAGCCGTACGAGGGATTCACGGCCGAAGAACGAGCGGCGATGAAGGAGCGTGCCCAGGAGCTGAAGGCGGAAGCGCGCGCGAACAAGAATAAGGCGGCCGGCGAAAACGACGTGCTGGCGAAGATCGCCGAGATGCCGGAACCGGATCGCGCTATGGCTGAGCGGATCCATGCGATCATCAAAGCCAGCGCGCCAGCCCTCTCGCCGAGAACCAGGTACGGGATGCCCGCCTACACCAGGGACGGCAAGGTCGTCTGCTTCTTGCAGAGCGCGGCGAAGTTCGACGCGAGGTACGCGACGTTCGGCTTCAACGACGCGGCGAACCTCGACGAAGGCGTCATGTGGCCGACCTCCTTCGCCCTGAAGAAGATGACGTCCGCCGAAGAGGCAAAGATCGCCGCGCTCGTGAAGAAAGCGGTCAGTTGAGGACTGGACCACACGCCGGCCGCCTCGTCGCCGCCCGCCGCACCCCCACCGGCGAGCACTTCGCCTCCCACGTCGGCATCTGAGGGAGACCTCGGCCGGGAGCGAGTGTTCGAGGACATCGCGGATAACCGCTGACTCGCTCGGGCCTGCCTCAGCATGACCACGGCGTCAAGCGCACCCTGTCAATCTGAGCAACGCGAAGAATCTTGCGGCGATGCGACTAAGGCGGTCCGCAGGGGTAACGCTCGTAGTTTGGGGCCGGAGCGAGCGTCGCTGTTGTAGGTTGAGTTGAGTTGAATTGAGTTGAGTTGACTCAGCGAGGCGTCGTCGCCATCTGCGGCGAATTCTGTACAGTCGACACCGCGCCTTCAGATGGCTTCGCGAGAGCAGCATTAAGCCGGATCATCGCGTCAATCATTGCGTCTTGGATGGTTGTCCATCGTTCGCGATCAAGCAGACCGCCGATGCTCAGTGGATGAGAGATCCTGCAGGCCCGTCGATCATCCAGCCGCTCCCAGTTCAGGCCCCCTCCTGACCTGCCCCCGATCTGTGGTCCACTCATTGTGAGAGTCCAACCGGGTCCTTC
>CAYJMG010000008.1:0-118665 GCA_964371355.1 uncultured Dehalococcoidia bacterium
GGTGAGGTCCCCGCCCTGACACACTGACCCACTGAGACACTGACCCACTGCCCCGCCCCCCCACCCCTGATACGCTTCCGCAACATTCCCGCCCCCGTTGTTACGCCACCAGCACCCTCCTCGCCCTACCATCCACAACTACGGATCTGGGAGGCCACCCAATGTGGTACGACCGCGTTCCCGAGAACGTCATCAGCGCCCTCCGCTACGTGCGCGACGAGGGCCCCGCCGAACTGGAGCTGTATGACCGCGACGATGTCCTCTACGTCATGCACTGCTGCGGCTTCGATGACGCCTGCGACTGGGTCCACCACCACGAAGACCTCTACTTCGAGGCCGTCCGCAACGTCACCCCCGGCGCGCCCCAATCCGGCCCGCGCCATCAATCAGCGAGCGTCCGTGCATAGATGAGCGGGGCGGCTCATGCCCTCAGCCGCCCCGCCCGTCTCACACGGTCACGATCGGAGGAAGAGGGGTGGCCACCCCGGCCACCCCTCACATCTCACTCACGAACTCGCAGAACATCCCGCAGACTGGCCCGAGAAGTCGCACCCGCAGATCTCGCAGACCTGCGGGAGAAGCCGCTGACGCAGATCCCCGGCACTCGCGGGATCCAGTTCGTCCTTCGCGAACGTCACGTCCAGCAACGAAGAGGCGGCCCGCAGGCCGCCCTCGTTCCCCCATAACCTAAAACCTAAGACCTAAAACCTGAACTGATGCGGCCCGAAATCAGCCTCATAAAACGGCGCCACACTCTCCCCGCGCCGGATCACCCGGTTCATCTGCCGCAGCTCGTCCTCCTCGAACGTCACCTCCACCGCCTTCATGTTGTCCTCGAACTGCTCCATCGTCCGCGGCCCGATGATCGGTGCCGTCACCCCCGGCTGCCTCATCACCCACCCCAGCGCCAACTGCGACAGCGTGATCCCCTTCGACGCCGCGATCGGCTCCAGCCCCTCGATCACGTCGTAGATCCGGTCGTTCAGCCGCCGACGGTAGATCGGGTTCGACTGGTCCGCGAACCGCGCACCCTCCGGCGGCTCCTCCCCACGCTTGTACTTCCCCGTCAACAGCCCGCCCGCCAGCGGCGACCACGGGATCACCGCCATCCCGTACGTCTGCGCCATCGGCAACAGCTCCCGCTCGATCCGGCGGTCCAGCAAGTTGTACGGCGGCTGCTCGCAGATGAACCGGTGCGTCCCCAGCTCCTTCGCGATGTAGAAGCTCTCCACAAGCTGCCACGCCCCGAACGTGCTGCTCCCGATGTACCGCACCTTCCCCGACCGGATCAGGTCGTCCAGCGCCCGCAGCGTCTCGTCGATAGGTATGTCGCTCTGCGGCCGGTGGATCTGGTACAGGTCGATCCACTCCGTCCCCAGCCGCTTAAGCGAAGCCTCGCACTGCTGGATGATGTGCCTGCGCGAGTTCCCCTGCATGTTCGGGTCCTCGCTGTCCATCACGCCGTGCACCTTCGTCGCCAGCACGATGTGATTCCGCCGCCCGTTCCGCTTCAGCGCCTCCCCGCACACCTCCTCGCTCTTCCCCAGCGAATACACATTCGCCGTGTCCAGGAAGTTGATGCCCGAATCGAACGCCTTGTCGATGATCCCGCACGAATCATCCAGCCCCGTCTTCCCGCCGAACATCATCGCCCCCAGGCAAACGCTCGAGACCTTAACCCCCGTCCTCCCCAACGCCCGCATCTCAACACCCATCGCTCCATTCCTTTCCAGCAGGCCGCTCCGCCCGCCCTCAATACGAGAACATCCATCATGGCCCGAACGGTGCGAACGGGCAACGTCGCTATCGTTTGAATTGCTGCCCTGGAGCATCGGCAACCCTCACCCGTAGAGACATTCGGGTGCTGTATGGCACAATGACGCTCCGTCATGAAGAAGAAGGCCAAGATCCGAGCACTTCGGGGCGACCATTTCGTCATCGCGCTCTCAGCTGGCGGAGACCTCTACAAGCTCTTTAGGATCCTGTTTACACAGGATGGGTCGATTGCCGTCACATTCCCCGACATGCCGAAGGTTCCCGGCATCGTATCCCTGTGCACGTTTCCCGCGAATGCGATCGGGCCCATCAACATCAGCTTGGAGGAGAACGGCGCTGTGACGTCGCACATGGTGAAATACAGCCATCACTGGAGCGGTGTGGCTCACTTCTCACAGACCGGGAAGGTTCTTACGAAGATCCGCAACCATGCTCGCCCACTGACCTCGTACGCGGGCAATATCTTCAATGTTCGAGTCCAAGGTATAGAAGAACTCGCTAGGACACCGGTACGAGAGGAAGACGCTTGGACCCCGAAGGAAGAGTATTTGCGTCGGCGGGTGATACCCATGTCTTGGCGAGACAAGACGCCGGTGGCATTGAAGGTTGTGGCCAACTGCTACTGCAAACCCAGGTTTAGAGAAAGGTTCATTGGCAATGAAGTTGGTCCGGTAACGAGTATCAAGGACATTACGACAGGCCGCGTCCAGACTGGTTGGGTACTCTCCGCAAAGCTTAGCAGCAAAGCGGCCAGCACCTTCATCGTCCTCACCGCAGAGGCAATCCCTCCCATCACGGACCAACCCGGTGCACATGTGAGTTTCGTGGGAGGGTTTGACGACGCGACACGGGACATGTCGAAGGACAGCCACTTCCTGGCTCTGAATTACCCAGCCTCCGAGCCGGAAAAGCTCCTTGACTCTATCGGCACGATCGATTTGATTTGACGTTGCTGCACAAGAAGCTGTCAATGTGAGCCCAGCGTGAAGGACTACCACATCAACGTCTTCTACAGCGACGACGACCGGGGCTACATCGCCGACATCCCCGACCTCCGCTACTGCTCCGCCTTCGGCCGCACCCCCGACCAGGCCGTCCGCGAAGTCCTCATCGCAAAGAAGGCCTGGCTCGCCACCGCGAAGGCCGCCGGCAAGCGCATCCCCAAACCCCGCTACCACCCCGCCATCTACCAGACCACTTCCTGATTCCCGTCCTGCCGCGGGACGAAGCACAGATGTCCGCAACGCCGGACATCTGCTCGAGCTGACGCTACCGCCCCGCCACGGCCGCCACGACGTCCTCAAACGCCGCACGCGCGATTGGCGCCTCGTGCACCGAGAACGCCGGGTTCTGGTCCTGCACCGCCCTCAGGTATTCCTGCGCCCGGCCCAGGTCGCCCCTCGCCCGGAAGATCATGCCGGCGTGATACAGCACCGCCGTCTCGCGCGTGCCGGTGGCGAGCGCATGCTCGATGGCCGTCGCTGCGGCGTCGAAATCGCCGGCCTTGTACTGCGCCCACGCCAGCACGTCCGCCGCCTGCAGGCTCGGCTGCTCGGCGAACGCCGCCTTCGCCCGCTCCACCGTAGCCGCGATCTCGCGGTCGTGGTCGGCATTGAAGAGGCCGATCTGCAGGTCCAGGTTCACACCGTTCGCCGTGTAGAGCTGCTCGATCGCGGCTACGAGCGCGTACTGGTCGTCGGCTTTCGCGCCGTCGCCCTGCGCCGCGTACACATCGCCCAGCGCGATCACGTACTCCGGGACGGGGATCTTCGCGATCGCCCGCTCGTAGTATTCCGCCGCCCCCGCGAGATCCCCTCGCGCGGCCGAAACACGTCCCAGTCCGCCGATCGCGTGGACGTAGCCCGGGAACGTGTCCAGCGAGACCTGGTACCGCTCGCCCGCGTCGTCGATGCGCCCCAGCATGAAGTACAGGTTCGCGAGCTGCGCGTTCGCCCACGCCGCGTGCTCGGGCACCCCATCACCCTCCGCGCGCGAGATCGCCGATTGCCAGCTCCGCTCGGCCTCGTCCGTCATGCCCCGCAACTGGAACAACAGCGCTCGGCGTCCAAACGCTGGTAGGTCGGGCTCCAGGTTGATCATCTTCTCGTACGCAACGTCCGCCTCGTCGTAGCGTCCCAGCCCCATGTACGCGTCGCCCAGCACGCCGTATCCGTAGGCCTCGTTCGGCTTCAGCGCGATCGCCGTCTGCGCCAGGTCCAGCGCCTGTGCAAAGTCGTGCATCGTGGCGTTGACGCTCGCCAGCAGCACGACGCCGTCGTAGTTGCCCGTCGGCCGGATCTCCAGCGACGTCGTCAGCGACTCCTCCGCCCGCGCAAGGTCGGAGACGTCGCCCGTCTCCCGCGCCCGCTGCATGTACTCCATTGCGAGTCCGTTGAGGCTGAAGACGTCGAGCGGGTCGCCCGCCGACCGCTCGAGCAGGAAGTCGATGCGCGCCTGTTGCTCCGTCCGTGCCTCATCGATGGTCGCGCCCGAAGCGGCGGGGGACGCCGACGGCTCAGCCGCCGGCGTCCCCCCTCCACATGCGGCCGTGATGAGGAGAAGAGCGCCCGTCGCCAGCCCGATCAACATGCGTCGTGATGCGCGCGTGGGACTCATGACGGGCACTCCTCCTCCTCGTCGTCGCAGCCGCTATGAGTTGCCCCGCGAGCGGACGACCAGCGCACCACCGCCCACGACCATCGCGGCGGCGATGACAGCGGCGATCAGCCAGATGTTCGCGTTCACGTCCGTGTCCGGACCGTCGCCCGTGCCCGTGTTCGGCACGGTGATGCCGGTCGGCGGCGTCGATGCCGGTGCAGGCGCGGCCGCGGCCTTCGTCGGCGCCGCGATCGGCGTCGGCGCCGGATTCGTGTTCGGCCGCCCCACGTACGGGAACCCGGCCAGGAACGTACTGTCGTTCGACACGTTGTCCGAAGCGGCGCTGTTGCCCGTGACGAGCTGCAGCTCGCCGTCGATCACGTCGTCCGTCAGCGCGCGGCCGTTCAGGAAGTTCATCGGCTTGCTCGTGTCGAACGTCAGGATGTCCGGAAGCAGCGCGTCAGCCAGCGCCGGGTCCGACCCCAGGCTGTTCAGTGTCGCGACGACCGTGCTCTTCCACGTCGCCACGTCGTCCGCGGGCTTCGTGTTGTTGAACGCGTCCTTGCTCGCCTCCGGGATGAACACGGTGTTGATCGCCGGCCGGCCCATCCGGTCGATGACCGCGCCGTCCCTGCTCGTGATCCCCCACACGCCCGCCGTCGTCGCGCTGCCCTCCAGGAAGTCGTCCGAAGGCACCTCGATGACGATCGCCAGCACGTTCAGCCCCTTGAAGAAGTCGTTCCCCGGGTTGCGGAACGCCAGGCCTGCCTTGAACGCGTTCAGGTCGAAGAAGAACGGATCGTCACGCAGCCCCGCGAACAGCTTGACGCCGTTGTCCTCGTTGACGATCGGCGAGTCCGTACCCGGCGTCGTCTCGCCGGTGACCACGGTGTCGCCGCCCGCGCTCAGCGAGTCGGCCGCCGCGCCCGTCGCCCGCTGCAACGTCACGTCCTGCTTGTTGCTGGAGTCCTTCGCGCCGAACGTCACGTTGTAGGTGACGTCCGGGACGGCGTCACCGTCGTTGTCGATCCGGAACTGGTAGTTGCTGTCCGCGCCGAACGTCGGCGTCGCGCCCGGCATCGCCAGACCCGCCACCGTCATCACGAACACCGTGTTGCCGCTGTCGCCCTCGAACGCGTAGATGTCGGCGATGTCCTCCGCGTTGTTGTTCTTCGTCAACGGCGCGTCGCCGTGGTCGGCCGCCGACCCCGACCCAGACCCGATGATCGCTGCCGCACCCAGCGCGACAGCTGCTCCCGCCAGCAGTAGTAGTCTCGTTCTCACTGTTCCTCCATCATGCGTGCAGCGCGCCGTTCGTTTCCAGCGCGCGCCTGTACCAGCCCTCACCAACCAGCGCCGGCACCCGGAATGCCGGACGCATGCCGGGAAGGCGTGCGGATGCTGCTTCTTCGCACTCGGAGGATGTTTGGATCAGTACGCACCGGTCCCATGCGGACTCCGGCGATCGTCCCGCAAGGCCCGATGCTGCTTCAGACTCGCGCGGCCCTACTCGCCCCGGCTACCGCCCCATGACCGTGAGCAGCCCCAACGCGACATCCGCAAGCGGGCTGCCTCACCCCCCGCCCGAGCCCAGCGTCTTCAGCAGATGTTTGATCTGCTGACGCACCAACCGCACCAGCTTCGCGGGCACCCCGTCCGTCTCCGCCGCCGCCTGCTCCACCGCTTCCGGCGCCCGCGCCAGCACGCCCGCGACAACCTCGCCCGCCAGTTCGCGGTCCATTCCCCACCGCTCCGCCTCATTCAAGATGCGGTCGCTCGTGACGCCCTCTATTTTCTGCACCGAGTCGATGTACATCGACAGGTGCGTGGAAAGCTCCGGGTAGATCACCGTCGAAAGCAGGTCATAGAGCGGCGCTAGTCGTAGCGCGCCGCCGCGGTCATGTACCAGCGAATAGTTCTTGCCGTGCGCATCGCAGTTCCCGATCAGCACGTTGACCAGCGCCGCTCTTAATAACTTCTCCAGCGAGTCGGGGTCGGCGGCGGCCTCCAGGATGCGCGCCACCCTCCGGAACGACGGTCCTCCACTCGCCTCGTACTTGTGGCCCGGAAGCACGCCCAGCGCCTGGCAGAAGTCCTCCTGGTGAATCCGCGCTACCCCGCCGTCAGGGCGCAAGACGCGGTCATAGCGCTCAACCACCAGCACCTTTGTGGTCCCGAGCGCTTCGATGCCCACCCGCGCCGTGCTCAGCCCAAGGTGGCCGGCCAGACTCATGCAAAACGCCTCGTTCTCGATCGTGTTTGGGTATATGCCTGTCGCTGGCTTCAAGATGTGCGTCGAAGCGGTGCTGCCCTTGGGCCGCGCCCAGGAACCATCCGCGAGCCTGGTCAGCACGAGCTTCTCCTGCACCCCGGCGAGTGATAGCCGCACTTCGTTGCCAATACCCAGCGGCGCTGTCTTCAGATTCAGGATCAGATCCTCGACCTCCGCCGTCTTGAGCCTCTCCACTCCCGCGACTGACGTCGCCGGAGGAGTGTCCTCCTCCGGCTGAATAACGAGCGCCCCGGCGCAGTCGCGTCCCAACGCGCTGATCAGACCGAACGTGTCGCTCGCCTCCACGCCGAACGATTCGGCGATTACTTGCCTGACATCACCCTCCGGCAGAAGGCCTTCAATGAACGGTGCGACCGTGCCGTGCGTGAACCGCACCTCCGAAACGGGGAGGCGCACCGATAGCAGCGGACTACCCGGCGGATACAATTGCAGCGCCTCCTCCGAGTAGCGCAGTCGGAGTCTTCCGCGTGTGTCACAGTCCAGCCTCGCCACCTGCCGGTCATCGATCCAGACAGCTAGTCCGCCGCTCATCACCAGTCCGCCTTCTGCAGCGTCATTCGAACGCCAAGTCGTCTCAGCACACGAAATAGGCGGCGCGTCTGTTCGCTCTCTCGGCCCTGCTCGAGTTGCGAGAGATACGTGCGATTGAGCCCTGCCGCACGGGCGAGTTCTGCCTGCGTGAGTCCGGCCTGACGACGGAAATGGCGGATTGCTAGCCCCAGTGACTCGGACGTGTAGATGCGATAGGCGTTCCCTGAGTCGTTCACAGCATGACTCCTGGCAAATGTCCGGTTTCGAGGACATCTTACGCGGCCGAGCAGTTGGATCAAAACCAGCAAAAACCCCCGATGTCCGTTTTTCTGGACTGGGGCATATTGCCCTTAAAACCGGACATCCCTGACCCCGCCACACCTTGTGTTCGTCGATGCCATGACCGGCGAAACCGGGCACCCGTACGTCAGTGCTGCACCAGGGCCGCGCCTGCCCGTACTCGCCATCAGCCATCAGCCACCCCGGCCCCCAGTCCACACCTCCGCGAGGAGCCCCTAACGACTAACGACTAACGACTAACCACTAACACCTACTGCCGCGCCATCCCCACCACCGCCTCCTGCTCCAGGTCCCGCGGCGGCTCGTGCCCCCGCAGGTCCACCACCACCCGGTGCAGCGTCCCCGTGAACCCGAACGGCGCCTCGTACGCATCCGTCACCGGCGCCCCCACCTCGCGCCCCACCTGCAAGGCCTCCCCCGGGCCCGCCAACACCGGGATCGTCACAGGCAGCGCCATCTCCCCCACCTGCTCCCCGTCCACGAACAGCCGCACCACGCCGCCGGCCCCGAACGGCTGCTGCCCCGTCTTCTCGAACGCCGCCGTCAACAGGTGCTGCCCCGCCGGCACCGCCCCCGCCGACGTCACCGTCATCGTCCGCTTCCCCAGGAAGTTGTACGCGTACGCCAGCCGCCCGCCCTGCACGTACAGCGACCACCCCCCGAACCGCCCGCCCACCGCCGCCAGCACGCCCTCCGCCCCGCCCTCCGGGATCACCACGTCCGCCGTCATGCTGTGCGAGCGATTCTTCATGTTCGCCGCCACCGCCGATTCCACAGGCGCCCCGCCCGGGTAGTACACAAACCGCTTCCGCCCCGCCGTCGGCCGGGGACGCCGCGCCCCCGCCCGCCCCAACGACCCCGCGTCGATCGGCAGCACGTTGTTCTTCGAGGCCTCCACCCACCACAGGTCCTGCAGCTCCCGCAGCTTCTCCGGGTACTCCGCCGCCAGGTCCGTCGACTCGCTGAAGTCCTCCGCTACGTGGTACAGCTCCCACACGTCCTCGTCGAACGGCTTCGACGGGTCCGTCACCCCGTCGTAGATCATCCCCGTCGTCCCGTGATACGTCACCGCCTTCCACCCGCGGTGATAGATCGCCCGGTTCCCCAGCATCTCGTAGTACTGCGTCTCGTGCCCGCTCCCCGCCTCACCGTCCCCCAGCGTCTGCTTGAAACTGTGACCCTGCATCGCCGACTGCGTCACTCCCTTGATCGACGCCGGCGCCTCGATCCCCAGCACGTCCAGGATCGTCGGCGTCACGTCGATCGCGTGCACATACTGCCGCCGGATCTCCCCCGATCCCGCCAGCCCCTTCGGCCAGTGGATGATGCACGGGTCCGCCACCCCGCCCTCGTGCACCTCCCGCTTCCACCGCTGGAACGGCGTGTTTCCCGCCCACGTCCACCCGAACGGATAGTGGTTGAACGTCGTCGGGCTCCCCAGCTCGTCCATCCGCGCCAGGTTCTCCTCCAGCGACTCCGGCACCCGGTTGAAGAACAGCGCCTCGTTCAGCGACCCGTGCGGCCCGCCCTCACTGCTCGCCCCGTTGTCACTGATCGCCACCACGATCGTGTTGTCCAGCTCCCCCAGCCGCTCGATGAACGACAGCACCCGCCCGATGTGGTGGTCCGTGTGCGACATGAACCCCGCGTACACCTCCATCATCCGCGCGTACAGCCGCTGCTCGTCCCCGCTCAGCGACTCCCACGCCGTGATCCAGTGCGGCCGCGGCGTCAGCTTCGTGTCCGCCGGGATCACCGCCGCCGCCTTCTGCTGCTCGAAGATCAGCTCCCGCGCCTTGTCCCACCCCATGTCGAACTTCCCGCGGTACCGCTCGATCCACTCCGGCGGCGCGTGGTGCGGCGCGTGACCCGCCCCCGTGGAGAAGTACAGAAAGAACGGCTTGTCCGGCGCCGCGTTCCGCAGGTCCGTCAGATACTCGATCGCCTTGTCCGCCAGGTCCTCCGTCAGGTGGTACCCCTCCTCCGGCGTCCGCGGCGCCTCGATCGCGTGATTGTCCTCCCACAGGTCCGGGTGCCACTGGTTCGTGTCACCCCCCATGAACCCGTAATACCGGTCGAACCCGCGCCCCAGCGGCCACCGGTCCCGCCGCGCCCCCATGTTCATCTCCACGTGCGGCGTCAGGTGCCACTTCCCCACCGCATACGTCGCGTATCCCGCCGGCCCCAGGATCTCCCCCAGCATCCCATTCTCGAACGGGATCTCCCCCGTGTACCCCGGATACCCCATCGAGCTCTCCACGATCGACGCCATCGCGTTCGCGTGGTGATTCCGCCCCGTCAGCAGACACGCCCGCGTCGGCGAGCACAGCGCCGTCGTGTGAAAGTTCGCGTACCGCAGCCCGCCCGCCGCCAGCCGGTCCAGGTGCGGCGTCTCGATCAGCCCCCCGAAACACCCCACCTGCGCGTATCCCACGTCGTCCAGCACCACGTACACCACATTCGGCGCGCCCTCCCGCGCCCGCACCGGCTCCGGCCACCACGGCGTCGACTCCGCCCCATACCGCCCGACAACCCCCCCAAACCGCTGCGCCATGTATCACCCCTTCCGTATCAGTCGCCGCTCTGGGCATCAGTCGCCGCTCTCGGCCATCCGTCGTATCGCCGCCATCCAGCATGGCCCCTCTCCCCTTGTGGGAGAGGGGTCGGGGGTGAGGGCCCCCGCGAGTGCCGCGATCATAGGAAGCCAACGCCCGTGTGACAATCTCGACCACCCCGGTAGGACTTCTTGCACTCCCCGTGCAATATTGAACCGCGCCACCACGCCTCCTCGGACTCGAGACGCCCCGCACCCACCGATTGACGCGGCGTCATGTTTTGACGCATCATTGGGGCGGCAGGATGGCAGACGTCAAGACGGTCGCGCAGCGCTCGCAGAATATGAGGCGCATTAGGCGCCGAGATTCTAAGGCGGAGCTGTCGCTACGTCAGATGTTGTTCGGTCGCGGGCTGCGCTTTCGCGTTGACTATGGAATGGTTGTCGGTAGACCCGACGTTTGCTTCCCGAAGCAACGTGTCGCGATTTTTGTCGATAGCGTCTTTTGGCACGGGCTTCTGCCGCGCAAGCGAATCGCCAGGATGTCTCCCTACTGGCGCGAGAAGCTGGAGCGAAACCGACGAAGGGACGATGCTGTTAATGCCCAGCTTCTCGATGACGGCTGGTGTATCATCCGCATTCCCGAAAGGGCGGCTTTGCGAAACGCCCGGGCCGTGTCGTCTTATGTAGCTCAAGTCCTCGCTTCACCCCATTCCGGGATCGTCGTCTTGAACGATGACGGGCGCGCCGATTGAACTCCTCGTACAGGGAACACCTCCGCCTAAGACTGCCGCAGGCGCACCCAATCGCCGGCGCCCCGCTCGCCGTCGACTTGTTCTCCGGTTGTGGAGGCTTGGGCCTGGGTTTTGAGGCCGCAGGTTTCTCCACACTCGGATATGAACAGGATCGAAGCGCGGCCGAGACTTACTCGCGCAACCTGTCAGGCGGATGCATTCCGATCACGCTCAGCATTGATACTCATGTCCATGCCGCTGACGTCCTGGTGGCCGGTCCGCCATGCCAACCGTTTAGCGTGTTAGGTGCTCAGGGAGGCGAGTCGGACGGACGAAACTGCTTTCCGATATTTCTCCGAGCAGTCCGCAACACGAAGCCGCAGCTAGCTATCTTCGAAAATGTGCCCGGTTTGAAGAAGCGAAACGCTGATTACTTCGATTATATTGTACGGTCATTGCGCGGATCCGGCTATCATGTGCAGCATGAGGTTCTTGACGCATCAGACTTTGGCGTGCCGCAGCGGCGTCTGCGGCTCGTTGTTGTGGCCACGCGCAGGGGCACAGACTTTAGTTTTCCGGTTGGCGAAGCCGGCAGATATTCCGCCGGCAAAGCCTTGGGAGTTGGGATGAAGCGGGCGGGAAGGAGTCCCAAGTTCCTCACGCCTCGCCAGGACGCGTACATCGCGCGATATGAAACGAAGTCTTCCTGCAAACGGTCGCGAGACCTCACGCCGGATCTGCCTGCAAGAACCCTGACCTGTCGCAACTTGGCAGGAGCGACTGGCGATATGATGCGAGTTCTTCTGCCCGATGGGCGAAGGCGGCGATTGACAGTTCGAGAAGCCGCTCGTCTCCAGAGCTTCCCCGACTGGTTTCGCTTTTGTGGTTCTGAAACAAGCCAGTTGGAGCAGATTGGCAATGCCGTTCCACCTTTGCTGGCAAGGGCGCTCGCGACTCGGGCGATGGCAGCCCTCGAGTAGCCTCTGACACCTCAGGGAGAAATAGCCATGCCGCAACCCTTCCCAACCAACTTGAGTGTT
This sequence comes from uncultured Dehalococcoidia bacterium, assembly GCA_964371355.1. Lineage (GTDB taxonomy): Bacteria > Chloroflexota > Dehalococcoidia > DSTF01 > JACRBR01 > JACRBR01. Next base: position 11,827 of record CAYJMG010000008.1, read on the forward strand.
GATCAGCTGGCGTTTGATCCTGAGAACCCGCGGCTGCCTGATGACGACTTCATCGACAAGAACTCCGAGGAAGCCGTTGTGGCCTTTTTCGACCGTGAATACGCCCTTGACGAACTCGGCGAATCCATGGCAGACAACGGGTTCTTCTCCGAGGAGCCGTTGCTCGTAGTTCGCGTGGGTAAGACCGACACCTATCGCGTTGTGGAGGGCAACAGAAGACTGGCAACGCTCAAGCTGCTCCTTCATCCCGCCAGCAGGGGAAGCCTGTCTGTACGGCGCAAGGACTTCTGGCAGGCCCTGTCGCGCGAAAGCAACCGCAGTGCCTTGAGGAAGATCCCTGTCCTGGTCTACTCGAAACGCAAGGAACTGCTTGACTACCTAGGGTTTCGTCACATTTCCGGAGTGAAGGAGTGGAAGGCGGAAGCAAAGGCTCGCTATCTTGCGTCACTGATAGAGTCTGAGAACCTCGATTTTCGCGAGGCGGCGCGAAAGACGGGTAGCACCACTCCAGCCGTGCGAAGGTCAGTTGAGGCGTACGCCATCCTGCGCCAGGCAATCGGCAAGGGTTTCGATGCCGAACCCGCACGGCACTACTTCGGTATCTTCTACAACGCCCTACAGGATCCGGGCATCCGCGAGTATCTCGGTTTGCCCGAGGCGGCTGGTGTGAAGCGTCCAAGGCAGAACCCTGTCCGGCAGGACAACACCCAAAGACTGAGGGCACTTCTTGCATTCTTGTTTGGAGATGATGCCGGACCAAAGGTAATACGAGAGTCACGTCAAATAAGAGATCTGGGAAGGGTGTTGCCCAATGCCACGGCGCGTGAAGTCCTCGCCGACACCCGCGATCTGGCCATGGCCGTTCGTGCGGCTGGCGGCGATCAAGAAGGTATCCGATCGGAGCTGACGCAGGCTCGCTTAAACCTCCTCGCGGCCAATGGCGAGGCATTCAAGTTCAGAAAGAACAAGAAGGTTCGCGATCTGGCTTTGGAGGTGCGGAAAGTCCTGAACGAACTACTGAAGAATCTCGGCACTTGATTAACCTGCCTGCCGACCCGAGACCTCTGCGATTGGCAGACTGGATTGAGCTCGTGCTGTTGTTTCAGGACGAACGCGAGTTCATTTCGCAAACTGATGCTCTCGATTATCTCGCCGTGTTTCCCGATTTCGACGAGCCCGACGAGACCTTCGGTCGCATCGACTGGGCAGCCGCCACCAGCGAAGAGGATGCCGCCCTGCGAGAAGGACTCCGATTGGAACAGAAAGTGGGCATCGCTCCCCTCCAATTGCGAGTAGATGACGTTTGGTCTGAGCTCCGGCGGCGAGCCAAGGTCATCGGCGACAGATACCCATTCGCCGTGACTCCTACTCGAGTAGACCTGCAACGGGACTCTAGTGTCTACCGGTTCCTCGCCCTGTTGGGCGCCCGCTTGCTATACGAACTAGATGATCGCGTTGTTTCCACGTCAAAACCCGCGCGGCTCTTCGAATCCGTCGTGGCGACCGCTCTGGCGCGCCTTGTGGGAGGTACAGCTCTTCGATTCGGTTGGCCGCGCCGTTCCGGAGATGTGCCGAGCGGTTTCAAACCTGCTGTCAAGAAGCTTTGCGACCTCATGAAGGAGCAGATTGGAAGACACCGCTCGGTGTCTCCCGATGCCAAAGACCAGTCCTTGGACGTGATCGCATGGCGCAGCTTCGCGGACTCTCAGCCAAGCCAAGCAGTGATTCTGTGTCAATGCGCCATAGGCAAGGACTGGAGCGAGAAGCACATCGAAGTCGACCGGTGGCATAGCGATGTCATTGAATTCGCCAATCGCCCCCAGAATGCGTTGGCGTTCGTAGTTCATCTACCCGACCAGAAGAGCACACTCGTTAGGGGTACCGCTGGTGTGGGAGGAATCCTGCTTGATCGAACTCGGATTGCGTCACTGGTAAGCGATTCGGACCTCGACGTCCAAGTCCTGCAGGACATCAAGGACTGGGTTAGCGGCACGGCTTCTTTATTGCCCGGCGTCTCGACGGACCTGGCACCCGCGCGCCATCTGCCCCGAACAAGGGCCCAGAAGCGGAACCGTGCGCGATCGACTAACGATCCGCGAAAGCGCGCGCCGGCCCGCGGGCGAACAGCTGCCGGACGCTAGTCTTGCCTCGGCTTGCCATCCCCTGGCCCGGGAGTCTCGGTTCATGCAGGAAGACGGGCTGCGCGGCGCAAGCACATCTACTACCTTGCAACTTGACACACCGATCCGCTGAGGCCTACGCCGCCCGCTATTGCCCCGTTGTCGATCGCAGTCAAATTCCGCCAATGTGATCCAGCCCCCTTGGAGTTCCCACCCCGCTCCCCCTACCCTCGCCTCCACGCCCCGCACCAGAAGGGAGAGCGACACCACCATGTCCACCACCGGCCCCAACACGCCCGAAGGCAAAGCCGTCGTCAGCCGCAACGCCGTCCGCCACGGCCTCACCAGCAGCAAGATCGTCCTCCCCGGCGTCGAATCCGAGGACGAGTGGGAAGACCACCACCACCGCATCTTCACCGCCCTCGATCCCGTGGGCGGCCTCGAAGAGGAGCTCACCGAGCGTGCCGCCCTCCTCCTCTGGCGCCTCCGCCGCGGCCCCCGCGCCGAGCGCGACGCCGTCCTCTCCGGCGACGGCTCTGCAGAGTTCGGCGGCGCCTTCGCGGCCGTGAAGCAGCTCATTGCCTATCTCCAGGTGAACGTCGCTCCTGATGATGACGGCGATGCGCCCTTCGGCCAGGCGGCGGCTGACGCTCCACCGGAGCGTCCGGCCCAATCGCTCCCGGGCGAGCGCCCCCTGAACAAGATCATGCGCTACGAGGCCCAGTACTCCCGCCAGCTCTTCCAGACCCTGAACGCCCTCCAGGCCCTCCAGGACAGAAGAAAGGGCGTGCGCGCCAAGGTCGTCCACTTCCAGTGGCACTAGCTCACGAAAACGCAGGAGAGGCCACCGTCCATGCCAGTAAGTGCATTTCTGCGAAACAATTCCCCTTCAGCCCCCTGCGCTTTCCGCAGGGCCCAACCCCTCGACGCGGTCGGCCCTTCTCCTCGTGGCCGAAGCTCGCCTGCGAGAGCCTCCTCCTCTTCCTCTCACGTCGTGGAGACGTTTCGGCGGCGAGGGAGCCCCGGACGCCAGTCGCACGCGGCCAGCGACCACCGACCACCGACCACCGGACCAGCGACCAGCGACCAGCCTCCTTGCGTCTGGCGTCTAGCCTCCGGCTTCACCCCCATCTATGCTGAGTGTCCGCGCCCCGGACATCAGGCGCCCGGGCCACATTGCACGAGAGGAAGAACAACCCCATGAAGCAGCAGAACGTAGTCCTCGTCGATGGCGTCCGCTCCGCCTTCGCCCGCGGCGGCCGCGGCATGCTCGTCGCCACACGCCTCGACGAGACCGCCGGCAAGGTCGTCCGCGCCCTCATGGAGCGCAACCCCAAAGTCAGCCCCTTCCTCGTCGAGGACATGGGCCTCGGCAACGTCATGGGCGCCGGCGAACTCGTCCTCATCGGCGCCAACAACGTCGCCCACCTCGCCGGCCTCCCCAAGGAAGTCTGCTCCTTCGACACCAACCGCCAGTGCGGCTCCAGCATGGAGACCCTCCAGCGCCTCGCCGCCGCCATCGCCGTCGGCTCCATCGACTGCGGCATCGCCGTCGGCATCGAGCGCATGGGCCGCTCCCTCGGCGGTGGCCTCAGCTCCGCCCCCAAGACCCGCATCACCGAGTTCAACAAGAGCCTCGCTAAGCTCAACAAGATCCAGCGCGACCTCCCCCCCGACCACAGCCAGAACTTCTCCGTCCCCTTCCCCGACTACATCCTCGATTCCAACCCCATCGTCGGCATGACCCAGACCGCACAGAACGTCGCCGAGGTCTACGGCCTCTCCCGCGAAGAACTCGACCAGTTCTCCGTCGAGTCCCACCGCAAGGTCGCCGAGGCCTACGACAAGGGCATGTACAAGGACGAGATCATCCCCCTCGAGGTCGAACAGCCCGTCTTCGATGACCAGGGCAACTGGGTCGAGGCCGAGACCGGCAAGACCATCGTCTTCGAGCAGGACGAGTGCCTCCGCCGCGGCACCAACATGGAAGGCCTCAGCGCCCTCAACCCCGTGAAGGGCGTCGTCTCCCTCGGCGGCAAGGACGTCATCATCACCGCCGGCAACTCCTGCCCCACCAACGACGGCGTCTCCGCCGCCCTCCTCATGTCCGAAGACAAGGCCCGCGAACTCGGCCTCACCCCGCTTGCCCGCATCGTCGGCATGGCCGTCGGCGGCGTAAAGCCCCAGGTCATGGGCCTCGGCCCCATCCCCGCCACCAGGAAGGCCCTCCGCCACGCCGGCATCGACGCCGGCCAGATCGACCGCGTCGAGTTCAACGAAGCCTTCGCCGCCCAGGTGATCCCCTCCTGCAAGGAGCTCGGCATCCCCATGGACCGCGTCAACGTCAACGGCGGCTCCATCGCCATCGGACACCCCCTCGGCGCCACCGGCGCCCGCCTCGTGTCCACCGTCGCGCATGAACTCCGCCGCAGCGGCAAGAAGTACGGCCTCGCCACCCAGTGCATCGGCGTCGGCATGGGCATCAGCACCATCATCGAATCCATGAACTGATTCCTCCCCGCAGCGCGGGCGGGAACAACCGCAGCGCGGGCTTTCAGCCCGCCGGAACAAACCGTAGCGCGGGCTTTCAGCCCGCGCGGACAACAAGAAAGAACAATGGGCCGGCGAGTCTTGCGCCGGCCCATTGCCCACTACAGGCCACGAACGACAAACTACGCACTGTGGACGGAACGCTCGGCCCCTACGAACTAATCGCCCGGCTCGGCGCCGGCGGCATGGCCACCGTCTACCGCGCACGCGACACCCGTAACGGCCGCTTCGTCGCCCTCAAGGTCCTCCACGACTATCGCTCCGACCAGCTCGACTACATCCGCCGCTTCGAGCAGGAAGCCCGCCTCGCCGCCCGCCTCCAGCACCCCAACATCGTCCGCGTCTACGAGGCCGGTGAGTCCGAAGGCACGCACTACCTCGCCATGGAGCTCGTCGAAGGCGAGACCCTCCAGGACCGCCTCCAGAGCAGGAAGCGCCTCCCGCCCCTCGAAGTCCGCCGCATCGCCGAAGCCGTCGCCCTCGCCCTCGAAGAAGCCCATGCCCAGCACGTCATCCACCGCGACGTGAAGCCCGGCAACGTCCTCCTCGGCCTCGACGGCAGCATCAAGGTCGCCGACTTCGGCATCGCCCGCGCCCTCGACGCCACCAGCCAGACCCAGACCGGCACCTTCCTCGGCTCCATCGCCTACGCCTCCCCGGAGACCATCGACGGCCGCACCGACTCCCGCGGCGATCTCTACTCCCTGGGCATCCTGCTGTACCAGGCCCTGCTCGGGCACGTCCCCTTCGAGGGGCCCGCCGCCTCCGCCGTCATGCGCATGCACGAGCGCGACCGCCCGCCTGACCTCGAGCGCCTCCGCGCCCTCGATCCCGATCTCGCCGCCGTTATCGAGCGCCTCCTCGAGAAGGATCCCGACGACCGCTACCAGTCGGCCCGGCACCTGCTCCGCGCCCTCGGCGCCTCCGGTGGCCGCCGCCGTTGGGCCCCGCGCCGCATGCTCGCCGCCGTCGGTCTCGCGACAGCCGGCGGCGCCGTCATCGCCGGTGCCGTCGCTCTCGGCGTCCTCCTCGCCGCGAACGTCGACGGCGACAGCGGCTCCTCAGCCACGCCGACGGCCGTCGTCGTTGCGGGCGAGACGCCCTCACCCACCCGCCCCGCCTCCCCTTCGCCCAACCCGGTGACGCAGACGGCCGTCGCCGTCACCCAGACCGCCATCAGCTTCAAGAAGACCGTCATCGACCCGCAGCTCACCGCCGTCCCCCTCAGCCGGACCGCCGGCGCGCAGACCGCCACCGTGATCGCCCGCACCCCGACCGTTACACCCGTGCCCACGCCGGCGCCGTTCGTGCGAATCGTCAGCCTCGTGCCGGCGGTGGGCAGCACCGTCCAGCGCGGCGCCCGCGTCGACGTCCTCGTCGATTACCGGTCCGGCCGCACAGTCTCGCTCGTCGTCTTCACCGCGTACTTCCGCGTCGGCGTGTCCGGCCAGGGCGTCATCTCACGGCAGCAGATCAAGACCATGGACGACGACGACGGCCGCGCAGATCTGTACGTCGTCTACGACGGCGTCAACGTCTCCGCCACCTTCTGCGGCTATGAGGTCGTGGTGGGTACAGAAGCGCCGGTTGGGGAGGGCTGCCGATGAACCTACGCCTGATTCGCTTCTACGTCAGCCCCAAGGACGAGCCGGTAGCCCACACCCGCCAGCGTCACCAGGATGCGCGGCGTGCTCGCGTCATCGCCGATCTTCTCGCGCGTCCGCCGCACGAGTTGGTGCAGCGCGTTGTCGTCGTACGCGTTCGCTCCCCAGACCGCTTCCTCGATGCGCCGCCGCTCCACCACGTGGCCGTTCGCGTCCGCCAGCAGCCTCAACAGCTTGTACTCCAGCTCCGCCAGCTGCTTGCCACGCTGCCGGTCCCCGTCCCGAAGGCAGCGCGCGTCCCCGTCCAGCCACAGCCCGGCCACGCCATGCGCCTTCTGCAGGATGATCGTCGAGTCACTTTGGGGCGCCACGCCAACGTAGATGCGCGCGTCGCCGAGTGCGACTTCGTCGCCCTCGTGCAGCGTCCATTTGGCGACTGGCTTTCCCCTGACCTCGAGCCCGTTCAGACTGCCGAGATCCTCGATCACCCAATCGCCCGTCGGCGAGCGCGTCAGCCGAGCGTGCCGCCGCGAAACCGCCTTGCTGTCGATACTGACCTCGCATTCCGGCAGTCGGCCGATCGTCGCCTCCTGCCCCGTGAGCGTTACCAGTCGTCGCTCGCCGCTCGCCAGGATGATGGTCAACTCCATCCGCGTGCGCGCTCCCTCATGCGCCCCGTTTCCTGCATCCGTCGCCCGCGCGTCGTCCTCGCTGGATGGCAGGCCCGGCCCATCTTACGTCATCGTGGCGCGGATGCGAACCGTCCGCGCCCCCGGTCCAGGAGGGCTCGCTCATGCACCGGGTAGCGTCGCTCACCGACCGCGGCCGCCGGCGCCCCAACAACGAGGATGCCGTCCTCACCACAGCACTGCCCGAGGGCGCGCTGCTGTTGGCCGTCGCCGATGGCGTGGGCGGTGAACGCGCGGGTGAGATCGCCAGCCGGTCGGCCGTCCGCCTTCTGGAACAGCAGGTGGCCGCGCGCGCCCGGAACGCACCAGCGGATCGCCTCCGCCCCGCCCTCCGCCACGTGAACAGCATGCTGTGGCAGCGGGCACAGGGCGAACCGCACCTTCACGGCATGGCCACCACCGTGGTCGCCGCGATCGTCGACCGCGGACAGGCCTGGCTCGCCAACGTCGGCGATAGCCGCGTCTATATCGTGCACGAAGGTGGCGCCCGCCAGCTCACGCGCGACCACTCGCTCGTGGCCGAGCGCGTCCGTGAAGGCAACCTCACCGAGGAAGAGGCTCGCCAGAGTCAGTCCCGTCACGTCATCACGCGCAGCGTTGGCTCTGGCGAAGACCTCGATGTGGACACATTCGGGCCGATCGCGCTGCCCCCCGGTTGCCGCCTCGTACTCTGTTCCGATGGCCTCTACGGCGCCGTCGATGATCACGAACTCGCCGCCGCTGCATCCCAGGCGGCGCCCGCCGACGCTGTCCGCATCCTCGTCGATCTCGCAAACGAGCGCGGCGGTCCGGACAACATCTCGGTCATCATCTACGCCGAGCCCGGTGAAGGCGGCGCCGGGACCGAGCGACGAAGCTCGGTCGCGCTCGAACCGCCGGGCCGCTACACGATCGCCGGCATCACGGCGGCCAGGCGGCCGCAGCCACCGCGACCGGCCGGCACGAGGTCAGATTATGTGGTCGCGCGTGGCCAGGAGTACGGCCTCGGCTCGGTTCTTGGCCCGCAGCTTCGCCAGGATCGAGCTCAGGTAGTCCTTGACGGTGTGCGGACTCAGGTACAGCGTCGTCGCGATGCGCTTGTTCGTGAGTCCCCGCCCAACCAGCTCCAGGATCTTGCACTCCTGCGCCGTAAGGCCGCCGCGACGCGTCGTGTGCCGCTGGAGCCTGTCGACGAAGGCTCCGGCTACCCTCGTGTCCAAGACGAGTCCCCCCAGCCTCACTGTGCGGATCGCCTCCGGCAAGTTCGTCGTCTCGGAATCCTTGAGCAGGTAGCCGCTCGCTCCCGCTTCGATGGCGTTCGCCAGCGTCACCCCGTCCCAGTAGGCGCTGAGAATGAGCACGCGGGAATCGGGTGCGATAGTGCGCAGACGCCGGCACAAATCGATGCCGCTCCCGTCTCCCATTCGTACGTCGACCGTCACCACGTCCGGTGCCAGCGCTTCCGCCTTGCGGATCGCTTCGTCAATGTGCCCAGCTTCCGCCACAACCCGCATATCATCGTTGTGTTCGACGAGTGCGGTGATGCCATATCGCACGATCGGATGGTCGTCCACCACCATGACATCGATGGATCTGGCCTTCACGTTGCCTCTCCTTTCCTCCGGCTCCGGCGGAAGCCCGCAGTCCTGGTCTCGGGAAGCCAAGCTGCTCGCGCGATCTGGCCCCAACGTCGCCGCCCCCATATGCCTCCCACGATCGTCCAGGGGGACGTGCCTGGAAGCATGGGCTTATCGGTTCGGTGCTCACATAGGCGCATGTCCTATGAAAGCGGCCGCGAGATCGATCTGTGATGGATTCGCGCCGCGTCTGCGACGAACAGGATCGCTTGCGTGACCCTTCGTCCCGTCGTTCGGGGGGCTGAACTCCCCCCGAACTGCCGTCCGCTCGCTATGTCGATTACTCCGACCATGACCTTAGTTGTGAGTGATAACGCCTCCTTTGGCAGTGCGGAGGCCACGGGAAGGATCCGACGTCATGTACACGACGGCGACGAAGCGGAACGGCTCACCCCTCTCCGACGAGCCCCCCGGCACCGATTCAGGCGATACACGCGCTGAGATTCGTGCCGGCCGGCCGGATGTGTCCGGACTCCTCGTCCATGTGGACGCCACGGCCACGAATGCCGCTGCTCAACCAGCGCAGGCGCGGATTGATTCCGGCGACGCACTTGCACGCCAGCTCCTCCTGGCGGGCGTTCCCGTCGCCCAGGTCGAGGCCGCGATGCGCCGCTTCGAAGCTGCCGCCAGTCGAGGCCGTCCTCTAACCGCTCTCGTCCGGCGGATCGACTCCGAGGTCGGCCAATTCCACAGCAGGCGGCTTCATCCCGGTGTCCGCTTCCTCGCCCTTGCCGGCACGCCTGTGTGGATTCGCGGTACGGCAGACGTCGAGAGCTGGCACCTCCTCAGTGCCTGCGGAACGACATTCGCTGGCCGTCGCCGGCTGATCGATTTCCGCCTCGTGCGCCACGAGAATGTGTCCAGCTGGGCCGCCTTCCTGGCCATGCTCGAGAAGCGCGGCCTCCCCTGCCGGGATCTCGAATTGGTTACGGCCGATGCCCACGGGCCCGTGCGTGCGGCCCTCGACGTTGTCTGGCCGGGCACTCGGATTCAGCACTGCTGGAGCAGCACGCTGCTTCACCTGCGCCTCATGCAGCGCGAGTATGGTCCCACGACCTGCATCAAGGAGCTTGCCGAGGTGATGTGTGCGCGAAACGTCCCAGCCGCGCTCGCGGCGCTGGCTCGCTGGACACGCGCGTGGCGCCTCGAGGCGCCTGCCGCCGTCGACTACGTGCGCCGTAACACCGATGGCCTCGTCGCGTTCGTTGATTACCCCGGTCGCTGGCGTGAGGACATCCAGTCCGTCGAACCCGCGCGCAGATTGCTGCAGGGGGTCCGCGCGCGCGGCAATCCCAGGATGACCTTCGAGAGTTCGGCCAGCTGTGCACGCGTCGTCTACGGGCTTGCCTTGAGTTCGAACGACGATCGCGGCGCAGGCGCGGTGGACTTCGCAACCTGGACTCCAGCGCCCGCGCCCGAAGTGGTGGATTCTGCAAGGCACACGGTCGGGTAGCGCGTCGTGTCGTGCTTGGATCAGGACGCCGTGGTGGACCCCGAAGATCGGGCCCACATTCACCTCGTTCCGTTCCGTCCGGACATCCTCCACAGGACGGCGCGTCATGGCCGCCGAGGATCGCTGTTCAAGAATTCCGCCTCAGGCCCAGGTCCGCAAGACGCCGCAGAGGCCGGGACGCAGTCCGCGTCCCGGCCTCTTCGTTGGGTTTGCCGATGCAGGCGTTGTGTATCGGTGTGTTCGTCAGGTGGGGGTGCGGCCCCGAGCAGGCCACCGCGCGGTCAGACCGCCATGCGGATAGCACTGTTGATCAGAAAGCGATAACCCACGCCCCCGATCGTCTGGATCGAGATATCGTCTCGCCCGTCGATCGCGAGTCGCTGCCGTAACCGGCTCATCGCTACCCGAAGCACGTGGTGGGAACCTACGTAGCGAAGCCCCCATACCCTCGTGAGGATGTCATCGTGGGTCACAACCCGGTTCGGATGTCTCACCAGGTACGCCAGAAGCCGAAACTCGATCCGCGAGAGATTGATCTCTCGCCCGTCCAGTGTCGCGATGTGCTGTGCCTCGTCGATGACGAGCGGCCCTGTCACGATCTGGCCGCTGTCGCGATCAGCCGCATCGGCCCGTCGAAGGATCGCCTTTACCCGCGCCGCAAGCTCCGCCGCGCCGAACGGCTTGCGCACGTAGTCGTCGGCGCCCGCCTCGAACGCCCGGGTCGCCGACGCCTCGTCATCCAGCGCTGTCAGCATGATGATGGGTACACGCGATGTCTTGCGAAGCGCCCGGCAGACCGCGAAGCCATCCATATCGGGCATTCTCACATCGAGGATGATGAGATCCGGACGGACCTCCTCGAACCGAAGTAGCACGGCGGCGCCGGAAGGTGACACGACGACCGTGAACCCCTCCATCTCCAGGATACGGGAGACCACGGCGGCGACGGTCGGATCGTCGTCGGCGATCAGGATGGTTTCGTGCCGCAGCCGCGCTGCGGACTCGATGCGTATGGGTTCGGCTCTGTCCATAATGCCCTCGTCTTTCGAGTCGTGTGTGCGAGTCCCTTCGCACACGAACTTCGACTCGAACCTATCATCCGCCTCTGAGACCTGTGATTTCAAGTCGTGACAGGCATCCGTTTGCGTGATGTGACGTATTTGTGACGGGACGGAGACGGCCTTGATATGCACGGAACCCGAACGTGATGCCGGCGTGACGCTGTCATGCCGATTCTTCTGCGCGACCACACCTGTGGCCCGCGTGTCATGGAGGATCAGTAGTGACACACTCCTCGCTGAGCGCCCGTCATGGCAACCGTGCTGACGCGGCGGTATCGCTGGCTGAGGCGCAGCTGAAGCGCGATGTAATCCGCGTTCGCATCGCCGCCCTCCTGCTCGCGGTATCGATCGGGCTCGCGATCGCGTGGCTCCTCCCGTGGATCCCTGTGGGGATGCGCGAGTCGGACTACAACACCAGTACCGTTGTCGGCGTCGTCGTGCTCACCTGCGTGGCCATCGCGAGCGTCGCGTTCGCTGTCCGCTGGACGCCCATGCTACAGCAGGAACCGCTGTCCGAACTCATGAAGGTACTGATGGGCCAGTCCATCCTCGTTCGTGGCAAGGCGCGCTTTCTGCGTCGCCTGGAGACGCAGTGCGACCGTGCACGGGACGAGCGCGGCGCTGGTTTCTCGCTACTCATTCTCCAGTTGCCCCAGGTGGATCGGCAGCGCCCTGAAGACGAAGAGCGGTTCTCCGGCTGGCTGGGCGCCGTCCGCAACGCCGTTCGGGCGCAGGACGTCGTCGGAGATTCTGGCGCTGGCGAGATCTGGCTGCTGCTCCAGGGTGCGGGTCCGGAGGGCTGCGCGGGAGTTGCGGACCGCATCCGCGAAGGCGTCCCGCTTCCTCCGGCGGCGAACTCGCCTGGGCCGGAATTCCTTATTGGCTACGCGGCCTTCGGTATAGACGGAATCGACGCCGAGACGTTGTTCAGGATTGCCCGACTTGCGGCCCAGCGGACACAAGACCAGAGCCAGGCTGCATGAAGGCGCGGGACGGCGCTGCGATTTGACGCCCTCGTCAGGCATCCTCGCCGTACAGGAGCGAACGGATATCCTCCACCACGGGCGTACCATCCAGGCGTACATGCCGGGTGTTGTAGTCGTCGTGATGCACCGTCACATAGAGATCCTCCGGTGCCACGTCAACCGGCAGAGCCAACCCGCACGTGCCGCCCGCGTCCGTCCTTGCGCGCGCTAGGATCTTCGCCCCGTGTGCGCTTAGCGTGACCTCTGCTCCCTGGAGCGGCGGCTTCTCACCGGACTGGTCGGCGTCGTTCGCCAGCACTTCCACCATCGCTGTCCGCCCGTCCTCGTGCGCCGTCACCCTGACCGCCATATCGATGAGATAGATGAGCGGGTCTGGCACCACCGCCTTCATGCCGGCGTCAACCACGGCGCGGACCTGAGTCGCCTTGAGCCCGGCGTCCACCGCCGCCATCCCGTGATCCGTCGTCACTATGAACAGCGTGTCGTCGTAGAGCCCGGCCGCCTGCAGTGCCTCCAATACCCGCCCGATGCGCCCGTCGGTCTCGTCGAGCGCCAGCCGCTGTCCGTCTGAGTGCGGTCCGTAGTCGTGACCCACGCCGTCCGTCAGCGTCAGCTCGTGGAACATGAACGCCGGCGGCGGATGCGTCTCGTCTGTATACAGCACGATCGCCTGCGCAATCCCTCGCCCGTCGACGATCGATTCGGCATGAGCACCCTTCTGGTCGTCTTCCAGCCACTTCGCACTCGTGTCACCCGTCACGCGCTGGGTCCACTCATGCAGCCGTTCTCTGTCGCCTATAACCCGCCGCTCCAGCGTGGCGTGGTCCGCACCCCGTGTGCAGGGTTCGTGGATCGATGCCGTGAAGGCGCCGTCCATCCCTTCCCAGTCGCCGTAGACACGGTGGAACGCCTCGTACAGGGTCTCGACGCCTTCCCCCAGGAATCTCGCGGTGTCGAATTGCTGCCCCTGCGGCGTCACCACCTCCCGCGTCTCGCGCAGGTAGTACGTGGGGTTCACGATGTCATGGTGCCCGCCCCACGCGCCCGTTCCGATCGCGTTGTGACTCGGCCACGTGATGCTGGGAAAGTTCGTGATAGAACCGAACTCGAACATCGTCCCCGACTTGATGAGCCGGCGCAGGTTCGGGATCGAGTCCGCGTCGTGTTCCAGCCGCCACTTCAGTTCGGTGTTGCTCTGCCCGTCCAGCAGGAAGATGTACGCGCGTTTCGGCCGCCGCGCTGACTCGTGGTCGATGATCTCCTCCAACACCTGCCCGTCCTGTCGCTTCAGGTACACATCGGGCTCGACACCACGTTCCGTCGACGTACGCCCGGTCGCGTCTCGTCCGTCGATCAGTGCCAGGCCGCACAGATGCGCGATGGTCGGTGCGATGTCGATCTGTCTTGAGCACCCGCCTGCGACTGCACCCTGGCGGATGCCCGGTCCCGAGAAGATGAGCGGCGACCGGGACTGGATCACGTCCAGCGCCCCGTGCTGCCCGGGTTGCCGTCCAAATGCGTACGGCTTCGGGTTAACCACCAGGTCGGGGGCGTTCGGGCTGTCGAACAGCTGCGCGATCCGCTCGTACCCGTACGGATAGCTCACCTGCTCGGGCTCCACGTACGCCTCGTTAGGATCCACGCAGGGAAACCCGGACGCCTTCGACGCCGCCACTTCATCGTCCAGCGTCGAAAGCGCTCGGTAGTCATCGTTCGCGATCGGATTCTCACGGATCTGCTCGATGACCCGATACTCATATCCGGGGCCGCTTCGCGCATAGAACCGCTGGAAGCGGATCATCCCCCGCTTCGCCCACACTTCGTACGCCGCTTCGCGATGCGTGATCACCAGGTCCGTCTGCGGCCCCGCGACCGGGTCCGTCAACAGGAGATGGATCGCCCGGTCACCTGACTCCCATTGCTCCGGATCCAGCCCCTGCCCGCCCGGGCGTTCGGGCCCTACCGGTGTGGTGACGTGTTCGTGGATGGCGGTCATCGGGGCAACCTCCAGCGAATCATGACGGGACGAAAGCGCGGTTCCCCGGAATAATCCGCCAGCCGTCACCGGCGCGCAATGCCTCGCGTGTTAACGCTCGTCTGCCGGATCTTGGCCTGAACTGTGCGCTGGCCGCCGCCTCCTATCGCGCAGCAAGCCCGGCGATCATCTCATCCAACAGCACCACGAACTCCGCCGTGACCTCGGTCCGGATCGCGTCGTTCACGTACCCACCCGTGTTGTCCCAGCCACCCGTGTCCGTCTGTTGACCTGCCATCGCTTCACCCACTCGCGTCGCGAGCTGATGCATCTTCTCGTCGCCAGTCGTCTGGTACACCAGTGCCGCGCCCCAGCCGACCTTGCCCACCTGCGCCGTCTCGTACATCTCGTCCAGCACGTTGAAGGCGAGCTGAAGGTAGTCTCGTCCGAGTACAGACCATGACGCGTCCCCGGTGGCAAGCGAAAGCCGCGCGAGAAACGCCGCCGCGATCCCCATGTTGAAGTACGCTTGGCGGGGTGTATCGTGCCTGATCGAGTGCAGCTTCTGCCGCTCCTCCGGGAACGACGTTCGCAGCCCCTGCCCCGGCTTGTAAACGAAGAACAGCTCATGTGCGGGGTCCGGCTGCGCCTCGTACACGGTCCGCAGGAACCGCCCCACGCTCTTCGCCTCCGTCAGGTGCCCCGTCGTCAGGCATGCGTTCCCGGCCTGCGCTGTGTTCAGCACGTCCTGCACCGCGTCTTCGTTGTCTCGCTCCACCCGGAAGCCGCCGGTCTCGTGATGCAGCAGCAGAAGGAAGTCCATCGCCCGTCTGCTGATGTCATACCGGCCCAGCTTGTGCGCGCCAATGATGATCCAGGCGTTCGGGTAGGCGTAGCTCCGGTCGAACAACTTGCCCCGCATCGGGCCCGCCAGGTCGCCCTCCTCCGTAAGCAGCTCGTGCGTTATCCACGACGCCAGCCGGTTCGCCTCGGCGACGCGGCCCGTGCACGTCAACGCCCACAACGTCTTGTAGTACGGCCCCAAGCCGTCCGCCTCCGGATTGCCGATGGCGCCATCGGAGCGCTGCTGCGCCAGGAGGTACTCAACGCCGCGTTCGCGTGATTCCTCCAACCTCGGGATGACTGAAGACTGCACGACCATCGTCCTGCCTCCTGTGCTGCGCGACGGCCCGGGTGGGCGCTGCGGGTGATCGCCAGTCTACGCCCGCCGCCCGATGATGTCGAACGCTGCAACGGTTCGCCTTCAACTTGACATGCTCCCGTTACGAATGTGGCGGCCTTGACGCTCGTCGCTGGTCGCGATCACGCGCCGAGCGGTACAACAGAGATGCCGGGCGCGGGTGGCGTGCTCGGGACGAATCCCTGCCTTCGGAAAACCACTCGTTCGCCATGCCCTGGAGGCACGATGTCGCCCGGAGAGATCCTGTACGCGGACCTGCTCGGCCTCATCCTCGTTTGGGTGGCCGACATCTTCCACTTGTGGGATCCCTGGGCCGCAGCGCTCACCCGGTGTTGGAACATCCTCCGCGGTCACCGCGACCGCAACCCCTCCTGACGTGCACGACCGTCCTCCCTGTTGCTGCAACTCCCGTGTAACCTGAAGCCTCGGGTTCAAGGAGTAACACCATGACCGCCGTCCCCTTTCCGAAGGAAGTCCGCGATCGCGTGACGTCATATATCCAACATCAGGGAGCGAAGTCGCCTGATGCCATCCTCGAACTCGTCCGCACGAGCCAGCAGCGGTTCCTCGATGTTGTCTCGCAGCTCGACGACGAGATCGCCGCCCGCAAGCCCGCGCCCGATGAGTGGTCTGTGCGCGAGCTGATTCGCCACGTGATCGACGCCGAGCAGAGCGTAGCGCTCCTCGTCCGTCACCTCTCGCGCGGCGAGCGGCCGCCCGGCGGAGGCGGTGCTGGCCGCATGGTCGAGGACACGGGCCAGCCATTCCGCGAGTTCGTGACCCGCCTGCGTGGCGCCAACACTGAGCTGTTGGATCAGATCAGGTCGCTCCCGGCCGGACCGGATCTGGAGATGAAGGCCCCACACCCATTCTTCGGGCCGCTGAACGGCAAGGAGTGGGCGGCATTCCAACGCGTACACGACGAGGACCACGTCCAGCACGCGCAGAAGATCCTGGCCGTCGTGACTGGGCCGTGAACGATCACCCCCGCGTCGACTTCTACGAGGACGGCGATCCTCACGTCGAGCCGCACCTCTTCATCGAGCACCTCTGCGCCCGCCGTGGCATCACCCTCGATCAGATCGGCGTCCGTCCTGCCGTACTTGGTACCTTCAGCGCGCGCCTGACCTCCTACCTCGCAGACCGCACGGGCGCCTCGCCGGCGGAGCACTGGATACGCGACGGTTCGCCCGCCTTTCATCTCGGCCAGGAAGTGACCATCGCGACGCTGCCCATTGGTGCACCCGCGGCCGCTGCCCAGGTGGAGGAACTCATCGTCTGTGGCATGCGCTCCCTCATCGTGACCGGGGCGGCCGGCAGTCTGCAGCCACGCGCCCCCGTCGGCACCGTTGTCCTGCCGACCTCCGCCATCCGCGAAGAGGGCACGTCGCATCACTACAGTCCGTCGCCCGAACCCGCGTTGCCGGCGCTTCGTGTGCAGGCCCTTCTGCAGGAATCGCTCCAGGCCCGTGGCGTGCAGTTCGTGACCGGCCCGACGTGGACGACGGATGCCGTGTATCGTGAGCACCGGTCAAAGATCGAGCGCTATCGCGCTGCAGGCGTTGTCACGGTCGAGATGGAGCTATCCGCCCTCTTGACCGTCGCCGCCTTCCGGGGCATCGAGTGCGCTGGCTTATTCGTGGTGTCCGACGAGCTGCATGGCGACCGCTGGGATCTTGGCTTTGGCGGCGAGGTGTTCCTCGATGCGATGGCCCGCGCATCCATGATCGCGCTCGATGCCGCACGCAGGTCTCATCACCCGGAGCCGTAGGCGAGCCGCATCGCCCCACACTCTACGACGCGAACTGATTCGGCATCGCCTCAGCCAGGGCGACCGCGGGCACCGCCAGTGAGTCCGCAAGCCCTGGGTGAACAACGTGTCCTTCACTCACCAGCACGCCCTTCGCGAGGGCATCGTTCGCAAGCAGTGCTGCCCGCGGCCCCAGCCGCGCGATCTCTCGCACATATGGCAGGGTCGCCGCTGTCAGGGCCGCCGTCGACGTCACTGGCACCGCGCCGGGCATGTTCGCTACGCAGTAGTGCACGACGCCTTCCTCGACGTACACCGGATCTGCGTGCGTCGTCACCCTCGATGTCTCGCACGTCCCGCCCTGGTCGATCGACACGTCCACGATCACGGATCCTGGCGCCATCAACCGCACCATCTCACGGGTCACCAGCTTGGGAGCCGTCGCGCCCGGCACCAGGACCGCGCACACGACGATGTCCGCCTCCGCCAGCGCGCTCCCGATCGCCATCGGACTCGATAGCAGCGTCGTCGTTCGTCCCGGCCAGCGCTCGTCGATGTTGCGCAGCCGGTCCAGCCTTGTGTCGAACACCGTTACCCGGGCGCCCAACCCGACTGCCACTTGGATCGCGTTCTCGGCGACTGTCCCGGCACCCAGCACGACAACGTGCGCCGGCGGCGCGCCCGGGAGACCCGAGATCAGCTTGCCCATCCCCGGCCCCGGCTTGCGGAGGTACTGCGCCCCGATCTCCGTGGCCATCCGCCCCGCGATCTGCGACATCGGCGCCAGCAGCGGCAGCGACCCGTCGGCGAGCTGAACGGTCTCATACGCAATCGCCGTCACCTTCGAGTCCAGTAAGACGCGCGTCAGATCAGGCAGCGCCGCCAGGTGCAAGTAGGTGAACAGCGTCTGCTCGTCCCGCACCAGCGGATACTCGCCTCGCAGCGGCTCCTTCACCTTCACCAGCAGGTCGGCGCGTCTCCAGACATCGGGTGCCCGCCCGACCAATTCCGCGCCCGCGGACTCGTACGCCGCGTCCGGCAGTCCGGCGCCCAGCCCTGCCCCGCGCTCGACCAGGACCACGTGGCCGTCTTCGACGAGTGCGTGTGCCCCCTCCGCCGTCAACCCGACGCGGTACTCCTCGCACTTGATTTCACGCACAGTCCCAACAATCATCGCACCATCAGTATCGGCGAAAGCCGCGAGCCCGGCAGCCTTCGGTTCTACATCGCTGTCCACGATCCTCTGCCCACTGTAAACTAGTGTCGTGCGCTTCGCCGTCCTCGTCTTCCCCGGCACGTGGTCCGACAAGGACTGCCAGTACGTCCTCGAGCACGAGCTGGGCCAGCAGGCCGACCTCGTCTGGCACCGCGACTCCAATCTCGACGCCTACGATGCGGTTGTCATCCCCGGCGGCTTCTCCTACGGAGACCACCTGCGCACCGGCGCTATCGCCCGCTTCTCGCCCGTCATGGAAGCCGTCGCACGTCATGCCGAGAAGGGCAAGCCCGTGATCGGCATCTGCAACGGCTTCCAGATCCTGTGTGAATCGCACTTGTTGCCCGGCGTCCTCATGCGCAACGATAGTCTGCAGTTTCGCTGCGTCCCGACATGGCTTCGCATCGAGAATGCCGACACCATCTTCTCCCGTTCGGGTCGGGAGGGGCAGGTGCTGATGGCCCCCGTCTCCCACGGCGAAGGCAACTACTACGCCGATCCGCAGACCATCGCTATGCTGGAGGATGCCCGACGCGTCGTTTTTCGCTACGTCACGGCCGATGGCGAGCAGACGGCCGCCGCCAATCCCAACGGCTCCATCAATAACATCGCCGGCATCGTCAACGAGCGCGGCAACGTCCTCGGCATGATGCCCCACCCTGAGCGCAGCGCCGAGCCCGCCATGGGCGGCACGGACGGTCTCGTCATTTTCCGGAGCATTATTGAGTCCGCAGTTGCTGTCGTCGGCTGAGTGGCGCCACGCAGTTTCGGTGCATGCTACTGGCAGTCGATGCGGATCCCCTGCTGCACCTCGCCCGCCGTGACGTTCACCACCACCCCCACCTGGCTCCCAAGCGCCACCACCGACGTCTCCGCGATCCCGCCCGCCGTCGCTGCCTCGATGGGATCGGCGGTCCCCAGTGCAACGACGCTGAATCGGACCGTTGTCCCGTCCGCGACCGGAGCGCCGCTTCCGTCCAGCACCCGCGCGGTCACGTTTGAAGCCTCCACGCCGTCGCAGATCAGCGCTTGCGGCTCCGCGGTCAATTCGATCGTGGCTGGCTCGCCCGGTTCCGGCGTCAGGCTCGGCTCGGCCGTGCCCGGCGGAAGCGTTGGCAGCGGCGTTTGCACCAGAGTGGCGCTTGTGGGCGAGGCGGTAGGTGCGGGCGTATCGTCGCCGTCGTCACACGCAGCCAGCCCCAAGGCTAGGACGCCGGCTCCGCCGAGGGCGATCCATCTGTTCGTATTCACACACCCAGTCTACTTCACGGCGAAAATGCGGTATCCGACGGTCCCCGCCCCGAAGTACCCCACGCCGACGCACACCAACGCGTTCAGCCACGCGTACGCCGGGTGCCCGGTCTCGAACCGTGGCGTCGTCCGGAAGTAGTACGCCGAAAGCGGTACGTCCTCGCCGCCCAGCGCCCGCGCCGCGATCTCCGGCATCACGTCCAGAATGCCGTGATACGAGACGTAGATCGGCGCGCCGTCGTCCGTCTGGAATGTCCCGCGCACGTCCAGCTCCCCTACACCGCTCGCCAGCGTCAGGAACCAGTCGCCTCCTCCCGGCCGCACCGTGCCTCGCAGCCGCGGCCCCTCGAACACCCCACTGCGCACCACGAAGATGCTCCGCCCCCCGAACGGCGTCTGCCCCAGCTGCTCCGGCGGTTCCAGGGTGATGTGTGCGTCCAACAGGTGCTCTGTCGAGAGCGTGTCCGGAAACTGCGGCATGCTTCCTCCTGTGCTGGTTGGCCGCGCCCAGCGTACCCACTCGCATGCCGTCGTACACTCGGGAGACGCACCTGAGTCCCGGGAGGGGAATGGATAGGCGGGGGGGCCCGCCCCCGCCCCCCCCCCCCCCCCCCCCCCCCCCCCCGCCTGATTGCGGGCCGTGTCTGTCGTTATGGAAGGGCTGGTTAGGCAGCGGCCCGGCGCTTCCGCGTCCTGCGCACCGTTGGCACCTCGTCGTCCGCAAGCGGCAGCGGGGGGCGCGGCGAGAACGTGTGCCCGGCGAGGCAGTACGTTGTCCCCGGGTCGTCCAGCGGGTCCTGCGATACGAACAGCGTGCTCCCGCAGCGCGCACACCGCCGCCTTACCACCATGGTCTTCGTCTGGGTCATCTCCATCCTTCTCTCTGTTTGGCCCTGTCTCCTCTATACGACCAACCTATCTATTCCGGACTGCCGATCTTGTTACCAACGTGTTGTCACAGCTGTTAACGATCTATGCATCGCGGGGCTGTTCCCAGGGCGCCGCCCCGGTGCCATGCGCCCGCCGCATGAGCCTTCACAGGACGGTCTCCATCATCGTGGCATGATCCGGCATGCCGCTCGTCAGGGGCTGCAGGTACCGGCGGATGGCCAGCGCCACGGCCGCGCCCTCCCCGGCCGCAGAGGCCGCCTGCTTGGTGCTTCCCCCCCGGCAGTCCCCGGCCGCGAAGATTCCCGGCACGCTCGTCTGCAGTGTCGCGTCGGTCACGACGAACCCTGCCGGATCCAGCTCCACGAGTTCCCGCACCATCCCTGTATTTGGAGAGAGTCCGATGAACACGAACACGCCCTCAGGCTGGACCTCGGTCAATGCGCCCGTCCCCGTATCTCCTAGGACGACCGAGCCCAGCCGCTTGTTCCCCTTGAACTCCACAGGCGTGACGTTGGTCAGCACCTCGATCTGTGGGTGCTCCTCCACCTTCTGCACCACCACCTTGCTAGCCGAAAGCTGCTTGTCGCGCGTGGCAATCGTTACCTTCCGCGCGAACTTCGTCAGGAAGATGCTCTCTTCGCCAGCCGAATTGCCTCCGCCGACCACCAGTACGTCCTTCCCGCGGTAGAACGCCCCGTCGCACGTGGCGCAGAAGTGCACCCCGGCGCCGATGAAGTCCTCTTCGCCCGGCACGCCCAGCCGTCGGTACGTCGATCCCAGCGCCAGCAGCACTCCCCAGGCCCGGTATTCCCTCCCGTCAGCCGTCCGCACCCACCGGTACTGCCCGTCCATTCCCACGGCCCCCACCTCCTGCGCCTGCAGGATCTCGACGCCGAAGCGCTCCGCCTGCTGCCGCAGCCGGTCGGCGAACTCGCTCCCGCTGATCCCCTCGGGAAATCCCGGGAAGTTGTCCAACCGTTCCGTCACACCTGCCTGCCCGCCGATCCCGGCCCGCTCGATCACCAGCGTGTCGATCCCTTCCCGCGCCGCATAGAGTGCCGCGGTCAGTCCTGCCGGCCCGCTGCCCACGACGATCAGGTCGTAGAAGTCGCTCTTCGCCGCCGTCTGCAGCCCCAACTTGACTGCCAGTTCGGCGTTCGACGGCTCGACCAGCACCGACCCGTCGGCGAACACCAGCGTCGGGATGATCTGCTTGCCGTCGTTGTAGCGCTCGACGGTCGCCTGCCCCTCAGCGTCGCCGTCGATGTCCACGAACTCATAGTGCACGCGCTGCTCACCGAAGAACTTCTTCGTGCGTTTGCAGTCGCTGCACCAGGCGGTGCCGTACATCGTGATCTCGGTATGTGACATGTCCGCTCCTCTGCAGCCGTGCACGGTATGTGTATGTTCGTGAAGTCCAACACGAAAGAGTGTCGGCGGCGCGCCTGGCGTTACGCCGGAGCCGGGCCCGGCAACGCATCCGGTTGTCGACCGAATGCTACTCGCGGATCAACACCGCCCTCGCCGGCGCGCCATCGCTTCCGGCCAGCAGCAACGGCAGACAGACGAGCTGGTACGCCCCCGGCTCCACTCGCCGCAGGTCCAGTCCTTCGAGGATGACGACCCCTGCCTCCAGCAGCGCCACGTGCGTCGCTACGCCGTTCCCTTTCGGTCCGATCGACAGGTAGTCGATACCCACCAGCTTCACGCCGCGCGCGACCAGCGCCTTGGCCGCGTCGCCCGTCAGCGCGATGAAGTCAGCCGAGAACCGTTCCAGATCCCAGAGTCGCGAGTTGGGGGTTTTGAAGATCACCCGCTCGGCGCCCGGCGATATCGCCAGCCGGTCGAGTGCCGCTGCATCGATGTGCCCCTTCTCCCCTGTCGCATCAACCACCTGCGCCGGGCCGATCATCGCCTCCAGTGGTGCCGTCTCCATCGCCGGCGCCCCGTCGATGAAATGCACGGGCGCGTCGATGTGTGTCCCCGTGTGGACGCCGCAGTCCAAGCGGCTCACGTTCGCCGACGACCCGGATGCGATCGCCTTCACCCGCTCCAGGTGCACGTCAGGGTCGCCGTCGTACACGATCATGCCCGGCCGCACCGGCACCGAGACGTCGATGAATTTCATATTCCCTCCGGCCAGAGCATACCTTGGCTCGAGGAGGTACTGCCTATTGAGATGAAGGGGTGTGAGTCTGGATTTCGGGCGATTCGAACAAGATACGCGTTTCAGCCTCAGCCGCGGTCATGCGCCGCGGCAGACGCCCCATCAGCCATCCATGCTCCGGAGCGAACAGCCAGACCAGCCCAAAGAATGCTGTTGCCACCAGCACGATCATCCCGCCCGCGGCCACGTCGTTGTGATAGGAGATGAACAGGCCAAGGACGCCCGAAAAGGCCCCGATCCCCGCGCTCAGCAGGATCATCACCGGGAACCGCTCGGTCAGCAGCCGCGCCGACGCGGCCGGCGTCACAAGCATCGCTACCACCAGGATGTTGCCGACCGCCCGCAGCGATACCACGATGGTCAGGGAGATCATCACCAGCAGCAGCAGATCCAGCCAGAACACCGGAAGCCCCATTGCTTGCGCCGCCACCCGGTCGAACGACGTGATCAGCAGTTCCTTGTAGAACAGCACCATCAACACGATCACGATCGCGCCCACGATCGCCGACAGCCAGATATCGTTCGTCGTTACGCCCAGCACGTTGCCGAAGAGGAATGACGCAAGGTCCCGTGTGAAGTTCTTCGATGACGAGATGAGGACGACACCAAGTGCGAACGTTCCTGCGAACAGCACGCCAATCGCGGAGTCCTCCTTCACGCGGGCATTCGTGGCGATCACCGCGATTCCTGCGGATGTGAGCACTCCAAATGCTAGTGCGCCCAGGAAGATACTGTGGCCCAGCAAGAACGCGATCACGATGCCGGGAAAGATCGCGTGCGAAAGCGCATCACCGATGAACGACAGCCCCCGCAGGACGATGTACGCGCCGATAGCACCAGTCACCGCGCCCATGAGGATCACCTCTATGAGCGCGCGCTTCATGAACTCGTATTGCAGCGGGTCTGTAACGTAGTCGAATGGCATTACGCGTCACCCCCACCCACCTTCGCGTGACTGTGCTGGTGATGCGCATGATCGCCGGTGTGGTGCGTGTGCATGGGTTCGTCGGTGTTGGCGCGGCCGAGCATGATGACTGGCCCGCCGTAGGTCTGTGAGAGGTTTTCCGCCGTGTAGGTCTCGTCGAGTGGCCCGTACGACACCATCCGCTCGTTCACGCAGCAAAGGCAGTCACATGCGCACGATGCGCTGACGAGGTCGTGCGTAGCCAGCAATACGATCCTCCCCGTCGCTCGCTGCTCTTCGATAACCGCCAGAATTACATCCTGCGTGGCGGCATCGATCCCGTTCATCGGCTCGTCCAGGAGTAACACGTCTGCTTCTTGTGCCAGAGCCCGCGCGATGAATACCCGCTGTTGCTGCCCGCCGGAGAGCTGTCCGATCTGTCGGTTGCGAAACTCCGCCATCCCGACCCGCTCCAGCATATTGAGTACGACCTCCCGGTCGCCGCTTCCCGGTCGACGCAACCAGCCAGTTTTGGGATATCGGCCCATCATCACCACGTCGTAAACGGTCACCGGGAAGTCCCAGTCGACGGCCTCGCGCTGCGGTACGTACGCCATGTGGGATCGCATAGTGGAGGCTGGGTGCCCGAACAGAGAGATCGTTCCCCTCACCACGGGTGCAATGCCAAGTACCGCCTTTAGCAGCGTGCTCTTCCCGCCGCCGTTCGGGCCGATCACACCAATCGCTTGACCCTTGCGGATATCGGCCTGCACGCCCTGCAACACAACCTTGCGCCCGTATGCCACCGTCAGGTCCCGTATGGCAAGGCAGTCGTCGTGGGATGAGCCGTTTGTTGCGCTCCGTGGCGTTAGGACCATGATGCTAGCCTGCCGGTACACTTCATTTCAGCGCGTCGGCAATCTTACGGGCGTTAGATAGCAGCATCCCATGCACCGTCTCAGCCCCGGAACCGGGCTCCCCAAGCGAATCCCCGTACAGGTCGTCGACGATGATGACCCCGGCGTCATTGGCCAGTGTTCGAGCTAGCTCGGCATTAACGCTTGATTCCGCGAAGATCGCTCTGACGCCCTCCCTTTCGATGGTCTCCAGCAATGCGACAGTGTCCTCGGCGGACGGTTCCGCCTCCGTGGAAGAGCTCGGTATCACCGCACCCACGATCTCCAGCCCGAAGGCATCCGCGAAATAGCCGAAGGCGTCGTGGTTTGTGACCAACTTGCGATTCTGTGCAGGTATCTCACCGATAATCGCGTCGATCTCGGCCTTGGTCCTGTCCAGTTCGGCCCGATAATCGGCAGCGCTCGCATCGTAAGCGCTCTTGTTCGCTTCGTCCGCGTGGTCGAGCGCCTCCGCGATGTTATCCACCATGATCGTCACTCGATCCGGATCGTGCCAAACGTGCGGATCGAGGCCCCCGTCCTCTTCATCCTCGTTCCCTTCCCCCGTTTCCTCGTCCGCATGCTCGAGTGCGGGAGGTTCCAGCTCGATCCCTTCCGTTACCGTCACGACCCTTGCGTTCGAGCCCGATTCGAGCGTGTCGTCGAGCCAGTTGTCGAGGCCTATGCCATGACGGAGGATCAGGTCCGCATCCTCGATTGCTGCCAAGTCGCTCGCCGTCGGCTCGAATTCGTGGGCGTCTGCGCCGGCCGGCAGGATCCCAGTCAGTTGGATGTGGTCGCTTCCGACTTCTCGAGTCAGGGCCTCAATCTGTGTAGTAGTGGCAACCACCCTTAGTCGATCGTCAGAGCGGTCCTCGCTGTTCCCGCCGCATGCCGCTGCCGCCCACGCGAGCACAAGCAAGAAAGCGACGAGGGGCAAGGTGATACGTCGTGTAACTGCGTTGGAGGCCGTCCGCCGGGCTGATCCTGTCAAGGTGCTCCTCAACCTTCTAGAGATTTTGCGTTCGTGTCGACGCCATCGAGGCCGGTGGTCTCGGAGCTTGCAGCAACCGGCACGCCTGGCACCGGCCGTACACCTCCAGCCAGTGCCCCTCGATCTCGTACGACGTAGCCTGCTGCAGTTCGCGCACCAGCGCGTTCACGTCGCAGTTGCTGAAGTCCTCCACCCGCCCGCAGTTCGTGCATACCAGGTGGTGGTGGTGGCGGCCGGTGCTCAGGCGGTAGTGCAGCGTCCCGTCGTCCAGGAGCACGCGGCACACGATATTCAGATCCTGCAGGATCTTCATGGTCCGGAAGACGGTCGCCCGCCCCACCTTCCGCGTCGACCGCAGGATGTCGTCGACGGTGAAGTGGCCCTGTTGCGAAAGCACCGCGTCCAGCACCCGCCGCCTGCTCGACGTAATGCGGTGGCCTCGCATCTCCAGCCGCTCGATCACCAGTTCGACCTCGGAAAGTCCAGCTTGTTGAGACATCGTCTCATCCTAATTGAGACATAGTCTCTGGTCAAGCGGTTGTGCGAGGCCCTCCTTGCGGGCAGCCAACTAAAGGAAACGAGCCGGCGAGAACTCGGTCGCTGTCCCGCCCCAGTCGCCCTCCAGGCCCCTCACCACGAGCCGGCCGGTGATCGGCCCCAACAGGATCCCGTTCCGATAATGCCCCGTCGCCGCGATCGCGTTCTCCCACCCCGGCAGCGGTCCGATGATCGGCAGCCCGTCCGGCGTCCCCGGCCGTAGCCCCGCCCAGTCGAAGTGATGCTGCGCCGCCACCAGTTGCGGCACCAGCCGGTTTGCCATCCTCCGCATCGCGCGCATCCCCGCCTTCGTCGTCCGTCGGCGGAACCCCACGTCCTCCACCGTCGCGCCCGCGAACACCAATCCGTTCACGCGCGGCACCAGGTACCCCTCCGGTCCCCACACGACGCCCCGGATCGGGCACCGCATCCCTCCCAGCGCGATCATCTGTCCGCGCACCGGCCGCACGGGGATCGGTCCCGCATCCGTCTGACCGCCCGGCAGCTTCTGCGCCAGCTGCCCGCTCCTCGCCCCCGCTGCGATCACTACCGCATCGCACGCGACCTCGCCGTCTGGCGTCCGTACCGCCGTCACGCGGTCGCCGGCTGTGCGGAACCCCACCACCCGCGACCGCTGCGTGATCGCGACCCCGAGCGCCTCTGCCGCGCGCTCCAGGCCCAGCGCCAGCATCTGGTTACTCACGCTTCCCTCGCTCGCCGAGTGAATCCCGCCGATCACTCGGTCGCTGATACGCGGCTCCGCTTCGCGACACTCGGCTCCGTCGAACAGCTCGAGGTCATGCCCGCAACCGGCCAGCCACGCCTTCCGCCCTTGCAGCTCGCCGAATTGTTCCCGGGTGAACGCCACCTTCAGGATCCCATCCAGCCGCAGCTCGATGTCGAATCCGCACAGGCGCTCCAGTTCCGCGACTTTCTCCGGCATCTCGTGCAGGGCGCGCGTGCCCAGCTCAAACATCGCGCCCGGTCCGTGGGACTCGATCATTGGCGCCAGCATCCCCGCCGCCGCGTTGGTCGCCTGCATGCCGGTCTTGCCGTACTCCAGCAGCGTCACACGCAGCCCCGCGCGCGCCGCTTCGTATGCGCAGGCCAGGCCCACGATCCCACCGCCCACGATCACTACGTCGCTCACTGCGCGCCCCCGCCGACCATGCGCACGATCTCGATCACATCCCCTTCCCTCACGACGGCCCCGCCGTACGCGGTCTTCGGAATCACGTCACCGTTGATCGCCACCGCCACCAGCTTCGGGTTGACGTCGTTCGCCGCCAGAAACGCCGGCAGTGGCATCTCGGCGCCGCCGGCAGTCGTGCGAACCTTCCCATTGACTGTGACCTTCATGACCCGGTGCGTCCCACGGCAGCTTCAATGGCTCGCCGGATGGCGCCAGCATGCGCGCGCGCATCCGTCGCATCCAGGATCGCGCTCACCACCGCCACGCCGGACGCCCCCGCCCGGACCACGCTGTCCGCGTTCACCACGGTGATGCCGCCGATCGCGACCACGGGCACGCGGATCGCCGCGCACACCGTGCGCACGCCATCAAGCCCGAGCGGCACGATGCCCGGCTTCGAGAGCGTCGCGAACGCCGTGCCCAGTTGGATCATGTCAGCGCCGTTGTCCTCCGCGGCCACGGCGTCCTCGACGCTGTGCACGGCCACCGAGATTAGCGCGTGCTCGCCAAGGCTGGAGCGAGCGTCGCCGACGGTCGGCCCGTTCGATGGCAGGTGGATGCCGTCAGCCCGCAATGTGCGGGCTGCCTCAACGTCGCCGTTCACCAAGAAGAGCGCCCGCCCGGCGATCGCGGCCTGCACGCGCAAGCCCAGTTCAACCAGTTCTGCGGTCCGGAGATGTTTCTCTCTAAGTTGGACGACGTTCACGCCCCCGAGCACGGCTTCCCGCACTAGGTGGTCGAGCTCGATCGCCGGTCGCCTCCCCCGCAGGCGGAGTCCGTCGGTGACGAGCACGAGGGCAGGGTATGGCAGGGAGGGACGCGCGGACGCCATCAGTTCGTCTTCGCTAGCTCCGGCACACCCTCGGTCGGGCTGCTCGCGCTCGCGTACGGCTTCGCGGGGATCCGCCCCGCCCGGTACGCTTCTCGTCCGGCCTGGACGGCCTTCCGCATCGCTGCCGCCATCAGCGCCGGATCCTGCGCTTTCGCGACCGCGGTATTCACCAGCACCGCGTCGGCGCCGACCTCCATCGCCAGCGCAGCGTCGGACGGCGCCCCAATCCCCGCATCGACGACCACCGGCACCTTCGCGTTCTCGATGATGATCTTGATCTCGTCCAGCGTCAGGATCCCCTGTCCCGACCCGATCGCCGATCCCAGTGGCATGACCGTTGCGCACCCGGCTTCTTCGAGATGCTTCGCCAGGATTGGGTCGGCGTGGATATACGGCAGCACCACGAAGCCCTCCGCCAGCAGCTGCTCCGCCGCCCGCAGCGTGCCAATGGGGTCGGGCAGCAGGTACTTCGGGTCCGGGATCACCTCCAACTTCACCCAGTTCGAGCCTGTCACTTCGCGCCCCAGCCGCGCCGTAAGCAGCGCTTCCTCAACGGTCTTACAGCCTGCCGTGTTCGGCAGCACGTTGTGCTTCCCCCAGTCGATGTAGTCCAGCTCCGTTCTTGCGTTCGGATTGTCAAGGTCGAGCCGTCTGATCGCCACCGTCACGAGTTCGGTGCCTGACGCCTCCAGAGCTGCGACACAGACCTCCGGAGACGCGTACTTGCCCGTCCCCAGGAACAGCCGCGACGAAAACGTCTTCCCCGCGATCGTCAGCGCTTCACTCATCTCCGTCACCTCGCGTTCCCACAATGAACCACGTCCCCGTACGGACAGGTCTTTAGACCTGTCCCGACCGCCGTTCCTGATCCGACGCCTCGAGACTCGCCCGTAGCCGGCGTACCAGTGGCACGCCTGCCGCCGCCACGAACACCATCGCCGATGCGATCCCCGCCGTCAGCCAGTCACGCTCCACGATCGCCCACGCGGTGAGGCAGGAGAAAGCAGCTGCCATGACCACTGAGAACCACGGAGGGCCGTATCCCGACTTCGCGTACCGTCTCCAGATGAACTGCATCCTCAGACTCCCACCGCAGAGGTTCGTCGCCGGCGGAAGCGCTGGAGGGCAACCAGCGCCCAGAGCGACTCCACGACGCCAAACGGGATCGTCCCGGCGATGAATCCGTATGCCGCCGAGGCGGCGCATGCCATTGCGAACACCAGGACGAACCACGGCGACCGATCTTCGAGCCAATAGGTCGCGAACATGGATCCGACGGCCGTAAACCCGAACAGTGTGAGCGTCATTTCAGCCGCACCCCCGGCCGGTACTTCGTGCCCGACGGCTGATAGTACCGGTAGAAGTGGTGCACCGGCCCGTGGCCTCCGCCGACGGCATACGCGTGCTGGATCGCCAGCGTCACGTACGACTTCGCTAGCGCGATGGCATCGCCCGGCGCCATCCCCTTCGCGAGTCCCGCCGCGATCGCCGAGGCGAACGTACATCCCGTCCCGTGCGTGCTCGTCGTGTCCACCCGGATCGACGTGAACTCCCGGTACGCCTGCCCGTCGTAGTACAGGTCCGTCGAAGAGCGCCTGTCGTCGAAGTGCCCGCCCTTCACCACCACCGACCGCGCCCCCATCTCCACGATCTGCGCTGCCGCCCCGCGCGCGTCATCCCACGTCGCGATCCGCCGGTCCGTCAGGACCTCCGCCTCAGGCAAGTTAGGCGTCACGATCAGCGCTAGTGGCAGCAGCTCCCGTATCAGTGCCGAGACCGCATCGTCCTCCAGCAGCTTGTGCCCGCCCTTGGCGACCATGACCGGATCCACGACCAACGTCCTTATGCCGTGCGCCCGCACTCGGTCCGCAACCGTCCGGATGATGCCCGCGTTCGTTAGCATCCCCGTCTTGACCGCGTCTGCGCCGATGTCATCAAGCACAGCGTCGATCTGTTTTGCGACCAGCGCCTCCGGCATCGCAAGCCAGTCCGTCACCTCGCGCGTGTTCTGTGCCGTCACGGCCGTGATGGCCGACGTCCCATACACCCCGAACGCCGCGAACGTCTTCAGGTCGGCCTGGATCCCCGCCCCGCCACCCGAGTCGCTTCCCGCGATCGTAAGCGCCCGCGGAATGGCTGCCGTATCCTCACCGTTCGTCATGCCATCCTCGTGGCGCTGGCCTGTTCGCCGCCTGGTACGCGCCAGACGCGCCAACGCTCGTACCGGCAGCGTGGGGCATTCGGCCCGCGCGCTGCCACACACCGGTAACGCCGTCGCCGCGAGGTAGGGAGGGGGAGCGCCGTCCGTTCCCTCCCTGCGCCGGCATTACCCGGTTCAGGTTCAGCGGTCGGTCGCCGCAGCGACCCTCTCAGCCGGCCAGGGCCAGCTCCCGCGGAACGTCTGTCAGAATCAGCCTACGGTGCATTCGACGAGGCCGTCAAGCGCCACGATGGCTCACCTCGCTCCCAGCAACAACCCCCCGTCAACCGGCAGCACCACCCCCGTCACATACCGAGCCTCGTCCGAGACCAGGTACACCGATGCCCACGCGATGTCCCATGCCGTCCCTTCAACACCCAGCGCCGTCGACCTGCGCCGCGCCTCCCGCACCTCGTCCGGCATCCCCGCAACCTGCACCATTGGCGTGAACACCGGCCCGGGCTCGATGCAGTTCACACGAATCCCGTCGCGGCCGTGGTCCGCCGCCAGCGCCCGCGTGAGCGCCTCCACCGCGCCCTTCGTCGTCGCGTACGCTGCCAATCCCCGTGGCCGCCACATCGCCACCGACGAGATGTTCACGATCGCCCCGCCCCCGCTCTTCTTCATCGCCGGGATCGCCGCCTTCGCCGCCAGCATCATCCCCGTCACGTTCACGCGCATCATCCGCTCCCACAGCGCGTCGTCCATATCTAGGATCGTCCCCGCCTGCGCGCCGATGCCCACGTTGTTCTGCAGCACATCCAGCCGCCCCCACCGCCCCACCGCGGCCTCCACGGTCGCCCCGCACTGCGCCGCGTCCGCCACGTCTGCCTCGAAGGCCGCGCACGCGTCCCCCAACCCCTCCTCCTCCAGTTGCCGCGCGGTCTCCCTCGCCCGATCACCCACGCGGTCCACCAGCAGTACCTTCGCGCCCTCGCGCGCGAACAGGATCGCCGCCGCCCGCCCGTTGCCTATCCCATCCGTCTGCGATCCCGCTCCGGTAACGATCGCTACCTTGCCGTCCAACCGCTTCATCGCGTCACTCCCTCATGGGACAAATCGCCCGCCCGTGAACTCGGTCCCCGCTTCCACGAAACAGATTGGGTTCCCCCACGGGTCCCGCGCATAGAATGATCGCTCGCCCCACGGCCGTACGGTGATCGTCTCGTCCAACCACGATGGCCCGGCCGCGCGCACGCGCTCCAGCGTCGCCTCAAGGTCGTCCACCGCGAAGTACACATGATCCGGGTTCGCCCGCAACTCGAGATCCCGCCCCTCCGGATCGACACACGCGAGGATCGTCCCGCCGCAGTCGAAGTAGTGCCGCCCACCCGAAATCCGCTCCCCCGCCAGACCCAGAACCGCCGAGTAGAACGCCGCCGCCCGATCGACGTCACCCACCGGCACGATCGCCCGAAAGAGCCGGACACTCATGACGCTCCCGCATTCTCTCGCGATGCATCCTCAGTCCGAGGCCAACTCGCCTCGCGCGATGCGCCGCTCGTCTTCGCTTAGCTCCGCCTTTGCCAGCAGATCGGGCCGGCGCCGCGCCGTCCGGATGATGCCCTGCTGCCGCCTCCACTTTGCGATCTCCGCGTGGTGCCCGGAGAGCAGGATCTCCGGTACTGCCATGTCGCGGAACATGGCCGGCCGCGTGTACTGCGGGTACTCCAGCAGCCCCTGTGTGTGCGATTCCTCCGCCAACGACAGCTCCGACCCCAGCACCCCGGGCTGGTGCCGCGCCACCGCGTCCACGACCACGATGGCCGCCGGCTCCCCGCCCGAGAGCACGTAGTCGCCGATGCTGATCTCGTCGTCGCACAGGTGCTCTCGCACCCGCTCGTCCACCCCCTCATAGTGCCCGCAGATCAGTATCAACCGCGGCGTGGAAGCAAGCTCGGCCACCAGGTCGTGGTTCAGTAGCCGCCCCTGCGGCGTCAGCAGCACCACGCGGCCGCGCGGTTCCGCCATCCCCTGCACCGCCTCCACGCACGCGAACAGCGGCTCGGGCTTCATCACCATCCCGGGCCCACCACCATATGCGTAGTCGTCGACGACGTGGTGCTTGTCCTCCGTGTAGTCGCGCGGATTGTGCACCGCGATCTCCAGCGCTCCCGCCTCTCGCGCGCGGGCGATGATGCTCGCGTCGAACGGGCCCGCAAACATGTCCGGGAACAGGCTGACGACGTCGATCCTCACACGCCGCCCAGCTTTCCGGCGACGAACTCTCGCAGAGCCTGCTCCGTCGTGGCGAACGCCAGCTCCTCCCACGGGATCTCGTCGACTCCGTACCAGCGCACGGCCATCGATTCAAAGTCGCCCACGAATGCCTCTCCCGCCGCGCTGTTTCCCCGATACACGACCAGTACGATGCCCACCTCGGGGCGGGCGTACACGCCGTGCAGTTCCGTCAGCGTCACCTCCAGGCCCACTTCTTCCTTCGTCTCCCGCACCGCGCCGGCGGCCGGCGCCTCACCCACCTCCAGGAACCCGCCCGGAAAGGTCCAGAATCCGCGCCTCGGCTCAATTGCCCGCTGTTGCAGCAGCACACGGCCGTCCCGTTCCACGATGACGGCGACCACGACCCGTGGGTTCATGTAGTGCACGAAGCCGCACCCCTCACACTGGAGGCGCTGCCTCTCCTCCCGCTCGACGTAACGTTCGACGAGGTACTGCCCGCAGAGCTGGCAGAAGCGCGGCGTGGGTAGTCGTTCAGGCATGGCGTTGACATGATCGCCGCAAGAGCCGCTTATTCGCTACCGAATAGCTTGACTGTAAGTCGGAGCCCGCCATAAGATCGCACCCATCCGCGGATCGGCGCGGCCTAGGCGGCGGCTCCGCGCTCCCCACACTTTCTGTCTCAAGGAGGAACAACGGTGGCATTCGAAGATAAGTCGTTGACTTGTCGCGACTGCGCGGGCACATTCGTGTTCACGGCGGGAGAACAAGGCTTCTACCTCGAGAAAGGACTCCTCAACGAACCCCAACGCTGCGCGTCCTGCCGCGCCGTCCGCCGGCGCGACCGCACCGCACCTACGAACGGGCGCGAAACCTCGACCGTCACCTGCGCCGAGTGCGGCGCTGAGGCGACGGTCCCCTTCGTCCCGCGCTACGAACGTCCCGTCTACTGCAGCAGCTGCTTCGAAGCGGCGCGTACCGCCGTCGCAGCCAGCTAAAAGCGCGTGGCCGTGGCCAAGGAGCGGAGCTGCCCGCCGGCGGGACGGGCAGTTCCTTCTCCCGGGACTTAGCTGTCCCCCGTCCCGTGTCCGCTGTCTGCCACTTCGGGCATGTGCCCTTCGATCCACTCCTCGCCGCCCTCGAACACTTCCTTCTTCCACACCGGCACGATCTGCTTGATTCGGTCGACCGCATAGTGGCACGCATCGAAGGCCTCCTTCCGGTGCCCCGATGACACTGCCACGAGCAGGCTGGCCTCACCGATCTCGAGCCGCCCCGTCCGGTGCAGGATGCCAACGCCGGTCACCGGGAACCTCGCCCGGATCTCGTCGGCCACCTCGCGCATCTTCTTGATTGCCATCTCCGGGTACGCGTCGTATTCGAGCCAGAGCACCCTCCGGCCCAGGTTCTCGTTTCGCGCCACACCGTAGAACAGGACCATGGCCCCGCTCTCGTCGCGGCGCACCGACTCCACCAGCGGTCCCGGGTCCAGCGGCTCCGGCGTTATCTCGAACATCATCCCCCGCTCACCGGCGGGATCAGAGCGACCTTGTCGCCCTCCCGCAGCACGTAGTCGCCCGTGACGTACTCCTCGCCCACTGCGCAGACCAGTGTGGGCAGATGGTCGCGCATCCCCGGGTACGCGCCCGCGAGTTGCTCCTGCAGCGCGCGCACCGTGGAGCCGTCGGGGGCTTCGACATCCAGCTTGCGCTCACCCAGCACCTGCTTCAGCCCGGCGAACGCGATCACGACGACTTTCATTGGCGACAGTGTATCCAGCCTCCGAGTCTCGCGGCGGCCATGGCGCCCGACCCCGACGGTCATGGCAGCCGAAAGTCGATGCCGCCCATGTCCGCGGCGCACATCCGGCGGTCGTCGATAGGCTCACCGTCCAGGAACGCCTCCACCAGGGACATCGCGCAAGCGTGTTCGACCTGGAAGAGGGCGCCGTGGCCGGTGGCGGGCAGCTCGACAAAGACGCTGTTGGGGAGCGACTCGGCCGCGAGGCGGCCCCAGGCCGAAGGTGTGATCGGATCGAACTCGCCAGCGAGAATCAGCGCCGGGAGATCGCTCCGGACGGCCGCGTCTTCCTTGGGGCCCAGCGCGTCCACCCCCCACCTCTCGCATAATGCGCGTTCCTCGCTGAGGTCTTCCGCGGTGAAGGCGTAGCCCGCCTCTATGAGTTCCGGCTCTAGCTCTCTTTGCGTCGCCTCGACGGCGTCTTCTGTGAGGAATGGCACCTCCTCAGCGCACAGCGTGCTCTGCCGCATGGCGATTGCATCCCTGGGCTGCTTGCCGTACTGGTAGGAAACCGTCGATTGGAGTAGGGAGTAGTCGCCCTGCTCTACGACGTGCACGAGGTAGGGCAACTCGGCCACGCGCTCGGTACTGTACAGGTACTGGAACACGGCGGAGAGGAATCGCCCGCCGTTCAGTTCGACCATGCGGGTTTCGCCGCTCTCCGGATCGAGGTAGGACACCGGCAGCGGGTCGTCATCGGCGGCGCGTTCGAGGGCGAACAGCCTCTCCTCGAGGTCGGGGTAGGCAGCGTCGCAATCCGGATCCGCGCGGCACTGTTCGAAGATCCGCTCAAGCGAATGCTGGAGATTCAGCGCTGGTTGTGAGTAGAGATCGGCCTGCGGCGGGTCGGTCGAATCGAGGATGACCCGTTCGATGCCTGCGGGCTGCTCTCGCATCATGGTGAGCGCCACGCGCGTCCCGTACGAGACGCCGTACAGACTGTAGCGCTCGAATCCGAGGCCGCGCACGAGGTCAGCGCCGTCGGCGGCGATAGTCTGTGAGTTGTACGCGTTGAGATCCGTGCCCTCCTCCGTGATCCGGTCGCGGCACTCGAACAACGTGGCTTCGCCCTGGCGGCGAAGCGCTTCACGCTCCTGCTCGTTGTTGGGGGGAGGCTGTTGGAACAGCGCGCCGTAGGCGAGGCATGACATGTCGGGCTCCGACAGACCCGTCCCGCGGTAGTCGAAGAAGACGAGGTCATGCCGCGACTGAAGCGGGCGTGCGAACGGCGTCGAGAACCACTGCATCGTCCCTTCGAGCGTCGAGCCACCAGGCCCTCCATCGAGAAACAGGATCGGCTCCAGTGGCTCGGCAGCGTCGGTCTTCAGCACCGCGAACGCGAGCCGGACGGCGCGGCCCTCCGGCCGCGACCGGTCCTCCGGCACGACCGCATAGCCGCACCGGACCCGCGCCGGGTCCTGCCCCGGTGGCGGATCGAACTGGCAGGCAGCGTCCTCGATCTGCACGGCAGCCGGTGCTGGCGTCTGGGGGCGCGGTGCTGTCGCTACCGGCTCCGGATCGTCACGGCCCGCGCAAGCGATGATCACGCTGCCAGCGACAATGAGGGCGAGGGACAGGAGCCGCGGGGAGATCATTTGACATCGCCAGTCTATCCGGCGTTCCCTCCGGTCGCCGCTGCTCCGTATACTCGCGCCACGATGGTCGCCCTGCTCACACGCGCGTCGCGCCTGGCCCTCGACCTCCTGTTCCCGCCCCAATGCGCGGTCTGCCGCGCCGGTGGCGCCGTCGTCTGCCATCTCTGCATCGCGGGCCTGCCACTGGCGGAACCGCCTCGGTGCGAGCGCTGCTGGGACGACCTGCGCTCCGGGTCGCGCTGCGACCGGTGCGCGACGGCTCCGCCGGCATTCACCAGCGTGCGCTCGCCCTACGTCCACGCAGATGCCGCCCGCGACCTCGTGCACCTCCTGAAGTACGACGGCCTGACGTCCCTGGGTACGCCCATGGCGGACCTGATGCTCGACCTGGTGGGCAGCGTGCCGGCTGGCCTGATCGTGCCTGTCCCGCTGCACGCCAGCCGTCAGCGCTCTCGTGGCTACAACCAGGCAGCACTCCTCGCCTCGCACCTCGCCAGCGAGACCGGCCGGCCGTGCGATCCTCGGGCCGTCCGCCGTATTCACGCGACGAAGCCACTCGCCCAGTCGATGAGCCGCGAAGAGCGCGCCGCCATCGTCGCAGGAGCCTTTCGCGCCGATCCGGCTCGCGTCGCGGGTCGCGCCGTCCTCCTCGTCGACGACGTGGTCACGACTGGCGCCACGCTCGATGCCTGTGGCCGCGCCCTGCTCGATGCGGGCGCCCGCCGCGTCGATGCAGTCACGTTCGTGCATGCGTGATGTGCGGCTCGGCGAGCCCCGCCTCGTTGTTTCGGGCGAGGGTATAGTTCTCTCACGTCCACGCTGGGACGTCCTTCGAGAAGGAGCGCACGTATGCTCGGTGAGCCAGAGGTCCGTCGCATCGTCGAAACCGTCCTCAACGCCAGCCGCGCCGACCAGACCGAAGTCGAGGTCTTCTCGAACAACTCCGCCCTGACGCGCTTCGCCAACAACTACATCCACCAGAACGTCGAGCACACCGACGTCGATGTCCGCGTGCGCGCCGTCATCGGCCAGAAGATCGGCATCGCCTCCTCCAACGAGATCTCGCCCGACGCCCTCGCCGGGCTCGCCGGTCGCGCTGTCGAACTTGCGCAGCATCAGCGCGAGAACGAGGACTTCCGCTCGCTCCCCCGTCCCCAGCCCATCGGCAAGGTGGACAGCTTCGTCGAGGCCACGGCCCGCTGTGGCCCCGAGGAACGCGCCGCCGCGGTCGCCGAGGTCTGTGACGCGTCGTCGCGCGCGGGCCTCACCGCCGCCGGCGCCTTTCACACCACCGCCCAGGAGCTTGCGCTCGCGAACTCGCTGGGCATCTTCGCCTACAACACCGAGACGCAGGCCGACATCAACACCGTCGTCATGTCCGGTACCTCGTCGGGCTACGCGGCCCGCGTCAGCAAGGACGCCGGCGACATCGACGGTGATGCCGTCGCCCGCGAGGCCGTCGATGCGGCGCTACGCGGGGTCGAGCCGCGCACCGTCGAGCCCGGCGAGTACGAGGTCATCCTGGCGCCCTACGCGGTCTGCGACATGCTCGACTTCCTCTCCTACCTTTCTTTCGGTGCGCTGGCCTTCATGGAAAAGCGGAGCTTCATGTCCGGGCGACTGGGCGAGCGCGTGATGGGTGAGAACGTCAGTATCTGGGACGACGGCCTGGACGAACGCGGCTTGCCTTCGCCGTTCGACTACGAAGGCGTCCCCAAGCAGCGCGTCAACTTCATCGAGGCCGGCGTCGCGAAGAACGTCTGTTGGGACACCTATTACGCGACCAAAGCGGGCCCCGACCACTTTTCGACCGGCCACGCACTCCCCGCGGGCGCGACCATCGGCCCGCTGCCGCTGCACCTGTTCATGGCCCCGGGCGACGCGGCCGTTGACGACATGGTGAAGAGCACGAAGCGCGGCATCTTCGTCTCGCGGTTCTGGTACACGCGCACGGTCCACCCGCTGAACGTCGTGACGACCGGCATGACCCGCGACGGTACGTTCCTCATCGAGGACGGCAAGATCGCCGGGCCCGTCCGCGATCTGCGTTTCACGCAGGGCTACGTTGAAGCCCTCAACAACGTGGACGCCGTCGGCCGCGACCTCATGCTCGTGCTGGGAGACTTCGGGGGCGGGGCACGGCTGGTGCCGGCGCTGAAGATCGCGAAGTGGAACTTCACCGGGGTGAAGGAAGCGCCGTAGCGTGTCGGCGCGGCGCACGCCGGCTCCCGCGCGCGACATTGCTCGGCAGTTTTCGGTCATGGAGGCGCGGCCTGTCTCCTGCGGCGACTCTGGTCGAGGGGCGGCCGTGCCACCCGACATTGCTCGGCAGTTTTGGCTCTCGGCCGAGGCGCGGGTGGTCTTAGCCGCTTCGATAAGTGTCAATTTCTCAGATTCAAGTGTGCGCATTTCAGATTCGTTGAACGGTAATTTTCGGTCCGTGTCGGCCGCGCAGCGGGTCAGCCTGTCAGCCGGGCCGGGGGCAGTCGGTCGGTCTGCGCCGTGGGAGGAGCGTAAGAGGTTGGGTGCGCGATCTCCAAGCGCGCCAGATCACTTTGGGGAAGAAGAGCGAGGAGCAATCGGGAAAGGGTGAAAGCGGGGTGGCTCCTCAGCGTGGTGGCGAATTGGGCGCTGGTTCACTGCGACGAAGCTGAAGCTCGCCGGGTAGTGAGGTGTCCGCGGGTACTGGGGTGGCTGATGCGGCGTGCCGCCGGGCTGCCGCGTCGGATGGCGCGGGGGGTTCGGGCACGCCGCGGCGTGCCCCTACGGATCTGGATGGACGACTGGCGGCGGGGGCGGGGCTTCGTTATTGTCAGCAGCGACTGACTACCGGCTACTGACGTACCTGGCGACTGCCACTTATCACACCTGATGAAGCTCTTCACGCTTGCCGAGGCCGAAGCGATGCTGCCGCAGGTGCGAGAGGAGCTGTTGGCCATGCAGGCCCGGAAGCGTGAGGTGGATGAGCTGCGCTCGAAGCTCGAGCGCGCCGTAAGCACGACGGGCGGCAACGGCCACGTCCGCGACGAGAACACGCTCGCTGAACAACGCCGCCGGGCCGAGGCGCTCGTCGACGAGATCAACCAGCGGCTTCGCGTGTTGAATGACTGGGGCGTCGAGCTGAAGGGTCTCGACGAAGGTCTGATCGACTTCCCCAGCGAACGCGACGGGCGCGTGGTCTATCTCTGCTGGCGGCTCGGGGAGGACGCCATCGAGTGGTGGCACGAGATCGACGCCGGGTTCGCCGGACGCCAGCCGTTGTAGTCGAAGCGCGTGATGCTGCGTTTTCCGCAGCGCCCACGCGATTGACCGCAATCCGGACCGAACATACGATCAGGTTCGCGTGTACGAAGACGAATCTCGTGCCCTGAAGCATTATGCGCGGCGCGCCCGGCTGTACGACTGGACGAATCGTCTCGCCGCGTTGTTGCGTGGTACGTCGGGGAAGAAGGAGCGGCTCAAGGCGATCGAGCGCCTGCGGTTGCGGGCTGGCAGCAGAGTCCTCGAGGTCTGCAGCGGGACTGGCACGAACCTCGTGCTTATGCACGAGGCCTTCCCGGGCTGGCTTGAGCTGGTGGGCGTGGACATTTCGCGAGCGATGCTGCGTCGCAGCCGCGTCAAAGGGGAGCAGCACTCGATCCGGGCGTCATTTGTAGAGGGCGAAGCCTCGCGCCTTCCCTTCCGGGACGGTTGTTTCGATGCTGTCCTTCAGCACGGTGGGTTCGCCGAGTTCGGCGACAAGCCGCGAGCGATGCGGGAGATGTTGCGTGTGGCGCGGCCGGGCGGGCATGTCGTGCTGTGCGATGTCGGCGTGCCGACGGATCGCCGGATGTCGTGGGTGAACCGCATGCTCATGAAGACGCAACCGGTGTACGAGCACCCGCCGCCGGTCGACCTGGTGCCGCCGTACGTCACCGACCGCGAACTGACGTGGATCGGAGGCGGGGCCTGGTATCTTATGGACTTCACGAAGCCGGCCTCCTGATCTGCCGTGGAGTGGCCTATCGACCGCCTGATCGCGGCGGGTCCGCCGCGCGAACCAGCAGCAACGGATAGACATAAGTGAGGCCCGGTCACGCGACCAACGGATAGAGCGCGTTATCCTTATGCAGGCCTCGAATTGCGATTACAGAAGGCGTGGGGGAGAATAACTCCTGAATCGGGCAGGACTCCCCACGAAGCCAGGGTGGTGTAATGAAAGCAACCGTCGTCGAAGCGCGCCGTGAGACCGTCTCCCGTTCCGACGCTCCCGCCGCCCGCGTCCTGTGCGAGGCCCTGGAATACGAGACCACCGAGGCGCCAGAATTCATCGACATCACCGACGACGTCGTGGCCGTGGTCGAGGCAGCGGGCATTCAGTTCGGCCAGGTCGCCATTTTCTCCCAGCACACCACCTGCGCCGTCAAGATCAACGAGCACGAGCCCCTGCTCCTGCGCGACCTCGCGCGGACGCTCCGCCAGTTCGCCCCCCCGAATGCCTACTACGAGCACAACGACTTTAGCCGCCGGACCGTCAATATGAATCCGGACGAGTGCGCGAACGGCCACGCCCACGTCCAGCACCTGTTCCTCGGCTCCAGCGAGACCATCCCGGTCGTGGATGGGCGGATCACGCTGGGTACCTGGCAGCGGGTGTTCCTGATCGAGCTGGACCACCCCCGACGCCGGCGCGTGCTGGTGAACGTCGTCGGCACCGCCTGATTCCACGCCCGATCCCGATGCAACCTGAAACGCCGCCCGCTGGACAACGCGTGCGGACGGTCGCGCATCGCGCCGGTAACAACCTGCACGCGCTGGAGCTGGCGCTGGACGCGGGGGTGGATGCGATCGAGTGCGACTTCTGGCACGACCGCGGGCGGCTGACGCTGCGGCACGAGCGCAAGCTGCCCGCGTTACCGGTGTTCTACGACAAGTGGATCCTGCGATGGCAGATGGGCCATCTGAACCTGCCCGACCTGCTGCGCGAGATCAACTTCCGCGCGCAGCTCTTCCTCGACATCAAGTCCGCCTCGCCGGCCGCCGCTCACGCTGTCCTCGACCTCTACCACGACCACGAGTCGATGATGCCACCCGCGATCGTTTCGTCGCAGGTGTGGGGACTGCTCGACCGCATCGCCGCCGCCGGCACGGACATGCGGACCTGCTACTCGATTGGGGCGAAGGGCCAGATCGAGGCGATCCTGAGACGGGCGGAGGTGGACCCGGTGCCGCACGGCGTATCGATCCGGCACACACTGCTCTCGCCTGAGGTGGTCGCGCGGCTCCATGGCGCGGGGCTGCGCGTCTACGCGTGGACGGTGAACACCGCGCACCGCGCGGCCGAGCTACGGGCGTGGGGCGTGGATGCGGTGATCTCGGATGATCTGGCAGTGCTGGCCGGGGATTAGGGACAGGGGACAGGGGATTAGGGACAGAGGACAGGGGACAGGGAGCTACTTTGGGATGAGGTGGACGGCCGTCGCCTTGAAGGTGATGGCGACTTCGGTCCCCGTCTCGAAGTTCAGCTCGTCGAGGGAACGGCGGGTGATCCTCGCGATCACGGGGAAGCCGCAGTCGACCTCGACGCGGGCGTCCGAGCCGGTGCGTATGACGCGCGTGACGTAGCCTGTCACGCGGTTGCGCACACTGGTGCCGTGCGCGGATTCGCCCGCGGGTTCGATGCTCACGTCCTCCGGCCGCAGGCAGACGAGGGCTCGCGCGAACTCGCCGGTGTCCACGGCCTCAATCTCATGACCGCCGGCTCGCAGTAGCACAAGCCCGTCGCCGCGGCCGGTCACCTCGGCCGGCACGATCGTCTCGATACCCACGAACGCCGCGACCTCCTCGTCGGCGGGAGCGCCGAACACCTCCTCCGGCGGTCCGAGCTGACGGATGCGCCCGCCGATCATCACCGCCACTCGATCGCCCAGCCGCGCGGCTTCGTCGTGATCGTGCGTCACCAGTACGGTCGTCGTCCGCGTCTCCGCCAGTGCGGCCGCCAGGTCATCGGTGATGGCCGCGCGCGTGGGCGTGTCGAGCGCGGAGAACGGCTCGTCGAGCAACAGCACCTCCGGCTGTAGGGCGAACGCGCGCGCAAGGCTCACGCGCTGCGCCTCGCCGCCCGACAGCGTGCGCGCGGAGCGCCGTGCGAGATCCAGCACGCCGAACCTGTCGAGCCACCGCAGCGCCCGCGGGCGGCGGTCGTGTCCACGGATGCCACGGAGGCCGAGGCCGGCCTCCACGTTGCCGAGCACCGACCGGTCCAGCAGCAGCGGTTCCTGGAAAACGACGGCCATGCGCCGCCGCAGCGCCAGCTCCCGTCCCCGCGTGGCCGCGCCTTCGAACAGCACCTCGCCCGGCGACGATCGCTCCAGAAGCGCCAGGTGCAGGAGCAGCGTGGTCTTGCCGGCGCCGTTCGGTCCGACGATCGCGAGCACTTCGCCGGCCGGCACCGACAGCGCGGGAACGTCGACGACTATGCGCCCCGTGCGGCGCCCACCCCGCCGCACGAGCAGCCCGCGCACCGCCAGCGCGTCGCCCGTCATCAGCGCTGCGCCCACGGATGGAGCGGGCCGCCCGTATGAGCCGGCTCCGGCTCCGGCCCGCCGAAGCGGTCATGGCGCATGCCGAGCTGGATCCAGGTGAACAGCAGGTTCACGGCGATCATCATCGCCAGCAGGATGATGCCGAAGGCGAGGGCCTCGCCGAAGTTGCCGCGGCTCTGCTCGAAGAGGACGGCGCCGGTCAGCACTCGGGTGTGCTGGGGGTCGTTGGCGCCCACCATCACCGACGCGCCGACCTCTGAGATCGCCGCTCCGAAGCCGGCCATGACAGCGGCCAGCACCGGCAGGCGTACCTCCTGCAGCAGTATCCACAGCATCTGCAGACGCGACGCCCCCAGCGCGTACACCTGGAGCCGCAGACGCGGGTTCAGCGACGCCAGCGACGCCGCGGTGAATCCGGTGATGACGGGCGTGGCGATGATGGCCTGCGCGATGATCATGGCCCTGGTCGTATATATCCAGTCGAGCTGCCCGAGGGGGCCGCTACGCCACAGCAGGATCGCGATCACGAGACCGACGACCACCGGGGGGAGCCCCATGCCCGTATTGACGGTGGCGAGGACGAGCAGCCGTCCCGGGAACCGATTGAATGCGATCGCCGCGCCGAGGCCAATTCCGAGGACGAGGGCGATCGCCGTGGCCGTGCCGGATACATAGATCGAGCGCCGGGCGATCTCGTAGACGTCGTGCTCGTTGTGTACGAGCAGATCGAACGCTTCTCGCAGGCCCTCCCAGATCAGATCCATCGGTCAACCTCCGGCCGCTCCCGCCTTGCAAGGTTGTCTGGCCCACAGGCTAACCGGCCGGGTCCTAACCGGCAGGTTCGGGCTTGCCGGCGTCCGGGAAGAACAGCGGCTCGCCGAAGTCCTGCACACCGAACTCGCCGATGATCTGCTGGATGTCCGCGCGTGTGATCCACGCCACGAACGCCCGCGCGCCAGCCGCGTTTACGTCGGGGTGCTGGTCCGGGTTCACGACGATCACGTGGTACACATTCAGCAGCGCCGGGTCGCCCTGCAGCAGGACCTCGAGGTCGAGGTTGTCCTTCTGCGCCAGGTAGGTCGCGCGGTCGCTGATGGTGTAGCCGGACTTCTGATTCGCGACTTGCAGCGTGGCGCCCATTCCCTGCCCGGTCTCCTCGTACCAGCTCTGGCCCGCCGGGTCGATCGCCGCCGCCGTCCAGAGCTTCTTCTCGAGCGCGTGTGTGCCCGAGTCATCCCCGCGGCTGATGAAGCGCACTTCGGTCGAGGCCTGCGCCGCCGCGATCGCCTTCAGGGCGTCATCGGCCCGCTCCTGGTCCGCGACGGCCGCAGGGTCACCGACCGGCCCGACGATGATGAAGTCGTTGTGCATGACGAGCGTGCGCTCGATGCCGTTTCCCTCGTCCACCATCTTCTGCTCGGCGGCGGGAGAGTGCACCAGCAGCACGTCGGCGTCGCCACGCGCACCCTGCTCTATGGCTGCGCCGGAGCCGACGGCGACGGTCTTCACGGTGTAGCCGGTCTCGTCCTCGAACATGGGGATCAGCACGTCCAGCAGGCCGCTGTCCTGGGTGCTGGTGGTCGTCGCGAGGATGATCTCGCCGCTTGCCTTCGTCGGCTGGGTCGCCGGGCCGGAAACGCGCGTAGGGGTCTCCCCGCCGCTACTCTCTGCGGTGTTGATCGCCGCCTGCGTCAGCTCGGTGGTGGGGTTGACTGTCGGCACCGTGGGGGTCTCGGCGCCGCCATCCCCGTCGCCGCCGCACGCCAGCACGGCGAACATTGAGGCGACCGCTAATGCGGCCAGCAGCCATCGTCGGCGGTGTATCACGGGCGTCCCTCCCACGAACTCGTCATCGCTATGCTGGCGCGAGCATAGCGATTCGCCGGGGATGCGTCCACCAGCCGTCGTGGTTTGAGGGATGCGTCAGGCCTGCCCGAACGATCGGCGGAAGTCCTGCTCCAGGTGGGCGTCGGCCGCGTCCCGGAACCGCTCGAACTGGTCCACGAGCCGTTTGGCTTCGGGCGTCAGCCGGGAGCCACCGCCGCCCGGCCCGCCGGCCGCGCTTTCGAGCAGCTTCACGTCCAGGTTCCGCTCGATCTCTTTGACCTTGCCCCACGCGCGGCGGTAGGAAAGCCCCATCGCCTGCGCCGCGTCCGAGAGCGAGCCCGTCTCGTCGATCAGACGCAGCAGGCGGACGCGATAGTCGCTTAGCACGAGCTTCCCGTCCTGCTCCAGCCAGACCTTGAGGCGCGGTTCCATGCGGTCAGAGTACCCGCCTGCGGTGAGCAGGTGACAGCTTGGTCAGGAGGCGACACGGGGCGGTTCCGAGGCCTGCGACGACTGCTCGGGCACCGGGCGCGGCAGTCCGCCGCGTGGCTCGAGCGCCTCGCTCATGCCGTCCGC
The DNA here is from genome assembly GCA_964371355.1 of uncultured Dehalococcoidia bacterium. Classification (GTDB taxonomy): domain Bacteria; phylum Chloroflexota; class Dehalococcoidia; order DSTF01; family JACRBR01; genus JACRBR01. The sequence continues at coordinate 56,412 of CAYJMG010000008.1, forward strand.
CTCGCTAGCACCATCGCTGGCGGGCTCGAAGGCGGGCGCGTTCGTGCTGCGGAGTGTGACTTCGCGGAGGAAGAACGCCAGCAAGAATCCCGCGGCCATCAACGCCGTCGCGACGAGGAAGATCTCCGTGATCGATATCGCCAGCGCGCGCTGCATCGAGGCAATCGTCTCTTCGAACAAGCGCGGGCTGTCAGCGCCGAACACGGGCCCGAATCCTTCATCCCGCAGCCGTGTCATGGCATTGTCGTCCAGGAGGATCCGCGGATTGTTCAGTGCTGCCAGCAGTGGCGCGGGCGCCTGCGATCGCACCTGGTCCGGGAGGCCCGCCGCCAGCTCTTCGTTCAGCCGGCGGGTCAGGATCGAGCCCATGATGGCGACGCCGATGGTGCCGCCGACCGAGCGCGCGAACTGGTTGAGCGATGTGGTTACGCCCATCATCGAGTACGGCACCGAGTTCTGGACGGAGAGGACCAGCGGCGTGAAGGAGGTACCCAGGCCAAAGCCCAGGACGGCCATGCCACTCATGCCGACGAGTTGTGACGAGGTCTCGTGCATCGACGAGAGGATGTAGAGGCCGCCGGTCGCTATCGCGAGGCCGGCGACGCACATCCACTTGTACTTGCCCGTCCGGGAGACGACCTGCCCGCTGATCATGCTGCCGACGACCATCGAGAGCGTCATGGGCATCATGACGAGGCCGGAGTTCGTCGCCGAGAAGCCGAGCACGCCCTGCATGAACAGCGGGATGTACACGCTGCCGGAGAACATGGCGGCGCCCGTGACGAAGGTGATCGCGGTGGCCACGGCGAAGATCCCGCTTCGGAACAGAGAAAACGGGATGACGGGCTCCGGCGCGCGCCGCTCCACGACCCAGAAGATCGCCGCCATCACCGACGCGAACGCGAACGAAAGCACCACGGGGGGTGAGGTCCAGCCGAAGTCGGTGCCCGCCCACGAGAAACCGAGCAGGAGCGGCGCGATGGTCGCCGCGAGCGCGGCCGCGCCGAGGTAGTCCAGCTTACGGCTGGTGTCGCGCTTCGCGCTGGCCGGCAGGACCGTCGCCAGCACGAAGAGCGCCAGGCCGCCCAGGGGGATGTTCACGTAGAACACCCAGCGCCAGCTCAGGTTGTCCGTGATGTAGCCGCCAACCAGCGGACCGATGACGCTGGCGAGGCCGAAGACGCCGCTCATGAGGCCGGCGTACTTGCCGCGCTCGGCCGGCGGGTAGAGGTCGCCGATGATGGCGAACGCATTCGCGAAGATCATGCCGCCACCCAGGCCCTGCACGCCGCGGAAGATGATGAGCTGGACCATGGACTGCGCCATGCCGGAGATGATCGACCCGGCCAGGAAGACGACGATCCCGACGAGGAAGAGGTTCTTCCGGCCGTAGATGTCGCCCATCTTGCCGACGATGGGCACGGACGTCGTCGACGCGAGCATGTACGCGGTGAAGACCCAGGAGTACAGCTTCAGGCCGGACAGCTCGGCGATGATGCGGGGCATCGCCGTGCCGACGATCGTCTGGTCCATCGCCGAGAGGAACAGGCCCAGCATGACCGCCCCGAGGATCGCCCAGCGCTTGCCCGGATCGAGAGCCTGCAGCGGCGCCTGCTCCATCATCACCCATCCACCTCCGCCCCCGTGTGCGCTTCGGCGGCTGCCGCCGCGTTGAGGAAGGTTAGCCCCTCTACCAGCGTCTCCAGCTCGCGGTCCGAGAGTCGCGACAGGATGCGGTCAAACAGCGCCGCCCCCTCGCGCTCGAGGTCACTGACGATCGCAGTGCCGGCCTCGGTCAAGTAGTGGTTCACGAACCGGCGGTCGCGGGTGCCCTCTTCCCGACGCAGATAGCCCTGCCGCACCAGGCGGTCCACCAGCCCGGACGCCGTCGGCGGCGAGACCCGCAGCTGGCCCGAAAGCCACGAGAGGGTGGCCCCAGGCTCCGACCGCAGCAGCAGCAGCGCCCGCACCTGGCCTGTCGTCAGGTCCGCCTCTGCCCACACGCGCACGCGGATCGGGTCGATGATGGCGAGGGCCTGCCCGTATAGCACCATCGCGAGCCGTTCGCGCGACTCGCGGCCCTCTCCTCCCGCACCCACTTCTCCCTCGGCCATCCTTCGCCTCCGCCGAATAGTTAGCCCCTCGCTAAGAGACTATCGGCTCGAGCGGGGAGCTTCAAGAGGCCATGTGGCGGGAACAGGCGACCGGGCGGATTGGGGACGGGGATGGGCAAGGGGGGAGGCCGGATGAGAACCGAGCGGGCTTGACCTGATCCGCCGGAGGGGGCGGCGGGGAGCGTCCGTGCTGCAGACGCCACCGCGCCTCCGGCGGATCAGATCGACGGGATAATACGCCCCGGTCGGTGGAAAGTGGACAGTTCTTATGTGTTTCTTGCTCGCGCCGAGAGGAAGGTGGCAGTTATGCCGCTTTTAGGCGTTCCGCGCGGTCCGCTTCCGCTTTCGGCGAGGGCGAAAGGGAGGGTTCCGGATGCGCCCGTGCCTCGTCGTCCGCCTCCAGCGTCTGTGTCCAGAACTGGCGGATCAGGTAGGCGCCCAATGTCACGAGCAGGGCCGATGCGATGAGGAGCTGCATGGGCCAACCTTCCTGCGGGGTGAGTGGGAGGCCCCGAACGGCCGAGGCCTCCCACGAAGTACGGTCACGCCTGTCAGGAGGCGTGCGGGCGGCGACCGGGGATTGCCGCCGCCCGTCCTACCTACTTCTTCTTCGCGGTCTTGCGGCGGGCGGTCTTCTTCTTCGCCGCCGGCTTTCGCGACTTGGCGGCCGCAGCCTTCTTCGGTGCAGCCTTCTTCTTCGCGGTCTTCTTCTTGGCCGCTGGCTTCTTCTTGGCGGCGCTCTTCTTCTTTGCCGCGGGCTTCTTCTTCGCGGCGGCTTTCTTCACTGCCATACTCTTCCTGCCTCCTGTCTTCCTTGACTTACGCTCCTGGCCGTCAGGAGCATCCACTCGTGCTCCCGCAGTTCTCACAGCGGTAGCACGTCCCCGACCTGATCATGATCCAGCCGCACTGCGAACATGCGGGCGCGTCCGCATGCCCGTTCGCGCGCGGGGCCTTGTACACCAGCGGCACCGTCTCGGCGGTGCCCGCCGTGGCGTGACCGTTCCCGGTTCCGTTGCCGTTCCCCACAGACGCGTCGGGCGTCTGCATCGGCAATGGATACTGCCCCGCCGCTAGTGCGGCTTTGATCTCTGGTGTCATCACGCCGATCTCGTACGCCTCCTGTGGCGACATGTATCGGCTGGCCAGCCAGCGGAACACGTAGTCGATGATCGACTGGGCCATCGGGATGTCCCGGTTCTCCGTCCGTCCCATCGGCTCGAACCGCATGTGGCTGAAGTTCCGTACGAGGTCGGTCAGCGGTACGCCGTACTGCAGCGCGTAGCTGATGGCCCTCCCGAACGCCTCCATCAGGCCGCTCACCGTGGAGCCCTGCTTTGCCATCGAGAGGAAGATCTCGCCCGGCGTCCCGTCCTCGTACAGTCCGACGGTGATGTAGCCGTCGTGGCCCTCGATGCTGAACTTGTGCGTCAGCGAGGTCCGGGTGTCGGGCATCTTGCGTCGCACCGGGCCGATGGCCGTGGTGGCCTGTTCGTTCGTCCCCGAGGCTTTGCTCGTGGACAGCGGCTGCACCTTCTTCGAGCCGTCCCGGTAGATGGCGATCGCCTTCAGGCCGTGCCGCCAGGCCTCGGTGTACGCGGCGGACACATCCTCGATAGATGCCTCGTTAGGGAGGTTCACGGTCTTCGAGATGGCGCCCGAAATGAAGGGCTGTACCGCCCCCATCATCTTGATGTGGCCCATGTGATGAATAGACCGAGTCCCGTTCTCGGCCCGGAAGGCGCAGTCGAACACCGCCAGGTGCTCTTCACGCAGACCCGGCGCACCTTCGATCGTCCCCTGGTCGTCGATGTGCTGTTCGATCTGCCGGATCTCTTCCGGGCTGTATCCCAGACGGTGCAGCGCCCGCGGAACCGTCTGGTTCACGATCTTCATCATGCCGCCGCCGACGAGCTTCTTGTATTTCACGAGCGCGATGTCCGGCTCGATGCCCGTCGTGTCGCAGTCCATCATGAACGCGATCGTCCCTGTCGGCGCGATGACTGTGGCCTGCGCGTTGCGGTAGCCAAACGTTCTCCCCAACTCCAACGCATCGTCCCACACCTTCTGCGCAGCGTCGATCATGTACGCCGGCGCATTTGTTGTGTCTATTGTACGCGAAGCGTCACGGTGTTTGGCAATGACCCGCAGCATTGGATCGCGATTTTCGTGGAACGCGCTGAACGGGCCCACCCGCTGCGCGATCGCAGCGGAGGTCGCGTAGGCGTGCCCGGTCATGATCGATGTGATCGTCGCGGCGATCGTGCGCCCGTCGTCGGAGTCGTACGGAATGCCGAGCGTCATCAGCATCGCGCCCAGGTTGGCATAACCAAGACCGAGCTGCCGCATCGCCTCCGTGTTCGCGGCGATCTTCGCTGTTGGGTAGCTGCTGTTGCTGACGATGATCTCCTGCGCCCAGATCGAGACGGTCACCGCGCGCCGGAAGGCCTCGACATCGAATGCGCCGTCCTCATCGAGGAAGGTCAACAGGTTCAGAGACGCCAGGTTGCAGGCGGAGTTGTCGATGTGCATGTACTCGCTGCACGGGTTGCTCGCGTTGATGCGGCCGGTGTTGGCGCAGGTGTGCCAGTCGTTGATGGTGGTGTCGTACTGCATCCCGGGGTCGCCGCACTCCCATGCCGCCGCCGCCATCTTCCGCAACAGGTCCCGGGCGTTCGCCGTCTGCACGACCTCGCCGCCCACGATGGAGCGCAGCGTCCAGTCGCGGCCTTCGACCGCCGCCTCCATGAAGGCGTCGGTCACGCGGACGGAGTTGTTGGCGTTCTGGAACTGGATGCTGGACCACGCGTCCCCGTTCAGCGACATATCCCAGCCGGCCGAACCTAGCGCGTACGCCTTCCGCTCTTCGTTCGCCTTGCTCTCGATGAAGTCCTCGATGTCCGGATGGTCGGCGTTCAGCACGACCATCTTGGCCGCCCGCCGGGTCTTGCCGCCGGACTTGATGGAGCCGGCAATCGAATCTGCGCCCCGCATGAAGCTGATGGGGCCGCTGGCCTGGCCGCCCGCCGAAAGCTGCTCCTTGCTGGACCGGATGGGCGAGAGGTTGATGCCGGAGCCGGAGCCACCCTTGAAGATCATCCCTTCCGTCTTGCACCAGTCGAGAATCGACTCCATGGTGTCTTCGACGGACAGGATGAAGCAGGCGCTGCACTGCGGCTTCTCCTCGACGCCGACGTTGAACCAGACGGGGCTGTTGAAGGCCATCTGCTGGTTCACCAGCAGGTGCGTCAGCTCGTCGTGAAAGGTCTGCGCTTCCTCCTGTGACTCGAAGTAGGCGTCCGCGACGCCCCAGCCCGTGATCGTCTTCGCCACCCGTCCGATCATCTGGCGGACGCTGCGCTCGCGCCGGTCCGTCTCCAGGGGCCCACGAAAGTACTTCGACACCACCACGTTGGTGGCCGTCTGCGACCAGGCCGCGGGGATCTCGACATCCTTCTGCTCGAAGACCGCCACGCCGGTCTCGTCGGAGATGTTGGCGGTGCGGTATTCCCACTCCACGTGGTCGAAGGGGTCCTCCCCCGAGCGTGTGAAGAATCGTTCGATAGTGAACGCGCCGCGTGGCACGGCCACCCTCGGCTGCGTGTCGAGACTGCGGCGGACTTCGGGCTCGGCCTGGAGGACCATGACGAGGGGATTCCTTTCCTTTGGGTGACTAGCCTGCCTGTGTTGTCTCGATCACGGAGCCCGCGAGCCTCGCGATCGCCCGCCAGCTTGTGATGTTTGCCTGGTACGACGTCATCTCGTCCAGCGGCGCGCCGTGCAGCCGCGCGAACTCGCGCAGGCGGCGCAGGTGCAGTGCGGCTTCGCCGCGCGCGTCGATCACCTCGTCGCGGTGCAACCGCTGGAGGAACGCGCGCGCAACGCTGCCCATGTCTGCAACAGCCTGCTCCACGTACGCGTCCTCTGCAACGGTTCTTTGTCCACGCATTCGAAACCTCAAACCCACATCCGTGGGAATTCACTCCGCCGTGATCGCGGCCAGCGCGATCGCAGGGCCGCTCGCATCGCACCGCGAGCGGCCCTGCGTCGTGCCCGCTAGTTCGTGAGAAGTGCGCCCGCTCCTGCCGCCTGTGAGAGCTGTGCGGGCATGTTGGCGGTCCATTGCCGCCAGCGCCGCGTGAGTTCCGCCCCAATCATCTCCGGCCGCAGTACGGTCAGGCCGGCCGGCTGACGCCCCGCGCGCAGCGTCGAGAGCAGCATCTCGAAGTGCGCAGCGTCCATGCCGCTCAGGCGAGAGCCCGTCAGCAGCGCGATACCATCCTCGACCGCGCGTCTGGCGCCGCTATCGCCCAGCAGCGCGAGGCGCCGCCGGTACTCGGCCACGACTTCGTCCATGAAGTCTTCGACGAACGGCATTCCGTGCCCTTTCACACCCGCTCCGGCTCCCGCCACGGTTAAGCCTTCACGGGTCGTGCTGCCACCTTTAGTTGCTACTTGTCGACCTTTTCCCAAATCACGAAGATGCAGCGCGTGGTCGCGACTGGTTCGCGAAAAAGACCATGCTCGTATTCGATCCCGGGAACGGCCGCTGCCACGCGCCAGCCTCGGCGATAGGCATCCTCAACTGTCTTGCACGACTCTTCCATGCCCTTCTTGTTTCGCACGTCCAGCATGGTGAGCTCGCCGTCCACGTGTCACCTCCTGGTTTCGGTCCCTACTTCGTCTCATGTCGCACGACGTGCAACGCCGGGCGCGCCGTCTCCGGCTCCGCCGCATGCTCTTGCTCGCCCGCCGCCGGCTCCTCATACCCCGCCGCCAGGTGCTCGGGCACGCTGGGCAGGATCCGCAGGCGGTACACGGAAATGCGCTGCTCCGTCGGCCCCTGGAGCTTGAAGGTCAGGTGCCGGTCACTGATGCGCATCCGCGAGCCGTCGGCGAGGTCCAGCGCCAGCTCGCCGCGCTGGCGCTCGAGCATGTGGACCTCCCAGGAGGGCCACATGGTCACCTCGCCCTTGTCGAGGCTCACCTCGCACGGTCCGTTGGCGATGAACTCTCCGTCCGTGTTCGTGAGCTTGCCTTCCATGCGCACCGCAGCAGCTCTCCTTGCTTGGCAGTCGTCAGTGGTCAGTTCTCAGTCCGTAGTTCTTGGTCGTCTGTCCTGGCGCCCTCTGTCGTCACCGGGCTTTTCGATCTCTTCGCTGTTCCGCCTCCGGAGCAGGCCGTCGCAGGTCGACGGGAGTCTGCACCGGCCGCACCGGGCGGCGGGTACGGGTTCGGGTTGTCGGTGCGGCCGGTCGCAGCCGTAGTGATGTGGCGGAGAACTCCGGGTCGGAGAGCGGCAGTTGCGCCGCCGCCGGATTCGTCGCCGTCGCCAGCGACTCCAGCTCCGCCTGCAGGTCCGCCAGGTCAGTGAACTGGCGGTATACGCTGGCAAAACGCACGTAGGCGATGGGGTCCAGACCACGGAGGCGGTCCATCACCAGCTCGCCGATGACGCTCGAGGGCACCTCGGGCTCGTTCGCCTGGTACAGCACCTGCTCGATGTCGTCGACGAGCTTCTCGACGGCTGTTGGGGCCAGCGGGCGCTTCTCGCAGGCCGTCCGGACGCCCGCCAGCACCTTCTCGCGGGAGAACTCCTCGCGGCTGCCGTCCTTCTTCACGACATAAAGCGCCACGGCCTGCACCCGCTCGTGGGTGGTGAAGCGGGCCGCGCAGTCGGGGTTGAGGCACTCGCGGCGGCGGCGGATCGTCTCGTCGACGTCGCGCGAGTCCACCACCTTGGAGTCGTGAAAGCCACAGAATGGGCAGCGCATGCGGGGTAACGCCCTCCCTCGCCGCCCGGCCTCGGAAGCCGTAGGAACGCCTGTTCCACCGGCGGCAAGCGCGAGAGTATCACCAACATCTTGTGCTTGTCAACGGGTTCAGGCCGGGTTCGGCACCATATGTTGTGTTCATTTCACGAATCGGACATAAAGAGACGCCTTTGTGCCGCCTGGCGATTCGCGCGATACTCGGCGGCATGCCCGAATCACCGCTGTACCGCCTGTCGTCGGCCGTCTTCGCCCAGCGGGACGGCCAGATCCTGATCCTGAAGAGGGCCGTGGGCGAAGCCGTTGGCGGCTGGTACCTGCCGGGCGGTGCGCTGGACCAGGGGGAGACGATCGAGGAGTGCGCCCGGCGGGAGCTGCAGGAGGAGGCGGGGCTGGCGGTGAGCGGGCCGCTGACGTGCGTGGCCGTCGCGCACATGCACGTGTACGGCCACGACTCGCTGCAGGTGCTGTACGCGTGTGACGTGCCGGAGGGCGATGTTGTCATAAGCGATGAGCATTCTGGGTTCCGCTGGATCGACTCCACCGCCTATCGTGACCGCTACTTCAAGGAGGAGGTCGTCGCGGGTGCGGAGGCAGTCAACCCGCGTATTGGCGGCATGCTGCGGAACATAAGGGCTGCGCTCGATGCGTATTTGGCGTGGGTGAAACGCACGCCGATCGACGGCCGATGAACGTGCCACCCATTTGGCTCATCGAAGGAGAAGACACCCGGATCTACCTCTTCGGCGGCGGACCGCCCCCGAGGGAACCGTGGTCGTCGCCGAGGATCGAGGAGCTGGTGCCCGGGTGCGACGTCTTCTGGAACGAGGTGCCGCCGGTCGGCCCGGAGGGCCCGGCGGTCGCCTTGCAGTACGGCATCGATCGAGAGGCGCCCCTCGCGACGTGGCTGACGGCCGATGAGCTTGCGTGCGTACACGCGGCAGCGGCAGGTGCCGGCGTCGCCGCCGCGCTTCTCGCGCCGCTGCGTCCGTGGCTTGCCGCGCAGGTCCTGAAGATCGCGGCAGAGACTCGCGCGGGCCTCCGGACGGAGAACTCCGCTGAGGTGCGGCTCGCCGAGGTGGCCGAAGCGGCCGGTCTCGAAGTGCGTAGCGAGTTCGCAACGGTCGAGGCGCTGTTCACTGATTTCTCCAGCTGGCCCCGCGACGTTGAGGTGCAGCGCCTCCTGTCCACGGTGGCGGAGGTCGAGGCGGGTGTGGACACGCTCACCGCAATGTGGGAGGCCTGGAACGCCGGCGACTTCGGCGACATCAATCGATGGGCTCGGTCCTTCGAGCAGGAGTACCCCGCCCTGTACGAGCATCTAGTCGTCCAGAGAAACCGTGCATGGATCGAGCGAATCCGCGCTGGCCTGTCGCTACGAACATCCTCGTTTATCGTCGTCGGCAGTGCGCACCTCGCCGGTCGGGGCTCGGTTCTTGAACTGCTCAATGAGGCCGGTATCGGTGCGCGGCGCGTCTGACGGCTACGTCGGGGGAATGTAACCCCGAAGTCAGCCCCCCACGCCCGGAGGCGCTGGGCGTAGCGAGTGTCCGGCCATGCGCCCTGTTCTTGACCAGGGACGCGCCCTCCTATTCGGGCGGGCGGATTTTGAAGCTGGCCCGCGTATAAGGCTGCCCTTGCGCCGGTTATGGCAAATCTCGGGCAGACTGGCTATACTCAACCCCGAAGTAGCCCATGTTCCCGGAGCCGTGGCAACTGCCCGTGCCACTCCACCGGGTCGGGCTACTTTCCTTTTGTGTAGGGTTAGTCTTTGGGCGGTGGGCGTTAGGCGCGCCAGACCCCAACGACCAACGCCTAACGACCAACGACAAATAGAAAAGGCCGTGGGTGGCGCCTCTCCCAAAACGCCGCCCACGGCCCCGGTCTTTCCCTGGTGGGGGAAAGTTCCCGGACACAACCTCTTGCTCCGGGATCTTCGGCTAGACAGGCTCCTCCTTTCTCAAAGCCTCCGAAGGAGGCCCTCCTCCAACGCTCCTCACCGCGCCGTAATCCGCCGGCGCAGGAACGCCGGTAACTCCCTGTTGTCGGGGTTCGCCTCCGCCTCATCCTTCACGGAGTCGTACGCGGGCGGGCCGGCGGGCACCGGCTCCTGGACACTCACCACGTCGTCACCGACGGCCTTGCGGTACTGCTCGGGGATCCGTTCGACCGAGCGGATCTGCGAGAAGCCGGTTGCGATCAGGGTGATGCGCACCTCGTCGCCCATGTTCGGGTCGATGGCGGCGCCGAAGAAGATCTCCGCGTCCTCGTCCACGACCTCCTGGATGATCTCCGCCGCGGCGTTGATCTCGTGCAGGCCCAGGTTCTTGCTCCCGACGATGTTGTAGAGCACCGCTCGCGCCCCGGTAATCGACACCTCCAGCATCGGGCTCTCGATGGCCATGCGGGCGGCGTCCTCGGCCCTGGTCGGCCCGGACCCGTGCCCGATCGCCATCAGCGCCTGCCCTGCCTCCGACATCACGTTGCGCACGTCGGCGAAATCGAGGTTGATCTCGCCCGGCAGCGTGATGATCTCGCTGATGCCGCGGATGCCCTGCAGCAGCACGTCGTCGGCGGTCCGGAATGCCTCTTCGTAGGTCACCTTCTCGTCGCAGATCTGCAGCAGGCGGTCGTTCGGGATGACGATGAGCGTGTCGACCTGGTCCTGGAGCCGCTGGATGCCCTCCTCCGCCTTCGCCTTCCGCTTCGTCCCCTCGAACGAGAACGGCTTCGTGACCACGCCGATGGTCAACGCGCCCGCGTCCTTCGCCACTTTCGCGACAACCGGCGAGGCACCCGTGCCCGTGCCGCCGCCCATCCCTGCCGTGACGAACACCATCTCCGCCCCGCGGACCGCATCCAGCAGGTCGTCCTCGCTCTCCTCGGCCGCGCGCAGGCCTCGCGAGGGGTCGCCGCCCACGCCCAGGCCCTTCGTCAGCTTGTCCCCGATGCGGATCTTCACGTCCGCGGGTGACTGCTGGAGCGCTTGCCCATCGGTGTTCACGGCGATGAACTGCACACCCGGGATCTGCTCGGCGATCATGCGGCTGACGGCGTTGCTGCCGCCGCCTCCCACGCCCACGACTTTGATCGGCGGCAGTCCGTCTGAGTAGGCACGCGTCGACATGTTCTTGGCCTCCCTTCGCGGCTCCGTCCGCCGCATCTCTGCCCGTGGTTCCTCTGGTCCCTGCGCCGCCTCGCTGTCTTGCGGCTCCGCCGGGGCGGTTTGCGGCTCCGGCGGCGCGGGTTGCGTCGCGCGATTCTCAGTGTTGTCCGCCCGTGCCCGCGGGCGTGGCGCCACGCGCGTAGGCGGCGGTGCTTCGGCGGCCGGCGGGTCGGGCATGGGCGCCGCCTCCGGCTCGACCTCGATCGGGGGAGCGGCGGCGCGCTGCTCTACCTGCCGCACGTCCCGCAGCTCGTCCTCGAACATCACTGACTGGCGGTAGCGGGGCGTCGCCGCATCGCGGGCGCTGGACGCCCGGCCGTCCGACGACCGTTGACCGACGGGCCCCGTGTCTCCGATGTCACTGAACATTCCGCTCAAATCAGCCTCCTTGCTTCCCCGGCTATCAGCTATCCGCATCGGCTTTTGGTCATCGCTTATTCCGGCAGCAGCACGCGCGCCCAGTTCCCCAGGCGCTTCCAGATGCCGCTCAGGTCCATCGATGCGCGTGCGGGGCGGTGCCAGGTGCTGGCCTCGGCCTCATGCACCGCCCACTGCAGCAGTCCGACGCTGGTGGAATACGCCGGGTCCAGCAGCATGTCGGTGAGGCCATGCAGGTCGCGAGGGGCGCCGATCCGTGCCGGCCAACCCGTCACCTGCTCCGCCAGTAGATCCAGCCCCGCCAGCTTCGCGCTTCCGCCGGTCAGCACGATCCCCGCCGAGATGATGTCGTCGTTGCACGCGCGCTTCACCTCGGCCGTCACCATCTCGAGGATCTCCTCCATGCGGGCCTGGATGATCTCGCACAGGCGGCGGCGCGGCTCCGTCTTGCTCCCCTCCGACCCGAAGGCCTCGATGGTGATCTCCTCGGTGGCGTCGACCATGCTGGGGATCGCATGGCCCCACTTCCGCTTGGTGTCCTCGGCGGCCTGGTAGGGCGCGCGCAGGCCGATCACGATGTCGCGCGTCACGTGGTTGCCGCCCACCGGCAGGACCGCCGTGTGGTACACGCTGCCGTCGAGGAATAGCGCGACGTCGGTTGTGCCTCCACCGATATCGGCGAGGACGACGCCCTGTTCCTTCTCCTCCTCGTCCAGCACGGCCTCCGCGCTGGCCAGCGGCTCCAGGATGAGGCCGTCGACCTCGACGCCGGCTTCCTGCACGCATCGGCGTAGGTTCTGGATCGCGCTGTCGATCCCGGTGACGATGTGGGTCTCGACGTCCAGCCGCGTCCCGTACATCCCTACGGGGTCGCTGATGTGGTCCTGGCCGTCCACCACGTAGTAGCGGGGAAGCACGTGCAGGATCTCGCGGTTCGTCGGGATGCTGACGACGCGCGCGCCGTCCAGCACCCGAACGACATCGTCCGGCATGATCGGACGCTGCCGGTCCGGGATCGCGACGATGCCCCGGTTGTTCAGGCAAGCGATGTGCTGGCCGGCGATGCCCACGTGCGCCGACAGGATCCGCGTCCCGCTCGACTTCTCCGCCTTCTCCACCGACGTGCGGATCGCCTCGGTCGCGTCGCGGATGTTCTCGACCATCCCGCGTGACAGCCCGTCGGCCGGGGCCACGCCGACCCCGAGGATCCGCGTGTCGCCCTCGTGCGTCACCTCGCCGACGACCGTGACGATCTTCGTCGTCCCCACGTCGATTGATGCGAAGGTGCCTCCCCTGTTCATATCCTGCCTCCTTGCTGACAGTCGTCAGTCGTCAGTTCTCAGTTCTCCGCGACTTGCTTCCGATTCCTAACGCCTGAGGACCAACGACCATCCCCTCAGTTGAAGCTGAGCCTGTCTCCGAATCTCAGGTCGACGATGTGCAGCGCCAGGTCCTGTTCCACCGCCTGCTGCATCAGCACGTACAGCGCCGCGACTTTGTAGTCGTAGTCACGCATGTCCCCGAAGGTCACCCACAGCGCGCTGCCATCGACGTCCCGTGGCGCCAGGATCACCGTCAGCCCCGCGCTCTGCCGATACAGCAGGACCGCCACATGGCGCCCGAAGGCCGTGTCCGACTCTCGCAGCAGACGGTCGGCCAGCGCGATCGCGCCGGCGTCCAGCCGGTCGCCCGCCTGGATCGCGCGCTGCGGTTGCACCTCCACGATTACGGGCCAGCCGTCGGGTGGCGGCGGCCCGTCCAGCACGTGACCGTCGATGTCGACCGGCACGTTCACGCCGTCGATCTGCCACGATCCCCACGCGACCCGCTCCTCGACGGCGATCCGCACGGTGCTCCAGTCCAGCTTCGTGACCGTCGCGTCTCGTACCTTCGGCAGCGCCTCCACGCGCGCCTCCGCCGCCTCCAGGTCGAGCCCGAAGGTGCTGTCCCCCGTAATCCCCGCCGCCGCCCGCACGTCGTCGGCCGAAAGTACGGCCGTACCTACCACATCCACGTTCCGCACCGTCAGGTACGGCGAGTGGTACGCCCACCACGCTCCCGCACCCGCCATCGACACCACCGCCGCCAGCAGCACCAGCCGCGCCTGCATGGGCGTGATCCACGGCCGCTCGTGCTCCTCCCGCCGCATCACGCCGCGCGGTGACTCTTCCCTGGCGGCGACGACGCGCTTACGCCGCGCGGGCGGCCCGGCGCGATACGGCCACTTGCCGGGGGTCTTGGCGCTAGCCACGCGACGCCCCCTCTCGCACGTGCGACGGGTCCTTCCGCTGGCCACGTTCGAATCGCGCCAGCCCCAGGTCCACGATGCGGGTGATGAGTTCGCCGTAGGAGACGCCGGCCACGTCCCACAGCCGCGGGAACATGCTCACCGGCCGGAAGCCCGGCAGCGTGTTGATCTCATTGACTACGGGTTCGCCGTCATCGGGCAGGAACATGTCGACGCGGGCGAACCCCTCGCCGTCGATCGCCTTGAACGCCGCGATCGCTCGTTCGCGCGCGCGCGCCGCCGACTGCTCTGGCAGGTCCGCTGGCGCCATGACCTGCGCGCTGTCGTCCAGGTACTTCGCGCGATAGTCGTAGAAGTCGCCGGACGCCACCACTTCGCCCACCGGCGACGCCTCGACGTCCTCGTTCCCCAGCACGCCGCAGTCGATCTCGCGCCCGGCGATCGTCTCCTCGACGACGGCCTTGCGGTCCATGTCGAAGGCCACGCCGAGCGCCTCGCCCAGATCCTCTCGCGAACGCACCTTGCTGACGCCGACGCTGCTCCCGCCGTTCGCCGGCTTCACGAACGCCGGGTACCCCATGCGCTCGATCGCCCCCGCGACGGCGTCGCGGTCCTGCGCCCATTCGTGCTCGAACACCACCATGTGCTTTGCGACTCGCAGGCCGGCGTCGGCGAAGAGGCGTTTCTGGATGGCCTTGTCCATGCCGATCGCGCTCGCCTCGACGCCGCAGCCCGCGTAGGGGATCCCGAACATCTCGAGCATTCCCTGGAGCGTGCCGTCCTCGCCGTTTATGCCGTGGACCAGCGGGAAGACCACATCCACCGCCTGCAGCTCGTCCAGCACCTCCGGCCGGTTGAGCAACGGTGGCGCGTCGCCTTCCATCCGTTTCTCGAACAGCGGCTCGTCGCGCTCGAGCTGGCGTGCCGTCTCGGCCGGCGTCAGCCAGCGGCCCGCGCCGGTCACGCCGAACGGCACCGGCTCGAAGCGCGCGCGGTCGGCCTCGCGCAGCACGTCCATAGCCGAGACGACGGAGACTTCGTGCTCCACCGAGCGTCCTCCGAACACCACGCCGAGCCGCAGTCGCTTGCTCACTCGAATCCCTCGCCGACGAGTTCGACCTCGTTCTCCAGCTCAATGCCAAACCGCTCCCGCACGCGCCGCTGCGCCTCGCGCATGAGTGCGGCCACATCGGCGGCCCGCGCGTCGCCCAGGTTTTCGATGAAGTTGCAGTGCTTCTCGCTGATCCGCGCGTCGCCAATGCGGTGGCCGCGCAGGCCGGCCGCGTCGATGAGCCGCCAGGCGTGTTCGCCCTGCGGGTTCTTGAAGGTGCTGCCGCTGTTGCGCCCGCGTGGCTGCGCCGCCAGACGCATGCGGTCGTACTCACCCACTTTCGCGACGAGCGCAGTGGCGTCGCCGCGGGTAAGCGCCAGCTCCACGGACAGCACGACGCAGCCCGCGCACTGGCCGCGGGTGACGATGCTGTTGCGGTACGAGAACTCCAGTTCGGCGTTGGCCAGCGTCTTTGTGGCGTTGCCGCCGTTCAGCAACGTCGCTGACACCAGCACGTCGGCCAGACAGCCGTCGTAGGCGCCGGCGTTGTAGACCACGGCGCCGCCTAGCGTCCCCGGGATGCCGGCCGCCCACTCGATGCCGGCCCAGCCCTCGCGGGCCATCTGCCGCGCCAGCGCCGCAAACGAGACGCCCGACTCCGCGACGACGCGCGCGCCGCCGCCGCTGCCCTCGTCCGGCGTCACGGTCACGGCCTTCGCCTGGTTGTCGATGACGACGCCGCGGACGCCGTTGTCGCCGACGAGCACGTTGCTGCCGGCGCCCAGGATGAAGATCGGCGCCGCGAACTCCCGCGCGATGAGCACGGCGCGCGCCAGCTCCTGCGCGTTACGCACGGTCACGAATGCGTCGGCCGGTCCGCCGATGCCGAACGTCGTGTGCCGTGACAACGGCTCGTCCGTCTTGGCCGGCGCAATGGCTTGCAGCTCGTCGATCAAGCGCTCGTCCATGACTTCAGTCGTTGCGGCCTCCTGCCACACGTGCTTCATCCTCTCCGCAGCCGTTCCAGCACCATCGGCCCCACGCTGTCCACGTCGCCCGCGCCTACCGTGAAGAACACGTCTCCTTCGCGCAGCTCACGCGCGACCGCGTCCGCAGCCTCCGCGAACGAATCGACGTAGGTGGCCGGCGAGCCGGCTGCCGT
Organism: uncultured Dehalococcoidia bacterium; assembly: GCA_964371355.1. GTDB lineage: Bacteria > Chloroflexota > Dehalococcoidia > DSTF01 > JACRBR01 > JACRBR01. The sequence continues at coordinate 72,302 of CAYJMG010000008.1, forward strand.
GAGGGCCTTCGCGAGATCGTGCCCCGAGAGCCCCGCTTCGGCAGCTTCTCGAGCCGCGTAGGTGTGCGTGATGAAGATCGCGTCGACGCCCGCGAAGCAGGACCTCCAGTCGTCCAGCAGGTAGGCCGTGCGCGTGAACGTGTGCGGCTGGAACAGCACGACCAGCCGGCGGCCGGGGAACCGCTGCTTCGCGGCCGCGACCGTACCCTCGCGCACCTCCGTTGGGTGGTGGGCGTAGTCGTCCATCACCGTCACGCCTCGCGCTTCGCCGACGTACTCGAACCGCCGTTGCGCGCCGCGGTAGGTCGCGAGCGCCGCGCGCATGACGTCGGCCTCGATGCCGATCGTCGCGCCCGCGGCGATCCCGGCCAGCGCGTTGCTCACGTTGTGTTTGCCCGGCAGCGTGATAGTGAAGGTCCCCAGCTCGTCCCCCATGTGCGACACCGAGAACGTCTGCCCGCCCTCCACCGGCGCCACCCCGGTCGCCTTCCAGACGGCCTCACGCTCGAGAGCGTACGTCGAGACGTGGCGGGCCTTGATGCCCGCTGCTGCGAGCGTCTCGCGCGCCCGCGGACTGTCCGCGCAGGCGATCACATAGCCGTCGGCGGGGGTGGCGGCCATGAACTGCCCGAAGGCTGCCTGCAGCTCCTCCACCGTGCCGTAGATGTCGAGGTGGTCTGGTTCGATGTTCGTCACTATGGCCACGTCCGGCGTGTAGCTGAGGAAGGCGCGGTCATACTCGTCGGCCTCGACCACGATGTAGCGGCCATTTCCGGGCGCCGCGTTCGTCCCCAGGCTGCGTACCTCGCCGCCGATCAGGTACGTCGGGTCGAGCTTCGCCTCAACGAGCATGTGCGCGATCAGGCCGCTGGTTGTCGTCTTTCCGTGCGTGCCGGCGACGGCGATGCTGTAGCGGCCCTGCATGAGGCGCGCGACCATCTCCGCGCGCTTGATGGCGGGAATGCCGCGCCGCGCGGCTTCGGCGATCTCGGGGTTGTCACCGTGGGCGGCCGAGGTGTACACGACGAGCTGGGCGTCGTCGACGTGCTCGGCCGCGTGGCCGATCCGGACATCGATGCCCATCGCTGAGAGCTTCTCCGTCACGGGGCTGGCCTTCTGGTCCGAGCCCGTGACGGCATGGCCCCACGCGTGCAGGATCTGCGCGATGGCGGACATGTGCGCGCCGCCGGCGCCGACCAGGTGCACCCGCTGCGGGATCATGGCCCTGGCGGTGGTCTTTGTGTCAGCCCTGGCGTCAGCCGCAGCGTCAGCCGTCATGCCGCCACCTCCATCAGCGTCCGTGCCAGGTCGCGGGCCGCATCGGGCCGCGCCAGCCGCCGCGCCGCCGCGCGCATCGCCGCGAGCCGCGCCGCCGTACGCGCGTCGTCGGCGAGGAGGTCGAGCACGACATCGGCGAGGCGGCCCAGCTCGGCGTTGCGCAGCATCACCGCCGCGCCCTCGGCTTGCAGGTACTCCGCGTTCGGCGCCTGCGACCAACCCTCGTACTCACCCGGGACCAGCACCGCGGGCAGACCGGCAGCCGGCAGCTCGCCCAGCGTCGAGGCGCCCGCGCGCATCACCGCCAGGTCGGCGGCGGCCATCGCCGCGGGCATGTCGTCCATGTATCCGTGCACGACGTAGCGCTCGCGCGTCGCGTCGGTCAGCAGTGTGCGGGCCTCGCGGGCTTGCGCCTCGTCGGCGGGCCCGGTGACGTGTACGACGGTGCAGCGCTCGAGCAGCCGCGGCAACGCTTCGATTACGGCGCCGTTGATCGCGCGGGCGCCCAGGCTGGCGCCGGTCACCAGCAGGATCTTCGCGTCCGGCGGCAGTCCCATGCGCGTCCGCGCCTGCTCGCGCGTCAGCGACCAAAATGCTTCGCGCACGGGGTACCCCACCACGCTCGTCTTCTTTGCGGGCAGGTGGGCCAACGCGCGCTCCGATGTCGTTGTCATGCGCGTCGCGAGCCGCGAGAGCAGGCGGACGGCCCAGCCCGGCGTGACATCGGGGAGGAAGACGACGAGCGGCTTCCGCAGCAGTCGCGCCGCCACGCCCACGGGCACGCTGGCGTAGCCGCCCGTCGCGAACACCGCGTCCGGCCGCGCGCGCAGCAAGATCCACGCAGACTGCGCGACGCCGATCGCCAGTCGCACGAGGTTCGTGACGAAGCTCACGGGCGAGGACACGCGCAGGGGACCGGCCGACACGGCGCGGAAGGCGATACCCTCGCGGGGCACGATCGCCTCGTCGACGCGACCGCGCACGCCGATGTAGAGCAGCTCCAGGGGCTCGCCCTTGGCCTTCGTCTCGGCCTCCAGTGCGCGGGCCACGGCAAGGCCGGGATACACGTGCCCGCCCGTGCCGCCTCCCGCAAGTACCACTCTCACCGTGCTCCTGTGCCGGCGCTCACGCGCCCGACTCGCTTGCCCGTCTTTGCTGCCGGCCCTTTGCCTTGGCCCATCCCTCGGGCGGCCGCCGCTTGGGTCCCCGTGCGATCGTCTCCGACCCGTCCAGCGGCTTCGGCTTCCCGCCGGCCGCTCGCCCGTCCACGCCGTATCGCGAGACCGAAAGCAGGATCCCCACGCCGGCCAACATCGCCAGCAGCGCCGAACCGCCGTAACTCACGAACGGGAGCGGGATGCCCGTCAGCGGCAGCGTCCGCGTGATCCCGCCGACGTTGATCAGCGCTTGGTAGCCGATCCACGACACGATCCCGATCGCGAGCAGCGACCCGAAGTCGTCGCGCGCGCGGAACACCACGCGGAAGCCGCGCGCCATGAGCACCGCAAACAGCACGATCACCGTGGCGCACCCGATGAACCCCATCTCCTCGCCGATAATCGCGAAGATGCCGTCCGTATGCGCTCCCGGCACGTAGAAGAACTTCTGGCGACTCGCGCCCAACCCCAACCCCTTCACGCCTCCGCTCCCCAGCGCGATGAGCAGCTGCAGCGTCTGGAAACCGCGGCCGCTCGGGTCATCCTCTGCGTGCGTGAAGGCGAAGATGCGGTCGGCGCGGTAGTCGCCGCTGAGCACCAGCATCGTCGCCACGACGCTGGAGATGCCGCCGAACGCCGCCAAGTGGCGCAGCGACGCTCCCGCCACGAACACCATCGTCATGGTTGTCAGGACGATGACCACGGTCGTGCCGAAGTCCGGCTGCATCATGATCAGCCCCGCGACGAACCCCACCAGGAGCACGCACGGGAAGAACCCCAACCACAGCGCCTTGATATTGTCGCCGCGGCCCGCCAGCCACGCCGCCATGTAAATGATCAGCGCCAGCTTGGCGAACTCGCTCGGCTGCAGCGGCGGGATCGGCCCGCCCAGGTAGATCCACCGTGCCGCACCATTCCGCTCGACGCCGATCCCCGGCATGAGCACCGCGAACAGCCCGACGATCGCCGCCAGCATCAGCAGCGGGCTGACGAGCCGCAGCCGGCGGTAGTCGCCTTTCATCAACAGCCACATCGCCGTCGCGCCCGCCACCGCGAACATCACCTGTCGCACGACGAAGTAGTTGGCATCGCCGAACTCGAGCAGGCCCAGCGCGAAGCTGCTGCTGTACACGGCCAGCAGGCCCATGATTACGAGCACGCCGACGGCCGCCACGATGAGGTAGTCGGGGTTGGACGTGCGCAGGCGAGCCGGGTGCGCGGTCACTGCCATCAGCGCCCCTCCCCGCCGGACGAACGCCTCGGCGCGTCCGCACCGGACGATCGGCTCGGCGCGTCCGCACCGGACGATCGGCTCGGCGCGTCCGCCATTGCACGCACCATCCGCCGGAACTCCTCTCCCCGCTGCTCGAAGTTCGCGTACGCGTCGAAGCTGGTGCAGGCGGGCGAGAGCAGCACAACGTTGCCTTCGCTCGCCATGTCGCGCGCGATGCGCACGGCCTCCGTCATCGTCGCCACGCGCGCCGTCTGGGGCCGGTCTTCGTACGAGACCTCCGCCGCGTTCGCTTCCACCGCCGCTTCGAAGAGGGCGCCGTCAGCGCCGAAGAAGACGATGCCGTCGCAGCGGCGCAGCGCCTCGCGCGCCAGCTCGTCCTTCGGGAGGTCCTTGTCCTTGCCGCCCAACAGCAGTACGAGCCGGTCCTCGAACGACCGGATCCCCGCCAACGTGCGCTCCGGCGTGGTGGCGATGCTGTCGTTCACCCAGCGCACGCCGTCGATTTCGGCGACATCCTCGAGGCGATGGGGCACGGGGCGGAAGTCGCGGATCGCTCGCGCGATGTGCTCGATCGAGACGCCGGCGGCGGCGGCGACCGCTGTCGCTGCCAGTACGTTCGCCACGTTGTGCTCGCCCCGTAGCACGATCTCGTCGACTGGCAACACCATCTCCTCGATAGCGCCGCGTCGCAGGAACACCGCACGATCCCGCACGGAGGCGCCGCGCTCGGGGGCGCCCGGTCCCATCGTGAAGGACCAGGGTTGCGCAGGCGTCAGCGCCGCCGTCGCCGCGCTCAGCTCATCGTCCGCGTTGACGACGACGATGTCGTCGGCCGTCTGGTAGCGGACGATGTTCCGCTTCAGCGCGACGTAGTCGTCCCAGGAGAACTGGTCGAGGTGGTTGGGCGTGATGTTCAGCACTGCCGCGATGTGCGGGCTGCGGTCGGTGAGCTGGAGCTGCGTGTGGCTCATCTCCAGCACGGTCCAGGTCTGGTCGTCGAGGCCGTCGAGCAGGCCCAACAGGCCGGCGCCGATATTGCCGCCGACCCGGTACGGCCGCCCGCCGGCAGCCAGCATCGCCGCCACCAGGCTCGTGGTCGTCGTCTTCCCGCTGCTCCCCGTGATGCCGATCGTCGGCCCGGGGCAGTGCTGCATGAAGTAGCGCGTCATCGAGCTGAGCGGCACCCCGCGCTCCCGAGCCTCGGCGAAGACGGGCAGGGTCAGGGGTACCGACTGGGAGACGAAGACCAGGTCGCTGTCGGCGACGTCCTCGATGCGCTGGGGCCGCTGAAGTGCGTATGTAATAGGAAGGCCCTCGAGTTCCTCGAGGCGAGGGCCGAGCGCCGAGGCCGGCTTCGTGTCGAGGACGGTCACGCTCGCGCCGTGCTGGGCGGCGTAACGCGCGGCGTCGACGCCCTCAATACCGAGACCGATAACGGTCACCCGTTTCCCCACCAGGTCGTCTCGCTCACCTGTCATATCACGTTATCAATTACCTGTCAAGCCGCCAGATTCGCTTCCGTGAGCGCGGGCTTGTCAGTTCCGGGCTGGCTCTCCGATCCGCGACGATCCCAAGCATGACATAACTCTACTCTGCCGTGCGTTACCTGAAACATACATTCTGAAAATCGCGGCTCCCACGCCCCGGCCCTCGATTCCTGCAGTTCTGCCGACCAAACTCCCATCGCCGCCCTCACCACGCCGCCAGCGCCACACCCACCAGCGCCCCCACCACGCCCAGCGCGATGAACCGCACCGTCACCGTCACCTCGTGCCAGCCCAGCTTCTCGAAGTGGTGGTGAATGGGCGCCATGCGGAACACGCGCCAGCCGCGCGTCCGGTACACGCCGATCTGGATCACGTCCGACAGGATCTCGATGACGAACACGACGCCGATGACGGGCACCAGCAGCCACCACCCCGTCATGAGCGCCAGCACCGCCAATCCCGCGCCGAGGGGCAGCGATCCCGCGTCGCCCATGAAGAGCCGCGCCGGGTAGGCGTTCCAATACAGGTAGCCCGTGAGCGCCCCCGCGATCGCGAATGCGAATGTCGCGACGCCTGTCTGGCCCTGCAACAGCGCGATCGCCCCGAACGCCGCGTATGCCACGCCGCAGGTCCCCGCCTCCAGCATGTCCAGTCCGTCCGTCACGCCCACCGCGCTCGTCAGCGCGACGATCACCCCGATCGCGACGACGATGTACAGCACGCCGATGTCGTAGTGACCCCGGCTGGGCACCAGCAGCCGCGGGGCGTCGATCTGGTCGTACAGCAGCCACGCAGCCACTACGCTGATCACAGCGAACCCCGCCAGCTTCAGGATCATGTTCGTCCGGTCGTGTGCCTCGCGCTTTTCGCGGTCCAGCAGCGTCCCCGCGTCGTCGTACACGCCGATCGCGCACATTACGGCCGCGACGACAACCGGCAGCAGCACGTCGCGGTCCTTTGGCACGCCCGCAACGAGCGCCACCGCGAGCCCGACGCCGCAGATGAGCAGGCCGCCCATGGTCGGCGTACCCGCTTTCGAGAGATGAGACTCCGGCCCGTCGATGCTGATGGCCTTCGCGAGACCGCGGGCGCGCAGGAAGCGGATCGCCGGCCCGCCCAGCACGGCGGCCAGCACGGCCGCTATCGCCCCGCTCAGCAGCGCGTACGTCATGCCGGCGCCTCCTCCAGATCCCGCAGCACCGTCTCCAGGGCCAGCGCGCGCGATGCTTTCAGCAGCACGACGTCGGTCGGCCCCAACTGCGCTCGGAGTTCCCGCGCGATCTCTGCCTTGTCTCCCACGATGTGCACGTCGCCGTGGCCCGCGTGGATCGCGGCGTCGCCGATCCACCGGCCCAGCTCTCCCACGCAGTAGATCGCGTCCGCCACCTGCGCCGCGAGCCGCCCCACCTCCGTGTGGCCCTCACGTTCGGCCGAGCCCAGCTCGCGCATGTCCCCGAGCACGGCGATCTTGCGGCCGGGCATCTCGCCCAGCAGCTCCAGCGCCGCCCTCATGGAAGCCGGGCTCGCGTTGTACGTGTCGTCGATGATCGTCGAGCCGCGCGGCCCCGGGTGGGTGGCCAGCCGCAGCGGGACGCGGGCTCCCGTCAGCGCGACGGCCACTTCGTCGAGTTCGATGCCGTCAGCGATGCCCGCGGTGGCGGCCGCCAGAGCGTTGCTCACCATCGCGCGGCCGGGCAGCCGGGTGTAGACGGGCGCGCGGTCGTCGCCGTGCTGCAGCGTGAAGCTCACGCCTGAAACGCCCCGGCTCTCGATGTCCGCCGCGCGCACGTCCGCCTGCCGTGACAGCCCATATGTCATGACGTGCGCGTTCGTGCGCTCCGCCATGGCCGCCGCGCGCTCGTCGTCCGCGTTCAGGATCGCCGTGCCCTCTCGTGGCAGCGCCTCAACGAGCTCGGCCTTCGCGTCGGCAATGGCCTCGATGGTTCCCATCCGCTCGAGATGCGATGGCCCGACGTTTGTGACAATGCCGATCTCTGGTTGTGCGATGTCGCACAGCAGGGCGATTTCGCCAGGCGCCCACATCCCCATCTCCAGCACGGCCCGCTGGTGGCGCGACGTCAGTTCGAGCAGCACCAGCGGAAGACCGATCTCGCTGTTGAGGTTGCCTTCGTTCTTCAGCAGCCGGTAGCGCGAGCCCAGGACGGCAGCCGTCAGCTCCTTTGTTGTCGTCTTGCCCACGCTTCCGGTCACACCCACAACCTTCAAGCGCGGCCGGGCGGCCCGCCGCTGGCGGGCAAGCTCCTGGAGGGCTGCCAGCGCGTCTGGCACGACGTACTGCGCGATCTCCGCTTCCTGCCGTCGTTCGACGATCGCGCCCGCCGCTCCGTGAGCGGCCGCATCGGCCACGAAGTTGTGGCCGTCTGCACGCTCCCCGCGCAGGGCGACGAACAGGTCGCCTTTCCGTGCGTTGCGCGAGTCAACCACGGCATGCGCGAACTTGAGCGGCCCGACGGTAGGCGCCTCGATGAGCGCCGGCTTCAGGGCCGCTGCGATCTCCACCGCCGTTATCATCGCCACCCGCCTGCCTTCGGTTGCTTGCACGTCGCGTGACCCGGGATCCGCGTTGGTCGGGCCACGGGTCGTCCCGCGCGCGGACGTTCTGCCGCGACCGCTAGGGGTTGGTCACCAGTTGTGGCCCCGCGGGCTCCACGCCCAGGTACGCGAGGATGCTGGGCGCCAGGTTCGCAAAGACAGGCGCGGACACCTGTCCTCCGAGGCGATCCTCCCGGAAGTCCAGCTTGATGAGCACGATCATCCTGGGGTCGTCGGCCGGTGCGAATCCGATGAACGACGCCACGTTCCCGCCCTTCACCGCGCCGTCAGCCAGCGTCGCGTCCGTCGTGGTGCCCGTCTTGCCCGCCACGTGGTAACCCTTTATGGCCGCCAGGTGCCCGGGACTTCCCTCCACCACCTGGTTCATCATATCGGCGAGCGTCGCCGCCGTTTGCTCGCTGACCACCTGCCGGACCACCACCGGGCTGAACGCCCGCGGCCCCTCCGGCGTCTCCATCGACTCCACGATGTACGGCCGCATGAGCTTGCCGCCGTTCGCAAACGACGCGATCGCCGTGATCACTTGCAGTGGCGTCGCCGCGATCCCCTGGCCGAAGGCGTTGGTCGCCAGGTCGACTTCGGACCAGTTGGGGTCGTTGTCGTCCCGCACCAGACCGTCCGGTTCCCCGTCCAGTCCGATGCCCGTCGCCTGCCCGATGCCGAACCTGCTGACGTAGCCGTAGAAGTCCACCGGCCCGACCTGCCGGCTCATCCAGACGGCGCCGGTGTTGAGGCTGCGCTGCAGGATCTGCGTCACCGTGACCGGGCCGTTCGTGCTGAAGTCCCAGTTGCGGATTGTGGAAGGCCCGATGTACTCGGCTCCCTCGTCGTTGTACACGCTCTCCGGAGTCACCAGCCCCAGGTCGATGGCCATCGAGGCGGTGAGCGTTTTGAACACCGAGCCTGGTTCGTACATGTCGGTCACGGCCCGGTTGCGGAACAAGGCCTGTTCCACGGGCTTGTTCAGGTCCAGCTGCGACATCTTGAACCCGGGCTGGCTGGCCATGCCCAGCACCGCGCCGGTCTGGGGATCCATCACGATGATCGTCCCGCCCAGCGCACCCGTCTGCGCGATCTGGGTCTCCAGCTCTCCCTCGACCAGGCGCTGGATGTAGCGGTCGATCGTCAGGCGGATGTCGCCGCCCGGCTTCGGCTTCTGGCCCACGCGCTCGCTGCCCAACTGGATCCGGTTGCCGATGCTGTCGCGTTCGAAGTAGATGGTCCCCGGAATGCCGCCCAGCTCGCGGTCGAAGTCCCGCTCGATCCCCGTCAGCCCGACGTGGTCCCGCCCCACGAATCCGAGGAGCGTCGACGCGAGGTCTCCTTCCGGGTACGACCGCTTCGTTGTCAGTACGACGCGGAGCCCGGGCGCGTCCGCATCATGCAACCCCGTGCCCTTCTCGAAGTCCAGGCCTCCGTATGCCAGGTACAGCCCTTCCGCCTCCTGCCGTACAGCGCCGATCAGTTCGTTCGGGTCGCGCCCGATGATCGGCCCGATGAACTCAGCGGCCCGCCGGGCTGATCCCTCATCCTGCCATTCTTCGCGGTTGATCCAGACGTCGTAGGCGTCGACGGTCGTCGCCAGGGGATACCCGTTGCGGTCGAGGATCGCCCCGCGCGCTGCCCGGACCTCCTGCTGGCCGAAGTGCTCGTTGCTCGCTTCGCTGCGGTAGTGGTCCGTGCGGGCGATCTGCACGTAGGCCACGCGCGCCGTCACGGCGATCCCCCCGAGGGCGAACAGGCCCGCCAGGATGAACAGGCGTAGGTTCATGCGGCCGCGTTGCCCGAACATCTGCCCTCGATCCAATCGTGCCCGTCGGCGCGGGCCTGCCCGAACAGCGCTCTGCCCGGCGGAAGCTCAGAAGAACGGCAGGACGTGCAGCAACCGCTTCCAGAGCGGCTCCTGTGACGGCGCCAGTGCGGGCGCCTCCTCGGTCAGGAACCTCGTCGGCAGCGTCTGCTTCGCCGGCAGAGGCTGATTCACCTGCAGGTGCAGCTTCTGCTCGGCGGGCACCAGCCCCAGCCGCAGGCGGGCCTCGATGTCGACGCGCGCCAGCGAGGCCAGGGACGCCACTTCAGCCTCAAGCTCGTGATTCTCCGCCTGCCGCGCCGCGCGAAGCCGGTTCAGTTCGTTGATGTCGTAGCTGGTGCTCGTCGCCGTGCTGAACTGGTTGACCTGGAACGCGGCGGCTCCGACGATGACGATCGCGGCCACGGCAGCGATGAGCCGGCCCTGCCGCTGCTTCAGGAACGCCTGAGGTACCGGTAGGGCAGGGCGATGCAGGGCTGCCATGCGCCCCTCCTACGCCGCGTCGGCGATGCGCTCGGCGGCCCGAAGGCGTGCGCTCCGCGACCGTGGGTTTGCGGCTACTTCGGCCAGGGTCGGCTTTGCCGCGCCGCGAGTTACCGGCCGCAGTGTTGCCTGGTGGCCGCAGCGGCACTCCGGCAGGCCCGGAGGGCAGACGCAGTCGCGCGATTCGCGCCGGATGTAGTCCTTCACGATCCGGTCTTCCAGCGAGTGGTAGCTCAGCACTGCAAGACGAGATCCAAAGCCGAGCAGGCCGTGGGCCTGAGGAAGTGCGGCGGCCAGCGATGCCAGCTCTTGATTAACCGCTATGCGAAGAGCCTGAAACGTCCTGGTGGCGGGGTGGGATTTCAGATGGGCTCTTCTACCCACGGCCTGCTCGACGGCTTTGGCCAACTGTGCGGCCGTCTCGATCGGACGGCTCGCGACGATGCGACGGGCGATCTTTCTGCTCGCCGGATCTTCTCCGTATTTGAAGATGAGGTCGGCCAGGTCGGCCTCGCCCCATGCATTCACGATCTCCGAGGCGGTGAGGCCTTCGCCCGCGAACCGCATGTCCAGCGGTGAGTCGTCGCGGAAGCTGAAACCGCGTTCCTCCGCCAACTGAAACGACGACAGCCCCAGGTCCATCAGGACGCCGTTCACCGGCGCGAACTCAAGCTGCCGGCAGATGTCGCCGACCTCGCTGAAGTTCCCCTGCACCAGCCGCACGCTCTCACCGAAGCGGGCCAGGCGCTGCTTCCCGCGCTCGATCGCCGCTGCGTCCGCGTCGATCCCCACGAGCGTGCCGCCCGGCTGTGACCGCTCCAGGATCGCCTCGGCGTGACCGGCGCCCCCCAGCGTGCAGTCCACATAGCGGCCGCCCGGCTGGACGTCGAGCGCGTCGAGCACCTCACGCATCATCACGGGCACGTGCTCGGCCGTTGCCATCACTACGTACTTCTCCGTTCGACCGACGCTTCCATCGTTGCAGCCAGCGTCGATGTCAGACGTTCCGATTCCGCTTCCCACGCCGCGGGGTCCCAGATCTCCAGGCATTCCCCGGCCCCAATCACCAACACCTGCCGATCGAGGCGGGCCCACTGCCGCAGTGGCGGCGGTATGAGGATTCGATTCTGTTTGTCCAGCTCCGCGCTGCGCGCCGAGGCGAAGAACGCCCGCCGCAGGTCGCGGCCACGCTGCAGCATCGCCGAATCTGCGGTGAACTCCGACGCTTGCGCCTCGAACGCTCCCCGTGTGTACACACGCAGGCAGCGGTCTGGGTGACCCTGGCTGAGCACCACCCCTTCGCGGAAGGCATCGCGATAGACCGGGGGGAGGGGAACTCTCCCGCGTTCGTCCATCGCATAGTCGAACGTGCCAACGAAATGCAAAGGGAATCGGATCCTGCCAGGTGCTCAAAGGCTCCATCCTGAGCCAAGGTCTCCCACAGACCCCCATATCCTACCACCAGATTCGACCATGTCAATGGGCTTAGACAATTGATTTCGCCATTTCTTCCCACGTCGCAACATCTCTCTCATGGCACCGGTGCTGAACTGCGTCTGATACCTTTGGTGCATGGTCATTCGGGTGGGGATCCTGACGGTCAGCGACAAGGGAAGCCGGGGTGAGCGCGAGGACACGAGCGGTCCGGCCATCCGCGAGCTGGTCGTGGGGACTGGCGGGGAAGTGTCCTGTTATAAGGTGGTGCCGGACGAGCGGCAGGAGATCGCGGCAGTCCTGGCCGCCTGGTGCGACGAAGGGGGCCTGGATGTTGTGCTCACAACGGGCGGGACAGGACTGGCAGCTCGGGACGTCACGCCGGAGGCCACACTTGACATAGCGGAGCGCCTCGTGCCTGGCATTGCCGAGGCAATGCGGGCGGTCGGCGCACAGAACACGCCGATGGCGATGCTGAGCCGCGGTACAGCCGTCGTCCGGGCGGGCACCCTCATCGTGAACCTGCCCGGCAGCGAGAAGGCTGTCCGCGAGAGTCTGGCCGCCATCATTGGCGTCCTGCCCCACGCCGGGGAGCTGTTGCGAGGCCGGACGGAGCACCGCGGCGAGGAGACATAAGCGCGGCGGTAACGGCTCCGCAACGCGACGCGTCGATCACGTATCTCTGATGGGCTATACTCTTCCGGATTCACACCCTCCTCATGTGCGATGCGGGTTGGCGGGGCAAAGACCCGCGTGCGCATGACCGCCATGCGGCCGCCGCTTAGCGGCAGGAGACGCTGCGTATGACCGCGCGAACGCTGGCGTGGACCAGCTTCATCGCGATTGCTGCCTTCGTGCTCATGACGGCCAGCCGGCTCACCCTCCTGGATCCGGTGCAGAACGTCACCCTCAATATCACGGCACCGTTGCAGACCGGGCTGAGCGGCCTCACCCGTCCCATCGCCGACTGGGTGAACAACATCACCGACGCTGGCGCGCTCTCCGACGAGAACCGTCGCCTTCAGGAAGAAAATGAGCGACTCACAAACGAACTTGTCCGCGCCCGGGAGGAAGCCGCTCAGCGCCAGGCGGCGGAGGACCTGAACGCGGTAAAGCAGCAGTTTCCTGACGATGTCTTCCTCGCCTCTAACGTCGTCTCGAGGGACTCGAGCAACGCGCGCGCGATCATCGCCGTCGACTCGGGGTCGAGTGACGGCGTGCGCGAAGGAATGATCGTCGTCTCCGAAGGGCGCAGTCTCGTCGGAACGGTGACAAAGACCTTCGACGATTACGCGTGGGTGACGCTGATAACTGACCCGAAGAGCGCCGTCAGTGCCATCGTGCAGGAGTCGCGCTCGGATGGCGTCGTGAGCGGCAACTATGACGGCTCGCTCGTTATGGACTTTGTCGGCCAGGGCGCGCCTGTACGAGTAGGTGATTTCGTGACGACGTCAGGAGTGGGCGGGCGCTATCCGCCGGGCATCGTCATTGGCCGTATCGCCGATGTGACGAAGACCGATCAGGACCTGTTCCAGGTTGTCCACGTCGACCATCTCGCCAGTCTCTCGAAGCTCGAGCGGGTGCTGGTGCTCACCAGCTTCCAGCCGCGCACGCTGGAGAAGCCCGAATGAGATACTGGACCGGCGCCGTCATCGCGTTCTTCCTGGCCATCGTGCAGGCGTCGTCGGTCGAGCAGTTCAAGATCCTCGGCGTGTCGCCGAACCTGTTGCTCGTGTTCCTGGTCGCGTGGCTGGTCGTGCGGGGGCTCGACGACGTCCTTCCGATGATCCTGGTGGCTGGCGTTACGTTCGGCTTCGTGGGGCTCCAGTCGCCAGGCGTCATCCTCCTTGCGCTCTTGCCCGTCGCGGGGTTCGGTCTGGTCCGCGAACTCCACGTGCTGCACAGTGATGTGTTGCTCACGTTGCTCATCGTATTGGGGGCATCGCTGGCCTACGAGGCGATCATGATCGGCAGCGTCCTTGCGACGGGTGGCGTGCTCGATGTCGCCAACGGCGCGCGCGGTGTCATGCTGCCGACCGCGGTGGTCAACCTCGCGCTCACGCCTCCGATCTATTTCGCCATGCGCCTGGCAAGGCCGGTGCATCGCCAAGGCCAGCTTTCGTTCTAAGTCTCACGCATCGTGGTGGCGGCTGTTTGAGCCATCACCGATTGAAAGTGTCTCATGGGAATCCTGGCAGGAAGCAGACGCCGGCGTTGGCGCTCCGAGCAGCAGGAGGCGCCGGATCCCAAGCGCGAGCTTCAACTCAAGCTCTGGTTGCTCCGTCTGGGTATCGTCGTCGCGTTCGCCGTGCTGACGGCGCAGCTTGCGCGGCTGCAGCTCCTGAACGGCGAGCAGTACCAGCGGCGCGCCGAGTTCAACCAGCTTCGGATCGAGCCCGTCATCCCGTCCCGTGGCCTCATCTACGACCGGAACGGCGTCCCCGTGGTCGAGAATGTCCCGGGCTTTTCCGCGGCAGTGATCGCGGCGGACGTCCCCAGGGATCGTCAGCTGGAGATCGTCGGCGCGCTAGAGCGCATGCTCGGCGCGCCTGCGCTCGAGACCTCACTGAAGATTGATGCGGCGCGGGCATCGAATGACCCCTTCACGCCACTCATCATCAAGGACGGCCTGAGCCGCGAGGACGCGTTCTATCTGCGCGAGCAGCTTGGCGAGTTGGCCGGCGTGCAGATTCTCGTCCAGCCGGTGCGTCACTACACGGGCGGACCAGAGATGTCGCATATCCTCGGATACACCGGCCGCATCGACGAGGCGGAGTATGGTGAGCTGAAGGACGCCGGATACGTCAATAGCGACTTCCTTGGCAAGGCCGGGGTGGAGGCGGAGTACGAAGCGTATCTGCGCGGCTCCGTCGGCCAAAAGGAGATCGAGAAAGACGCCATAGGCCGCGAATTGCGCACGCTCGGCGAAACGCCGTCCGAACCGGGCTACGACCTCGTCCTCTCTGTCGACCTGGATCTCCAGAAGAAGGCAACGGAGTTGACGAGGGCGGCGGCGGGCGACAACCAGGCTGCCGTTGTCGTGATGGACGTCAACACCGGCGAGGTGCTCGCGCTCGTGTCGCTGCCCGAGTACGACGACAACATCTTCTCCGGCAAGACCGACGAAACACGCCTGGAGCAATACCTGAACGACGCGAGGAAGCCCCTCGTAAACCACGCGCTGGCCGAACAGTACGCGCCCGGCTCCATCTTCAAACAGATCACGGGTTCGGCGGCCCTGGAGGAGGGCGTGGCAAGCCCCTCAACCACGATCACGAGCAACGGCTTCATTAATGTCCCCAACCAGTACGATCCGTCCGTCATCTACACGTTCCGCGACTGGCGGGTGCTCGGTACGCTCGACTTCTACGGTGGCGTCGCGATGTCGTCCGACGTCTACTTCTACTACCTCGCGGGCGGCTACCACGAATACGGCGAGAACTTCGATGGCCTCGGGGTCGATCGGCTTGCACGCTACGCCCGGCAGTTCGGGTTGGGGCGCAAGACGGGGATCGACATCGCGGGCGAAGCCGATGGCGTCGTCCCGGACCCTGCCTGGAAGGAGGAGACCTTCCCGGGCGACACGTGGGTCCTCGGTGACACGTACAACATGGGTATCGGCCAGGGCTTCCTCGCGGTGACGCCCATTCAGATGGCCCGCGTGGTGACTGCCGTCGCGAACGGCGGCACGCTGCTGACGCCGCGCGTCGTGCGCGAGGTCCGCGACTCCCAGGGGCATGTGATCGTGCCGAATGAACCCAAGGTCGAGGGTTCGGTGGGGGTCAGCGACACCAACCTCGCGATCATGCGCGAGGCCATGCGCCAGGCCGTGCAGTGGGGGAGCGCGAACCCGGCGCAGTCGTCGTTTGTGTCCATCGCCGGGAAGACCGGAACGGCCGAGTTCGGCCAGCGCTTCGCCGATGGCTCGTACGAGACCCACGGCTGGTTCAGCGGTTTCGCCCCCGCCGACAACCCGCAGATCGCCATCACCGTCTTCCTCGAACGCGGTGTCGGTGCGACGCACGCGGCCCCGCTCGCCTCGAAGATTCTGGAGTACTACATGACCCGCGACCAGCAGCGTGTGGACTCGAGCACGGGTACGACGGGCGGTGCCGCACAATGAACCTGCGCAAGCTCCCCACGCGCGAGTTCGATCCACTTATGCTCCTGGCCGCGCTGGGTCTCGTCGCGTATGGCGCCGCCCTTATCTACAGCGGCAGCCTGACCAACTACGGGTCTCCATCGCAGGCGCTATCGCACCCTGTCTCCAGACAAGTCGCGTTCGGGGCGTTTGGCGCCGTCGTGATGCTCGCGGCGTCCCGCTTCGACTATCGCGTACTGGCCCCCTTGAGCCTCTCGATGTATCTCGTGTCGGTCGCCATGCTGGTGTACGTGCTTATCGCCGGGCAGAGCGAGTATGGATCCAGCAGGTGGATCACGGTTGGCGGTACGCAGATCCAGCCGTCGGAGATCGCAAAGGTCACCACGGTGATCCTTCTTGCCAAGTTCCTGGCGGATAACGAAGCGAACATGAAGTCGCTCGGCGTCTTTGCGACTTCATTCGCGATCGCGGCCGTGCCGGCGGTACTCGTCCTTGTCGAGCCGGACCTGGGCTCGTCGCTCGTGTTCGGGGTGCTGTGGTTCGTGATGGTGGTGGTCGCCGGCGCCACGACCCTGCACGTGGCGAGCGTCGTGGTGGCCGCGGTCACGCTTGCGCCGCTCGCGATCTGGCAGCTTGCGCACGGCTACCAGGTGGACCGGTTCAAGGTGTGGATCGACCCTGAGAGCGATCCAACGGGGGCCGGATTCAACATAATCCAGGCCGAAGTGAGCGTCGGATCAGGTGGGTTATGGGGCAAGGGGTTCACCCACGGTTCGCAAACGCAGCTCGACTATCTCCGCACGCAGACCACGGACTACGTCTTCAGCGTAGGCGCGGAGGAGCTTGGATTCGCCGGCGCGATGCTGCTGTTCGCGCTTTTCGTCGTCCTCCTCTTCCGCTGTGTCCGCGTTGCCGGCCGGGCCGACGACGCGTTTGGCCGGCTCATCGCCGTGGGTGTCGCGGCGTTCATCGTCTTCCAGGTGTTTGTGAACATCGGTGTGAACATTAGACTGTTGCCTGTGACGGGCGTCCCCCTTCCATTGGTGAGCCAGGGGGGGAGTTCGCTGATTACCATCCTGGCCGCCCTGGGTATTGTGCAGAGCATTCTTGGACATCGGCGAAGACGCGGACGAGCTTAGCACCGAACGTCGCGGCGGATTCTTTTCCAGCCGCTTGTTCGCCTTCGTCCGGATCGCAGCCAGCCTGGCGATTGTCGCCGGCCTCGTCATCAAGCTTTCACCGCGCGAACTCTCCTCGACCTTTCGCGAGGTCGATGTGGCGCTGCTGGTTGCTGTCGCCGGGCTCATGGCACTCGTCCAGGGGCTCGTCGTGGTGAAGTGGTCGGTGCTGCTTCGCGCGCGCGATGTACGGCCGTCCTCGATGCAGGTCGTGCGCGCGTACTGTGTCGGCAACCTCCTCAGCACGGTGCTCCCGACGGCGGTTGGCGGCGACGTGTACCGGGTGTTCCGCGTGCAGCGCGAGGCGGGGGCGCGCGCCGCGGACGTTACGATGAGCGTGCTGTACGAGCGGGCCACCGGATACGCCGCGATGACGTGCCTGGGTGCGCTGGGGGCGGCGTTCTACTACGGCAACGTGGCGATTGGGTTCCTGACGGTCGTGGGTGGCGCGGCCGGGGCGCTTGCGCTTGCATTCGTGCTGCCACGCTTTCCCTTCCCCGCCGTCTCGGATGACCACTTCCTCCGCAATCTCCTCGCGCACCGGCGCGAACTGATGGCGGTCTACCAGATGGCCGTGTTCTCCCTGCTCATCCAGGCTCTCTACATTTCGAGCATCGCGCTGACCGGACGCGCCTTTGGCGCCGACGTCTCGTGGTGGTACTGGGCGTTCGCGACCTGGGTCGTTGCGATGGCGCTTCTTCTCCCGATTACACTCGGTGGGCTCGGTGTGCGTGAATCGAGCCTCTCCGCTCTCATCAAGCATGCTGGCGGGACCGCGGCGCAGGGCGCATCCACCGGCTTCGCGCTGGGTGTGCTTCTGGTAGCGGTCAATGGGCTCGGCCTTCTCGCCGTTGAGGCGCTGGAGCGCAGTGGATTCGGCGTGGCCCCCGAGCGGCCGGCGCCGTCCAAAGCGGATCGCGAATCCGCGCGCGCCGAGCGCGTCTGAACCGCTAGCGGTGATACCGCGTGGAAGCCCTGTCGCGGATCGACGCTACGGCGCGTTGAGCCGGGACAGGGCAGCTTCTGCGAGGGCCGCCGGTTCTCCGGGTGACGCCTCGACGCCGGCGCTGGCGAACACGTACGTCACTCGGTGCGCTTGCCGGCCGGTGGCCGCCTCGATGCCGGCCACGTAGAGCCCTGCCTGCAGCCGATACTGTGACAAGCGCTCCTCCACGCCGGCCGCGGGGATGTCGTCGGTCTTCCAGTCGACGATCTCGATCCCGTCCTCCGTTTCCAGCACGAGGTCCACGAATCCCTCGATGATGGTGTCTCCAACGCGTGCGGCAAATGGCACCTCCCGGAGGGCGCGCCGGGCGAGCCGCGCGCGCCGGGCGGCAACGGAATCGAGCGCGGCCCGCGCAAGTCTCGCGACGTCGGCGGCCCGTTGCGGTATCGCCTCAGCCACGGCCTGCGCTCGAGAGGCTGCCTCGATTTCTTCACGCATGGCGTCGAGACGCACACTCTGGATCGTCGCGTGTACGGCGCGGCCCAGGCTCGTGGCGCCGCGGCCACGCTTCCAGGGTTCGCTCTCGTCCTCGCGCGCCTCCCGGTCGCTGCCCGCCCTGCCCAGCGACGTCGCGCTTTCGTATCGGGTCGTGCGTGCCGACTGGACCAGCGTTTCCCTGGCGGCTGCGAATTCCTCATCCGTGGCGGAGTCCGGCGGTTCCACCCGCAGGTCCGTGAACGGCCGCCTCTGCGCCGCGGGCGCTGCGGTCGCCTCAGGCAGGACCGTCACGTCTTCAGCGGCGCCTGCGTCCATCAGCTTTCGCGCTGCGGAGTTCGCCCGTTGGTGGTAGAGGGACACGATGAGATGATCGCGAGCGCGGGTCGCGGCCACGTAGAGGAGCCGCGTGAACTCCGCCTGGGTGTGCTTCTGTTCCGTCGCATGGATGCGGGCGACGTCTCCGGCCTCGCAGACGTTGTTGCGGGTCTTCGCGCCGATGCGTACGGCGACGTGACCGTCGGCACGGTCCGCCACGAACACGGGGTATCGGTTCGACGGCGACCAACTCAGCCCCGCCATAAAGACGATCGGGAACTCCAACCCCTTCGCACCGTGGACCGTGAGGATCCGCACGGCGTCCTCATCGTCGTCGAGGCCGGCGCCCTCCATGTCCAGGCCGGCGCTGTCCGTCCTCCGTTCCATCCACGCCACGAAGGCGCGCAGGCTCTCGGGTCGCGCCGCCTCGAACTTTCGCGCCTGTTCGACGACGAACCGCATCCGCCGGAAGCTGTCCCGGTCGGCCTGCACGAGGATGCCGGCCTCGTCCAACCCGCGCTCGGCGACGAACTGTTCGACCAGCGATGCCAGTGACCCGTCGTGGCGATGCCCGTGATAACGGGCCAGCGTGCGGAGTCCCTCCGCGACGGGCCCTTGCCGGTCGTCCAGATCCGGCGCGTGGTAGTTGAATCGCCCTCCATCGAGCCGGAACCGGGTCAGTTCTACGTCCGAACATCCGAAGGCGGCGCTTCGCAGGGCGCCGACCACGGCCACGCCGTCGGCGGGATCGTCGATCGCTGCGAGGCAGTTGATGAGATCCCGGACCTCCTGGGTTTGGTAGATCAGGCTGCCCCCTTCCACGCGGTACGGGACGCAACCATCCTGCAGCGCTCGTTCCAGCGCGGTCAGTCCGGCGCGCGTGGGGATGAGGATCGCCATGTCACGGAAGGTGGCCGGGCGCGCCTGCCCGGTGGTGCGGTCCTCGACCTCCCACTCCTTGCGCACCGTCATACACGTCGCCACGATCGCCCGCGCTTCGGTCTGGCGCATGTCGCGCGCCGGAGCGCTTGTGACTCCGCCGATTGTGGCGACGCCCGGACCCTCGAGCGCGCGCCGCCGGTCGGCGTGAATGGGCCGGTACCGAGGCTGGATCTCCGGCCGTCCCCCCTCGCCGATGAGGCGCCCGAACACCCTGTTCACCCAGTCGACGATCTCCGGGCGAGAGCGGTGGTTGAGGCCCAGTGTGAGGAAGCGTCCCCCCTCAGCCTCCACCCGCCCGCGCGTCTGTTCGTACACGGCCATGTCCGCCCGCCGAAACCGGTAGATCGACTGCTTTGGGTCCCCGACGACGAACAGCCGCCCGGGTTCCATGCGCGAGGTATCAGGGTCGATCGCGAACGCCAGTGCGATCTCCACCTGTAGCGGATCCGTATCCTGGAACTCGTCGATCAGCAGGACGTCGTACCGCTCGCGAAGAGCTTGCTGCGCGCGTGGTGACCGCAGGAGGTCCCGCGGTCCCAGGATGAGATCGTCGAACACCAACGTGCCCTCGCGCCGGCGGTTGGCGGTGTCCTCCTCGACGAACCGGGCGATGCACGGCAAGACGCCCATGAGCGCGTCTGTGCGACAAGCCTCCAGGGTCTCCGTGAGCTGCGTCCGAACTCGTTCGAGGCTACTCCGGACGTCGTCGAGGTAGGTTCCCCATGCCTGTCTGTTGCTTATCTGCCTGATCTCGCCGGCGATCTCTGCCACGCCACCGGCCAACACGGTCTCGTGCTCGTCGCCGGCGCGGGCGATGCGCCGCGCCAGTGACAGGATCGCCTCCGCCCGCCGTCGCAGCTTGTCGCCCGGTGGAGCAACTTCAAGCGGCAGGGCGGCCAGGGACTCCACGAAGGCCTGAATATCCGGCCACACCACGGCCTTCCGATCGCCGAGAGCGCCCATCAGTTCCGGCGCCAGGCCCGGCAGGCGCCCCAGCTCGACCGCGAGCATCTGCAGTGATTGCGTGTTCAGCCCCAGACCCAAGAGCCGGTCGGTCGCCCCGCTCGCCGTGGCTTCGGCGCCGAGACTTGCGAGGTATGACCGCCAGCGCTCTTCGAACCGGCGCTCGGCGAGGATCTCGTCCTGAACGTCGAAGGCCGGATCCGTACGGGCTTCGGCCGAGAACCGTCTCATCAGCGATAGCCCGAACGCATGGATCGTCGAGATCTGCGCCCGGTCGAGGGACTCCAGTGCTCGTTCCGTGGCCTCCTCCGCCACTCCTTCGACAAGCATCTGCTCCAGTGCGCCCCGCACGCGGTCCTTGAGTTCGGCAGCCGCCTTCTCGGTAAACGTGATCGCAACGATCCGGTCGATCGGTGTCCCGGCCGCCACGAGCGCGGCGATCCGGTCGACGAGCGCGCTCGTCTTGCCGGTACCCGCGCCTGCTTCCACGAACAGCGACTCGCCAAGGTCCGCACGTATGATGCGGCGCGCGTCCTGATACTCGAGCCGGAATCGCTCGTCGCTCACACTTCCTCCGTCGCCGCCCTGGCGACCACCAGCCAGTGATCGAGCGCGGGATCGTCCGCCATGTCAGAGAAGGCGTCATCCCGGCGCCGTGGGCAGATCCAATCGAAGTCGCAGTACCGGCAGTTGGAGAAGCGGCCGAAGAATTCGTCGTACTCGCCCGGCACCGCGGGAAACGCACCCGCGCCGATCCCTTCGACGACCGCGTCCACGGTCGATCGAAAGCGCCCGCGGCGCTCCGGCGTGTCCTTGTACTCCAGGCGCTCGAATAACCCTCGCCGCGAGATGAACCAGTAGAACGCGGTAGCGTCTTCGGCGTCCGGAACGGCGAGGAGGTATGCGGGGAGTTGTAGCTTCGTACCACCCAACAAGGGGTCCGCCTCGAAGCCCTTGTAGTCGTCCTTGCTGCCCGTCTTGTAGTCGATGACCCACGCCTGGCGCCCGTCGGCCGATCGGTCGATACGATCAACGATCCCGCGAAGCTGGAGTCCTGACACGACCGTGTCCGGGATCGGTACCTCGAACGCGGCCGGCACGGCGCCAGAGTCGAGGCGGAACGCGCTGTCCGCTTCCAGGAACTCGGTCAGATCCGCCCGCAGCGTCCGGCGCTCGTGGCTCGCGAATAGATTCAGCCCACGCATCCCACGCGCTTCCGCCGCCGCAAGCTGCTCATCCAGGATTCCCAGCAGCGTCTCGCGGTCCGCGTCAGCCCATGCCTCCCCGGCCGCCGGCCGCCCTCGGGCGCGTTGGTCGCGAAAGAACGTCTCCAGCGTCTTGTGGACGAGCGTCCCCCGGGTCGCCGCGTCCATGAGGTCGCGCTCTTCCGGCTCTTCTACACCGCGCAGCCCCAGGATCGACCTGCCGAAGTACCTGAACCCGCACGCGCAGTAGTTCTCCAGCGATGTCGGAGACACGGTCCCGCGCACGGCGAGCGGCCGTTCCACGGCCACGTCTGCCACGTTCCCGTCCCACGCCGAAAACGCCGAGCCGGCTCGAGCGCGGGCCATCGCCACGACGCGCCATCGCCGGTGCGCCGGCGTTATCTGCTTCCCCTGCTGGCGCAGCAGGACCGCTTCCCGAAGGTGGATCTCGCCGATGTCGACCGGGGTGCCCTGGAGCCTGAGTGAGAGCGGCGACGAGCCGCGCCGCAGCCACGGCGTCTCCGCGTGCGTGCGCAGCAGGCTCCCGTTCCGCACCCTGTCGTCCAGCGTCCGCGCCGCGGCCACCATCCGTGGCGCCGGATAGTGTTCCCGCGAGCCCGCCGCCTCGTACAACGGTGCGCACCACGTGAGCACCTCGGAGGCGCTCGCGACCGCGCATTCCGCGGCCCGCTCCGCGCGCTGGCTGCGCAGCGCCAGGTCCTCGATGTAGGGGTGCGACTCGCGAAGCCGCGTCCACGTGCCGTCGTCGACGAGAGGCTCCTCGCCCGGGCGCTGCGGGAACGCACCTTCGCGCGCGCCGCACAGGATGACCCGGCGGAATCGCATGCCATCCACCATCCGGTAGTCGGCGATGAGCACGCCTTCTCCAAGCCTGCGCTGGCTGATGTGCGCGACCTCCAGGTTCGCGCGAAGCGCCACCGCGAAGGTCTCCAACGTGAAGGTGCCTCCTACTGCGGCGATCGTGCCCAACTGGTCGACTTCGGCGATCACTTCCTCGATGCCGGTGGCCCCCGGGTCGAAGTAGTCGTGCAGGATCGCCCGCAGCTCGCGGCAGAAATTGTCGGCCGCCTGCGGGACGCGCAGCCGCTCTAGCCGTGCGCCCAGCTCCTCGACGACAGCTCCCAGCAGGCGTCCGTCCTGGGCATCCATCTCGATCAGCCGCCGCCGCGCTTCGTCCTCCCGCGCGTCGGGGTCCGCCAGGTCCGCCTCGCGCTCGGCGACGAACAACTGAAGGCCGGACTGCCAGCGCGTGAGGCCATGCGTGACCCTGGCTGCGCGCGAGATCCGGTCCCACGCCGACTCGTTCGCGCGCACGCGTTCGCCACCGCCTCCCGGAAGCGTCCCTCGCAGTGGCGCGATGCCCAGCGCGTCCATCGTGGCGGCGCGCGAGTAGTCGGTGCCGGGCAGTTCGATCAGCCCGAGCAGGCCCCTTCCCGCGGCTGTTTCCAGCAATGACCTGCCGGGCAGTGACGCCGCCGGTACGCCGGCCTGCTCGAACACCTCCTGCAGCATGCCGGCGTATGCCGGTTCCGCGCCGTGGAGCACTGCGATGTCATCGAGCGGGATCCCCTCTCCTAAAGCGCGCACGACTTCTCGCACCACCTCACGCACTTCGCTTGCGGCGTCCGGCGCGAGCACGAAGCGCTGCGTCGGCGCGGTCTTTGTCTCGCCCACGGTTGTGCACGTCGTCGTGGCGGCGATCGCGTCCACCAGGCGAGATGCCCCCGCTGACTGCACGGCCGACGAGAAGACCAAGACCTGTCCCAGTTCGGTCAGGAAACCCGCCCGTCTGCCGGCGACAGCGTCGGCCGCCGCGTCCAGCAGGTCTTCGCGGTCGTAGAAGGCAGCGGTGGCCGTGCGAAACACACCGTACAGCCGCAGTATCTCGCCGAAATGACCGGCCCATTCGCCCGCCACGTCCTCTGGTGTGCGAATCCCGCCGCGCCTCAGGCGGGCGAAGATCTGCCGCAGCACGCGCGCGTAGCCGGGAAAGTCCCGCACAGAGGAAAGCTCGTCCCGCGTCTCGCGCGCGATCTGGCCGGCCAGATAGTCGCCGATGGGTCGCGCGAGCGGCGCCCGCCCGGAAGCCGCCAGGTCAGCCGCGGCCAGCAGTTCCGCGATCCGCGCCAGCGGCTCGAACCGCACGCCCGCAAAGGCGCCGCGCCCGGCCAGCCGCCGCCGCAGCTGCAGGGCAGCGGCGTGCGAAGGCGCGATCACGGTGACCGGCTTGAGTGGATCGTCCGCTCGCTCGGCGGCAATCTGGTCCAGCGCCGCCTCGGCGTCTGGCATGCGGGTCCTCCCGATGCCTACTGTACCCCGCATGCGCGACAATCGCTGTGCCCACGCAGCGGTCGCGCCAGCGGCCGGGCGCGGATGGTCGGAGAAGCTGCCGCGACACCCGCGAGCCAGCCCGACACGGCCGCGCGGCCGCTCAGTCTTCGATCGCCCCGTATACGATGCTGCGCAGTTGGCCACGGAAGTTGAACGTCGCGGATGGCATGAGCTGCGTCATGAAGATCACCACCAGATCCTCCTTCGGGTCCACCCAGAAGATCGTGGAGGCCGCCCCGCCCCAGTAGTAGTCGCCCTCGCTGGGAGACCCGGCTGCCACGCCGCTCAACGTCATCGCGAACCCCAGGCCGAACCCAACGCCCTCGTAGGCGGTCTCCGAGAACGCACCAACGGCCATCTCCGTGAGGTCGCGGCCGCCGGACAGGTGGTTCTTCGTCATCAGCTCCAGCGTCCGCGGCCCGAGGATCCGCACGCCGTCCAGCTCGCCGCCGCGGCGGAGCATTTCGCAGAACCGCAGGTAGTCGGCCGCCGTCCCCGTAAGGCCGCCGCCTCCCGAAAGGAACGTTGGCGGCGTCAGGTACGCGCTCGTCGCAGGGTCGTCGATGAGCCGGAGTGTCTTGTCCGCCTGCCGCTGATAGTTCGCGGCCAGCCGCCCCGCCTTCTCCGGCGCGACGACGAACGCGGTGTCATTCATGCCCAGCGGACCAAAGATCATCTCTCCCAGGTACTCGTCGAATCGCTTCCCGCTGAGTGCCTCGACCAGGTATCCGCATACGTCGGTCGAGTACGAGTACATCCACCGCTCGCCCGGGTCGAACCGAAGCGGCACGTGCGCCAGTCGGTCCACGAACGAGCGCAGCGTCTCACCCTGCCCCCGGATCACCTGCGCACCGCCGTACGCCCGGTCGGCCGGATGCCGCGTCATGCCGTAGGAGAGTCCACTCGTGTGGCTCAGAAGGTGGCGGAACGTCATCGGGCGGGCCGGTTCGCGAGTTTCCATCGCTTCACCTTCACCCGAGACGTACACCCGGTGGTCTCGCCACTCCGGGATCATGCGGTACACCGGATCGTTGAGCTGGAAGGCGCCCTGCTCGTACAGCATCATCAGGGCTACGGACGTGATCGGCTTGGTCATCGAGAAGATGCGAAAGATCGTGTCCGCCGCCATTGGCCGCTGCCGCTCGCGGTCCATGTAGCCTAGCGACGAGAAGGAGGCGACGTGTCCATGCCGTGCCACCAGCGTCTGACAGCCGGCGATCTTTCCCGGCTCCACGTAGTGGCGATTCAGATGGTCCGTGATGCGGTCGAGCCTCGTTCGCGAAAAGCCCGCCGCCGCGGCGTCGATCTCCATCTGTTCTCCCTTCGAGGCCCGGCTTGGATTGCCACCCGCCCGATCCAGCGCGGATCCGCTGCGGTCGCTTCCTCAACCCCCGTCGATGCTTATAGCGTACGCCGCCCGATGGTGCATCGGGATCCCGGGCCCGTTGGCCTTCCTAGCGCACCGCCAACGCCCGATTCGATACGATCCGGGCAGGTCACATGCTGCGCTACGTACACACATCGCTTCAGGATCTCGACGCCTACGCGGAATTCGTCGGCGAAGGCGACCTGGCGGAACTGCGCAGCCTCGCCCGCGAGCTGCGTGGCACGCGTATCCTCCAGCTCAATGCCACGTCCTACGGCGGGGGCGTGGCCGAGCTTCTGAACTCGCTGATCCCGCTGGAGCGAGGGCTCGGCATCGACGTCGACTGGGGTGTCATCGTCGCCGAGCCGGCATTCTTCGCGCTCACCAAGCGTCTGCACAACGCCTTGCAGGGCGCGGCCGCGTTCAGCGTGTCGGACGAGGAGCGCGCGGCCTACGTGCGCTACAACCACCAGGTCGCCGAGGTCATCCGGGCGAACTACGATCTTGTCCTCGTACACGATCCGCAGCCGGCGCCCGTGCAGGGGCTGACCTCCGGAGATGGCACGCGTTGGATCTGGCGAGTCCACCTCGATCTCGCCGACTACAATCGCGACGCCTGGGCATTCCTCGCCGAGTATGTCAGCGACTACGACGCCTATGTCTTCACCATGCCGGAATTCGTCCCGGCGCCCGTGCCCGGAGCGAGAGTCCGCTGCTTTCCGCCTGCCATCGATCCTCTCAGCCCGAAGAACATGGCGCTTCCGGTCCCCATGCGCGATCGCATCGTGCGCTGGACGGGCATCCAACTCGACCGGCCGCTGCTGACACAGGTCTCCCGGTTCGATCCGTGGAAGGATCCGCTCGGCGTTATTCGGGTGTATCGCGAGCTGCGCGCGAGGCACCCGGGCCTCCAGCTCGCGCTCCTCGGTTCGATGGCGCTGGACGACCCGGAGAGTTGGACGTTCTACGACAGGATCGTGAAAGAAGTCGAGGAGGATCCGGATATCTGCGTGGCCAGCAACTTCACCGGCATCGGCAACCTGGAGGTGAACGCCTTCCAGGCCGCCTCCGACGCCGTTATCCAGAAGTCAATCCGCGAGGGCTTCGGTCTCATCGTGTCCGAGACCATCTGGAAGGGCACGCCCATCGTTGCCGGCAACACCGGGGGCATTCCGCTGCAGATGGCGGATGGCGAAGGCGGGTTCCTTGTGTCGCGCGAGGAGGACTGGGTGCCCCGCCTCGACGCGCTGCTCCGCGACCGGGAGGAGGCGCACCGAATCGGGGCGCTGGGCCGCGAACGAGTGCGGCAGCAGTACCTGATCACCCGGCTGCTCGCCGATGAACTCCGCCTGTTCGCCGACGTCCTCTCGGGCGCGTTTCCTGCGGCGACACGCCCGGAGGGGTAGGCGAGGTGTTTGGCCCTGGATCGCTGGCGAAGCCCCGGCCGCGAAGACTGCGCTCGGCCTTCGGACGCCGCGCTCCGCTACCATTGGGTGGAGGATTCGTACCCATGCCCCGCCCGCCTTTCCTCTCGCGCGTCCATCTCCTTCCGGCCGTCCGGTTCTGTGCGCTGCTGGCGGCCGTGGGGTTCGCCTCGCTTGGTCTGGCGGCGCGGTGCTACAAGCCCGACACGCGGGTCGTCGTCTTCATCCAGGGCATCTACACCACGTACGACGGAGAGACACAGTCCACGGCGGTCGAGGGCCCCCGGTTCTCGACGTTGAAGGACGCGTTTCGCCGGGCCGGCTACGAGCCCGCCGACCTGCTCGACTTCAGCTATTCGGGCGGCGTGGTCGGCGGGTCGGGTGCCTGGGCGCCCAACAACTACGCCTGCGAAGCGACGGATCGTGTCGCCGACGCCAACCTCGCGTACCTGGAACAGATGCTCCGCGACTACCGCGACGAGCACGAAGGCGTGCACTTCACGCTCGTCGGGCACAGCCTGGGTGGTTACCTCGCCTACCTTGAAGGAGTGCGTGAGGCCGACCGGCCCGAAGCCGAGAAGCTGGATATCGACGTCGTTGTCACGCTCGACGCGCCGCTGAAGGGCGTGGATGCTGACAAGAAGGCGATCATCGACGCGATCCCGTGCGAGAAGACGTACGAGGCTGGCGCGGAGATCGTCGCGCAGAAGTTTGACCCCGCGATCGGCCAGACCCGCGCCGCCGAATCCGCCCGCATGGCCGCGCAGGGCGTGCGGCTGGTGACAGCCGGCAATGTGAACGACTGTCTCTGGAACACCAGCCACTGTCTGCCGGGCTCGGGCTTTGTCGACGACAGCGAGACGCAGTTCGTCGACGGCGCGACGGTGCTGTCGTACGAGGTCAGCTCCTCGCCGCTCTCGAGTCATGACGCGATCCTGGCGCATGCGCCGGCTGTCGCGGACATCGTCGCGTTTGTGGGCGAACCGTAGGGCACGGCCTACCATCGCAGCCTGGGTTTGCGGGCGGCGGTCGCTTCGTCGAGGCGGCGCAGCGGTGCGGTATGGGGCGCGCCTCGCACGAGTTCGGGGTCGGCTTCGGCCTCGCGGGCGATGGCCAGCATCGCGTCGCAGAAGGCGTCCAGCGTCTCCTTCGACTCCGATTCCGTTGGTTCCACGAGAAGGGCCTCATCGACGACGAGGGGGAAGTACATCGTCGGCGGATGGTAGCCGTAGTCGATGAGCCGCTTGGCGATGTCCAGCGCCTTCACGCCGTGCGCCTTCTGGCGCCGGGCCGAGAACAGCGCCTCGTGCATGCACGTGCGCTCGTCATGCGCGAGATCGTACGCGGGCGCCAGCCGCGCCCGCACGTAGTTCGCGTTCAGCACCGCCGCCTCGCTCATCGCGCGCAGGCCTTCCGCCCCCAGGCTGAGGATGTACGCGTACGCCCGCAGCAGCACGCCGAAGTTGCCGTGAAACGCACCCAGCCTGCCGATCGACTGGCCCGGGACGTAGAGCTGGTGGCCATCCGCCCCGTCTCTTACGTGCGGCGAAGGCAGGAATGGCGCCAAATGCGACTTGACGACAATCGGTCCGGCGCCGGGCCCGCCGCCGCCGTGCGGCTGGCTGAAGGTCTTGTGCAGGTTGATGTGCATCACGTCGAAGCCCAGGTCACCCGGCTTCACCTGGCCCAGCATCGCGTTCAGGTTCGCCCCGTCGCCATACATCAGCGCGCCGTGGCCGTGCACCATCTCGGCCACCTGCACGATCTCGCGGTCGAACAGGCCGAGCGTGCTCGGTTGGGTGATCATCAGCGCGGCGACCGTCGGGCCGTGCTCTTCCAGCGCCTTGCGCAGCTCCTCCAGGTCCATGTCGCCGTCGGACCGCGGCTTCACCGCCACGATGTCGAATCCGGCCATCGACGCCGTCGCCGGGTTCGTGCCGTGCGCGGAGTCCGGGACGACCACGGTCGTACGGCGCTCGCCGATCGACTCCAGGTACGCCTTGATCACCAGTACGCCAGCCAGCTCGCCCTGCGCGCCCGCCAACGGTGCGAGCGACGCGTCGTCCATGCCGGTGATCTCCGCCAGCATCCGCTGGAGTCCGTGCATCACGGCCAGCGCGCCCTGCGTCTGGCCGTCCGCCTGCATCGGGTGGGCCTCGGCGAAGCCGGGCATCGCCGCGATCGCGTCGTTCACCTTCGGGTTCAGCTTCATCGTGCACGACCCGAGCGGGTACATCTGCGTATCGATCGAGTAGTTCAGCTGCGACAGTCGCGTGTAGTGGCGCACGACGTCCATCTGGGAGAGCTGCGGCAGGTCCAGCGACTTCCGCAGCAACTCGGCCGGCAGATGGGGGGCGTCCGCCGGCCCCGGCATCGTCACGGCCACGCGCCCCTCGCGGCTCAGCTCGGCGAGCGTCGGCTCCGGCAGCCGGCGTGTTGACGAGGTGTGGCGTCCGTCGCTCATGTCATCCCCTGCCCAGCTCAGCGAGCGCGTCGACCAGCCGGTCGATCTCGGCCGTTGTGTTCACCTCTGTCGTGCAGAGCAGCATGCGGTGGCGGACATCGCTCACGTCCAGCCCGCCGATGATGCCGCGCTCCAGCAGTCCGGCATTGATCTCGGCTGGCGGCCTCGGCGTCACGACGACGAATTCGTGCAGGAACGGCTCGGCGTCCTCGACGGCATAGCCCGGGAGCTGCGCGACCCTGCTCGCGAGTGTGTGCGCCTTCTCGTGCGAGAGCGCGGCCACCCGCCGCAACCCGACCGGCCCGAGCGTCGCGAGGTACATGGCCGTGGACAGCGCGATGAGCTGCTGGCTCGTGCAGATGTTGCTCGTGGCGCGCTCGCGCCGGATGTGCTGCTCCCGCGTTTGCAGTGTGAGCACGTAGCCGCGGGTTCCGTCGAGGTCTGCCGTCTCGCCTACGATGCGGCCCGGCATCTGGCGGACGTACTCCTGGCGGCAGGCGAAGAGCCCGACGTACGGCCCTCCAAACGACAGCGGCACGCCCAGCGACTGCCCCTCACCTACGACGATGTCGGCCCCGTACTCGGCCGGCGGGCGTAGCAGTGCCAGGCTCACGGGATCGGCGGCGACGACGAAGAGCGCGCCGGCGTCGTGGGCCGTCTGGCCCCAGCCGGCCGCATCGACCGAGACACGGCCCAGGAAGTCAGGCTGCTGGACTGCCAGGCACGCGTGCTCGTCCGTCACGGTGAACGCCGCATGGGGTTGGATGTCGACGGCGATGCCGCGACCGCCGGCGTACGACCGCACGACCGCGATCCAGTTCGGGTGTACGCGGTCGCTGATCGCGATGCGGCGGCGTCCGGTGACCGCGCAGGCCATCAGGCACGCCTCGGCCAGCGCCGACGCGCCGTCGTACATGCCGGCGTTCGCAACGTCCATCCCGGTCAGCTCGCACACCAGCGACTGGAACTCGAAGATCGTCTGGAGCGTCCCCTGTGACACCTCGGGCTGATAGGGCGTGTACGACGTCAGGAACTCCCCGCGCATCAGGATCGGGTCGATGAGCGAAGGCCGGAACCGCCGGTACGCACCCGCGCCCAGGAAGCACGCGTGCTCTGCCGCGTTCCGGTTGCGGCCCGCCAGGCTTCGTGCGTGGTCCAGCAGCTCCAGCTCCGTGAGTGGATCAGGCAGGTCCAGCGCAGGGCGGAAGTGCTCGCGCGGGATGTCCACGAACAGTCCGGCTGTATCCGCGGCGCCGACGGCTTGAAGCATGGCTGCACGGCCGTCGCCGGTCAGCGGGATGTACGGGTGCGGCATGAGCGGAGTATCGCCCAGCGGCGGAGTTTGCGCATCGGGAGCCGCATGGATATCGAGCGTCACCGGTGTATCACCCGTTCTTCCGACCTCGTTCGCCTACCCGAGTCCCTCGACGAAGGCGTCGTAGTCGCCTGCGGACAACAGCCCGTCGTACTCCGCCGGGCTCGATAGCCTCAGCTTCAACAGCCAGCCGGCACCGTAGGCGTCGCTGTTCACCTGCTCCGGCTTCTGCAGGAGGCCCTCGTTGATCTCGAGTACGTCACCGGAGGCGGGAGAGAACAGTTCCGACACCGCCTTTACCGACTCGATCTCGCCCATCTTTGCGAACTGTGTGAGCGTTGTTCCGGGCTCGGGGAGATCGACGTACACGATGTCACCGAGCTGCTCCTGCGCGTAGTCCGTGATGCCGACGGTCGCTGTGTCGCCGTCGAGCATGAGCCATTCATGTTCTTTCGAGTAGCGCCGATCGTCTGGTGTAGCCATGGTTCTCCGTCCGCGGATCCTGTCCGCGCTATGCCGCCTGCTCTCCCGCGTGCCGGACGAACGGCCTGCGCACGACGACCGCGGGGATCTTGCGGCCGCGCGCTTCTACTTCCAGCGGTGTGCCGTACGTGGTCAACTGGTCCGGCAGGTACGCCATCGCGATGCTCGTGTGCAGCGTCGGTGAATGACCACCGCTGGCAACCACGCCGGCCGGCCGGCCGTCGTGCAGGATCGTGTACCCGTCCCGAATCACGCCGCGCTCGGTCGCCTGCAGGCACACGAGCTTTCGGTTTGTGCCTGCGGCCTTGATACGGGCCAGGGCATCCCGTCCGGCGAAGTGCGCATCGTCATCGAACGACACGACCCAGCCGAGGCCAGCCTCGAACGGGTTCGTCGATTCGTCGATATCGTTGCCCCACAGGGCCAGTGCCGCCTCGAGACGGAGTGTGTCGCGCGCGCCGAGTCCGCACGGCTCTACGCCTGCCGACAGCAGCTGGCGCCAGATCGCGCGGCCCGCCTCGACCGAGGTGACGATCTCGAAACCGTCCTCACCGGTGTAGCCGGTCCGCGAAGCGAAGAGCTTGTACTGAAGGTACGGCAGCTCCGTGCACGCGCGCTTCGGCAGCGTCGCAAGCTCGGCGCCGATGGTCCGCGCCATGTGGGCCGCGGCGTCCGGCCCCTGGATCGCCAACATTACGGTCTCCGCCTGCCGGTCCACCAGCTCGACGTTTGCGCCCGGCAAGAGAATCTCACGCAACCGCGACGTGTCCCGTTCGGCGTTGGACGCGTTGCCTACAAAGAGGAAGCGAGCCGCGTCCAGCCGATACACGTACGGGTCGTCGATGATGCCGCCATCGTCATTGCACAGCAGCGTGTAATGCCCGCGGCCTTCGGGGATGCGCGTCACGTCGTAGGTCAGCGCCCGCCGCAGCGATGCAGCCGCGCCGCTCCCGTTGACGAACAGCCGTCCCATGTGCGAGACGTCGAACACGCCGGCGCGGCTCCGCACCGCATGATGCTCGTCCACGATCCCCTTGTACTGGACGGGCATGGCCCAGCCGGTGAACGGCACCATGCGTGCGCCCGCCTGCTCGTGGAGATCGAACAGCGGCGTCTTGCGCAGGGCGGTTGCCGGCAAATCGGACATGGGCGTCGCCAGTGTATCGGCCGCTGGCCGCTCGGCGTAGGATCTTATGATCTTCCGCGCGGCCTTTTGCCGGTTGACTGCGAAATGCGGGAGCCGGGGGGATGGGGCCAGTCGGCCCGTCCCCACGGCATCGTTACGCTGTCAGTCCGGTGTCTGCCTCGGCCGGCCGGCGCCCGGTCCGCTGCCCGACGACCGGCAGCCGCATGATCGCGGCCGCGTCATCGTCGGCCGCAACGCGGTTGTAGCGCTCGAATCCGCAGCCCAGGCATCGGTGGACGAGGACCTGTTCCCCGTTCGGCCTTGCGAACACCCCGACGGGGGCCATGCGCGAGCCGCAATCGCTCGCGCGGTCTCCTGGCGTGCGACCGTCCACGTGCCTCGAATGCAGGCAGTAGGGACAGTGGTTGCGGTGCCTGCCGCCGAAGCGCAGCGGCCCCACGGACATGCCGCACTGGCGGCAGCGGAATCCATCATGTTCTTCCTTGTTGCGGCGCATAGCTCGCCGCGTATTGCCTCGCCCTTCCGGGCGGTCTTTGAACGTGCGTGACACGTACTCTCGCCTTTCGTGCGCACCGACGTGCGGTGTGGAACGAGCCGGTAAGAGTCCGCGCAGTGGGTCGTCGCATGTTGCTACTCCTCTGGTTGAATGCAGTACAAGACATTGTTGGAGGCGGGCGAGCCGTCCAGCTATCGTCGCTGAAGGGCTGCGTGCGGCCGTCGACTGTTGAATGTGGCCCGGGTGAAAGCGCCGGATGCCCACACAGGGGCAAGTCCGCACCGCTGCGCGAGCGGCAGGATCACGAAAGCCACGGGCGCCGCTGCACTCCGTGGCCTCTACGACGTGACGTTCGGGGAATGTCTAGTTCGTGGGAGCAGCAGGAGGTGCAGCGGCAACGGCCGGCACGGCGACAGTGGGTGTGGGTCGCATCGATTCCTGCTTCCTAGACCGCGCCGCCAGCAGGCGGCCCGACGCCCGATTCTAGCGACCATGACGGCGGCCCCGCAAGGCCGGCGCGAGCCAGTGGCGCAGGCCGTCAGCAGTACTGAGTCGCCCCTGACAAGTAGCCCTTGACTACTCGCCGAAGCCGGGTCTATGTTGGCCGGAATCAGGCCCACCGTGGCGTCGACGGGGCCGGATGCCTTGGGGGTGACACGCTGGAAATGATGGCGCTACTAGCCCCGGCCAGCGCGTTCCAGGGGTACCTCATAGGCGGCCGGTCTTGAGTGCGGGCGCCCGACGATCGGGGCTGGGAGATCTCGCTTCGGGAAGATCGCTGGCGTTCTGGGCCGCCCTTTTCGTGCTGGCCCTGCTCGTGGCTGTGGGCGCGGGCGCCGTCGTCGGCGCGGTCATGGCGAGCCCTGGTCCGCAACCCTATGAGTCCGAGCCGCAAACCGAGGTTCTTAAGGAGCAAGGGCACCCCGACCAATGGCTCGTCGCCGACGGCCCCATCAAGCCCGGCGGCGCGGTCCATCGTGTCGAGACCTGGATCTACGGCGACGGGGAGACTGCGCACTACTTCAAGTGGATTGACGGCGTCCTCATCGAGGAAGGCACCGCCACCGCACAGCCGTACGGTCGCGATCCCGCGTTGCCCGCACCGAACCTTCTCCACGGTGGCATGAAGATCGACGACGTCATCGAGGTCCTGGGGGAGGAGCCGGAGTACATTCCATTCGACGACGCGACGTTCGAATTGTCGCTGGCGTACCTGTTCGAGGACGCGCAGCTCGTGGTTACCTTCTACAACGACAGACTGCTGACCGCGCAGACATGGTGAGGGGGAGCTGATGATCGGAGGGTTGCTGGCCGTCCTGGTTAAGGTGGCGCTGTGGACGGGCGCCGTGATGGCAGTGGCCAGCGCCGGATACACCGCGTACGACGTGGCATCCGGAGCACTCGAGGCCATGGAGGGCGCCCGGCGCTCGTCACGCGCGGCGCGCGAGGCGGCGGAGGAGTTCACGCGCCCGGGTAGCGGCGAGGCGCTGGACGAGTTGCAGCAGGACCACCTCGAGGGGCAGTTGGCGCAGCACAGGGGGATCGGGAAGGTGTCATCCACCATCACCCAGAACCTGCTCACGAGCGTCGGGCCCTTCTCCGGAGACAGCACCGAAACGTTCAGCACTGATACGCTCACCACGCTGGCGCAGATTCCAGAGACGATCACGGCGGTCACCAGTGGCGGAGACGCCGGCGACGAGGACACAGACGACGCTGGATCGTCGTCCGGGGAGCCGGGCGATGGTACCTATCGCGGTAAGCTCGCGGGGTTCGAGCGCTGGATACGAGAGGGAGACGTCACCGTCAACGAGATCGAGATCAAGGTCTTCGATGACATTCTCACCTTCTCGGGCCGCTTCGTCATCGAACACGAGGGCGTGAGCTACGACGGCGACCGTAATTCGACACTCCTCTGCTCAGTCAGCAGTGAGTCGGTGGTAGAGACCACGCCGATGTCGTTGGCCGCGGGTGGCGCGTTCGCTGACACGGTGCGCTGGAACTACACCTATTCCGACTGGACGGGATCCGACTGCGATGACGAATCGCGTGACCAGGACCAGTTCGAGGACATCGACGTGCGCGGTCATGTGCTGGACGGCGGGCGCATCGAGGGGGAGCTCATCGACCCGGCGAGCGGTGAGGCGTACCTCACGTTCACGGCCGAGGACTGACCTCTGCGTCTTCTGATTGCATCCCGGCCGAATCGCGAGGAGCGGTTCGTTAACGGCAAAGAAGCGGCGCCTGCATCGCGACTCGCCGAACGGCCGTCCCGCCTCCCGTCCGCACGCCATCGGGCCGGAAATGGCACGGAGGCGGCCGTGGGTGCGGGTGCTAGACTGGCGTCAGAGCAGCGGCCGAAGTGGCGGAATGGCAGACGCGACGGTCTCAAAAACCGTTCCCGGGCAACTGGGATGTGGGTTCGACTCCCACCTTCGGCACCAATTTCGAACCTGAATGGGGCCGGGTCCGGCCCTTCGTGGACCACCACGACTCGTCAGGACAGCAACCGTGACAGCAATCGGAATGGACGGCCTCGGACGATGCCGGATGGGATCGCCCGGTTAGGCGCCGCCGACGATGGCGTCCATGGCCGCCGTCGCCTCGCGCTGCATCGTCGGCGTGACGTGGCTGTAGAGGTCGAGGGTGATCGCGATCTGCGTGTGGCCCAGCATCTCCGAGACGATCTTCGGGTGAATGCCGCGGCCGAGGAGCAGGGTCGCGGTCTACTATTCCGACGCCAACATGAGCAAGAGCGCATACCGCGAGTCCAGTCCCTCCGGACGCGACCCCTAACACAAGCGAGCAGGCCTGAGCACCTGGGAGTAGGTCCATTAAGTGAGCGAGAGCGCTGCGCTGTGCAAGTGCGCGGCAGCCTGCAGCCGCTCAAGCAGGGCCTCACGATCGTCGAGCCCAAGACGGCGCGGTCGCGACGCCAGATCGGGCTCGCCGAGATCGCGGTCGCTGCCCTACGCAGGCACAAGGCGAATCAAGCCAAGGAGCGTCTCCGACTCGGCGCCGCCTCTATACGGGTCAAAGCGCCTTCGTCGACCACTACTGCTAGCTCGGGCTGGGACGTGTAATGCAGACCATCAGAGGATACGCATCCTGGAACCAACGACCCCGCCTCACGACCGAATCGCCTTTGCGCCAGCCATGGCGGGTAGAGGCTTCCGCCAGCGCCACGGATTCCTCGTGTTGACACGCCAAAGCATCATCTTTGAACGAGGTATCCACCCACCTTGGCGAACACTGCACCCGCGAGTGGAGATCGTGCGGCCAATCTCCGACGTCGCCAGCATCGTTCAGAGACGTGGTGGAGCGGACTCCTCGGTTCTTATCCGTGGTGGATCGCCATCACGGTTCGGATGAGATCCGGCGTGACCCAAGACTTCCAGCTTCAGCGAGCTGCAGAGTGGCTGCGGGTACGAGCAAACGGTTCACAACCGCTGCAAACAGCTTCGGCTGGTGCGGCCCCCACTGAGTTCCACGGCACGTACTACGCCTTTGACCGAGGCAAGCGCTCGCCTTCGGACAGCATGGAACTGCTGTCGCGGGCGCCGAGCATGTGCCGCTGCAGCTTGCCGGACGCCGTGCGCGGGAGCGCGTCGACGAAGCGCAGGAAGACCGGCGTCTTGTAGCGCGCGAGGTGGGCACGGCAGTGGGCGATCATGGCGTCTTGGGCTGCGGCCGCTCCCGGCCACAGTACGACGTCGGCGGCGGGGACACGCCCCCAGCGCGGGTCGTCGATACCGTAGACGCCCGCCTCGGCGACCAACGGGTGGGTCAGCAGAACGGCTTCCACCTCTGCCGGGTATACGTTTTCACCTCCGGACACAATCAGGTCATCGCGCCGATCGAGGACGTAAAGGTAGCCATCATGGTCGACGTAGCCGAGGTCACCGGTGTGGAGCCATCCGTCTCGGAGCGACTCGTTCGTCTTGTGGGGGTCCCGCCAGTAGCCAGGGCTCACCGTGGGGCCGCGTACCAGGATCTCTCCCGACGCGCCCGGCGCGGACGCGCCCTCGATGCGCAGCTCCGTGGGGAACAGTGGCCGTCCGGCGGACCCCACTTTGCGGAGCACCTCTGCTGGCGCGAGCGTCGCGACCTGTGAGGCGGCCTCGGTGAGACCGTAGGTCTGCACTGCCGGCACGCCACGTTCGGCACACGCGTCCAACAGCGCACGCGGCGCGGGCCCGCCGCCCAGCAGGATGGCCCGTAAGGTCGGCGGATAGGGAGCATCGCCGCGCGTCTCCAGCATTCGGGCAAGCATGTTCGCGACGGCGGACACGATCGTGGCACCGTCTTCGATCGCGGCGTTGACGCCGATCGGGTCGAATGAAGGTTGCACGATCGCAGGGTTGCCGTAGATAGCGCTCCGCAGCAGTATCGCCAGGCCACCAACGTGGAACATCGGCAGCGACACAAGCAGCCGGTCGTTGCCGCGCAGTCCCAGGTTCAACGCGGAGCCGACGGCGCTCCAGAAGTGATTACCGAACGTGAGCATCGCGCCTCTAGGCCGGCCGGTTGTGCCGGATGTGTAGATGATGGTGTGAATGCGGTCCGGATCGTCGTGAACCGGCGGACGCGGCTGGCCTTGTCCCCGGCACACTCCTGCGGCATCGGCGAGCGTGATATCGCGGGACGCGGATGCGGCGTAGGCGAGTGTTGCCGTGGTGCTGTCATGGACGAGCAGAGCCGCGCCCACATCGTCGGCTTGCCATGCGACCTCATCGGCCGACAGGCGCGTGTTCAGCGGCGCGAGAATCGCCCCGGCGCGCGGCACCGCGTGGGCGAGCACAACGAACGGCAGCCCGTTGGGCAACAGCAACGCCACCCGGTCGCCCGCGCGGACGCCGCGACCGGCCAGCCCGGCCACGGCCGCGTCCGCGTGCGCGTCGAGCTCCGCCCAGGTCATCTCACCGCCCGGGTGTAGGATCGCAGTTGCCCTGGGCGCGATCGACGCGCGTCGCCGCAGCCAGTCTATCGGGACAGGAATCGCGGTGTTCATGCGCGGACGATCCTCTCGGCGCTAGTGGCGTAGTGGTCGAGCGCGTTCTCATCGATCGTCACCCCAAGGCCCCGTGTGGCTGGTACGTGCATGACGCCTGCCTCGACCGGAAGGTCTCCCTTGATCAGGCCGTGGGAGAGCAGGTCCAACGTGGCCAGACCGCAAGCGGGCGTCGTCTGAGGGAGCGCCGCAGCGACGTGGAGCGCGGCCGCCACGCCGATCCCGCTCTCGATCGCCGACGTGACGATGACACCCAGCCCCGCGCCCTGCGCGAGCATCGAGACCTCCATCGCTCGCAGCGGCCCGCCGACGACCGGCAGCTTCACCACAAGCGTGTCCGCGGCGCGCTGGTCGATGATTGCGCGCACGGACTCGATCCCGGTCACGCTCTCGTCGGCCGCGATCGGTTGGGGGACAGCGGCGCGCACGCGGGCGAGGGCGTCGATGTGGGAGGCGGGCACGGGCTGCTCGACGACCTCGATGGCGCACCCCTCGATCGCGCGCAGCGTCTCCACTGCTCTTTGCTCGCTCCATGCGCCGTTTGCATCCAGCCGCAGGCCGGTGGCCGTTCCGATCGCATCGCGCACGGCTGCGACACGCGCGACCTCGCCTGCCATCGATCGCACCGTGCCGACCTTTACCTTCACGGTGCGGAAGCCGTGCGATACCGCGCGTCCAGCCGCCTCGGCGGCGTCCTTCGCGCCGGTCGCGTCGATCACGGCGTTCACGTCCACGCTCGTCGCGGGGCAGGCGGCCAGGAGCCTGGCGACCGAGCGGCCCGCCGCGCGCGCCGCGGCGTCGAGGGCCGCGGTTTCGATGGCGCAACGCAGCGGCGCGTGTGCGATGTCCTCACCGAGCGCCGCCATCACCGCCTCCGGCAGGTCATCGACACGCCGTCCGCATAGCCTGGGCGCGAGGCGTTCGAGCTGTGCGAGCTGATCGGCGAGCGACAGCGTGCCATGCGAAGGCAACGGGGCGATCTCGCCGGTACCGATGTGCCCGGTGTCCGTGGTGATGCGCAGGATGGCGCCCTCGCGAACGCTCCATGCCGCGCGCGCGGCTATAAACGACCGCGTGAAGGGCACAGCGAACGGCATCCAGCTCAGCTCGACGACTTTCACAACACGAATCCGGCGGCGAGCAGCACGCCGAAGACCAGCGACAGCCGCGCCGTACCTTTGAGCGTCAGGTTCAGCGCCCGGCCATTGACCCCGCGCACGATTGGCGCCGCCACGCCGGCGGCGAGCGGCAGGCTGGCGACGGGGAGCAGCAGCCACCACGACGACGTGATCGCCATCGCAACGGCGATGGCGTACGCGCCACTCAGCAACGCCACGTATTGAACACGCGTCGCCCGGTCGCCCAGGCGCACGGCCAGCGTCCGCTTGTCTGTCCGGGCATCCGTCTCGCGGTCGCGCAGGTTGTTCACCACGAGGATCGCCGTGATCACCAGTCCGACGGTGCTGCCGGCCGCTAATGACAGACCGCTCACCTCACCCGTGTGGAGGTAGTACGTGCCACAGACGGCGACGAGGCCGAAAAACACGAACACGAACACGTCGCCCAGGCCGTGATAGCCGAACGGCCAGGGCCCGCCCGTGTACGCGAGCCCCGCGACGATCGACGCGGCCCCGACGGCCAGGATCGGCCAGCCGCCGACCCAGATCAGGTAGAGCCCCAGGGCCGCCGCCGCTCCGAACGCTGCTGCCGTGCCCGCACGCACGTCGCGCGCCGTCAGCAGGCCGCTGTGCGTGACGCGCGGCGGCCCCAGGCGCTCGTCGGTGTCCGCGCCGCGCTCGAAATCGAAGACGTCGTTCGCGAAGTTCGTGCCGATCTGGATGAGCAGAGCCGCAGCCAGCGCCACGAAGAACACGGCGAGACTAAAGCTCCCGGCCGCGCGCGCGGCGCCCGATCCGGCCAGGACGGGCACGGCGGCGGCAGGCAACGTCGGAAGCCTGGCCGCCAGCGCCCATACCTTGATCCGTCCGGGCCGCGGAGTTGCCCCTGACACCGTCTTCGTCCTATTCACGGGAACCGCGGGAACTTCGAGAAATCAGGCTTGCGCTTCTCTACGAAGGCGTCGCGCCCCTCCTTTGCCTCTTCGGTCAGGTAATAGAGCAGCGTCGCATCGCCGGCGAGTTGTTGGATACCCGCCAGACCGTCCGTATCGGCGTTGAACGCTGCCTTGAGGAAACGGAGCGCCGTCGGGCTCATCGCCAGCATCTCGCGTGCCCACCGCACCGTCTCTTCCTCGAGCTCGGCCAACGGCACGATCGTGTTGACGAGTCCCATGTCAAGCGCATCCTTCGCGGAGTACTGGCGGCAGAGGTACCAGATCTCGCGCGCCTTTTTGTGTCCGACGATACGAGCCAGCAGCGTCGCCCCGTAGCCGGCGTCGAAGCTCCCGACCTTCGGCCCCGTCTGGCCGAACACCGCGTTCTCGGCCGCAATCGTCAAGTCGCACACGAGGTGGAGCACGTGGCCGCCGCCGATCGCGTAGCCCGCCACCATTGCGATCACGGGTTTCGGAAGCGTTCGGATTTGACGCTGCAGCTCCAGGACGTTGAGCCGCGGCACGCCGTCGCCTCCAACGTACCCGCCGTGACCGCGCACGCGCTGGTCCCCGCCGGAGCAGAACGCCTGGTCGCCGGCGCCCGCGAGGATGATCACACCGGTTTCTGGGTCCTCCTGCGCGTCGCCGAACGCGTCCTTCAGGTCGAACAGCGTTTGCGGCCGGAACGCGTTGCGGACCGCGGGCCGGTTGATCGTGATTTTGGCCATCCCCCCGGCCTTTTCGTACAGGAGGTCGGTGTACTCTCCGGCGGGCTGCCACGGCGCGGCCTTCCGGATCACGCTTGTTGAAGGATCGAGGACAGGCATGAGGTCAGAAACTCCTTCACGAGCGGCGCGAATGCCGCCGGCTGTTCGAAATGGATCGCGTGGCCCGCGTCCTCAACGACTCGCAGGCTCGCGTGATCCAGACGCGCTTGTATTGAGCGCGCGATCGCCCGGTACTTCGCGTCTTCGGCCCCGACGAGAAGCAGGACCGGAATGTGGAGCTCGTGCACCCGGTCAAGCACGGGCTCCTGGGCGCCGGCGCCCATGCCGCGCAGGCTGTTAGCGAGACCAATCGGGCTGTTGCACAGCCGCTGGGCTCGCAGGGCGGCGCGCGTAGCACCTGGAAGACGTGCCTGCGATGCCCACATTGACAGCTGCTCCCAGCGATCTACGAATGCTTCGGTGCCGTCGCGTTCGATGTCGTCGGCCAGCGCGCGATCCATCTCGACGCGTACGCGCCTCTCATTAGTGTCCTCGACGCCGGTCCCTGCGCTGACCAGGGCCAGCGCGGCCACGCGCGCGGGCGCCGCCAGCGAGAGATGCAGCGCCACACGTCCCCCCATTGAGTACCCGAGCACGGCAACGCGGCCGACGCCGAGGCGGTCGAGGAGCGTGGTGAGATCGGACGTGCAGCGCTCCATCGTGTAGCGCGTTTCCTCCGGCGGCGAGTCCGTCTCCCCGTGTCCGATCAGGTCGACCGAGATCGTGCGGAAGCCGCCCCACGCATCGGCGAACGGCCGCCACGAGACAGCGCTGCCGGTGAAACCGTGCAACAAGAGCAGCGGAAATCCGTTGCCGGCGACTTCGTAGTGGAAAGCCACGCCATCGATGTCCATTCGCGGCATCTCAGCTGCCTTCCGCCAGAGCGCGCGAAACCTCGCGCCAGATCGACCGGTGCAATGCGACGTTCTCATCGCGGTCCGTTCTCACCTCGATCACCTGTACCCCCGTAGCTCTGATGCTCCCGGCCACTGCCTCGCGGAACGACGCGCGTTCCTCGACGCGCGCGTAGCCAAGGCCGTACAGCTCGCACGCAGAGCGGAAGTCGAGCCCGTGAGGCGTGGCGAAGAGTTCCTCGAAGTGCACCGCGTTCTCGGCTTGGGGCAGGAAGGAGAAGATGCCCCCGCCGTCGTTGTTCACGAGGACGATGGTCGCGTTCAGGTGGTGACGACGGGCGGCCAGCAGGCCGTTCATATCGTGATAGAAGGAGAGATCGCCAATCACGAGGACGATCGGTCCCTCGGCGGAGGCGCCGGCGCCCAGCGCGCTCGATAGGACGCCGTCGATGCCGTTGGCGCCGCGGTTCGCCATGAAGCGCAGCGCCCGGCCGGTCGAGGCGAAGAACGTGTCGAGGTCGCGCACGGGCATGCTGTTCCCGACGTAGAGAGTCGCGCCGTCCGGAAGCAGCTCGCGCAACTCTGCGAAAACCCCCGGCTCGCTCATGCGGTCGACCAGTGGCAGTTGCGCATCGATCGCGGCGCGGGCCCGCGCCGAGCGCGACCGCCAGGCTTCCGCCCAGCCGGTCTCGCCGCACCGGTCGCTTATAGATGCGGCCAAGGCCCGGCAGAACGACGCCGGGTCGCCCTGATACATGCGGGATGCGGCGTGGATCGGGTCCGGCCAGCCGCCCTCGTCGACGACGATCTGGAGCGCGCCGGCTGTACGCTGCATGAACTGCACGAGGGGCTTGGAGGTCGGAATCGCCCCGAACCGCACGATGACTTCGGGGTGCAGCGCCTCCGCTGCAGGATCGTCCCGCAACACCGCGTCGTACGCATCGACGACGAGAGAGCGGTCGTGTACACCGCAGCGCACCTGCGATAGTGGGTCGGCGAGCACGGGATATCCGTACGCCGCTGCCAGACCTGCCACGGCTCCCACGAAATCAGGAGCATCCAGGGGCCCGCAGACAATGATGCCGCGCCGCCGCCTACTGAGCTCCTCCGCCAACGGCGCCAGCTCGTCAGGTCGGAAGCGCCTGGTGCCGTTCACCACCTCCACCGCCGGAGCGCTGTTTTCGTCCCGACGCGGCAGGCCGTCAAGTGATGGTATGAGCGGCTCGTGGAAGGGGAAATTGATATGCACAGGTCCGGCTGGCGCTTCTCTCGCGAGTGCCGCCGCGCGCGCCGCAACGAGATGAGCGTGCCGGGCTGCCTTCGCCGTCGCCTCAGGCAGCGGCATTTCGAGCCACCACTTGGCGTGTGAGCCGTACAGGTTTGCCTGGTCGATGGTCTGCGGTGCCCCAAGCTCGCGCAGTTCGGGTGGCCGGTCCGCGGTCAACACGACGAGCGGGACCCGCCCGTATCGCGCCTCGGCCACCGCCGGGGCGAAGTTCACCGCCGCCGTGCCTGATGTCGCGAGGGTCGCGACCGGCCGACGCGCCGCCTTGGCCATGCCGAGCGCAAAGTACGCCGCTGAACGTTCGTCCAAATGCATCCAGAGCCGGATTGACGGATGCGCGCGAATGAGCATCGCCAGCGGCGTCGAGCGGGAGCCTGGGCAGGCGCAGACGTCGGTCACGCCCGCGCGTGCAAGTCCATCGACGAACGCTCCAACGGCGACATCGAGCGCGTTCTCGCTCGCTCGGGTGAGTGTTGACGTGCTCAGCTTGTCTTCCTTCGCTGCTGGCCGCCTGACGGTCGGTTGCTCCCAGGTGTGTCCCTTCCGCCCAGTGCCCAGAGCATCGGCCGGAGTTTCAGCGCCGACTCCTTGTACTCGCGTTGCGTGTCGGAGCCTGCCACGATGCCGCAGCCGGCAAACAAGCGTGCCTCCGCGCCCCGCACCAGCGCCGATCTCAGCGCGACCGCGAACTCGCCGTCTCCGTCCGCGTCGATCCACCCCACGGGGCCCGCATACCATCCGCGATCGAATGTTTCGGCACGCGCAATGAGAGCTAACGCGGCGCCGGGTGGCGTGCCGCCCACGGCTGGCGTCGGGTGCATGCGCGCGACGAGCTCGAGCACGCTGGCGCGGCCAGTCAGTGTGCCCGAGATGGGCGTATGCAGATGAAGCAGGTTCGGCATCCTCATGATCGAAGGCTCGCTAGGCATGGCGATCTCCCGGCAAACCGGCGCCAGCGCGTCAGCGATCATACGCACGACGAACTCGTGTTCTCGCCGTTCCTTCGGGTCCCGCAGGAGGCCGGCCGCCGCGGCCGCATCGGCGGCGCCGTCATTGCCGCGCGGGGCAGTCCCGGCCAGACACGTTGCATAGACGCTCGGACCCTGGACGCGCACCAGCCGTTCGGGCGTCGCGCCCAGGAAGCAGGTGCCGTCTCGATGGAATGCGAACACCGTGCATGCTGGAAAGCCCGCGCTGAGCCGAGCGATTGCCAGTTCGCTATCGAATGCTCCTTCCGCGCGGAGCAAGACCTCACGCGCGATAACGGCCTTGTCCACTATTCCCGCGTCGACGGCCGTCGTAACGGTGCCTACGGCATCCGCCCAACGACCGTTGTCGCACGATGCGAAGGTCAAGCGGCCCGCTTCGGGACGTTCAGCCGTTCGAGGGGGCCCGGCCGCCAAGAGCGGCGCAAGCTCGAACGCGACCTCGGCTGCGGTTTGGCCGGGCTGCACCATGGTCGCCAGCGTGGCCTCGGAACCCGCGCCGCTCGCGCGATAGGTCAACGCGGGCACCACGAACGCACCATCGCCGAACCCGCGCCAATGCGTTGCCCGCCTCCCTACCGCGAAGGCGAACCCCGCGAACGCGGTGAGGGCGCGTCGCCGGTTCGTGACGGCCGCCTCGGCGAACCGCCGCCATGCCGCGGCCGTGTCCGCGAAACGCCGCTCGCCGCGCGCCTCGATGCCCGCCGTTACACCGGCGGCCACGGTTACGCTGGCGTTGGACGGCTGCTCCCAGTACGTCGCATCGTATCCCGAGGACACGGCCCGGCCGTACAGCGCGAGCGCGTCGAGCGGCGTGACGTCGCGTGTGATTGCGAGCAGCACCGGGGTTCTGCGTCGCGCCGCGTCCGCGCAAGCGCGCTCCGCCAGGGTGCGTTCGTCCTCCACGACGAGCTCTCTCTGCAGCAGGGTCATCCGTGGCCTCCCGCCGGTTCGTATTGCGGCGGCCTGGCGCCTACGCTCTGGAAGA
The DNA here is from genome assembly GCA_964371355.1 of uncultured Dehalococcoidia bacterium. Lineage (GTDB taxonomy): Bacteria > Chloroflexota > Dehalococcoidia > DSTF01 > JACRBR01 > JACRBR01. The sequence goes on from CAYJMG010000008.1 coordinate 116,899, forward strand.
GCAGCCAGCGCAGGGACGGATACACATCATCGAGCGACCGTGAGCTACCGGTGACGAGCCAGTGCGCAATCACCTCGTTCATCGCGCCGAACCAGACCCGGCCCGCGACCTCGGTATCGATGGCGTCGATCGCGCCAGCCTCGATGGCCTCATCGAGGTGGTGCTTGATCACGCCGATAAAAAGCTCATGGATCTCGATCAGGCGGGTGTGGAATTCGCGGCCCGCGCCATAAGCCTCGATGAGGAACAGCCGAGCGAGCGCGCGGTGTCTGGCAAACGTGCGGAGCACCGTGCGGAGCGCCGCCTCGGCGCGCGCGACCGGCTCGGTCTCCCGCGCGATCGCGCCCTCGATTCGCTGCAACAGTTGCTGCGCCGCCCGGTCCATGAGGGCGAGGAAGATGGCCTGCTTGCCCGGGAAGTGAAAGTAGACACCGCCCTTGGACGTCCCTGAACTCCCGGCAATGTCGTCGACCGAGCTGTCCCGGTAGCCTTTGCGGGAGAAGACCTTCAGCGCGGCGTCCAGGATGCGCCGGTGACGGTCTTCCGCACGCTGTTGTTCGAACGGCATGTCCCCTCAAAACCGACTGACGCGTCGGTCGTTTATGACACTACCAAGCCGTCACGTCTGGGACAATGAACCGGGCGCATAACCCGCGGTCCCGTGAGAGGTGCTATGAAGCCGCAACCACCCGTCGATGCACACGGCTCGTCCCGCGAGCGTACCCGCGAGATTCAGGCCATGTTCGGGCGCATTGTGCCTCGGTACGATCGCATGAACCGGCTGATGAGCCTCGGCATGGACGCCAGCTGGCGCCGCCGGGCCGTGCGGGCGGCTGAGCCAGCCGGCAAGCATGTCCTCGATCTGGGCACGGGGACGGGCGACCTCGCCCATGAACTCGCTCGTGGCGGGGCGGCACTGATGTGCGGTGCGGACCTAACCCCTGCGATGCTGAGCGCTGCCGCGGGCCGGCATGCGAGCGGGGTGCCGTACGACTGGGTCGCTGCCGACGGCCATCGTCTCCCGTTCGCGGACGAGAGCTTCGACGTGGTCACGAACGCCTTCGTGCTGCGGAACCTCGTCGACCTCCCGGTGGCCCTTCGGGAGATGGCGCGCGTACTGCGCCAGGGCGGACGCGCTGTCTGTCTCGACATGACGCTGCCCCCGCCCGGCATCTTCGCCGCCGCGTATCGGTTGTACTTCAATCACATCGTGCCGCCGATTACGGGCTTGCTCAGCGGTGACTTCGCGGCGTATCGCTATCTCCCCGCCTCCCTCTCCGGCTTCCCTACTGCCGATGCCCTCGCACAGCTCATGCACGACGCGGGCTTTCGCGCCGTGACCTACAGTCGCCTCGCTGGCGGCGCCGTCGCGCTCCACGTCGCAGCAAAGTAGGCCCTTCCTGGGTCGTTGCCTAAGCGCGTGGACCAAGTCTCCGAACCGCCGCAAATACGCCCGGAACATCCCTTCCGGCACCTTACAGATATCGCCACGGCCGTCCCGCCGGCTCCGTGGCGTCCGCGCACCACCTAAAAGATGGTGCGCTGCCACAAGGTGCCGTTAATGTGCATTCATCGGCACACTTGTTGACAGCAAAGCTGACAGCAACCCGTACACACTGTCTCGGACAGCGGCGGACGTTCGTGGACCGTTCGGATTTCGATCCCACGGCGCACGGATGAGGACGCCGATGGACGATCGGGTGCAACCTCACAACCGTTCCCGGGCAACTGGGATGTGGGTTCGACTCCCACCTTCGGCACCAATTT
>CAYJMG010000008.1:118765-125967 GCA_964371355.1 uncultured Dehalococcoidia bacterium
CGAACCTGATCGCTCTCGTTTCGGACCCTTGGGCCAGCCGAACGACTCGTCGTGCCAGCAACCGTGCCAGCAACCGCAATGGACGGCCTCGAACGACGCCGGGACCGACCGCCGCCTGGACCCCGCCGACGATCGCGTCCATGGCGGCGGTGGCACCGCGCCGCATCGGGACGCCGTCGCTAGCGCCGGCCGCGAACAAAGCCCTGAACGCGAACGCTTCCCGCGGCAGCGTATTGTCCGCCGCGCAGGCGGCACGAGACCTGGCGCGCCGATTGGACTACGCCAGTTCACGTCGACTCACGGCACCGTGGCTCGCCAGGTCTTCAGTCTGCATATGGCCGAAAGGCGTAGAGGCCCCCGACGATCGTCGCAACGTAGACAGTGCCGTCGGCGCCCACGCTCGTGCCGACGCTGAAGACGCAGGTATCAGGCAACAGCTCGCGGTCCAGCTCGGCGCCGGTGGTGCGGTCGAAGACGGCGATCTCGCACTTCAACTCGCCTGCGTCCAACGTTGCGTAGACCCGGCCACCGCCGGTCTGGGTCGTGCCGCCGCGGTTGAGCGTCCGCTCGCGTTGCCAGGCGAGGGCACCCCTCGCTCCCTCATCACGAATCGCCAACAGCGGACTGGTCCGGCCGCCTGCAGGGATAATCGTCCCGTCGGGAGCCAGTGACGGGCTGCCCCCCGCCGCGTACCCGATCTCGAACGCCCAGATGCTCTCGCCGGTTGCCGTGTCCAGCGCGTGGAGTCCCCCCTCGTTGTCGGTGACGTAGACCCGCGATCCGTCCTCGGACAGGACGGGGCTGGACCCACTGCCGCCGGGTAGTCCATCGTTGGTCCACAGCGCCGTGATCGCCGGCTCCGGATCCTCTGTGTACTTGACTGCTCGTAGCGACGCCTGGCTCGTCCCCGGCTGCCAGAAAGTGAAGAAGATGCGCCCGGTTTCCAGATCGACCGCCGGGGTGTTCGCGCTCGGGCACTCCTGTGTGCCTCGCGCGCAGGCCTGCATTCCCGTCGTCGAGTCCCAGATCGCTCCCGGTATGAGTTCGACCACCGGCAGGACGGGCCGGCCCGTCAGGCGATCTAGCACCAGGACATTGCCGATGTGTGTGATGAGGACTACGTGGCCCTGGGCCGTGAACTGAGCCGAGAGAGGCACGCCGTTGATAGGTGTCTCCCAGAGCTGTGCACCGTCTCGGGAGAAAGCGCGCATGGCCGTACCGTCCGCCACGTAGAGCCTTCCGTCCCGGTCGAGCAGCGGTGCGGACGCGACCGCGAACATGTCAACGTTGGAGGCGCACCATCGCGTATCGCCCGTGGCCGCGTCGAAGGCCTGGAGGTGACAACCTGAGACCGTCGACGTCACGTAGACCTGGTCCGCGTCGACCGTCGGGCCAAGGTTGATGGTCCATGGCAGCGGACCGAGGCGTACGCTGCCCTCCAGTTTGCGCTTCCACGCTAGCTCGATGTCGGCGGCGCCCGCCACCGGGGCGTAGTTCGTATTGCGATGGTCAGCGTGGACCGCCGACCAGTTATCGAGATAAGGCGCGACGGGTGACGGGATCGCGGTATCCACCGCCGATGGTTCCTTGATGGTGGCACTGTCCGCGCAGCCGGCCAGGAGCAGCGTGAGGACGGCGAGCGCCCCGCCGCAAACAAGACGTGTCATGGCGAGATCAACGCCTCCATCACAACCCGGGCTGTCTGTCGTGGCCCGTAGCGATCGCGCGGCTGTGAGACCGGGCCCAGCCGGACCACGACCGTGTCCGAGCCAGGGTCAACCTGGATGACCTGACCGCCGAGCCCCAGGGCCCAGTACATGTCTTCCGGCGCGCCCGGTACGAGCTGGCCAGGCGGCGCGCGCATCGCCTCGTCCGCCGTGATCGCCCTTAGAGGATCGGCGACGATCGAACCCTTGCGATTCAGCCACCAAAGCAGGCCGTACGCGGCGTTCAAGTCTTGCGACGAATCCCCGACAGCCGCGTCAACCCAGTCTCCAGGTACCACCTGCGTGTCGTCCCAGTTGCCGTGTTCGAGAAAGAGCAAGCCGAACCGCGCCATGTCCTCGCAGGTCGAATGCAGTCCGAAGAAGAGGTTTGTATTACTGGCGCCGTCCCTCGTCATCCCCGAGTGCGTCATCCCAATCGGTCCCAGCAACTCGTCCTGTGCGAGTGTCTCCGGCTCTGACCCGGTTGCAACCGACAGGATCGCTTCGAGCGTCTGGACGGCGGCGTTGTTGTACACCCAGGTCGTCCCCGCCGGCCCGTCCTGCTCGAGGCCAGTGGCGAACGAAGTCCGGTCCGATGCTTGCAGGAGCCCTCCGTAGTCGGTTCCCACTTCCCAGTGCCTCCCGGAGTCATTGCTCAACAGATCGGCGATGGTCACGTTTTCCGACGCCGTCCCTACCCACGCCGGTATGTACTTCGAAGCACGATCGTCGATTGCCAGGAACCCCTCATCCTGCGCGATCCCGACGAGAGTGCTGGCCAGCGACTTGGTGATCGAGAACACGGGCTGCGTCGTGCCTGCGTCCGTGCCGTTCCAGTACCAGCTCGCGACGAGCCGTCCGTGGCGGACCACGACGAAGCAGTTCGATCCCGCTTGCTGCGCGTCGGCGGCGATGTCGTCCAATACCGCGGGATCGAATCCGGCATCCGTCGGGTTGACCGTGGCCCAGTTCGTCACCGGGAAATCCGTATCTGCGTTCGGCAGCGCGGTGACGTCAGCCGCGGGCGACGGGTCGCCACCTTGTGCGGGCGAACGAGCGCACGCGGTCGCGGTCAGCGTTGCCAGCGAAAGGACGGCCACGAGCGCCGGTGCCAATCGCCTTGCCCGTCGCCACCGGGTCGCTCTCCGAAGCCGTCGTATGTCCATCGGTCCTCCGCGCCGCGCCGCGCCGCGCCGTGTGCGCCTCACCGTCCGGATCCGCACGCGCGCCAGTATATTCTAAACAAGGGGTCAAGAAAGGTGAACCGCGAAATCCACACGACTAGCCTTGGTTTGATGAGGAGCTGTTGCTGCGCCGGACCTGCGTTGAAGATCGCGCCGTCAGGACACGCCTGCACCGCAGGGCCACTTGCTGCAGAGACCTAACGCCTGGCCCCGGCACTCTCTGGAGGGGTGGAGGCCTTGGCCTTCGGGGTGTCGGCCCGCTTATAGACGTCCGCATCGACGCCCGCGAGGCCGGCGAGCACGAAGTCCGTCATGAGATCGACGACCGCCTCCCTGTCCCACGACCCGGCGGCTTCATCCCGGATCACGCCCATCGTCATGCCGACGAACATGGCGGCGAGGATCTTTGGCAGCTCGTTCGTGGGTAACCGCATGCGTGTCAGCTCACCCCGAAGGTAGCCAGCAAGGTCGGTCGGGGCGGAGCCGCGCCCAGCCCGGGCGAGCACAAACGTAGCTTCGGGCAGGGCCAGCAGGCGAATAATCGTGGGGTGCTGGGAGGCGAAATCCGTGAACGCGTGAAATTGGTCCCGGACGCGCTCCCTCCTCGGGCGGTGCACGGCACGGCCATAGCGCGCGGCGATGAAGTCCACGAGGCGCTCACGCCCCCGGAGAACGGCCTTCGCGAACAAATCGTCCTTGCTTTCGAAGTGTTCGTAGATCAGGGCCTTGTTCACACCGGATTCCCGGCCGATCGCGTCAAGCGAGGCCGCGCTGCCACGTTCGGCGAAGATCGCGGTCGCCACGTCAAGGAGAAGTTCTTCCCGGACGCGGTGCGGAAGCTTCGGTGGCCGCCCTGGCGGACGTCGGATCTCGTGCCCCGAGCGTGGTCTTGTCGCCATTGGGAGGACTCTAACACCTGTGTTAACTGTTTGCCATGCCAACCCATTGACAATTTCTAGTCGAACGGTTAGTATCGGCGCCACGGGACGAGGGGCGAGTGGAGGCTCGCCGGCCGAACAGCCAAGAGGGAGGCTCAATGAGGGGATCTCAAGGTTCCGAATTCTCAGGTCCGGCGCGCGACGAGCATCGGTCTCGCGCCAGCCGGCGTACCGCGGCCGGCGGGGTCTTGCTCGCGGCGGTCCTGACGGTGGCCGCGTTTGCGTCCTTTGCGCCGACGGCGTTCGCCGCGACACCGCCCGCGCAGCCCGCCGCCGGGCCGGGTGGCGCGGGCTATCAATGGTCGACGTACATCGTCCGCAGCGTGACGTTCAGCGACCACACGAAGGACTACTGGACGTACGAGCCGTCAGGATGGCAGGGCGGCGGTTCCGCACCGGCGACGGCGCCGGTGATCATGTTCCAGCACGGCTGGCTCGGCGACAACCCGAGCTACTACAGCGATTGGATCGCACACCTGGCGCGCAAGGGCAACGTCATCATCTTCCCGCGCTTCCAGACCAGCGCCTTCACGCCGCCTGCAAACTTCACGCCGAACGCGATCTTCTCCATCCAGAACGCCCTGAGCATGCTGGCGGCCCAGGCCACGGTGAAACCGGACACATCCCTCGGGATGACCCTGATCGGGCACTCGTGGGGTGGGCCGGTGAGCGTCAACATCGCGAACCGGTGGCAGTCCGCGGGTCTTCCGCAGCCGAAGGCGGTGCTCCTCGTCGAGCCGTACAACAAGACGATCGACTCGTCGTTGTCGGGTATTCCCTCGACGGCGAAGATGGACTGTGTGGTCGGGAACGTCGACACAACCACGGGCCGGACAGGCTGCGACGTTATCTGGGACAAGACGGGCCAGATCCCCAGCGCCAACAGGAACTACGTGTGGATGTTCAGCGACGCGCATGGCTCCCCCGGCCTCGTTGCCGACCACCGGCTTCCGACGACGGGCACGAGCGGCAGCGCGCTGAACGCACTGGATTGGTACGGGATCTGGAAGCTCGGCGACGGCCTTCGCGACTGCGTCGTCCTGGGCACCAATTGTAATTACGCGCTTGGCAACACGTCCCAGCAGACCTACATGGGTCTCTGGAGCGACGGTGTCGCCGTGACCCCGCTATCGGTCACGACGGTGAAGCCGGCATGCCCGGCTGGGTCCACCGCGAAGGGTTGCTGAAGGGATGCGGATTGCTTCGTAGGGCTAAGGCAGGGGGCACGCGGTGGCCGTGCCCCTGCCCCTCCCTCGCGCGGTATTCGCTGCTCCGTAACGGCTAAGCACACATCTGGCGCAGCCCACGACATCAGTTGGGAGCGTGGAGCGCAGAAGGAAGTCCCAGGGGGAAGAGCTTGAAGACACAGCTTCTGATATTGGCCGGCCTGCTCGCGCTCGGTCTGTTGGCGTCCGGTAGATTCCTCGACGACGCGGCCTCGGGTGCTCCCATCCAGCAGTTCGACACAAGCGGCGCGTTCGAAGTGGACGTCAACTGGTGCTACGGCGGTTCGTACCCTGTGTCGGATGGTGCGGGCGGTGTGCTGTGCGGCCCGGGATCCTCCTCGACGACCACGCCAAGGGACACGGCGCTTGACACCTACTCGATCATCAGCCGCCCGATCGGCACACGGTTCGGCGCGTCGAGCATCTTCACACCCAACGATGGTCCGTCCGAGTGGCAGGTCGTCGCGCCGATATGCGGCGGCCTCGACGCAAACAACGAGTGCACCGCGGCGACCGTCACTGGCGACGTGACCGCCCGGCTGGATCTCCAATGCTCGAATGGGGCCGATGACATCCTGGGCGGGGCCGGTGGCACTGGTGGTGACCCGGCGACGGAGTGGCCGAAGAAGGATCCCGACGGCGGCGGCGCCGGGACCGGCTGGAATAACGTGGACTTCGTCCGCACTTCGGCGGCGTCGTTCTACGGCGGCGGCGGGGCGCCCACCGGCGGCGCGAATGCCTATGTGCCGGGCATCGCCCCATTTCCCTCGTCGGCCCCGAACGCCTTCACCTTCGGCTCGATCGACACTTCGATCCTGACCCAGGTATACCTCGCAGGCACCGCTCCGTTCGCACTCCCGGCCGCGGTCCGCCTGCAACTCTTCAGCAGCTTCTCGTCCTACGCCTCCCAATCATCGAGCCCGGGCACTGGAGAGGGCCTCGGTGTTTCGACGAGCCTGCTTGGCGGCTCTCCGGACAACCCGCCGAGCGACGGTTTCACCTGCCTCGATTCGCCGCAGGACTCCGTGGCCACGACGACATATCTCAAGACGCCGGACGCGGATCGCGTGATCCCGCGCTGGACGTTCATCGCTTCGGCGGCGGACATCGACGACGGCACGCAGCAGGTGCTGCTCGACTGGCAGTGCGTGACGGTCGGCGCCGGGGAAGCGGACGCGGACGGCGACTGCGATCCCGATGCGACCGACACCGACGACGCGAACAAGGACATCGACGGGGACCTCCTGCCCGACGGCATCGAGTCGTTCCTGGGCTCCAGTCCCACCTCCGCGAACAGCGACGGCGACGCTGCCGACGACTTCGAGGAGATGGTGAACTTCACGGACCCGGCAGACGCGGACTCGGACGACGACCTCCAGCTCGATAAGAAGGACCTGACGCCGACGAACGGCACCGAGACTGCCGACGCCAGTGATGCCACGGATGACAACTGTCCGGCCATTGCCAACGCCGACAAGGATGGTGTTGCCGGAGGTCCGCAGGATGGTGACCCGAGCCGCCCCGGCGATCAAGTGTCCCAGCTCAATACCGACTCGCTGTACCTCCACCACGGCCACACGCAGAACGCGGACGGCTCGGTGGCCTCACCGGCGACGGGCGACAAGTCCAACCCCGACGAGGACATCGACGGCGACGCCTGCGACGACGACGACGACAACGATCAAATGCCTGACGCGACCGAGGCCTCGTTCACGATCGTCCCGTGGTCGGGCACCAGCGACCCCGGTGGATCAGGTGACGCCGCGGACAGCGCGGCTTGCGCTTCGCCGGGCACGGCCGGTTCGTCGTCTCCGCTGGTTCCGCCCGGGCACTCGTCGTGGGCCGCGGACGGCCCGTGGGACGGCGACATGGACGCCGACCTCGTGCTGGATGGCCGCGAGTGCCAGTTCCGGGCTCGTCCGGACCTCGCTCTGAGGGCCACGGCCTCTTGTGGCACGGTCCCCGTCGACCCTGACGGCTGTGCGCAGCCGAACAACGGCGCCGGCGGTGGCGCCATCGACGACCCGGACGGCGACCTGCTCTTCCTCAAAGGCGGCTCGCACACCACCGTCGAGACTGCGCTTAGGACGATGGGCATCAACGTGTGCCGCGCGACCGATAGCGAACCGCCGTGCCCGGTGGGATTGT
>CAYJMG010000009.1:0-60361 GCA_964371355.1 uncultured Dehalococcoidia bacterium
CTAGCACTGAAAGGGGGTCGCTGTAGCGGGATGTACCGAACGAGTACAGCCGCTTCCGCGTAGCGCCGCCGCTTGCCACGATACCCCTGTCCGAGAACTCGAAGTCCGTCCCCGGGCCGCGCACAGCGCCCGTCACGAGGCCCATGACCATCGACCCCGCCAGCCTGCCCTCCTTCGACCAGCTCCCCGTCCGCCAGGGCGCGCCGCCTGGCTCGGCCTGGGGCGTCTTCGGCGACGACGACGAGTTGGGTACGTGGAACCTCGTGACCCCGCGGAAGACCGCCGAGGCCGCGGCGCTCGTGCGCAAGGGCGCCGTCTTCAGTCTCAATCTCGCGCTCGACGCCATGCCGGCCCGGCCGCTGTTCTGGTTCCGCGGCAACCCCCGGCACACCATCTTCGACTGTAGCGGCGGTGTCCGCGTCTCGTACGACGAGTACCTCGACGGCTTCTGCCCGCAGTCGTCGTCCCAGTGGGACGGCCACCGGCACGTCGCCCATCCCGCCTTCGGCTTCTACAACGGCTTCAAGCACGAGGACGTCATCCGCGACGGCAGCGCGACGCTCGGCATCCAGAACCTCGCGCGCCGCGGCATTGCCACCCGCGGCGTCCTGCTCGACATCGCGCGCTTCCTCGAGCGCCAGGGCACGCCACTCGACCCACACAGCGCCGCGACCATCGATGTCCCCACGCTCGAGGCCTGCCGCAAGGCGCAGGGCGTCGAGATCCGCCCGGGTGACCTGCTGCTCTTCCGCACGGGCTGGCTCGGCTGGCTCCTCGCACAGCCCGCGAACTCACAGGTCGAGCTAGCCGAGAGCCTCGTCGCGCCCGGACTGCTCGCCGGCCGCGAGATGGCCGCGTACCTCTGGGACAGCCACGTGGCGGCGGTGGCGACGGACACGATCGCGGTCGAGGCTTGGCCCCCGGAGTTTGCGAACCCGGAGCGCGGCTTCTTCCACATCCAGCTCATCACCTACTTCGGCATGAACCTGGGTGAGCTGTGGGATCTCGACGTGCTCGCCGAAGACTGCGCCGCCGATAACGTCTACGAATTCATGGTGACTTCGGCGCCCCTGAACATCACCGGCGGCGTCGGCTCCCCTCCCAACGCCCTCGCCATCAAGTAAGCGCTGACAAACCCCGGAGGACTGATGCCCAGGATCAAGGTGAAGACGCCCGTAGTCGAGCTGGATGGCGACGAGATGACCCGCGTCATCTGGGCGATGATCAAAGACAGGCTGATCCTCCCGTATCTCGAGGTCGACCTGAAGTACTACGACCTCGGCATCGAGTGCCGCGACGCCACCGAAGACCAGGTGACCGTCGATGCCGCCAACGCCATCAAGCAGTACGGTGTCGGCATCAAGTGCGCGACCATCACTCCCGACGAGGCCCGCGTCAAGGAGTTCAACCTCAAACAGATGTGGAAGTCGCCTAATGGCACCATCCGCAACATCCTGGATGGCACCGTCTTCCGCGAACCGATCATCTGCCGCAATGTGCCACGCCTCGTGCCATCGTGGACGCAGCCCCTGGTCATCGGCCGCCACGCGTTCGGCGATCAGTACAAGGCCACTGACTTCGTCGTGCCCGGCGCCGGCTCGCTCACCATCACCTTCAGTCCCAGGGACGGCGGCGCGCCGGTCGAGCGCAAGGTGTTCGATTTCCCCGCCGGCGGCGTCGCGATGGCTATGTACAACCTGGATGAGTCGATCCGAAATTTCGCCCGCGCCTGCCTGAACTACGGCCTCCAGCGCGGCTATCCCGTGTACCTGTCGACCAAGAACACGATCCTCAAGGCGTACGACGGCCGCTTCAAGGACCTCTTTCAGGAGGTGTACGACGCCGAGTACGCCTCACAGTTCAAGGCGAAGGACCTCTGGTATGAGCACCGCCTCATCGACGACATGGTCGCCTACGCGATGAAGGCGTCGGGCGGCTTCGTCTGGGCCGCCAAGAACTACGACGGCGACGTCCAGTCGGACAGCGTCGCCCAGGGCTTCGGCTCGCTTGGTCTCATGACGTCCGTGCTCCTCACGCCCGATGGCAGGACCGTCGAGGCGGAGGCCGCCCACGGCACGGTCACCCGGCACTTCCGCCAGCACCAGCGCGGCGAGGCTACCTCCACCAACCCCATCGCCTCGATCTTCGCCTGGACGCGCGGCCTGGCGTATCGCGGCGAGTTCGACCGCACGCCCGAAGTCGTCGGCTTCGCCCGGACGCTCGAGAAGGTCTGCGTCGACACTGTCGAGTCCGGCCAGATGACGAAGGACCTCGCCCTCCTCGTCGGCCCCGAACAGCCCTGGCTCACTACCGAGCAGTTCATGGACGCGCTCGACGCCAACCTGAAGAAGGCCCTCACGGCCTGAACGGATAATGCGCGCCATGCCGCAGCTCATCGATCGCGACCACTGCTCGGCGCTGGTCATCACGTGCTCGGACTTTCGTTTCAAGTCCACCGAGCGTCAGTTCGCCGAAGCGGCCGGCCTGGAGGACGACTACGACCTGCTGGCCCGGCCCGGCTCGATCCGTTCGCTCGTGCTGCCCCGCAGCATCGCCGCCCGCGACACGATGCTCGATGAGATCCGCCTCCTCTGGTCGATTCACCAGTTCTCGCGCGTGCTGCTCGTCAACCACGTAAGCTGCCGGGCCTACGACGACATCGCCACGGCCGACAACGAGCTGGCGGTCCATGTGGATCACCTCCGCCGTGCTGTCCCGATAGTGGAGGGGATGTTCAACGGCGTGAACGCCGACCCGTACATCATCGACTGGGTGAGCGGCGACTTCGTGGTCGCGAAAGTGGCGATGACCGACGAAGACGGATAGGCCGGGGCGGATAGGCCGGGGCGGATAGGCCGGGCATGAAGAAGGGGCTGCTCAGCAGCCCTTTCGGTCTTCGTCTCTGGTAGGCGATTACATCAGGGGCTCGCCCGCGCGGTGGCAGGCGACGTAGTGCTCCCCGCCCATCCTCCGCCACTCCGGAAGCACCGTCCGGCACTCCTCTACCGCGATCGGGCACCGGGTGTGGAACACGCATCCGCGCGGCGGCATCAGCGGGCTCGGCACGTCCCCGGTCAGGATGATGCGCTCGCGGTGCTTCTCAACCGACGGGTCCGGCACAGGGACCGCCGAGAGCAGCGCCTTCGTGTACGGGTGCAGCGGGTTGTCGTACAGCTCGTTGCGGTCCGCCATCTCCATCATCTTGCCCAGGTACATCACGCCCACGCGGCTGCTGATGTGCCGCACGACTGAAAGGTCGTGGGCGATGAAGAGATAGGTCAGCCCGAACTGGGACTGCAGGTCCTCCATCAGGTTGATGATCTGCGCCTGGATCGACACGTCCAGCGCCGACACGGGCTCGTCCGCCACGATGAAGTCGGGCTCCACCGCCAGTGCCCGCGCGATGCCGATGCGCTGCCGCTGGCCGCCGGAGAACTCGTGCGGGTACCGGTTCGCGTAGTACGGGTTCAGCCCCACGACACGCATCAAGTCCTGGATCCGCTCCTTGCGCGCCTTGCTTCCCTTCGCCAGACCGTGGATCTGAAGCGGCTCGCCGATGATCGACCCGATCGACATGCGCGGGTTCAGCGAGGCGTACGGGTCCTGGAAGATCATTTGCATCTTCCGGCGCATCCGGCGCATCTCACCCGCGCCCAGGCGCGTCAGCTCCGTCCCCGCGAAGTTCACCGAGCCCGCCGTGGGCTTGTAGAGCTGCAGGATCGCACGACCGGTCGTCGACTTTCCGCACCCGGATTCGCCCACCAGGCCCAGCGTCTCGCCCTTCTTCACAAAGAACGAGATCTCGTCCACTGCCTTGACGTCGGCGATCTTCCGCTGGAACAGCAGGCCGGCCGTCACAGGGAAGTACATCTTCAGGTTCTGGACATTGATCAGGATGTCCGAAGCCGTCTGCGTGTTGTCGACTGGCAGCGTTTGCGTCGTCATGTTCGCCCCGATCTCCTAGGCGGCGCCGCCCGCGCCGCCATCTGGCCCCGATCCGTTGGTCAGGTTGCTCGTGTCCACCGACGGGTTCACCCAGCACGCCGATTCGTGCCGGTCGCCCACCGGCTGCAGCGGCGGCTCATCGACCACGCACTTCTCGATCTTGTACTGACAGCGCGGCGCGAACGAGCACCCCTTCGGCCGGTGGACCAGATCCGGCGGCACCCCGTCGATCGGGATCAGCCGGTCCTTCTTCGATTGGTCCAGCCGCGGCACGGACTTCAGCAGCCCGATCGTATATGGATGCCGCGGCTTCGCGTACAGCTCGGCCGCGCCTGCCGTCTCCACGATCTTTCCCGCGTACATCACATTCACGCGGTCGGCGTAGCGCGCCACAACGCCCAGGTTGTGGGTGATAATCACCACGGCCGTGCCCAGCTCGCTGCTCAGCCGCGCCAGGATTTCCAGCACCTGCGCCTGGATCGTGACGTCCAGCGCTGTGGTGGGCTCGTCAGCCAACAGCAACTTCGGGTTACAGCTCAGGGCCATCGCGATCATCACGCGCTGGCGCATCCCGCCGGAAAACTGGTGCGGATAGTCGTTCAGCCGCGCGGCCCCGGATGGAATGCCCACCATGTCCAGCAGCTCGGCCGCGCGCTTCTTCGCCGCGCTGGAATCCATCTTCAGGTGCAGCTCCAACGCTTCCGTGAGCTGCCGCCCGATCGTCAGCACCGGGTTCAGCGACGTCATCGGTTCCTGGAACACCATCGCGATCCGGTTGCCGCGGATGTGGCGGATCTCCTCCTCGTCCATCTTCAGGATGTCTTCGCCTTCGAAGAGCACCTCGCCGTTCACGATCTTGCCCGGCGGGTTGGGGATCAGGCGCAGGATCGACAGGGCGCTCACGCTCTTGCCGGAGCCGGACTCGCCCACCAGCCCCAGAGTCTCACCCTCTTGCACGTCATATGAGACGCCGTCGACCGCATGGACGACGCCTTCTTCCGTGAAGAACTGCGTCGTCAGGTTGCGTACTTGCAACAGTGTGCCCATCAGACCTCCCTCGGGACGGCGCGGGCTCGCTTCGCCGTCCGATGCGATCGCCGGGCCCTGTCAGCGCCCGGCGTCACGCCCTGCCTGTGTACGCGGGGATGTCCTGCCCGCGATGCTGCTTCGTGGTGGGGAAGAGGAGACTCGAACTCCTACGCCTTGCGGCACGTGATCCTAAGTCACGCTCGTCTGCCAGTTCCGACACTTCCCCGCGCGCGGGCCGTCCTTCACGCCTGGCGTTGCCGCGGACCGCACACCTGAAGTGGAATGCCGGAACCCGGCCTCACCACGCAGTGCCCAAGTTATACACCCTTCCGCCTTTACGGGGCTATACCTCATTCCGCCTCGCGCCTGAATCTGCCGGGCGCCTGCCTGGCGGTCTGGATGTAAAGCCCCGGTAGCCGGAGATCGCACTCGTCGGCGTGGCCTGCCCGCGTCACTAGCATTGTACGTCGCAGCACGCCGCCCGTACGCCGCTCACTCCCGTTGGCCGTCCAGCCCTACTCCGCCCGCTTCTGATACGTCACCCTTCGCGCCAATGGATCCCGCCATCGTCGTCTTCGTCATCGCCATCGTGCTTGTCGCCGCCACCGCGCAGGCCGTGACCGGCTTCGGCTTCGCGCTCATCGCCGTGCCTGCCCTGGTGACCGTGCTCGACGTGCGCGACTCGGTCGTCCTCATCACGCTGCTTGGCATGGTGAACAGCGGCATCATCGCCGCCACCTCGTGGCGCCACGTGCCCTGGGCCACCGTCGTGCCCCTTCTGGCCGGCGCTCTCGCCGGTATGCCTGTAGGCCTCCTCGTCCTGCTGTTCGCCCCGGCGGACGCCATCCGGCTGTTCGTCGGCGCCTCCACCGCCGTCATGGCCCTCGCCCTCATCCGCGGCCTGCGCTTCGGCGACCGGCACCTTCCCAGCGAGATCGGCGTCGGCATAGTCTCCGGCGTCCTGAACACGAGCACCGGCACCAACGGCCCGCCCGTCGTGCTGTACCTCCAGGGACGCGAGCACGCGCCCGACGAATTTCGCGGCGCGCTGAACGTGTTCTTTGTGAGCTGCAACGTGGTCACGCTGGGCGGGTTCTTCGCCACCCGCATCGTCTCGGTCGATGCGGGTGTGCTCTTCGTCGTGGCGATGCCCGCCATCGTTGCGGGCAGCATTGCCGGCCACGCGATCCAGCGTCGCGTGCAGCCCGAAGCGTTCCGCGGGCTCGTGTTCGCGCTGCTGTTCGCGTCGGCCGCGTCCGCCGTCGTCTCCGCCGCCGTCAGCCTTGCTTGAGGCGCGAGCCGCCTCATCCGATGAGGTAGAGCGCGGGGTAGAAGAACACCCACACGACGTCGACGAAGTGCCAGTACTTCACCACTGCCTCGACGCCCCAGTGATCCTTCGCCGAGAAGTGGCCGCGCATGCTCAGGTAGTACACCAGCCCCAGCATGCCCACGCCGCTAACCACGTGTGACGCGTGCAGGCCCGTCATCGAGAAGAACGCGGTCCCGTAGGGCTCGGCCCTCCCGAACTCCGCCGTCTGCCACTCAAACGCCACGCCGCCCGCGAACACGATCCCGAGCAGGATGGTCAGGAGGAGATAGAACTGGAACGCCCCGCGGTTGCCGTTCGCGATGGAAACCTCGCTCAGGTACGCAGTGAGACTGCTGACCAGCAGGATGCTGGTGATCCCCAGCCCGAGAAGCTGGTTCACCTCGCCGCGGCCCGTGCCCGCCAGGTAGAACCGCGCCGTCAGCAGGGCCGCGAACAGGAACGTTTCGGAGAGGAAGAACAGCCACAGCCCCAGCTGGTTCATCGCCGGCCGTTGCGGCTCGTCGTGGTGGCCACCGCCCCCGTTGTGGGACACCGCCGGCGGGCGGATCGCGCCCGTCGTGAGGGCCTGGTCGGTGACAGCGGCGGCCATGTTACTCCTCCTCCGCGTGCACGTGCTGTACGCGCATCACGTGCATGAAGAACTGCACGATCACGGCCGCCTTGAACAGCGCGATGATGATCAGCGGCACCATCGCGTGCTTCATCTCGATCGCGATGTAGTACTCGCCGATGGTCGCGGCGCCGAGCGCCACGAACGCCATGATCCCGGCGCGGACCGCCATCTCCGTCTTCGACTTCGTCCCCTGGCCCGCCAGCAGCATCTCGATCGCCACCAGTACGCCCAGGCTGCCGATGATCAGCAACGGGATCCCGAACAGTAGTTCCGGGTTCTCCATCTCAGCTCGCTCCTTGTCCCGTTTCGTCTTCCCCGCTCGCGCCCGCGATCGAGATGATCGCGTAGGCCGGCGCGTTGGGGACACCGTAGTCGTACGGCCGGCCGTGGATCACCGGGAGCGCCGGGAAGTTCTCCACCGGCGGCGGTGAGGACACCCGCCACTCCAGCGTCCGCGCGTGCCACGGATCAGCCGCGGCTACCGGACCCTTCACCAGCGAGTAGCACATGTTCGCTACGAAGATGATGAAGCTCGAGCCCAGCACGAACGCCATGCTGCTGATGAAGATGTTGATGCCCTGCAGCTCGGGCGTGTACGTCGCGATCCGGCGGTTCATCCCGTGCAGTCCGGGGTAGAACATCGGGATGAACGTCATGTTGAACGCGATGAACATGATCCAGAAGTGCAGCTGCCCCAGCCGCTCGTTGTACATCTTCCCCGTGATTTTCGGGAACCAGTAGTAGATCGCCGCGAACAGCGCGAAGATCTCCGCACCCACGATCGTGTAGTGGAAGTGCGCCACCACGAAGTACGTGTCCGAAAGATTGATGTCCGTCGGCACGTCCGCCAGGAAGATGCCCGTGATCCCGCCGATCATGAAGTTGAACACGACGCTCAGCGCGAACAGCATCGGCGTCCGGATCCAGATCTTCGCCATCCACAACGTCCCCAGCGCCGAAAGGAACACGAGCCCTGTCGGTACCGAAATAATCTCCGTCGAGACCAGGAACACGCCGTGCATCCAGGGCGACATGCCGCTCACGAACATGTGGTGCGCCCAAACAAGCCCGCTCACCGCGACGATGCCCAGCAGCCCGCCGACGGCCCACCGATATGCGAACAGCGGCTTGCGCGCGAAGTGGGCGATGATCTCCAACGTGATCCCGAACCCGGGCAGGGCGAAGATGTACACGGCCGGGTGGGAGTAGAACCAGAAGATGTGCTGGTACAGGAGCGGCTTCCCGCCCTCCGTGGCCTCAAAGAACCCGAACCCCGCGATCCGGTCGAGCGTGACCATCAGCATCGCCGCCGCGAAGAACTGCGTGAACGTCAGCGCGATAATGGATGCGCAGATTATCGACCACACGAAGATCGGCAGCTTGCCCCACGTCATCCCCGGCGCCCGCAGATGCGTGACCGTCGTCAGGAAGTTCAGCGCGCCCAGGATCGACGAGAGTCCGAACGTGATGATCGCCATGTTGAAGAAGATTTGGCCCGAGGCGTTTCGCACGCTAAGCGGTGGGTACGCCGTCCACCCGGAGTCCCACCCGCCCGCGCCCTGCGCCGCCAGCAGCAGCACCGCCACCGGCGGGATGAGCCAGAACGTCAGCGCGTTCAGCCGGGGGAAGGCGACGTCGCGCGCCCCGATCATCAGCGGCAGGAAGTAGTTCCCGAACCCGCCCACCACCGACGCCACGGCCACGGCGATCATGATGATGCCGTGCAGGCTCATGACGCGGTTGTACATGTTCTCCGACAGCACCGGGTCTTCGGGCTCGAGCAGCTGCACCCGGATCAACATGGCGAAGAGGCCTGCCAGCAGGAACAGCACCACGAACGTCACCAGGTACTGCACGCCGATGACCTTGTGGTCCGTGCAGAACGTGAAGTACCGCTGCCAGCCGTGCAGCATCGGCTCTCGCGGCTTCCAGCCCAGCCACTCCCGGCCCCAGTGCGTCCACATCCCCACGCCCATGAGCCACCCGATGATCGCGCCCATGTAGCCGATGACGAAGTTCAGCTCCAGGTCCCATGCGTCGTAGCCCGTCGACGTGCGGAGGATCGACACGAGCCCGGCGCCCGCAGCGAAGCCCAACGTGGCGCCGATCAGGCCCCGTACCACCGGCAGGATCGCCGGCAGCGCGCCTTGCGGTAGCTGGACCGTCGCTGTCTCACTCATGCCCTGCTCCTCCGCGCCTCATTCCGCGATGAGCGTCCCCGTCATGGTGCTCGGGTGCGCGTCGCACTGGAAGAAGTAGGTCCCCGCCTCCGGCGCCGTGAACGTCAGCTCCTGCACGATCGGGCCGTTCTCCAGCTCCGTGCCGGAGATCGGCTGCTCGCCGCTCTGCGCGGCTTCCTCGTTCGGATACAGCGCCCAGTTGTGCGTCACGCCCTTGTCCTGGTTGTCCACCTTCAGGTGCACCGTGCCGCCCGCCTTCACCGTCATCGTGTCCAGGTCGAACATCACATTCTTCGCCACGATGGTGAAGTCCTGCACCTCGCCGGACGGTGTCCCCGCTGGGACCGGTGTTTCGTCGCGCGCGTTCTCTTTCACCCACGCGTCGAACTCCGCCTGCTCCACCACCCGTACGGGGATGCTCATGCGCGCGTGGCTCGTCCCGCACAGCTCCGCGCATTGCACCCGCATGTTCGGGTCCATGTCGAAGTCGCCCAGCTTCGTCGTCTTCAGCGTCACCTTCGTCTCAATCCCCGGCACCGCGTCGATCTTCATCAAGAACGCGGGCACCCAGAACGAGTGCAGCACGTCGCGGCTGGTCACGTGGAACATGACCTCAGTCTCGTTTGGCAGCACGATCTCGCGCGCGCTTGGCACGCTCTGGTCGGGATAGCTCACCAACCACGTCCACTGGATGCCGGTCACGTTCACGTGCAGTTGGTCCGGCTTCTCTTCGTGGCCCATCACCGCCGCGATGCCCGTGAATCCCGGGTAGACGATGACCACGCCTGTCAGCACCGTCGTGATCGCGACCCACGTCATCGGGAACCAGCCGCGGCCGTGAAGGGCCGGGCCGTCCTCCTCCGGCATGTGCTGCGACGGCGCCTGGAGGATCACCATGATGAGCGCTGCTACCACCATCGTGAACACGGGCACGGCGAAGTACAGGAGCACGTTGAACGCGTGCTCGATCTCCTCGCCCTTGTCGGACCGGGCAGTCGGATGCACGTTGAGGAAGATTGCAGCCAGCTCTCCGGCTGCCGTGAGCGCGAGCCAGAGCACGCCGAAGACAAGGACGTTTCGCTTCATTCGGAGTCCGGTCCGCCGTCGATCCAAATGGGGCAACAAGAACGGCCTCGCGGCCGCAGGCGTTGCTCCTTCTGGCGGCCCCGCTCCGAGCACGCCGTTGTCGCCGTCACCATTACCGATGACGTGAGACCGAAAAAGGGCCGGATGGCCCCCCAATTACCTGGCCAAAGGTCACACCGGCTTCGTCTCTTGAAGCCGTTTCGAAGCGATCACGCGACGGAGATCCCACACTCGTGACAAACAAACGCACCGCCGGTGTTACGCCGGCGGTGCGTGCGTCATCGTGGTGAGCCGCCCGGGAGTCGAACCCAGAACCGGCTGATTAAGAGTCAGCTGCTCTGCCAATTGAGCTAGCGGCCCGTCTGCTCACCGTGTCGCAGGTAGCGCGGTCAGTTTATCACGGCGCCAGCGCCCGACAAGCCACGCGCACCACGAATCTCATCGCCGCGGCGTCGCACCAGGCGCGCGCCGTGCGTGTGGCCACTGATCCTGCCGCGTTGTACCCGCCTCCGCTGCCCTCCCCGTGGCCGGCCCGCGCGGCGAGGTCGAATCCCCTCGCCAATACGTGCAGGTTTGCCCGACCCCCCACGGTCGCACATAATCCAGAGAGCGCCGGTTGCTCACCGGCGCCTTCGCTTCTCCGGGGAGTCCTGCTGTGACCACCGTCATCGGCCTGACCGGCGGCATCGCCAGTGGCAAATCTGTCGTGAGCCAGATGCTCGCGGATCACGGCGCGCTCATCATTGACGCCGACAAGGTTGGCCACGAAGCCTACCGGCGCGGCAGCGGCTGTTACGAAGACGTTGTCGACGCCTTCGGCCCCGATGTCGTCGGCCCCGACGGCGAAATCGACCGCAAGGCGCTCGGCAGCAAGGTCTTCGGCGATCCCGCGCAGAGGAAGCGCCTCGAAGGCATCGTCTGGCCGTGGATGCGTCGCACCATGGACGAGCGCCTCGCCCGCATCCGCGCCGAGGGCATGCCCGTCGTCGTCCTCGAGGCGGCCGTCCTCATAGAGGCCGGCTGGACCCCCATTACCGACCAGGTGTGGGTAGTCATCGTCCCCCCGGCCCTCGCCCGCGAGCGCGTGGTCGCCCGGAACGGCCTCACGCCCGAGCAGGCGGACGCGCGCATCGCCGCCCAACTGACCAACGACGACCGCATCAAACACGCCCGGGTCGTGATCGAGAATACAGGCACCCTCGACGATCTCCGGAAGCGTGTCGACGACGAATGGAACGAGCTGGAGGGCCAGCCGTAGAGCAGGCTTTGGTCGCCGCCAAGACGATGAACCGGGTTCCGGGCCGCCGCCCGGATGCAAGACGGGAAGGACTGGAACATGACCACCACGGAGCAGACCGAGGCCGACAACGGCTACCGTGTCTACGCCATCGAGGAGTACCACCCCCACCGCGAGCCCTACTACGTCCCGCAAGCAGATGAAGTGGAGCTCTTCGAGGCCTCGTTCGCGTCCAAGATCCCTGTGCTCCTCAAAGGCCCCACCGGTTGCGGCAAGACACGCTTCGTTGAATACATGGCCTGGAAGCTGGGCCGTCCCCTCACCATCGTGAAGGACAAGGGGAAGTCCGATACGAAGGACACCGGGGCGGTCGAGGCGCTGCCGCTCGTCACCGTCGCCTGTCACGAAGACCTCACCGCCAGCGACCTCGTCGGCCGCTACCTGCTGGAGGGCGAGTCGACGCGCTGGATCGATGGCCCCCTTACGCGCGCCGTCAAGGCCGGGGCCATTTGCTACCTCGACGAGGTGGTCGAGGCCCGGAAGGACACTACCGTCCTCATCCACCCTCTCACCGACCACCGCCGCATGCTCCCGATCGAGAAGCGCGGCGAACTCATGGAAGCGCGCGAGGGTTTCCTTCTCGTGATCTCCTACAACCCCGGCTATCAGAGCGCCTTGAAGGACCTGAAGCACAGCACCCGTCAGCGCTTCATCTCGCTGGAGTTCACGCACCCACGCAAGGAGCTTGAGGCGAAGATCATCCAGCACGAGAGCGGCGTCTCTCCCGAGACCGCCGACGACCTCGCGAAGTTGGGGGAAAAGGTCCGCAACCTGCGAGAGCATGGCCTGAGCGAGGGCGTCAGCACGCGCCTGCTCGTCTACACTGGCAAGCTCATCCAGCAGGGGATCCCGGCCCGCCGCGCCTGTCAGGTCGGCGTTGTCTGGGCCCTCACCGACGACGCCGACGTCCAGCGCAGCATCGAGGAAGTCGTCAGCTCGATCTTCGAATGATCGACGGTGCTCGTGTCTATGTGCCGCGTACGGCTCCGTCGCGTAGCGCAGGTCGCCAGCCTCGCGCGCTGGATCTCGCTACGCGCAACATGTGCTACCACGAGGTTGTCCATCGTCCCCGTGACCTGCCCACTAACCAACGTCTGCTATCGTATTCCATGCACCCGAGGAGGAGTCCACGTATGAAATGGGTAGCGATCGCCATCACGGCAATCGCCATGACACTGGCCGCGTGCGGTGGTGGGGACGGCCAGGACGACGACAAGAGCGACGCGTCGAACACCCCCGCCGACGCTTCCGGCGCGACCGTCACGAGCACGAGCGGCGCCGCCGCTGCCACCACGCCCGCGGACGGCAGTACGCAGGCGGCGAGCACGGCCGTCCCATCCGGACAGGCGCCCGCCTCCGCGACCACACAGACAGGAGATGCCGCCACGAAGACCTACGACAAGAAGCCCGACCTCACCATCGACACCGGCAAGAAGTACGTCGCCACCATCAAGATGGACGTCGGCGACATCAAGATCGAACTCTACCCGAGTGAAGCGCCCGAGACGGTGAACAGCTTCATCTTCCTGGCCCGTGACGGCTACTTCGACGGCCTCACCTTCCACCGCGTCATCCCGGGCTTCGTCGCGCAGGGTGGCGACCCCACGGGTACCGGCCGGGGCGGGCCCGGCTATACGATTCCCGACGAAGTGAACGACCACAAGTTCATCGACGGCGCCGTCGGCATGGCCAAGACGTCCGCCCCGGACTCCGCCGGCAGCCAGTTCTTTATCTGCTACGCACCTCAACCCAACCTGGACGGCGCATATACCGTCTTCGGCCAGGTCGTCGAAGGCCGCGACGTGCTCGACAAGATCGACCCCCGCGACCCCGCCCGCGGCGGCCCCTCCGGCACCGTCATCAACACCATCGAGATCGAGGAAGAGTGATCGCGTTGCGCCTCCCCGGCCATCTCAGGCTCGGCTTCGCGTTCCTGGCGGTCGCGATGCTGGCACTCGCGGCCGCGTGTGGCGAAGGTGACGACGTACCCGACACCGTGAAGCTCGCCGGCACGGTCATCCCGACGGCGACGCCCGAGCCGACACCCATCCCCGTTTGCGATCCGCCGGTCGCCCTGCCCGTACCGGCCAACTTCCCGCCCGAGGTGCGTTTGCCGCTGACCATCGTCGTGTGGAAGGTCATCACCTCGCCGCACCTGCGCCTCGAGGGCCGGGTCCGCGATCCCAACGTCGACAGCTCCGCGGCCCAGCAGGCCGTCGATATCGGTATCGTCGCCGCGCTCCGGTTCGAGGGCTTCGAGATCGGCGATGAGCCCGGCCCCAACGGCGGATATGTATTCCACAAGGACAACGGCGGCCGAACGGGCGAGTACCTGGGCGTCCCCATCCCCGAGTGCCCCGGCCAGGTCGAGATGATCTACGAGATCTACTGGATTACAGACTGACCCCGTCCCGGCCCTCATTGGCGCACGAACAGCCCCTTCATCGCGCGCAACATGCGCGTGCTCACGGGCGGCAGCGGCTCCGGCGGGTTGATCTCGGCCTCGTACGCGCCCGCGTGATACTCGCCCAGGGTCGCCACCAGCTCTCCGCCGATCAGCAGGATGTTCGAGGCCAGAAACATGTAGAAGAGGAAGATCAGCAGGCCCGCCAGCGAGCCGTACACCAGGTCGAAGCTGTTGAAGTTCGCGATGTAGAACGCGAAGGAGTTCTTCAGGACTTCGAACAGCAACGTCCCCAGCACCGCGCCTGGAAGCACGTCGCGCCACCGCGGGTGTGCTGCCGGTACGATCCTGTACAGCAACGCGAACGCTGCGTACGTCAGCAGCGCCGGGCCGACGATGCCCGGCAGCTCCCAAAGGTTGTTGTCGCTCGCCAGCGGTCCCACGTGCCGGGCGCTCACCTCGCGCACCGTCCGCACGAAACCCGTCAGCACGATCGACCCGAGCAGCACGACCGACACTACGCCCACCTGCAGCAGGTCGATGAGCTTCCCCTGCGCCCACGGCCGGTGCTCCGCCGTCCCCCACACCGTGTTCAGTGCCCGCCGGATCGATGCGAACACCGCCAGCGACGCCCACAACGTCACGAACAGACCGATGACGGCCACCGTCGCGCTCACATCCTGCACCTGCGCGACCACGTCCGTCACCGACTCTCGCCCCTCAGGATCGCTCAGCGGGAGGATCTCGAGCACCCAGTCCACGACCTGGTTCCGCACATCCTCACCGTTGAAGAACAACCCCAGCATTGCGATCGAAAAGATCGCCAGCGGCGCGATCGAGAACAGCGTGTAGTACGTGATCGCCGCCGCCTGCTGCGTGCAATTGTCCTTGGCGAATCCCAACAACGTGTGCTTCGTGAGGACCCAGAGCCGGATGAACATCGCGCCCATTGTAGGCAACGCGGCGCCGCATGTCGGCCGGACGGCGGGCCTCGCCGGGTATAATCTCGCGAATTCAGCTACGCCGGAGCCCGTGCCGCCCATGCCCAAGAGACAACCCGCGCGCAAGTACCGCCGCGTCGTGGCGAAGTTCGGCACCAACCTGCTCACCGCCGGTACCGACCGCCTGCACTCCGCCACCATGTCCGCCCTGGCGGGCCAGGCCGCCGCCCTCATCGGGCAGGGCTGCGAGGTCGTCATCGTGTCCTCCGGCGCCATCGCCGCCGGCCGCGAGCGCCTCGATCGCGGCGGGCCCCGGCGCGACGTGCCCTTCCGCCAGGCCCTGGCCGCCGTCGGACAGGCGCGGCTCATGCACCTGTACGACCGCCTCTTCGCCCGCCACAAGCTGGTCGTGGCCCAGACGCTTCTCTCCAAGCGTGACCTCCACGACCGCATCGGCTACCTCAACGCTCGCAACACGCTCCTTGGCCTGCTCGAGCTGGGCGTCGTCCCCATCGTCAACGAAAACGACGCCGTCGCCATCGACGAGATCGCCGGCGCCCGCATCGGCGACAACGACAACCTCTCGGCGCTCGTCGCCAACCTCATCGACGCCGACCTCCTCGTCCTCCTCACGGATACTGGCGGCCTGCACACCGCCGACCCCGGGAAGACGAAGACCGCGAAGCTCATCGAGCGTGTCGACCGCATCACGAAGGAGATCGAGCAGATCGCCGGCGGCAGCGAGAGCGGCCGCGGCACGGGCGGCATGATCACCAAGCTCCAGGCCGCGAAGCTCGCCACCAGCGGCGGCTCCGACGTCTACGTCGCCAGCGGCCACGACTCAGACGTGCTCGTACGTCTGGCCAACGGCGAGCACGTCGGCACGCTGTTCCCCGCGCATCGCAGCCGCGTCGAGAGCCGCAAGCGCTGGATGCTCTCCGGCCTCGCGACGCGGGGCGCGATCGTCGTAGATGCCGGCGCCGGGACCGCGCTCATCGAGCGGAAGAAAAGCCTGCTTCCGGCGGGCGTCCAGGCTGTCCAGGGCGCCTTCAAGCGCGGCGACAGCGTCAACATCGTCCTGCCCGACGGTCGCCCCATCGCCTGCGGCATCACCAACTACGGGGACGAAGAGGTCGCCGCCATCCGCGGCCTCCGCTCAGACCGCATCACCGAGGTACTGGGCTACCAGTACGGCGCCGAAGTTGTCCACCGCAACAACCTCGTCGTGCTGTGAATCCGTCCCTGCTAGGCTGATCCCGTGACAGCACCGCCCGTCCTTTACGAGAAGTCGCCCGCCGGCATCGCCCGGGTCACACTGAACCGCCCGGCCGTCCTCAACGCGATGAACCTCAAGGTCCGTGATCTCCTCTGGTCGATCATGCTCGCCGTCCGCGACGACCCGGAGGTCCTCGTCGCCGTCTTCCACGGCGCGGGCGACCGCGCCTTCTCCGCCGGAGCCGATATCAGCGAGTTCGGCACCGCGCCGTCAATCGTCGATGCCCGCCGTGCCCGCCGTGAGCGCGACGTGTGGGGGATGATGCTCCAGGTCACCAAGCCGCTCGTCGCCGCTATCCACGGCTTCGCCTACGGCGCCGGCTGCGAGCTTAGCCTCTTGTGTGACATCCGCATCGCTTCCGACGATGCCACCTTCGCCCTCCCCGAGGTCACGCTCGGCTACATCCCTTCCGCCGGCGGCACCCAGACCCTCCCCCGGACGGTACCTCCCGGCCTCGCCCGCGAGATGATCTACAACGGCCAGCCCATCAGCGCGGAACGCGCGCTGGCCGCGGGCCTCGTCCACCGCGTCGTCGCGCACAGCCGCCTGCGCGACGACGCCGAAGCCGTAGCCCGAAAGCTTGCGGCCATGCCCCAGCCCGCACTCCGCGCCGCGAAAGAGGCCATGCTCCGCGGCGAGGGCCTGCCGCTCGAGCCGGCGCTGGCGCTCGAACGAGCGATCTCCGCGCGCGTTGCCGCTGGAGCAGCGCGATGACGCAGCGGCCCGCTGACGCCGACGTCGCCGTCGACGCTGACGCCGAGCCCGCGTCGCCGGGTCGCCGGATCCCGGGCTGTGGCGGCGGTTGCCTGCTGCGCGGCCTCGCGGCCCTCGCGGTGCTCATCGTGCTCGGTGTCGCGATCGGTCTCATCTTCGACCAGGGCGAGAACGCGAAGCAGCCCACACGCCAGTACAACGCTGGCCCCGCCGCCGAGTACAAGGTCGGCGACGTCAACCAGTTCGACCTGCAGCACGTCTTCCTCGTGCGGCTGCCCGATGGCGAGTTCCTCGCCTTCTACGACAAGTCGTCACGTCAGCAGGAGCTTGGCGGCTCGTGCCGGCTCCAGTACGACGAGATCGCCGGCGTAGGCACGCTCGAGCCCATCACCGGCCTGGGCGGCGCCTTTGTCGAGGAGTGCGAGGGGTCGCGCGCCGTCTGGCGCGTTGACGGCAAGTTCGCCTTCGGCAACGGCTACGGCGATCTCGACCGTTACAACGTCTCCATCGATGGCGCGGGCGACGTCATCATCGATCTCAGCTCGCGCACCTGCACGCGCAGCAGGGGCGTCCCGGGCATCGAGCCGTTCGAGATCCGCACATGCGGTCCGCCGTGATCCCGGTCACTCCGCCACCGACCACGTGAAGCCGAAGGTTCCGGCCTCGCCCGGCGCCAGCTCCAGCCGCCGCACCACCGACACCGAGATCCCCTGGAGCACGCGCTCGATGCCGCCCTCAGACGACGACACGGTCCGCACCGGGAAATGCCACACGTCGATCGCCGAGTCCGCCTCGCACCGTAGCCCGTAGCCAGCGCTCCCCCGGACCGTGAATGTCCGCGCATCGCCCACGCCCCCGGGCCCCCTGGTCGCATCGATCGTCCGGCCCTCGACTTCCAGCAGCGCCCTACCGCCGTCCCCGTCCGGGGCCTGTGGCGGTGAGATGTTCCACTCGCTCGCGAATATCGCCGAGCGATGCTCGCTGGTCGTATTGGTGAGCCGGTACTCGACCACGATCGACTCCGCATCCTGCCCTACCGCGATCGTTTTCGCGACCGACCATCCGGCAGCGTCGCGCGACAGGCGGATCCGCACGCGGTCGTCGTCCTGTTCCAGCGCCGCCTCCCACCGTCCGTCCGGCTCGAACGTCGCGGCCGCTTCTCCTCGCGCGAATTGCTCGACGGTCGCGCCATACTCCAACAGCCACTCCTGTAACCCCCCGCGGCGGTGCCGGTCGAAGACCAGCGCGCCCACCAGCCCCTCCTCCTTCACCCGTACGTCGCTGTGAATGTTCGTCGCGTCGCCCGGACTGCCGCCCACCGCCGCGCGCTCGAGCCCCTCGTGATACGGTTCCCACCGCCGCGCCAGCACGTCCAGCAGCGCCACGTCGCGACGCCGCAGATCCAGCTCGCCGATCATCCCGCCCACCGACGGATGCACTAGCAGCGAGATCGCCGCCGACTGCACCAGGATCTCCGCATGCCCGTCGAAGTCCACGTCGGCACGGGTGACCGCCAGGCCGGCAGTGCTGAGCGCGTCCGCCAGCCGCTCCGCTCGCACCAGGTTGCTGTTCGTCGCCCGCCGGATGTGCTCGAGGTACAGCCCCCCGAACACGCCGTGCCAGTATGGACAGTTGCATTGCGCCGCCCACAACGCCTCGCGCGCCGCCTCGTTGTCCGCGGCTGCCAGCTTTTCGCCGATCCGCAGCCCGCGCTTGTGCATCGCGTTCGCTTCGGGGTACTTCGCCAGGAACGTGCGCCAGGTGCCGCCGCGTACGAACGCGAGGATGTCCTGCCGCCCGCCGTCCCGCAGCTCCCGGACGGCCCGCTGATACGCAGCCGATGCCCCCGCGGGCATTGCCCACTCCATCATCTCCGCGTACGAAGCCGAAGGCAGGTACGCCAGCCCACGGGCCTCGTGCCGCTGCATGTACGTCCCCGGCGTGATTGTCTCCAGCCACTCCCCCGACCCCTCGATCGCACTGAAGAATGACTCGATCCACCCTTGCTCCCAGACGTGCGTGTAGGTGGTCGGCCACGCGCCGAACTTCTCGCCGTCATCGCCCAGCACCAGGTAGGGCGCCTCCGCCGTAGCGTCTTCGGCGTACCGTCGCAGCTCGCCCATCAGCTCGTCGACGTTCAGCCACGGGATCGTGTAGCGCAGCCGCTGGCTCCCCGCGAATAACGCCAGCCGCTTACCCTGGTCCTCGGTCACGAAGTACCCGTTGAGCGCCTCCGCGGGCATGCCCGCCATCCGGAAGTGCTCGTCGTCGACCAGCGTCCACCGTACGCCCGCGTCGGCGAGTGGCGCAGGCAACCCCGGCTCCCACACCCGCTCCGTCAGCCACAGCCCGGTCGGCCGTTGGCCAAATCGCCGCTCGACGTACGCCGTGAGCTTCTCGATCTGTCCGCGTTTGTCCTCGTTGCGGACCATCGGCAGGATCGGCTCGTAGTAGCCGCCCGTCAGCATCTCGACTTGCCCGCGTTCGCAGAGCTGCCGCAGCCGCGCGACGTAGTCCGGCCGCTCGCGCTCGATCCAGTCGAACAGACACCCCGACGTGTGCAACGCCACCCGCACGCCCGGGTGACGCTCCAGCGCCTCCAGCATCGGCTGGTAGGCGCGCTCGTACACCTCCTCGATCACGGACCCGTAGTTCCCGACCGGTTGGTGGTTATGCAGCACGAGCCCCAGGTACAGCCGCATGCCCGCAGTCTACGCCAGCCGCGCTGGCTAGCTCTGGCTCAAGAGAATGGTGAACCCGTCTCGCTCGAAGTCGTGGTCGTGGGTCAGGATGTCACGAGGTCTGTCATCCGCAGTTGAGGGCGGACGGTCATCGAGATGCAGTCGGCGAGGCTGGACGTGTCCGCGAACAGCCAGCGCACTATTCCTCTTCGGTACGCCGTACAGGTAGTTGTCCTGGTTGCGGGCGCCGTCCCTGGGTAGCCGCTCCTTCGCTTCGTCGGGAACTGCCCGCCCAATCGCCAGCAGATCCTCCAGCAGCGTCGGATCCGAGGCGGCAACCCGCGGCTCTGGCACCTTCAGCCGTTTCGTCCGGCGAGCGGGACGGGGCCTTTTGCGTGACCATAGCGGCTGAGTTGCCCCACCCCATCCCCTCACCCGGGAACTTTCGCCACAGCTTCACCGTCTTGCGTGACAGGGCCGTATCAGATTCAAATCGGCGATGGGCCCCGCCGGGGATAGCACCCACCACGCTTGACAGGCTAATCGGGCCGCCCCTAAGATCGCTCTGACAACCGCATACGAAACAGCCGAGTCCCCGCCACGGCGGGGAGCGGGGGACCCACCAGGATCCCGGGCTGAACTCGCCGTTGTGCGAGAGGGGAACCTTCTCCCCTAAGCCGCCAGCTAACCTCGCAGGCTTTGAAGGTCGGACACGCAAGATGGACGGCCTTTTTCCTTTACCAGAGGACACGCAAGGAGGCGCTATTCCGGCGACGCGATCTTCCCGGACGCGCGGCAGGGCGGCCACGAAGGGCTTTCGTGCGGCGTGGACGCCCGCCCAGATGCCCGACCTTGGTGAGCTGCCGGAGCCGCACCATCTCGGCGGTGGCGGCGTGCCCGCCATGCTTCGCCGTAATGCCGTTGCCGGCGCGCGCGTCGCCGTACTCAACCCGCCGCGCGCTCTGCCGCTCCTCGATATCCCCCACGTCCCCCAACCTGTCGTCGATGCCGCCACCGCGGTGCGCCAGCGCATGCACGTCACCACGCCGTGGGACCGCATCCTGCAGCGTGGTCTCGAAGCGCTGCCCTTCGCATTGGCTGCCGTGCTGATCTCATCGATGGTGTGGGGCGCCTACTTCCTGCCCATCCCTCTCGCCATCATGCTGCTCGGCTTCGACCTGTACTGGGCCTGGCGCTCCATCAACAACGGCATCCACGCCTATCGCGGATACCGCGCTATCCACGCGACCGCGCGCATCGATTGGCGCCAGAAATACGACGCCGAGACCGTCCTCATCCCGCCCGGCACAGAGCGCGACGTCCTCGCCTGGGACGATGTGCAGCACCTGGTGATCATCCCCACCTACAAGGAGTCCGTCGAGAAGCTGCGCGCGACAATCGGCAAGCTGGCGGAGAGCGAGGTGGCGCACGAGAAACTGCTCGTCGTCATCGCCATGGAAGCCGCCGACAGCGAGGCACCCGAGCGCTTCGTCCAACTCCGCTCCGAGTTTGGACGCAGCTTCCTGGCCTTCGTCGGGACCACGCACCCGTCCGACCTCGTGGGCGAAGTCCGCGGCAAGTCGTCGAACGAAGCCTGGGCGGCCAGACAGGCGAAGGCGCTCTTCTGCGACGAGATGGGCTTCAGCCTGAATCACATGACCGTCACCAGCTGCGACGCCGACACGCTGTTCCACCCACGCTACTTCAGCGCGCTCACCTACTACTTCGCCACCAACCCCAGCCGCTACCGCACCTTCTGGCAGGGCCCGATCTTCTACTACAACAACGTCTGGGACGTCCCGGCCCCCCTCCGCATTCAGAACAGCCTCGGCGGCATCAATCACCTGGCGAAGCTGATGCGGAAGTACACCGTGCTGTTCCCGCAGTCCACCTACAGCCTCAGCATGCGCATGTGCTACGAGGTCGGCTACTGGGACGTCGACGTCGTCCCCGAAGACTGGCACATGTTCCTGAAGTGCTTCTTCGAGCTGAAGGGTGAGCCCGATGTGCAGCCCATCCTGCTCCCCGTGGGCAATGACGGCGTGCGCGCGCACAGCTACACGCGCACGTACTGGGAGCACTACCAGCAGGCCCGGCGTCACGCCTGGGGATGCAGCGACATCCCCTACGCCATTCGCCAGTTCGTGCGCCACCCCGAGATCCCGTTCCTGCGCCGCCTCCGCCGCACCTGGAGCCTTACCGAGAACCACGTGCTGTGGTCGTCGCAATGGTTCCTCATCACCGGCGTCGCCGCCAACATGTCCGCGGGCGCCTGGGGCGGCTTCTTCGGCCTGCACCCGTTTGCCCGCCAGAACATCCCGGAGTGGTTCCTCACGGCGTCCCACTACATCCTCATGCCCTGCATGATCCCCCTCATCGTCATGATCGTGCTGGACATGATGATGCGGCCGCCGCGGCCGGCGCACTGGAAGGTGTGGCTCTACCCGGTCCAGTTCGCGCAGTGGCTGCTGATGGCCCCGATCACGCTCTTCTTCACCGCCATGCCCGCCCTCGACGCGCAGATCCGTCTCGCGCTCGGCCGCCGCCTCGAGTACAAGGTGACGGAGAAGGCGTAGGCCGGGCGTTACCCCAACTCCGCGAGGCTCTGGCGCAACCCTTCGAGCCGTCCGCGCAGCGCCGCCAGCCGCTCTGTCTCCTGTGCGATCACCTTCTCCGGCGCTTTCGACCGGAAGCCTTCGTTCGCCAGCTTCGCCTCGATCTTGCCGGCCTCAGCCCCGGCCTCGGCGATCTGCTTCCGCAGCCGTGCCCGCTCCACCTCGACATCGAACAGCCCCGCAAGCGGCACCACCGCCGTCACGCCCTCCAGCACCGCCGTCGCCACCTGATCGCGCGGCGCTTCGGCGGCCGCGCCCACGACGTGCAGCGGCCGCACCCGCGCCAGCGTCTCCACGAACGGCCGCCCTCCCTCGAACAGCGACCGCGCGCCGTCCGCCACCAGGTACGCTTCGATGAACTTCGCCGGCTCCACCTTCTTCTCCGCCCGGATGTTCCGGATCGCCCGCACGACGTCGATTAGCGACTCCATCTCCCGCTCCGCCTCCGCGTCGGCGTATCCGCCTTCACCCCGCGGGAACGATGCGACGATCAGTGCCTCCTCCGTCGATCCCTCGATCTTCGCCTGCAACGCCTGCCATAGCTCCTCCGTCACGAACGGCATCGCCGGGTGCAGCAGCCGCAGGCTGCGGTCCAGCACGTACGCGAGCACCGGCAGCGGCGAAGGCCCCGTCGCGTTCTCGTCGCGTACACGGATCTTCGCAATCTCGATGTACCAGTCGCAGAAGTCGTTCCAGACGAACTCGTACACCTGCCGCATGGCCTCGCCCATCTCGAACCGCCGCATCAGGTCGTCGACGTCCCGCGCCAGCCCCTCCACCCGCGACAGGATCCACCGGTCTTCCAGCGGCAAGCCCACCAGGTTCCTGGTTCCAGGCACAGCGTTTTCGAGCGACGCGGCCAGCGGCGCGATCCCAACCTCCGCTTCGCCGATCATGGACAACACGAACCGCGTCGCGTTCCACAGCTTGTTCGCGAAGTTCCGGCTCATCTCCACGCGCTGCATCGAGAGCTTCAGGTCGTTCCCCGGCCCGCTTGCCGTGATCAGCGCGTAGCGCAAGGCGTCTGCGCCGTACTGTTCCACTACCTCCAGGGGATCCACGCCCGTCCCCAGGGACTTGCTCATCCGCTTGCCCTCTTCGTTCCGGACGGTCCCGTGCAGGTACACCACGGAGTACGGGACCTCGCCGGCGCAGTACAGCCCCAGCATGATCATGCGGGCGACCCAGAGGAAGATGATGTCGTACCCCGTCTCCATCACCGACGTCGGGTACCAGTACTTCAGCTCGTCCGTCTCCCGCGGCCACCCCAGCGTCGAGAACGGCCACAATCCCGAGGAGAACCACGTGTCCAGCACGTCGCTCTCCTGCAGCAGGTTGCCCCCGCCCGTCGGCGACTGCCCTGGCGTATCGATGGAGCAGATCGGTGTCGCCCCCACCGCCGACCACGTCCCGTACTTCACGATCGTCTTGTGCGCGACCCCGCGCGCCCGCAGCTCGTTGTACGTCGCCGAGACCGTCGGTACAGGCTGCCCCTCCTTCGCCCTCGATGGCGCACCCGCTCCTTCGGCCACGTCCTGTGGCAGCTTCACGATGATCCGGTCACCGTCCTCGTCCGCGCTGTACCAGACCGGGATCCGGTGCCCCCACCAGAGTTGCCGCGAGACGCACCAGTCGCGGATGTTCTCCATCCAGTTCAGGTAGATCCGCTCGAACCGCTCCGGCACGAACTTGATCCGCCCGTCCTTCACGGCCTCGATGCCCGGCCCCGCCAGCGCGCGCTGGTTCACGAACCACTGCCACGACATCAGAGGCTCGATCGCCGTGTGGCACCGGTAGCACGTCCCCACCTGCGACGTGTGCGGCTCGACCTTCTCCAGGTATCCCAGCTCCTTGAGGTCGCGCACGATCGCTTCGCGCGCTTCGGCGCGATCCATGCCGGCGTAGGGCCCCGCCTGGTCGTTCATCGTCGCGTCTTCGTTCATCGCGCTGATGATGGGCAGGTCGTGTCGCTGTCCGATCTCGAAGTCCGTCGGGTCGTGCCCCGGCGTCACCTTGACCGCTCCCGTCCCGAACTCCACCTCCACCGCGTCGTCACCGACCACGGGCACCACGCGCTGGATCACCGGCAGCATCACCGACCGCCCGATGTACTTCGCGAACCGCTCGTCCTTCGGGTGGACGGCCACGGCCGTATCGCCCACGTACGTCTCCGGCCGCGTCGTGGCCACCACCAGGTGCTCGCCCGTCTCGTGCGGAGCCCCGTCCGCGTCCGTCCCGTCCACGATCGGATACCGGATGTACCACAGGCTCCCCTGCCGCTCCTCGTGGTCCACCTCAAGGTCGCTCAGCGCGCTCAGACAACGCGGACACCAGTTGATCAGCCGCTCACCGCGGTAGATCAGCCCGTCGTCGAACATTTTCTTGAAGACGGTGCGTACGGCCGACTGCGGCCCGTCGTCCAGCGTGAATACCTCGCGCGACCAGTCGGCCGAAGCCCCCAGCCGCCGGTGCTGGTTGCTGATGATCGGCCGGTAGCGGCGCACCCATTCCCAAACCTTCTCCTCGAACGCGTCCCGCCCCAGGTCGTGCCGGCTGATTCCCTCCTTCGCCAGCATCCGCTCCACTGCCGTCTGCGTCGCGATGCCCGCGTGGTCCACCCCGGGCACCCACAGCGTCGGGTCGCCCAGCATCCGGTGCCAGCGGATCAGGATGTCCTCCACGGTGTCCGTCAGCGCGTGCCCGATGTGCAGCTCGCCGGTCACGTTGGGCGGCGGCATCACGATTGAGAAGGGCTGCTTCCCCGCCGTCGCGGTCCCCTCGAAGTACCCGCGCGTCTCCCAGAAGCCGTACACCCGGTCCTCCGTGGCCCGCGGGTCATACGCCTTCGCCATCTCCGTCTTGGTGCGCTCCTGCTGCGTCATCAGTCCATCCTCCAGCGTCCAGTTTCCAGCCTCCGCCACGCTGACGGAATGATGCGGGCGTCCGGCCTCAGTTCCCCGGGGCACGAAAAAGCCCCGGCTGTCGTTCCGGGGCCTGTTGACGGTCATGCGCGCGCCGCAGCGCATCAGGGGCCTGTCAACGGGCCGCCCGTACGGCTACTACTACGGCTACCGCTACCACGCCTGTCGTTGCTTTGGACATCGTGCCGGTATGCTACCGCATTGCCTGGGGCGACCGCATCGCCCCGGGCGACCGCATCGCCCCGGGCGACCGCATCGCCCGCGCGCCGGCCATCGGGCCTCTGCCCATGCCGCGCGGCTGCGGATTCCGCAGTTGGCCTCGCTTGAGGCGCCGTCCGGCCCGATCCACAATGGCAGTCACGATTCGGCGCCCGCGCCAGGACCTGTGAGGAACTCGATGGACACCCAGCGTTACGACCTGCCCGTGGCGGTCGCCCTGCGCATCCAGTCCCGCTCGGGCAAGGTCGAGGTCATCGCCGAGCCGCGCGAGGACGTCCTCGTTGAGGGAGAGGGCTTCGACGCGCGCGAGGTCGAGGATGGCGCCGCGCTCGAAATCCGCTCCGGCCGCGGTGGCTCGAAACCGCTCCTGGTCCGCTGCCCGGTCGGTACCGACGCCGTCATCGGCACGCATTCCGGCGCCATCCGCACCGAGGGCGAGCTTGGCATGGTCTCTGCCACCACGATGAGCGCCACCATCGACGTCGACCGCGCCGACGAAGCGGACCTCCGCACTGGCTCGGGCAACATCAAGGTGGGAGCCATCCGGGGACGCTGCCGCATGAACAGCATGAGCGGCAAGATTGAGGGCGGTACGCTGGGCGCCTGCGCCTGCGGCACCATGTCCGGCTCTATCCGCATCGAACGCGTCATCGGCCCCCTGAAGGCGCGCACCGTCAGCGGCTCCGTCGAGGCCAACTGCGAGGGCGAGGGCTCCATCGCGGTGAAGTCCGTCTCCGGCAAGGTGCAGATCGGCCTGCCCGAAGGCACCAGCGTCCAGCGGCGGTTCAAGACCATCTCCGGACGCGTCCGCTGCCCTTTCCCTGAGGGTGATGACTGTAGCATCGAAGCCATGACGGTCTCCGGCTCCATCGAGCTGGTGCCCGGATGACGGCCGCGACACTAACCGACCAACGCTCGGTCCAGGGGACCATCATGTTCACCGACATCGTTGGCTTCACGGAGTTCAACGCGCTCCGCGGCGACTCCGAGGCGATCCAGCTCCTGTCCTTGCAGGAGCGCATCGTGAAGGAGGAGCTTTCGGGCGACTCCCGCATCGTGAAGGAGCTTGGCGACGGGCTCATGGTCTGGTTCGCCGATGCCTGCGACGCCATCGACACCGGCCTCCGCCTCCAGGAGAGGTTCGAAGAAGAAGCCTGGAACAGCGACACACCGCTCTGGGTCCGTATCGGCCTTCACCACGGCCAGCAGACCCGTCGCGGCCTGGATCTCCTTGGACACGACGTCAACGTCGCTTCCCGCATCATGAACTTCGCCGACTCCGGCGAGGTCCTCGCCTCCGAGGCCACCATCGAGCAGGCTGACGCCCGCCTCCCCGGCGTCGAGTTCGAGCGCCTCGGCCCCGTCGTCATGAAGGGCATCCCCACCCCCGTCAACCTCTTCCGCGTGGAACGCCGCCCGGCTTGAGGATCCGCGTGGAGCATGGGTGCCCTCGCCCGCGGTCCTCGGACAATACAACGGCATCCGCATCATCACTCCCAGGCAGTTCCTCGACGCGCTGCGCCGGGACTGACCGTCGCGGATTCGTGTGCTAGCCTTCCGCCAACATGCCTTACGCATCGATCCCATCCGGCAACCTTTACTACGAAACGCACGGCGAGGGTGACCCCCTTCTCCTCCATCCCGGCTTCGGTTGCACGGTCGAGATCTACTGGCGCAACACACAACCCCTGGCCGAGCGCTTTCAGGTCATCGTCTTCGACCCACGCGGCGCCGGCCGATCCGACGACGGCCCGCCAACAATGACCATGAGCGACTTCTCCGGCGACGCCGCGGCCCTCCTCGATGCCCTCGGCATAGAATCAGCACACGTTTTCGGCACCTCGTTCGGCGGTATGGTCGCCCAACACATCGCCCTCGAGCACCCCGGCCGCGTCCGCCGCCTCGTCCTGGCCTGCACGACACCCGGCGGCGAGGCACACGTACTGCCGCCGGCCGAAAACATGCTGCGGTTCATGGCCGCCAGCGAGATCACCGACCCGGTCGAGGCTATGCGTTCGACCTACTTTCTGAACTACAGCGACGAGTTCGTCGCCGGGCACGATGCCCTGCTCGCGGAGCGCGCGCTTGCTAACCAGCACCTGCGCTCCACGCCCGAGGGTCGCGCGGGGCAGCTCAACGCCGTCCAGAATCACGACGCCACCGCCCGTCTGAGGGAGATCGCGCACCCCACGCTCGTCGCCCACGGCACGGAAGACGGCACGGTGCCCGTCGACAACGGCCGCACCCTCTCCGCCCGCATCCCGAACGCCGAGCTGCGTCTATACCCCCGCGGGCGCCACCTCTTCTTCACCGAGTGCGCGGAGGCCCTCAACCGCGACATCACTCAATTCCTCACCGCCACTGCCGAGCACCTCGCGGCCAAGTGATTGTCCGAGCGGCGCCGGAGCCCGGGTATTGACATCGGTGAGGGTGCAACTTCAGACTGAACGTCTGTCCGCTATCCAACATCCGCTTGCGTACCGAGGTTCCCCCATGACCGACGCCGACACCCGTTTCCACGACGGCAACCGCCAGCTCCAGCAGCGCTTCGACACCGAACGCCTCGCCGACCGGGTGGGCGAACTCATGCACGACACCATCGACCGCAACGACCGCGCCTTCATCGAGCACATGGACATGTTCTTCATCGCTACCGTCGACGAACAGGGACACGCCAACTGCTCCTACAAGGGCGGCGAGCCCGGCTTCGTCCGCGTCGTCGACGACCACACGATCGCCTTCCCTAACTACGATGGCAACGGCATGTACCTGTCGATGGGCAACGTCCTGAAGACGAAGCAGGTCGGCCTGCTCTTCATCGACTTCGAGAACCAGCACCGTATGCGCCTCAACGGCGAGGCCACCATCAGCTACGACGATCCCCTCATGGCCGAGTACCCGGAGGCGCAGTTCATCGTCCGCGTCCGCGCGCGCGAGATCTTCCCCAACTGTCCCCGCTACATCCACAAGATGAAGCTTGTCGAACACTCCAAATTCGTCCCGAAGACCGAGTGCCAGACGCCCGTCCCTTCGTGGAAGACCGGTGGCTGGGTCGATGACGTGCTGCCGGAACACGACCCGGCGCGCCTGCCCGACGCCGAAGTGCTCGACCGCTAGACCGAGGGCAAGGGACAATGAGCCAGAGACAAGGGTAAGGGGGACCTGATGGACGTAGCATCGTTCGCCGACATCGCAGAGGACTTCCACAACCGCGTGTCGCGCATCGCGTGGTGCAGCGTCGCCACGGTCGACCGCAAGGGACGCCCCCGTCAGCGCATCCTGCACCCCATCTGGGAGGGACCGCAGGGCTGGATCGCCACGAACCGCCACTCTCACAAAGAGAAGCACCTCGCCGACAATGCCTTCGTCTCGCTCTCGTACTGGGACCCCCAGCACCAGCAGGTGTACGTCGATGCGAAAGCCGAGTGGTGCGACGATCCCGCCGAGAAGAAGCGGATCTGGGAGCTGTACAAGAGCACTCCGCCGCCCCTGGGCTACGACCCACAGATCATCTGGCAGGGTGGGGTGGAGGACCCGACGTACGGCCTCCTGAAGCTGACGCCGTGGCGCATCGAGCTGTACGGCCTCAACAACGTGATGACACTGGAGCCGCCAAAGGTCTGGCGTCCGAAGTAGCCTCGCAAGGGGGCGCGGCCTGCCGAAGAGTCGCCGGTCGTGGCGTCGTGGCGTCACGGAAGGAGCCAGCCGGCCGTTGCCCATCAAGTGAACGCCATGGAACAACGAGTCCTGTGCGCCGGCAGAAGCCAGCAGATCATGGACAGCGTACTGGTCGCGCTTCGCGACGCGGGCTACGACGCAGAAGGCGCCGTCAGCATCGACACCGTCGTCGAGATGGCCACTCGTGGCGCTTACGATGCCCTCCTTGTGGGCGGCGGGATCACGGGCGACGACCGCGCCGAACTCGTCGAGCGCGTCCAGGCCATCCAGCCTCACATCGCCCTCGCCTTCGCGGACGGCGGCCCCCACACTGCCATCGAAGTCCTCAGGACTGCCCTCGGTGAGTCCCCCTCGACCTGACTCAGGGCCACTCCGGTTTTTCGGATCCCGTTCTCGATTCTGAGTTCTCACTGCGACATAACCCCCGCCCCTGCCACGATCCCGTCTGTTAACCTGCGGTGGATCACGCACAAATGTTCACCCACCTGCACCTTCACACCGAGTTCTCCCTCCTCGACGGGCTCTCCCGCATCCCCGATGTGATGGATCGCTGCGCCGCCATCGGACAGAACTCTGTCGCCATGACCGACCACGGCGCCCTCTATGGCGCCATCGACTTCTACAAGGCGGCCCGCGAGCGCGGCATCAAGCCCATCATCGGTATCGAGGCGTACATCGCCCCCGCCTCCCGCCATAAGAAGTCCGGCTCGCGCAGCAACGAGTACTTCCACCTCACGCTGCTGGCGAAGGACGAGCAGGGCTACAAGAACCTGATGCGCCTCAGTACCCTCTCCCATCTGGAGGGCTTCTACTACAAGCCCCGCATGGACAAGGAGATACTCGCCGAGTACGGCAAGGGCATCATCGCGCTCAGCGGCTGCCCCTCCGGCGAGATGCACCGCCTGCTGGCCGAAGGGAGGCACGACGACGCCCGCGAGCTGGCCGGGTTCTTCAAGGACGTCTTCGACGACTTCTACCTGGAGGTCATGAAGCACGACGAGCCCGACATCAACAACGAGTGCGAGCGGGTGCTCAAGGGCCTCGTCGGGCTCTCGAAGAAGACGAAGATCCCGCTCGTCGCCACCAACGACTCCCACTACACCCTGCCCGAGGATCACAGCATCCATGACGTGCTGCTCTGCATCGGGACGAACAGCAGCGTGCTGGACGGCAAGCGCCCGCTGAAGATGAACGACCACGGCTACTACGTGAAGTCCGAGGAGGAGATGCTGGCCCTCTTCCCCGAGCTGCCGCAGGCCGTCACGAACACCCAGCTCGTC
The DNA here is from genome assembly GCA_964371355.1 of uncultured Dehalococcoidia bacterium. Classification (GTDB taxonomy): domain Bacteria; phylum Chloroflexota; class Dehalococcoidia; order DSTF01; family JACRBR01; genus JACRBR01. The sequence goes on from CAYJMG010000009.1 coordinate 30,213, forward strand.
GCCGACCAGTGCAATCTCGAACTCGAGTTCGGCCGCCTCCACCTGCCCGAGCCCGAGATCCCCGCCGGCTACACACCGCACGAGTACCTCACGCACCTCTCGCGCGAGGGACTCAACCGCCGCTACCCCGACACGCCCGACGACGTGAAGGCCCGCCTGGCCTACGAGCTGGACGTCGTCGAGAAGACCGGCTTCACCAACTACTTCCTCGTCGTCCACGACATCGCCCAGTTCTGCAAGCGAGCAGGCATCATGCTGGGGGTCCGCGGCTCGGCCGCAGCCAGCATCATCCTCTACACGCTCGACGTGACCTTCATCGACCCGCTGGCCACGCGGCTGGTGTTCGAGCGCTTCCTCCATGTCGATCGCAAGGAGCCGCCGGACGTCGACCTGGACATACCCGACGATCGCCGCGACGAGGTGATCAGGTACGTCGCCGAAAAGTACGGCCATGACCGCGTCGCGCAGATTATCACCTTCGGCACCATGGGCGCGAAGGCCGCCATCCGCGACGTCGGCCGCGCCCTCGGCATGTCCTACGGCGACGTCGACCGCGTAGCCCGCGTCGTCCCCAACGCGCTCCACATGACGCTCGAGAAGGCCCTCGAGGAGTCACCCGAGCTGGCGACGCTCTACGAGACCGACGGCCGTGTGCGCGAGCTGGTCGATACCGCACAGCGGCTCGAGGGTGTCGCCCGCCACGCCAGCACCCACGCCGCCGGAGTCGTCATCTCGCGCGAGCCGCTGGCCGAGCACGTGCCCCTGCAGCGCCCCACCGGCAAGAACGAAGAGTCCGCCATCCCCACCACGCAGTTCGCGATGGCCCAGGTCGCCGAGATCGGCCTCCTGAAGATGGACTTCCTGGGCCTCGCCAACCTCACCATCCTGGGTCAGGCCGTCGACATCATCGAGCGCACCCGCGGCATCCGCGTCGACCTGCAGACGCTTGAGGACGGCGATCGCAACACGATGGACATGCTCTCCCGCGGGGATACGTTCGGCGTGTTCCAGCTTGAGTCGCCCGGTATGCGGCGGGCGATCCAGGAGCTGCGCCCCGACAACACCGCCGAGCTGATGGCGCTCGTTGCTCTCTATCGCCCCGGTCCCATGCAGCACATCGGCGCCTTCTGCCGCGCCAAGCACGATCGCACGCAAATCAAGTACCCGCATCCCGACCTCGCCGAGATCCTCGACGAGACCTACGGCGTGATCACCTATCAGGACCAGGTGCTCATGGTCATGCGGAAGTTTGCCGGGTACTCACTCAAGGACGGCGACGCCATCCGCAAAGCCATGTCGAAGAAGGTCGCCGCGCTCATGCAGGCCGAGGGCGAGAAGTTCGTCGCCGCCTCCGTGAAGAACGGCTACAGCGAGGACGAAGCCCGCGCCATCTTCGACCTCATCGAGCCCTTCGCCGGCTACGCCTTCAACAAGGCCCACTCCGCCGTCTACGGCACCATCGCCTACCAGACCGCCTACCTGAAGGCGAACTACCCCCACGAGTACATGACCGCCGTCCTCACCAGCGCCGGCACGCACGAGCGCATCGCCGAAGCCGTCGCCGAGTGCGTCCGCATCGGCATCACCGTCCTCCCGCCCGACGTCATTACCAGCGACGTGATGTTCGCGCTGCAGGCCCCTCCAGAGTCGTCCGAACAGCGCCCAACGACCAACGACCAGCCCATCATCCGATTCGGCCTCGCCAACGTGAAGAACGTCGGCCAGGCAGCCGCCGAGGGCATCGTCGCCGCTCGTGCCGAAGGCGCCCGCGCGGACGCCGCGCCGTTCACCGACATCGAAGACTTCATCAAGCGCGTCGACCTGAAGGCCGTCAACAAGCGCTCGCTCGAATCCCTCATCAAGGCCGGCGCTCTCGACTGCCTCGGCCAGCGCGGCACCCTGCTGGCGAACATCGACCGCATCACGTCCCTCGCCCAGCGCGAAGCCCGCCTCAAAGAGACCGGCCAGTCGACCATGTTCGACCTGTTCGGCGACAGCGTCGCCACGCCGCTCCCCGCGCTCGAGATGGTCGAGGGCGATGCCTCCAAGGCCGAGATGCTGTCGTGGGAGAAGGAGCTGCTGGGCGTCTACGTGTCCGAGCACCCGTTCACGTCCGCCGCCGCGACCACCTCGAAGCACGTCTCCGCCCTCGTCAGCGAGGTTACGCCCGAGCTGGACGGTCGCGAGGTTGTCATCGCGGGCATGGTCAATGGCATCCGCCACCTCGCGACGAAGCAGGGGAAGCCGTTCATCGCCGTCATGATCGAAGACCTCTCGGGCACCGCCGAGGTCACCGTCTGGTCGGATGTCTACGAGCCCACGCGCGAACTGTGGCAGCCGGGCAACATCCTCCTCATGCTCGTCCGCGTCCGTGAGCGCAACGACCGGCTGCAGGCCTCTGTCCAGCAGGCCTCGCTCGTCCAGGCGGCCGACGGCACCGTCTCCCACGAACACTTCGCCATCCCCGCCTGGCTCACCACCGCCGTCCGCGAGTCCGCCGGCGTCTCCGTCTCGCGGGTAGAATCGGCCGAAAGTAGCGGCGGAGCTTTAGCTCCGCACCGGTCCCCATCAACGGCAAGTACCCGCGGAGCTTTTCGAGGAGTCGCCGGGGAGACAGCTCCGGTCGATGCCCCGACCACCACCGAACCCTCGTCGCCCAACCCGTCTGCCAAGAAGAACGGCAATGGCCACAACGGCGCCGCCGGCAACGGTGCCGCCCCCGCCGCGCTCGACCCCACCGCCAGCGACCAGCTACAGGCGACCACGAGGCCGCCCCTCCGCTTCATCCTCCACGAATCCGACGATCACGAAGCCGACCGCGAGCGCCTCGACGCCCTCATCGACCTCGTCAAACAACACCCTGGCCCCGATCCCGTCCGCCTCTTCATCCACGGCCACGATGGCGACAAGATCGAACTCACCCTCCCCGACGCGACTGCGTCCGAAACCCTCCGCACCGCCGGCATCCAGCTTCTCGGCCCCACTGGCGCCGCCGAACCGCTTGCGAAGCCCGCACCCACGAACGGGCGGCGTACTCGGGGCATCGAGCCGCTTGAGGTCGTGTGAGGCGTTGCGACGCCCGTCATGGGCCATCTACACTGGTGCCACAAAGCGCAGGAGTCCGATGACTGACTAGCACCCCGGGCGAGTAACGGCGATGCCGCCACCTAAGGGTGGGCCGTTCCCGCGGGCGGTTCTCGGCACGCTTCCCGGGTACGCCGGTCCTCCAGCGTACCTATCCCACAAACTCGATTCGCCCGGCCACGGAACACGTCGTCCGTGGCCGTCTTTGCGTCCCCCGAAAGCAGGGCCGTATGCTCAAAGCCAGCAACATCACCAAGATCTACGCCGGCCGCACCGTCCTCGACGGCGTCTCCTTCGTCGTCAACCCCGGCGAGCGCGCCGGCGTCGTCGCCCCCAACGGCGCCGGCAAGACCACCCTGCTCCGCATCCTCGCCGGCCAGCTGAGCCCCGATGCCGGCTCCGTCGAGATCCCGTCCGGGGCCGTCGCCTACGTACGCCAGGGCTTCACGAATGACGCCGCGCACGCCGCCGCGGCCGTGTTCCCGTCGCTCTTCCGCGCCCTCACCGCCTCCGCTCGCATCGAGGCCGCCGCGAACGCCCTCGCCCGCGCTTCCGACGCCGGCGCGCTCGCCGGCGCCCGGCGCGACTATGATGCCGTGCTCGATGCCGCCGGGATCGATGCCGGCGCCCTTACCGCCGCGTGGCACGAGCTGGGGCTCCGCGACATCGCAGCCGACGAGCGCCTCAGCGCCCTCAGCGGCGGCGAGCAGACGAAGCTCGCCCTCCTTGATGCTTTCTCATCCAGCCCCGACGTCCTGCTGCTCGACGAGCCCACCAACAACCTCGACCTCCGCGCCGCCGCCTGGCTCACCGATCGCCTCGACGCCTTCGCCGGCCCCGTGGTCCTCGTTTCACACGACCGCGCTCTGCTCGACGATCACGGGGACTTCATCGTCGAGATCGACCATCGCACCGGCGCTTCCCGCGTCTTCACCGGCGGTTACACCGACTACGCCGAGGAGAAAGCGCGTCGCCGAGAGGCGCAGTGGGCCGCCTACCGCCGCCAGCAGGACCGCGAGCGCCGCGTGAAGCAGGAGATCCGCGAGATAAAGGGCACCGCCATGCGCCGCGAGAAGTCGTCGCAGAACGACTTCTACCGCCGCAAGGCGAAGAAGGTCGCCCGCCGCGCCGTCGTCCTCGAACGCCGCCTCGAACGTCAGCTCCAGTCCGAAGATCGCATCGACAAGCCCGTCATGCGCGACTACACGCTGAAGACCGAGATAAGGCCCGCGGCCCGCGGTGGCGATCGCATGCTCGCGATCGAAGACGTCACCATCACCGTCGCCGGCCGCACCCTCCTCGCGAACGCCTCGTTCCAGCTGGGCTGGGGCGAGCGGGCTGTGATCGTCGGCCCCAACGGCGGCGGCAAGACCACGCTCCTGCGTGGCATCGCCGGCGAACACCGGCCGCAGGCCGGCGCCATCCACCTCGGCCCCTCCGTAAAGCTCGGCTACCTCCCCCAGGACACCGCGGCCGTGGCCCCGTCCGACCTCCAGCTTCCATCCCCCAGCCTCGCTGACACCGCAACCCCGCTTTCGCTCATTCGGGCAACGGTCCCCCTCTCCGAGACCGAGGCCCGCCGGTTTCTCCACCGCTTCCTCTTCGAGGGCGATGCCGTCCACACCCCCATCGCATCGCTCAGCTACGGCGAGCGCCGCCGCCTGTCCCTCGCCAGCCTCGTCCTTGGCGGCGCCAACCTCCTCGTCCTCGACGAGCCCACCAACCACCTCGACATCCCGTCACGCGAAGCCCTCGAGGCGGCGCTGGACGCCTACGACGGCGCCATCCTCGCCGTCACCCACGACCGCTACTTCATCGACCGCTTTGCCCTGCGGCTCTTCTCCCTCGATGAGGCCCGCCTCCGCGAGCTATAGGATTCCCCGGTTTACTGGCGTCGGCGTGCTGCGGAATTCGCAGAGGCCGGCGGCTGTGGCCTGCCCCGGGCGGGTGAGTTTGGATCGCAGAATTGCTTGTTTCGCAAGGTGGCCGGCTGTCCTCGGCGGGACATTGCTCGGCAGTTTTCGGTCTTCCCCGGTGGCGCGGCTCCTTTCCCATTCAAAACCGTGGACGGCGACGCCGGGCCGGCGCCGCCGCAAGACGAAGGTACGCGCACCGCGGAGCGACCTCCAAGCGGGCCAGATCACTTTCGGCGAATTTAGCTGACGAAGGATTGGCGCCCCTACGAGGCTGGTGACGAACACAGCCCGCGTACGGGACACCCGCCGCAGACGGGCCGAGCCCGGCACCGCGCCTTGGCGTGCAGCACGGTCCAGGCATGATGGCGCTGGAACGCCGCCGCATCGGCCCGCGGCAGCGCCTCCTCGAAGTACGACCGCCAGGTCTCGTACCCGTCGCCCTGCGGCCCCAGCCCGATGCGCCGGAACACACGCTTCGTGTACGCATCGATCACGAACACGCGCCGGCCGGCGGCATACAGCGCGATCCCGTCCGCCGTCTCGGCGCCGATACCGTGCGTCGCCAGCAGCAGCGGCCGCAACTCCTCCAGGGGCAGCGCCAGGAACGCCGCCAGCCCGCCGGCGTCCTCGATGGTGCGCGCCACTGCCCGCAGCCGCCGCGCCTTGATCGAGGGCGTCCCGCTGATGCGGATGAGGGCGGCTAGCGCGCCCTCCGGCATCGCGAGGATCGCCGGCGCGTCCAGCGCACCGGCCGCACGGAGCGACTCAAGCGCCCGCTCGGCATTGCGCCAGTTCGTGTGCTGGACCAGCACCGCGCCCGCCACCACGTCCATGGGTCCATCGACGTAGTCCGGCATCCAGTGCCAGACCTCGTCCCCGTACGCTCGCCCCAGGCGCTCGAAGATCCCGGCGATCATGGTGCTTGTGATGGGCTCGGCAGTGGGTGCAGCGGTCATCGTTCGCTCATAAGGACTAGCTGGCTGGCACGACGGACAGCGGACTATCCGCCGTCCCCCGGCTCGCTGTCGATTAAGGCGCGGCCACCGTCCACGCCACCGGGTCCACGTTCACGCCGCCCACCACCAGCTCCCAGTGCAGGTGCGGTCCGGTCGCGAGGCCCGTCATCCCCACGGCGCCGACCGGCTCGCCCTGTCCTACAAACTGCCCCTCTGCCACGTCGATGCGCGAAAGGTGGTGATACGCCGTGAACACGCCCGCCCCGTGGTCGATGATGATCGAGCTGCCGCGCACCGTCAGCTCGTCGGCGAAGGCGATCGCGCCCGATGCCGCCGCGAACACGGGCGTGCCGATGTCCGCGCCGTAGTCCTCGCCGGAGTGATTGCCCGAGACGGGCCCGCCGTTGAAGCTGCGCGCCGTGCCGAACCTCGTCGTCACGCCGCCGGCCACCGGCACGATGAAGGGGCCGCTCCAGTACTTCGCCGGCGTGAACCCCGCGTACACGTTCGTCCGGATGTTTTCCTCGTACGCCACGTCCTCCGGCGGCCGCAGCCCGTTCGGCCCGCCGACAGGCACCTCCAGGTACTCCACGGGAAACGCCGTCTGCGCGATGGTCAGCGTGGCTGAGAGCGTCGCCCGCCCGCTGCCGTCCTCCTCGAAGATCGTCACCACGACCTCCGCCGGCCCGGTCTCCGCCCCCGCCGGCGCGCCGATGGGCAGCCAGAACTCGTCGTCCTCGTCGGCCACCATCTGGCGGTCGATGCCACGAAAGCTCAATGTCGCCGATGACGCGCCCGCCCGCGGTTCGACGGCTACCAGCAGCGTCGCGCCCTGCGCCAGCGTGTCCGCCGAGATCGAGATCTGCGGCGGCGGGGCTGGTGTCGGCGTGGCGGTCGGCTCCGGTGTCGGAGTCGAGGTGGGGGTGGCCGTGTGTGTCGGTGTCGCCGTCTGGGTGGGCGTGGCCGTGGACGTCGGCGTGCGCGTGGCCGAGGCGCCGCCGACGACACCGCACCCGGTCAGCAGGGCGACGTGGGTCAGCGCGAGGACCGCGCACAAGGCGAATCGTAAGGGACGGCGAGGCACTCGCGCAGTATAACGCCGCCTTTCCGCGCTCCCATTCCCTGATGTCCGCTCTGCCGCGCCGCCCTCCAGCTTCCAGGATCCGCGCTGACGGGCCAGCGGCGGCAGGTTGGCCTGGCGTTGCACCAGCCCCGTTCCCTCCTAATTGCAGGCCCGTAGGGCTGGGGATCGGCCACCCCCCGGCCGATTCTCATCTACGAGGGTTGGGGGCCGCTGCGCGTCCCTGCATTCCTTGTGATCTCGGCCGAGGGCCGCATGGAGGAGACAGGCATGGTGAAACAGTCGCATCTCACCTTTGGCGCCGCCGCGCTGTTCATCTTCGGGCTTGTCGCCCTGTTCGTCAGCTCGGCCGGCGATTCGTGGGCCGCGCCGAACCTTGTGACGAACGGCGACTTCGAGACCGATGCCAGCGGCTGGACCGCCGGAGCGAACACGACTATCGCGCAGGAAGCGTCCGAAGACGGCGACCTGGACCCGCCTGGCGCGGGCCTCGTCACGTACACGGGCACCGGCGCGGGCGACGGCATCGCCTCGCAGTGCATCGACATCACCGCGTCCGGCGCTGGCACGTACGAGCTGGGCTTCTATTACAAAGAGCCGACCGGTCAGTCGACGGACCCGCAACTCGCAGTGGACGTTACGGCCTTCGCGAACAACGACTGCACCGGCGCTTCGTCGGCGCACCCTTCCGGAGACGTGGATCCCAACTCCAGTGGGTGGCAGATCTTCACGGGGAGCTTCGCCGTTACGACGGAGCTGAGCCTGCGTGTCGACCTCACGGTGCACGGCACCAATGCCGACGACGAGGGCTACTTCGACAAGGTAGCGCTCAGCAACGGCCCGCTGGATACGCCAACGCCGACGGTCACGCCGACAGCGACGAACACGGCCACACCGACGGCCACGCCGACGGCGACGAACACGCCGGGTCCGACGAACACCCCGGCGCCGACGAACACGCCCGCGCCGACGAACACCGCATCGGCGACGGACACGCCGGTTGTCGGGACGCAGACCCCTGCGCCGACCGACACGCCGACACCGGAGCCCACGAACACGACGATCCCGACGAACACGGCCGTGCCGACGTCGACCTCGACGTCAACGCCGCTACCCGTCGTCGATGACTCGGGCGAGCCCCCGGAGGCAAGCCTCGAGGAGGGCACGGGCGCAGGCGGCGAGTCACCCGAGGGTGAGGCTGGCGCGGGCGGCGAGCAGCCGGAGGACGCGGAGTTCCCGGAGTCGGGCTATGGCCCGGGCACGTATGGGCAGGACGGCTCACACACGCCCGACGTCATCGCGACGTTCGCCTTCACGCTGGCGATCGGGATGCTGGGGGCCGGGTTCTACCTTCGCAGGAAGTACGAAGGGCAGTAGCGCGATACGAACAGTGCTGAGGACGGACGCCCGGTCGATCTGACCGGGCGTCCTTTTGTCGTACGACACGACGGAGGGTGGAGGGGAGGCGCCCGCCGTCTCCGTCCCTCTAGAGTTGCTGGACCCAGGCCCTGACCGCGCGGCCCTCGACCTCGAGGAATCCGACCGTGCCCAGCCGCCGCGTCAGGTTGCGCGGGAACGTCGGGCTTCCCGGGTTCACCAGCAGCACGCCGCGCATCTCCGTCACCTCCGGCACGTGCGTATCGCCGTGAATCAGCACGTCCACCCGGCCTCCGAAGTGGTGATCCATGATGGTCTCCAGCGTCCGATGCGGGGGCCACTCCGGCAGCGTGGCGTCGTGCACCAGCCCGATGTGCAGCTCCTCCGCCGCGATGACCTGTACGGGCTTCATGCGGGGGTCCTCCGGGCACAGGGGCCGACCGCCGCCGCCGTCGTCACCGTTCCCGCGCACCGCCAGCACCGGCGCCTGGCACCGCTGCTCCAGCCAGTCGAGCACCTCGACGACGTGCAGGTCGCCCGCGTGCAGGATGAGGTCGACGCCGCGCAACGCATCGTAGGCCTCATCCCACAGCGGCCCCGCCTCCGGGTAGTGCGTGTCGCCGATCAGGCCGATGCGCATGCGTCTCCCCGTTGTCTCCCCCGTCAGATCCCCGGCGCGTGCTCGCGGATCCGGTCCCACACGTCCTCGATCACTTCGAACGCCACCAGATTATCCAGCCACCGTGCGTAGTGCAGGGCGTACTCCTGTCCGATCTTCGGCGCCAGCATTATTCCCAGCGCGGCCGCGGTGCGCCGGGGCGTGAGGTCGTACGAGGGCGCCCACCGCGCGACGGCCAGCACCAGCAGGTAGTACATCTCGAACATGTTCGGGAAGGCGAGCAGGGCGACGCGGGCGCCCGTCGCTTCGAACAGCGCCACGCCCGCCAGCCGGTACGCGAAGAGCGACCACGCGAGCCCGCGCTCGAACGGACTCCATCTATGGACGACGATGGCCTCGATGCCGAGGTAGTACAGGTCCAGCAGCTTGTCGAACCGCTGGTACCCCATCGACGGGAAGCCCCACGCGTTGAAGATCAGGATGTCGACCGTGTCCGCGGCGATCGCCAGCAGGGCGCCGGCGAACGGCCATCGCAGGATCGTGAGCGGCACGGCGAGCCGGATGGCGGCGGCGATGAGGGTCCCCAAGTCGCGCTCCGGCCGCTACGCTTCTTCGGTTACGCCGTCCTCGAACACGAACCGCCACTTCCCGACGACGATCTCGTCGCCGGGATCAAGCGCCACCCAGTCGGCCTCCTGGCCGTTCACCAGCGTCTTCCGGCTCATGCCGCCGACGTGGTGCAGCACGTACCGCCCGCCTCGCAGCCAGATCCGCGCGTGCTCCGGCGCGATGCTGCCGCCGTCGTGCAGCACGATCTGGCAGGCACGCGACGACGTGCCCATTACAAGCGGGCCCGCGCCGATCTCCACCGTCCGTCCATCGCCCCCGCGCTCCACAAGCTGGCCCGTGCCGACTTCTGTCGCGACAGCTACGGAGCCGCTCGCCGCGGCGAACGTCCCTATCCGGCGCGGCACGCCCTGTGCGGCGGCAAGCCGGCGATTCGGCGCCACGACCTCCATCTGGTGTGCGACCATGCGACGTTGCTGCTGCAGGCGCCGAAGCCCGAAGAGTCCCGCCGCCGCCGCCACGGCGACAGCGGCCGCCCCGAAGATCAGCGCGTACTGGTTGTTGTTGCCTCCGCCGCCCTCGTCCGGCGTCGACGTGCTCTCGGTCTCCGGGCCCGGAGCTGGTGGCGGCGCCACCACCCCGCGCGTGAACATCGTCGAGGCCGCCGCGGGCGTCGTGCCGACGAACGCCACGATCTGGAGCGATGCCCGGCCGCCATCGGCGGCCTGCTCCGCCCGCACGGTCACCACGTACTGGCTTCGAAGCAGGTCTGACAGCTCGACGTACACGTCGCCGATCGTCCCCGGCGTCGCCGTCCTGAACTGCCCGGCGCTGGCCGCCGCAAGCTGCTCCAGGTAGGGCACGTCGGTGAGCGAGCCGAAGCCGATCGGGTAGATCGGGATCCCCGCGCCCTCGGCCGCCTGCAGCGACGACTCCGCCGTCGCCGTCGATGCTTGCGTCTCGTTCTCGCCGTCGGAAAGCAGCACCGCGACCGCGCGTTGTCCCTGCGTCGCGGCCGCGCCGGCCAGGTATGCGCTGACCTGCACCGCTTCGTATAACGCCGTGCCTCCGTTCGCGACCAGCCCGTCGATGGCTGTCGAAAGCGCCGCCTTGTCGTTCGTCAGGCCCAGCACGGGGGTCACCTGGTCGCTGAACGACACAATCGCCGCGCGGTCGTTGGGCCCCAGCCGCTGCACGAACTCCGTGGCTGCCGCCTTCGCGCTTGCGAGGGGTTCCCCGGCCATGCTCCCCGAAACGTCGATCGTGATCACCGCGTTGAGCTGCAGTTCCTGGTCCATCGCGGCTACCGCGCTGACGATCTGGAGCTGGCGGTTGCCATCGAACACCTGGAACTGGGCCGCGGTCAGCCCTCGTGCGGGCAGCCTGCGGGCGTCGAGCACGGTCACCACGGCGCGCAGCTCCGGGTAGCCGCCGGCGTCGAGCTGGCTGATGGTCAGTGTCGGCGTTGGCGGAGGCTCCTGGGCAGCCGCGGGCGAGACCGGGCCGGGCTGGATGCGCGCCAGCACGCCGATCAGGGAGATGACCGCGAGGAGAAGTACCCGCCGCCTCAATTCGCTCCTAGCGTACAAGGGGCCGAACGCGCGTTGCGAGCGTCTGTGACAAGTATGCGCCCCGCGGGATTACCCGGAACCTAACCCTCACGTCAACTGGCCCGTAAGCCCGCCCCTGCACATACTGTCATCGCAGCTATGCCCAAGCGACCAATACCACAGGCCACTCCGGAAACGGCGGAGTTCTGGGAAGGCGCGCGCCGCGGGGAGCTTCGCATCCAGCGGTGCCGCGCCTGTGGGAAGGCCTACTTCTTCCCCCGCCCCTTCTGCCCCAACTGCTCGTCGAAGGACGTCGAGTGGTTCACGGCGACCGGGCGCGGGCGCCTGTACTCCTACGTCATCAACCACCGCCCCGCGTATGGCTTCGACGACATCGCCCCCTACGTGATCGCCGTCGTCCAGCTGGAGGAGGGCCCCCGCATGATGACCAACATCGTCGGCGTGGAGCCGAAGCCCGAGAACCTGCCCATCGACATGCCCGTCGAGGTGACCTGGGAGCAGCTGGACGACAAGATCACGCTCCCGCTGTTCCGGCCGGCCGGAGGCGCGTCATGAGCCTGCGCATGAGCACGGCCATCGTCGGCGCCGCCGAGACGGACGTCGTCGGCGTCATCCCCGACAAGTCGGCCATCCAGCTCCACGCGGAGGCCGCCTTCAACGCGCTGGCCGACGCCGGCATCACCAAGGATGAAGTCGATGGCGTCCTCTGCGCCGGCCAGTCGCCCGTGCAGGTCGCCGAGTACCTGGGAATCACGCCGAAGTTCGTGGATGGAACCAGTGTCGGCGGCTGCAGCTACATGATCCACGTGCGGCACGCAGCCGCGGCGATCAAGGCCGGCCTCTGCTCCGTCGCGCTCATCACGCACGCCGAGAGCGGGCGGTCGCGGGTGGGCATGGCCGGGTGGTCGCGGGCGCCGCAGGCGCTGGGTGCGCAGTTCGAGGAGCCGTACGGTGTGGCGGGGCCGCCCACACGCTTCACGGTGCCCATCCTGCGCCACATGCACGAATACGGCACCACGCACGAGCAGCTCGCGTCGGTCGCCGTGGCCACGCGCCAGTGGGCGACGAAGAACCCGCGGGCCATGATGCGCGACCCCATCACGATCGAGGACGTGCTGAACTCGCGCATGATCGCCTACCCGGTACACCTGCTGGAGTGCTGCCTGGTGACCGACGGGGGCGGGGCGCTGGTCGTCGTCTCGGCGGAACGGGCGAAGGATTTCCCGAAGAAGCCCGTGTATGTGATGGGCACGGGCGAGTCGACCGAACACTCGATGATAAGCATGATGCACGACTTCACCGAGTCGCGCGCGTTCAAGGTGTCGGGTGCGCAGGCGTTCGCCGAGGCGAAGGTCGCGCACAAGGACATCGACCACGCGATGTTCTACGACGCGTTCGCGCACACGCCGATGTTCGCGCTGGAGGCGCTGGGGTTCGTGGGCAAGGGCGAGAGCGGGCCCTTCTTCGCGGAGATGCGGACGGCGCCCGGCGGCGACTTCCCCCTGAACACGAACGGTGGCGGCTTGAGCTACACGCACACGGGTATGTACGGCATGTTCGCCATCCAGGAGTCCGTGCGGCAGCTCCGGGGCGAAGCCCCCGCGCAGCTTCCGGACGTGCGCACCAGCATCGCGCACGGGGTGGGCGGCATGTTCCATGCCGCGGGGACGCTGATCCTGACGAACGACGAGAAGGCGTAGACCTCGCCCCGACGGGCGTGAGCACGACCCCTATTCGGGCAACCTGACGCGTCCTCGAGTCATCACGCATAGTCCTGCCTGCTCCAGCGCCCGCACCCAGGCACGCACGTCCTCGGCTGCGGGCGCCCCAGCGCCGTTCGCTATCCGGCGCCGGAGGGCTTCGAGCGTCACCCCCTCACCCGGCGCCAGTTCCCGCAGCGCGTCGACGATCCGGCCTCGGAAGTACCGTGGGGTCTCCTCGAACGGTGTCTTAGGCACTCGGTACGTGCCTCGCTCGTCCGCGACTTTTCGCGCCGTCTCGACGCTCGCCACGACCGAGAACCGCTGGCGCGACGCGCACCAGCGGCTCACCACGCACGACTCGCAGCGCGGCCGTGTCGTGCAAACACGCGCGCCGTAGTCCATCAACGCCTGGTTCCAGCGAGCCGGCTCGTCCTCCGGGATCAGCGCGTCGGCCAGCGCCTGCAGCCGCGCGCCGCGCAGGGTCTCATCGCCCGCCAGGCGAGTCAGCACGCGGACGACGTTCGTGTCCACGCACGCCGCCGGCCTGCCGAACGCGAACGACGCGACGATTGCGGCGGTGAACGGCCCGATGCCGTCGATCTTCGCCAGTGCCGCCGTCTCTCGCGGCCAACCCTGCGCCACGATCGTCCTCGCGGCGCGATGCAGGCGCACGGCGCGCTGGTTGTAGCCCATCCCCTTCCACACTCGGATCACTTCGCCGGGTGAGGCCGCCGCCAGCGCATCCACCGTCGGGAACGCGGCCACGAACCGCTCGTACGACGGCATCACCCGCGACATCTGGGTCTGCTGCGCCATCACGGCCGCCACCAATGCCTGGTACGGATCTCCGGTCTCCCGCCACGGCGCGCGCATCCCTTCGCGGCGGTGCCACCCCAGCAGCGCCCGCCGTATCCCCGCCCGATGCCGCAACACCATCCGCTCCACCCGGCGAGTATGGCAAACGTACGCGTCAGGTACCGCACCATCAGCGCGCCCACCAGCGACCAGCCGCCGGACGACTCACCGCCAACGAAAAGCGACCAACGCGCTATGATGCGGCGATGTCGAACCCGGCCCCCGAACGTGTGATTGCCGGCGACCCGCAGGACGGCGATATCCAGGCCGACACGTCGCTGCGTCCGCGCCGCCTGGGCGAGTACATCAACCAGGACAAGGTCAAGAGCAACCTCAGCATCAGCATCGAGGCCGCGCGCGGCCGGGGCGAGCCGCTCGACCACGTGCTGCTCTACGGGCCCCCTGGCCTCGGCAAGACCACCCTCGCCTACATCATCGCCGCCGAGATGGGCGTCAGCATCCGCGTCACCTCCGGGCCAGCCATCGAGCGGATCGGCGATCTCGCCGCCATCCTCACCAGCCTGCAGGGCGGCGACGTGCTGTTCATCGACGAGATTCACCGGCTGTCGCGCGTCGTCGAGGAGTTCCTGTACCCCGCGCTCGAAGACGGCGCCATCGACTGGGTCACGGGCAAGGGCCCCGGCGCCCGCAGCATCCGCCTCGCCATCAAGCCCTTTACGCTCGTCGGCGCCACGACGCGGTACGCGATGATGTCGCCGCCGCTACGCGACCGCTTCGGGGCGGTGTATCGGCTCGACTTCCACGACGTCGACGCGCTCGCGCAGATCATCCGCCGCTCGGCATCGATCATCGGCATCGCCATTGATGGGGGCGGCACGGAAGCGATCGCCCGGCGCGCGCGCGGCACGCCCCGCGTCGCCAACCGGCTGCTGCGACGCGTCCGCGACTTCGCGCAGGTGCGCGCCGACGGTCACATTACCGAGGCGGTCGCGCTGGAAGCGCTGGGCGCCCTCGAGATCGACCACCTGGGCCTCGACAGCGTCGACGAGCGCGTGCTTCGTACGATCATCGAGAAGTTCGACGGCGGGCCCGTCGGCCTCGAGACGATCGCCGCCAGCATCTCGGAGGAGGCCGACACCATCATGGACGTGTACGAGCCGTACCTGATGCAGCTCGGTTTCCTGCAGCGCACGCCGCGCGGCCGCCTTGCCACGCGCCTGGCGTACGAGCACCTGGGGCTCCCGCCCCGCCCGACGACGCCGTCGCCGCAGAAACCCCTCTTCGACTAGCTCGCGCGGGGTCCGGCGGCCGGTGCCTCAATCACCTCAAGTAGTTCGTGCGCCACGTACATATTCACGCCTTTGATGCCGGCCGGCCGGATGATCCCCAGCCCGCTGAGCCGGTCCAGCACGCCCTTCGCGCCGACGTACGTCACGCCCAATCGTTCCTTCGCGATGGTCGGTGTCATGAAGGGCCTCTCGAAGAAATGCTCCATCAACACGTGCGCGTTTCCCGAAGTGCGTGCCTCCTTCAGACGGCCCCGGTAGTTCTCCAGCAACTCGCGCACCCTCCGCGATCGTTCGATTGCGTCCCGCGCCTGCTCCTCGAAGCCGTCGAGCAGGAACCGGAGCCAGGATTCCCAATCTCCGGTGGTTGAAACATGAGACAAGAGGTCGTAGTAGCGCTGCCGGTACCGTTCCAGGTATGCGCTCAAGTACAGCAGTGGTTTGACCAGCACCTCCTTCGCGCACAAGAACAGCACGATGAGGAGGCGGCCCATCCTTCCGTTCCCGTCGGAATATGGGTGGATGGCTTCGAATTGATAGTGCATGAGTGCGCACTGCACCAGCGGTGGCATCGGCATGTCCTCGTTCACGAAGCGCTCGAGATCCGTAAGGAGATCCCGCACCAGCTCGGGGGGTGGCGGCACGAAGCGCGCCCGCTAAGGGTCGCTACCGCCCGCGACGCCCGGTCGAGCTTGTAGACAAGCTCCGCGCTCAACTCGATTCGTCGCGGCAGCGGATGGGGAACAAACGCTCGCGCGCCGCCCTGGGCTGGAACAAGCGACCCGCATGGACTACCCTCGAGACTGGTCAGATCCGCCATCGTTCCTGCTCTTTGAAGTCGGCTTTAATCACCCCCGCTGGATTTAAGTTCTGGCCAAGAAAACCTTAAATAAGAGGTCATGTTGGCTGTTTACCCAGTTATACCGCAACGGAGCCGACCGCATCCACTTTAAGGATCGCTAGCCAGGACCTTAAGTTAACAGCCTCGGGAAGCGCCCATGCCCCCCACCTACGACGACGTCCTCACGTTGAAGTCCGCTATCGAGAAGCACTGCCTCTCGATCCACGACACGCCCGTCCGCCTGAACTCCGGGGGCTACAGCAACTACTACCTCGACCTCAAGGGAGTTGCCCTCCACCCGCGCTTTGCGCGCATCATCGGCGCCTTGATGGCCCCTGCGATCATCGAGTCGGGCGCGGAGGCCGTGGGGGGCCTCGCTGCCGGCTGCATTCCAATCGCGGATGCTATCGCTCAGGCTGGGCTCGACGCGGGCGTGGTCCTGCCGACGTTCTTCGGCCGGCCCGAGGCCAAGGACCACGGCCCCGGCGAGAAAGCGAAACTCCGGCAGGCAGCCGCCGAGGACGAGGGTCCGCTGATCCGGCCCGGCCGGCGTGTCGCCATCGTCGAGGATGCCGTTACCCAGGGCGGCGCCGCCATGCAGGCCACCGAGTTCGCGCTGGGCGAGGGCTGCCAAGTCGTGGTGGTGATGTGCGTCGTGGAGCGCCACGAGGGCGGCGGCGCGCGCTTCCGCGAGCGCGGCCTCGCCTTCAAGCGCATCTTCTACACCCACGAGGACGGCAGCCTGCACATCGACGACGAAGTGGCGGCACACGTGGGAGCGCCCGCCGCTGGCTGAATCGCGCGGCCGTTCTCCGCGGCGACTCCTCAAGGGGCGGCTGTGCCGGTGGCCCTGCTAGCCGCCGCAGTCGAACCGCAGCTCCTCCGGCGCCACCTCCCACTTCCGCCGGAACGCCGGCCGCGATGATGCCGGGTCCTGCGGCAGCGCGACGGCCGCCCGCCGGCGCCGTGGCCGGCCGCACAGCAGGCAGCGCCACTCCGCGTCCAGCCGGTCGTACATCATCCGTCCCGAACATCGCGTACAGCGCAACATCACGTTCCTCCTCGCCGCCCCCGACAGCGCATGTAACCAGACCCGCGTTAACGCCGCGCGATCCGCCGTTAACTTCCCGCGCTGTTCTGGGCGCTTCCGGCTCGCGCCCCGCGCCCGTACACTCACCCTCGCATCGCCACGACAGCATTGCAGCCGGAGATCGCGCCATGAAGACGATTACGTTTCCCACGGGATTCAGCTGGGGCACCGCCACGGCCTCGTACCAGGTTGAGGGCGCCTGGGACGAGGACGGCAAGGGCGAGAGCGTCTGGGACCGCTTCTCCCACACCGAGGGCAAGATCAACACCGGCGACACCGGAGACGTCGCGTGCGACCAGTACCACCGCTATCCCGAGGACGCGGCGATCATGAAGCAGCTCGGCATGCGCGGCTATCGCTTCAGCATCGCCTGGCCGCGCATCTTTCCCGATGCGAGCGGCAAGGTAAACCAGGCGGGGGTTGACTACTACAGCCGCCTGGTCGACGAGCTGCTGGCCAACGGGATCATGCCCTTCCCGACGCTCTACCACTGGGATCTGCCCGGCTGGCTGGAGGACCGCGGGGGCTGGTCGGACCGCGGCATCATCGACGCCTTTACGCGCTACTCCGAGACCATGGTCAATGCCCTTGGCGACCGGGTGAAAAACTGGATGGTCTTCAACGAGCCCTGGGTCTTCGTGTACCTCGGTTACCTGTTCGGCATCCACGCCCCCGGCGTCCGCGACAGCGACCGCGCGGCGAAGGCCTCGCACATCGTGAATCTCGCGCAGGCTTCGGCCATGAAGGCCATGCGCGCGACGGGGAAGCCTGAGATGGTCGGCAGCGCCTACAGCATGGCCGCCTCTTACCCCGCCACTGACAGCGAGGCCGACCGGGCCGCCGCCGAGCGCCATCACGCATGGAACAACGTGTGGTTCATCGACCCCATTCTGAAGGGCGCCTACCCGCAGGCCTACGTCGAGCAGGAGAAGATGCTGCGGAAGATGGACGTCCGGCCCGGCGACATGGAGGCCATGCGCGACACGCTCGACTTCATCGGCATCAACCTCTACCAGCGTACGATCGTCGCGGCAGCCGAACAGGACCGCAACCTGGGCATCCGGCCGATGATGGGTCCCGGTCCGCGCACGGCCTTCGGCTGGGAGATCTGGCCGGCCGCGCTGTACCAGATGATCAAGCGCATCGACCGCGACTACGCGCACCCGGTTATCTACGTGACCGAGAACGGCTGTTCGTATCCCACAGGCCCCGGGCCCGACGGCAAGGTGCACGACCAGGAGCGCATCGACTTCTACGATGGCTTCATCGGGCAGGTGGGCCGGGCTATCGACGAGGGCTGCGACGTCCGCGGCTACTATGCGTGGACGCTCGTCGACAACTTCGAGTGGGCCGAGGGCTTCCGGCAGCGTTTCGGCATCGTGCACGTCGACTTCGATACGCAGCAGCGCACCATCAAGGACAGCGGCTACTGGTTCCGCGACCTTATCGCGCGGAACCAGATCGTCTACGACGAGACGCTGGTCTGACGCCGGGCGACTGGGGGCAGGCTGCGATCGGGTCGGGCTGAGGTCTCCCCATCAACACCGCGATGGGCTTCCGCCAGTTCGCGTACTACCGCCAGTACCTTCCCGCCTTAGGGAGGCCACCCCGGTCGCTGCGGTGTCAGTGCAGTTCTACGACGTTGTGTCCGTAGTCGATGACAAGCCGAAAATGCTGCAGGAAGTCGGTTCCTAGGATCGAAGGGAAATGCGCGTTGTCAGTGGTCGGCTTCGCTACCCGGACCGGCAGGATATAGCTGAACAGATCGCCGTCCTCATGGCGCAATTCGAGGTGGACCGCATCCATGGCGTATGTCACGCGCCCGCCAATACCTCGCGCGCGTGCGATGGGCGCGTCATCGAAGTCCAAGTCCACGTCGATGCCCAAGGGCGCGAGGTCGTTGGGGTGAATGATGGACACTTGCGCGCCCGTGTCGATCAGGAATGAAGTCTCAAGCTGCTGCGTCAGAAGCCGGGGAAACGAGAGAGAAGCCCGCACAAAGGGGCTTCTCCGAAAGATGAACCCGTTGATCATGCTCTAAAGCACCAGCGCTGTGTCGTCGCGAGTCATGAACGTGCGCGCCGTCTTCATTGGGTCGCACCCGGCCGCCCTGATCGCATCCAGCAGCCCGGGCAGGCTCGGCGCGTGGAAAACGCGTCCATCCTGGACGCCTACCCACTCCTCCGGATATGACTCGAGCAGCTCACCTTCATGTATCAGGATGTAGTCCCAATCGCGCTCGAACTGGTCCATGCTGGCGCGTTTCCCTTCAACGTCCTCGGTCACGCGCTCGACGCGGAAATAGCTCGTCCCTGGTGCAGTCATCGTATGAGCATTCTCCCCCACGCCCCGGCCGCCCGCAAACAGATGCCCATCACCCGAACGTAATCCGGCGCGCTTGGAGATCACCGCCTGGCTCCTGCGCCCTCCCCCAAAAAGAGGGGTCTCAAACGCAATCCGCAGACCGCCCATGTTCCCCATTCCGCAGCGGCCCGGTCGATCTCTGCGATATTCGAAGAGCCGCAAGGCGCACTCCTGCGCAAACGGACAGGCGGATCTTCGGGGGTGCACCCCTACGTCCTTCCTGACGACAACCCTTAGGGGGTGCCTAGGGGATGACCCGCATTGGGGGAGCGGCCTTGTGCCTGGCGGGTGTTGCGCTGTTCACGGGCGCGGTAGCGGCGGCCTGCGCGAGCGCTGAGGCGTCTCGTGTCCGCCGCATAGCGCAGGGGCCGCCGCCCGCGTCCGAGGGCGCTCTCGGCGTCGAGGGCGCGAGCGGCGATCTGGCGCGCGCGAGGCTGGAGTTGCCTGCCGGCGCCGTATCGAGCGCGGTAACGCTGACGGCGGAGACGGCGCCCGGGCTGTATCCGCAGCTCATCATCGTACGCGCGGAGCCGGCGGGGCCGGCGGGGCCGCTGGCTGCGGAGGCGGTGCTGACGCTCCCGTACGCGGACGAGCTGGTGCGCGTGTGGGGCATCGAGGACGAGACGAGGCTGGGCGTGTTCCACCGCAACGAGGACAGCACCTGGTGGTGGACTCCGGCGCTCGTGGACCGCTCGACGAACACGGTGGTGCTGCACGTCTCCGCTCTGGGCGCGTGGGCGGTGGGCCCGTCGTGGATGATGAAGCCGTGGCAGCAGCGTGCCGTGTTGGGCGCCGTGTTGGAGCCGGGCGCGCGGAATGCGGTGGTGATCCACGGCTGGAACAGCGAGCCGTGGGACGCCTGCCAGCTCGAGCTGGCGCAGGGGCTCGCGCCGCACTACGAGAACGTCGCGGCGGTCGCCTATCCGTCGGCGCTCGACATTGCAGAGAACGGGAACTGGCTGCGGGCCGAGATCGAGCGGCGCTGGGACGGCGTGATGTTCGACATCATCGCCTTCAGCGAGGGTGGCCTGGTGGCGCGCGCGGCCATCGAGCCGCACGAATGGAACGACGACACGCTGATCGACGCGCAGATCGGGCGCCTGGTGACGATCGCCACGCCGCATGAGGGAGTCGAGCCGGGGGTGCCGCTCTCCGTGCTGAACGACGAGGCGGCCCGCCAGATGCGGCCCGGCTCGGTCTTC
The DNA here is from genome assembly GCA_964371355.1 of uncultured Dehalococcoidia bacterium. GTDB lineage: Bacteria > Chloroflexota > Dehalococcoidia > DSTF01 > JACRBR01 > JACRBR01. The sequence continues at coordinate 50,686 of CAYJMG010000009.1, forward strand.
CTGGGCGAACTGAACGACGCCGCGTCGCACCCGGGTGTGCGTTATCACCTCATCGCCGGAGACCTGGGCAACGGGACCGACAGCATCGTGCCCCGCGAAAGCGCCCTGGGCGGGGGTGCGCTGGACCCGGAGCACACGGGGGTGCTGGAACTGGCCCACAGCCCGTCCGCCGCCGCTCCCCGCGGGATGCCGTGCGACGCGTCCGTGTACGACGTCATCGGCAACTGGTGATCAGGCGCAAGGCGCGGGCTGAAGGCTCGCGCTACGGGAGCACATGACGACGCTGGCGACAACGCAGGGCGGCCGTCAGATCAGCCAGACCAGCTAGAGATCCTCGAGCCCTTCGAACGTGAAGGCGAAGTCGATGACCGTCACGCCTTCGGCGCGCAGGGTGTGCCCCAGCGCGACGGCGTCCGCGTCCGACGACGCGTAGAAGATGAGTGCGCCCCCGCCGCCGGCGCCGCAGGCCTTCCCGGCCGACGCGCCCTTGCGCATCGCCAGATCGAACAGCGCATCGACGGCCTCGCCCGTGACGCTCGCGTGCAGCCGCTTCTGCTGGATCCAGTTCTCGTTGAGGACCTGCCGGATCCCGCCGAAGTCGCTCCCCGCGATGGCGTCGCGCATCGCCTTGCCCAGGTGCTGCAGCGTCAACAGCGCGCCCGTCACCTCATCGTCGTGCCGCGCGTACGCCGACCACACGGCGTCATGGATCCCGCCCGAAAGCCGCGAGACGCCCGAATCGACGAGCACGAGCCGCTTCTGCAGCGCCGCCAGGTGTGCCTCGGGCATCGTCAGCTTCTCGATGCGGACCGGCCCGCGCCCCGGAGTGGGCCGGGTGAACGTTAGGAAGTTGAGGCCGCCGTAGCAGGCGGCGTACTGGTCCTGCCGCCCCCCAGCCACGCCCTCGGCGGTTTCCGCCGCGAAGGCCGCTTCGGCGATTTGGTCGAGGTCGGCGTCGGGGTTCCGCAGGGCGTGGGCCAGTACGTGCTCGCACGCGGAGGAACCCAGGCCCGCCGCACCGACGTCGTGCTGATACGTGACGCCGCCACCGTCCAGCGTCGCGGTGACGTACTTGTCGATGGTCACACTGACCACGGCCCCGCTGTCGTGATCGGCGAAGGCGGGGACATCGGTCCACCCGCCGGCGAGGTCGATGCGCAGCGGCGCGCGTGCCGATCTTGTCATGCGGGCATTGTGACGAAGAGCGAACGGAGGCGCAGCGGTGATATGGCGCGGATCGTCAAGGAACGCGTCAGTGGTCACCCGCCGCCGCGTGATCTCAGCAACGATGCCGCTGGCGAAACGCGCGGGCCTTCGCCCGGTTGCCGCAGTCGGACATGGAGCACCATGCGCCGGAGCGGTTCTTCGACGCGTCGTAAAAGGCCCAGCGGCAGTCGTCGGCCGGGCAGATCTTCAGCCGCTGCCACGTGCCCGCCGCATGCGCCTCCAGCACGATCACCGCGAGCTGCGCGAACGCGCTATCGATCCCCTTCGCGTCCGGCGCCAGTGCCGGTACACCCCGATCGTCGAACGCGAGCCGCAGCGTCGCCGGCCCCAGCGCGCCGTTGAGCCGCCGCAAGGCGCGCTGCGAGACACGGCCATCGTGATTCGCCTCGATACTAGCCCGGATCAGGTCGCGGAACTCCAGCGTGCGGGCGATGTCCCCGGGCGTGAGGCGGTACCCGCGAGGCAGGACGCCGTGGCGGCGCATCCACGCGGCGATGGTCTCCCGCGGACGGTCGCGGTCCGGCTGGGGGCGCTCGACGAAGTGGGCGTTTGCGAAGTCCTGGACAGTGTGGAGCCGCCCCGGCGCGGGCTGCCGGCCACCTGGTTCGGGATAGGAGAACTGTCCTGCCATGTCCTGTCAGGAACAGAGTAGCATAACCGGCATACTGCGTTGACGGGTGCTGTCGGGTATCGCTACTATGACGCACCGGGACCACCTGCAATAACCGATATCATGGTTTGGCAGGTTACGGTAGGAGTCTCCCATGGTATCCATCGACCCAATCACGAGCCTTGAGTTGGGCCGCGAGCGTCTCCACGACCTGCGCGCCGAAGCGGAGACACGCGCGATGCTGCGTGGTGCGCCCCCGCGGGATCACGCCGGCCGCGTGCGTACATACGTCGGCGCCGCGCTCATCGCCGCCGGCGCGCGCCTCACGCGCGAATGCGTCACCCGCGTGTCACTGCAGAGCTGTGAATAGAGCCGGTATCGGGGGCGCGAACCTTCGAGCGCGCCGGAGCTGAGCACCCGCGCCCGACTAGAGACCCAGCCAGGTCATGACCGCGTCAGCGATCAGGCGCTGTACGCCCGGCGAGTCATCGAGCGTCTTGTGCGTCACGGCCGCGTAGCCGCCGCCGCCGTCGCTCAGTGCGGCCGGAGCACGCTCGTACGACTGGTCTACGTTGTACGCGTTGGGCAGCGACAGCGGCTCGCCGTGCCACCCCTCGTTCGTCTGGAACACGTTCAGGAGCCGCGTGTTCGAGGGGAACTCGGTTTCGGCGCGGTCATACAGCACCGTTGTGCGGTCGATGAGCACGCCAAAGATACGGGCGGCGTACCGTTCGTCCAGCGTGGCGGTGACGGAGGTAACGGTGGCCCCGCCGTGGCTATGTCCGACGAGGATCGCCCTGAGGCACGGCATCTCGTCCAGCCGCCGGGCGACCTCGTTCGTGAGGAAGGCCTCCATGTTGATCTGGGGCGGGTCAGCGCCGTTGATCGCGGCAGTGGAAAGGATGGGGACCGTGGAGATGCCGGCGTCGAGCGCGCGCTGCTGGAGGATGTTGACCAGGGCAAGGACGCCCGTGCTCTCCCCGGCGGAAGGGTCCATGAGATCACTCCCCGCGGAGGCGATCGCGACAATGAGGATGGGCGCCGGCCGCGCGTCGCAGTTGTAGGCGTCCCCACTGGACGGGAGCCCGACGTAGAAGTTGCGATGCGCCTCCGGGTTGACGCAGGCCTTGTCGGGAATGAGGGGGATCTGGAGGTCGCGATAACCTGGATCGTCCGCTCCCGTGAGGAAGCCGTCGCCGTCCGCGTCCTGGCAGGAAAGGAGCAGCGCCACGCCGCCCCGTGAGTGTTCGAGCCCATCCATCCAGGACGGCGGCAGTGTCTTCGTCAGTTCGCCGGGCGGCGCCAGCGTCGTGAGCGGCTCGATGCCAACCGCGCGGCCCTCACTGCCCGTATCGCGCAGGAAGAGGACCGACAGCGCGACCGCACCCGCCGCGATGGCGATCGCCAGTGCGATGAGGCCGGCGATCTTCATCCGGCGGCCCGCCTCGACCGGGGATCTTGCTCGAAGGCGGCGGCAGGGCGCGCCTGGCGGCGATGGGTGTCGATAAGGGCGAGCCAGCGGGAGAAGGCGCGGCCGGTAAGGCTCGCGGGGCCGGCATCGACCAGATGGAACAGGGCAGCTTCATTGGTGGTGCGGACATGGAACCGGTTGCGGCCGGCGGGGCCCGTGTCGATCAGGTCGTGTAGCCAGAAGGCGACGCGTCCGAGGAATGGATTCTGGACTCGTGGGAGAAAGAACAGGCGATCGCTCGTGAGCACCAACTCGCCTTCCCACCAGTAAGGGGGGGCATCGGTGCGGACGCGCGCTACTCCTGCGCGGACGAACTCTTCGCCGGGAAGTAGCTTCTCCGGATCGAACCAACTCTGGCTGCGGGACGCCATCAACTCAGTATAGCCGCTTCTTATGTTGCCGTGCCGCGAGGACCGGCTGTGCGATGCGCCGGCTACTCGCACTCCAGGTTGATGTTGACGTTGTTGTCATCGGCCACTTCCTGCAGATCTACACAGGCTTTGGTGGCTGCGTCGACGGCCGCCGTTAGCGCATCGCCCGAGAAGATCGTCGTCAGGTCGTCGGTGGTCTGCGCCTCGCCGATGTCGTCGACGATATCGTTGAAGGCCGCGAGCACGGCTTCGTATGAGTTCACCGACGCGTCGTGGGCGGCGCGGGCCGACTCGGGAGGCTCCAGCTTCGCGATGTCTTCGACATAGTCCTGGCGTATCTCAATCTGGCGGCTGTAGTACTCCTGGAGGTCGGCGCGCACGTCTGCATCCAGCGTCGTGGCAGAGAGCGCCGCGTCGAACTCACGTTGCAAGTCGGCGGTGGCATCTTCGGCCTTGTTGTCGAGCTGTTCGTAATCCTTGAAGTAGTCCTCCAGCGAGGAGGCGCCGCCACCTCCGTTGCACGCTGCGCCGAGCCAGGCGAAGCTGACGGCGGCGATCATGGCCAGGGTGATGCGAGGCAGTGTCTTCACGGGAACAGGGCTCCTTTGCCGGGCTCGCCGAACGAAGGCGGGCCGCTATTCTCCGCAGTCGAGGGTCGCGTCGATGTCGTTCTCGTCGGCAATTTCCTGAAGGTCCTCGCAGGCGGCGGTCGTGCCGCCGCAGGCCTCGTTCACGTCCTCGCTGGAGAACAGCGCGGTCAGGTCCTCGAAGGACTCAGCGTCGCTGATGTCGTCGGCCAGCTTGCCGGTCTCTTCGAGGCAATCAGCGAAGGCCGCGATAGCGTCGCCGTGCGCTTCGGCCGCTTCGTCGGGCGGGTCGAGGTCGTTCATCTCGTCGACGAAGTCCTGCTGGTTCTCGCGCGATTCCTCGAAGAACGAGACGAAGTCGTCGATGACCTCGTCGGAGAACTCCGTTGGGTTGAGTTTGTCCTCGTAGTCTGTCTCGATACCGTCCTGCTTTTCGGACCTGGCGTCGTTCAGCTCCTCGAGCTGGGCGAAGTAGTCCTCAAGTGAGAGGGCACCACCGCCTCCACCGCAGGCGGCCAGCGCCGTTGTCAGGAGTGCGATGGACGCGGCGAAGAGGACGATGCGAGGCAGGCGATGCATGGCCGGGAGTCCTCCAGTTTGGGCCGCGAAGGCGGATCGCCTCGCGCTGGCGCGAGCGTCGGGGGCTCGCGTTAGCCGGAAGGCTACCCGAGGACCCGGAGGTCGGCCAGTAAGGCGGTGTCGCAGGCGGTGACGAGTGAGCCGCGTCCGCGCGGCCTGAGGAGGGCTTGACAGTCGAAACCGGGATCATATATAACGAGAGAGTTCTAGAAGAGAGAGGTTATACATGGCCGACCAGCTCAACGCGGTCTTCGGAGCGCTCTCGGACCCGACGCGGCGGGCGATCCTCGCGCGGCTCACGAAGGGCGACGCAAACGTGGCCGAGCTTGCGGCGCCGTTCAAGGTGTCGCAGCCTGCGATCTCGCGGCACCTGAAGGTGCTGGAGCAGGCCGGGCTGATCTCACGCACACGGCGGGCGACGGCGCGCCTGAGTCACCTGGAGGCGAAACCGCTGCGAGATGCGACGGCGTGGCTGGCCCGCTATCGCGAGTACTGGGAGGAGAGTTACAGCCGGCTGGACGATTTGCTGGCCTCGCTACAGGAATCGGAGCAGTGAGGGCTGTCCCCGGGAGGGGGCGGCCATCGAAAGGAGCGAAGACGATGTCCAAGACGACGATCACCGCGGAACCGGGGATGCCGCAGATTGTGATCACCCGGGAGTTCGACGCGCCGCGCGAGCTGGTGTTTCGCGCGCACACCGAGCCGGAGCTGCTGGCGCAATGGCTGGGGCCCCGGCGCCTGACAATGGAGATCGACCACTACGACCTGCGGCATGGCGGCACGTGGCGGTTCGTACACCGCGACACCGACGGCAGCGGATACGGCTTTCGCGGCGTGTTTCACGGCACGGCATCCGTGGACGATGGCATCGTGCAGACGTGGGAGTTCGAGGGGGCTCCCGGGCACGTGGACCTGGAGACCGCGACCTTCGAAGCGCGCGGCAACCGGACGCTGCTGCGCGTGAGCGCGGTGTACCAGTCGGTCGAGGCGCGCGACGCCATGGTGGAGTCGGGCATGGAGGCAGGCGTAAACGAGGGGTACGAGCGTCTCGATGAGCTGCTGCCGACGATGACGGCGGCGCGGGCTTAGCGGCCGGGAGTGAAAGGAAGGTTGACCTTGCAGAAGATCAAGACGTGTCTGTGGTTCGAGAACGAAGCCGAAGAAGCGATGAATTTCTACACCGCGCTCTTCGGGGACGGGAGGATCCTCGAAGTGTCGCGCTGGGGCGAGGACGGGCCGGGCGCGCCGGGCAGCGTGATCGCCGGGACGTTCGAGATTGCCGGACAGGAGTTCATGGCGCTGAACGGGAGGCGCGGAGAGCCGCTCACGGAGGCTGCGTCGCTGTTCGTGAACTGCGCGGACCAGCAAGAGATCGACCGCCTCTGGGCTGCGCTCACAGCAGACGGCGGCGAGGAATCGCAGTGCGGGTGGCTGAAGGACAAGTTCGGCGTGTCGTGGCAGATCATCCCGGAGGCGCTGCCGCGGCTCCTGGGCGACCCTGACCCCGAGCGTGCGCAGCGCGCGATGCAGGCGATGCTGCAGATGCGGAAGATTGACATCGCAGAACTGGAGCGGGCAGCGGCGGGCTCCCAGCCGGTGGGCCGATAGCCCCGCGCGACGGGATTCACAGGCGGGGGAGCCTGCGCCACACTAGCGGGCGGGTGAAAGAGACGGGAGGCCCCGGAACGGGGCCTCCCCTCTGTGTCGATCGACAGGCGTTACTTTGCGCCGATGGCGGTGGCAACGTCCGCGAGCCCGAGCGACTCCAGTTTCTTCTTGCTTGGGGCGGCGGTCTCCGCGTCCCAGTCGCAGGCGGCGAGGAAGTCTTGCTCGAGGGTCTTCACGTCGAGCTGGACGTCCTTGTGGGGGCCGGCCTGCAGCGGGTCGCCGCCCCACAGGCGGGCGGGGATGCGGCGTTTCGTCGGGATATCGCCTTCGCGGATGTTGAAGGCCATGCGGAGGTTGGCGATGCGTTCGCCGACCTGTTTCATCTCGTCGTGGGTGGTGTCCCAGCCGGTCTCGGTGTTAATCCACTCCGGGATGCGGTCGTTGGGTGCGCCCATCATGATGAACTGGCACATGCCCGACGCGTTCACGACGTGCATGTACTCGGACGAGTCCTTGTGGTGCTTGCCGCGCTCGGTGGCCTGGGTGCGGTCCTGTGGTGCGCGGACGAAGTTCCACGCGGGCCGCGGAGCCGCCTCGTACTGGGTGTGGCGGGCGGGCGTGGCATCCAGCTTGTAGGTGGTGAAGTACTCGGGCTGGAGCTTGGGGTCGTGCATGGGCAACTCCTCGCCGCCGACCTCCATCGCGAACTCGACCGACCTCGGGCCGATCTTCTGTGAGGCGACCTTCACGCCATCGCCGAAGAGTTCGCCGAGGGCGCCTTCCTTAGTGCCGATCTTGTGGAGCGCGGCCATGATGGCCTCGGTGTTGCCCCAGCGGAGGTCGAGGCCGTCGGTGTCTTCCTTGGTGATGAGGCCGTTCTCGAAGCACTCCATCGCGAACGCGAGGGTGGAGCCGGCGGCGATCGTGTCGAGGCCGTACTGGTTGCAGAGGTGGTTGGCGTACTGCAGCGAGTTGAGGTCGTTGTTCAGCATCATGGTGCCGAACGACGTGGTGGTCTCGTACTCGGCGCGGTGCGTGTGGTGGGGGTAGGGGTAGCGTGCGTCGTTCTTGATGGCGCCATCGGCCTTGTTGCCGTTCTCGAGCTTGGTGATGTTGGCCTCGATACCCTGCTTCTGGTCGTCGGCCGCCGAGGCGAGCGTGGCGCGCAGCTCGGCGATCTCGCCCTCGCGCTTGGCGATGCGGAGCTTGGCCTGGTTTTCCTGCTCGTCCCAGGCGTACGACTCGCCGCCACAGGCGACGGGGCAATGCCAGCAGGCGTACTTCTTGTCCATGCGGAGGTTGAACTGATCACCGCTGAGGTTGGCGGCGATGGGAAAGTCGACCATGCCGACGCCACCCCAATTCTTCACCGGGGCATCGCCCGACATCGCCGAGGGGAAGGTGATGCCGGTGGTGCCGTAGGTGCGGAAGAAGTTGGTGATGGGCTTGGCGAACTCATCGAGTGAGGTCCGCACCTGCTTCATGATCTCCGGGCTGGAGCCGATGATGTTCTTCGACGCGTTGACGACGATGGCCTTCACGTTCTTCGAGCCCATGACGGCGCCCAGGCCGCTGCGCGCGGCGAGGCGGCCGCGCTCGTTGCAGAGGCCGGCCATGAGGGAGAGCTTCTCGCCGGCGGGGCCGATGCAGCAGACGGAGGCCTTCTTGCCGTGGCGCTCCTTGAGCTTCATCTCGACGTCGATGGCCAGCATGCCCCAGAGATCGCTGGCGTCCTTGATCTCGACCTTGTCATCGTCGATATGGATGTAGACGGGCTTGGTGCTCTTCTCGTAGAGCATGATGCCGTCCCAGCCTGCGTTCTTGAGGTACGGCCCGAAGTCGCCTCCGGCGTTGGCATCGCCCCAACCGCCCGTCTTCGGCGACTTGCCGACGGCCTGGTAGCGGATGCCGAAGAACGGCGTGCCGGTGAGGAGCCCTGGGAAGAGACCGAGGATGTTGTCGGGGCCGAGCGGGTCGGCGCCCTTGGGGATCCGGTCGAACAAGAGGCGGCTGCCGATGCCGTATCCGCCCAGGTACTGGCGGTACACCTGCTCCGGGACCTGCTCGACTTCGGTGGTACCGGAGTTGAGACGAACGTTGAGCATCTTGCCGTTGACTGCGCCGTTGAGCATGGGGGTGTCACTCCTTCCGTGCCGGTCAGGTAGGGCCTCACGGGACCCCGTCCTGCGGTTCGGTGCGCGGGATTATACAGCGGCTTGTTTCTTAACGCGTTATGCCAGATTCAGCATAGCGAGATAACGAGCTGGCTACCGGGGCGAGAACAGGGCCATGCGGAGGATGGCGTTGCCGTGTTCCCAGGTGTGCTGGAAGGTCTTGTTCGCGACCCATGCCGGGGAATGCGGGACAGTCCCGTGGGCGCCGGTGTTGAAGACCGGCGACCAGCGCCGGTTCCAGTCGGCGGGTGCGAACGCCGAGACCAGTTCGACGTGACGTTCACGTCCTGCCGCCAGCCGTTCCAGCAGCGATTCCAGCGGATCGCCCGCCATCGCGATGGCGTCGTTGAGGAACCAGTTCTCGTTGTCGGAGCGGATCTTCGTGGTCCCATCGCGGCCTTCGACGAGCGACTCCAGGACGGGGTTCGCGATGGCGTCGTGGTACACGGCGAGGTGCGCGAGATTCATCGCGACGGTCCAGGCGTCGTCCGGGTACCACGCCGGCAGCGCATGTGTGAACTGCGTCGGGACGAGGCGGGCCGACCAGACGACGGTTTCGAGCGACTCGCGGAGCCGCCGAATCGTTTCGGCTCGGTCGAACCGGGGGTAGGTCACCGCTAGCTCCCCAGCTCGGGGTAGTCGAAGTCGTCGACCCGGACGGCCTCGACGATCTGCACCGTGGGGAAGCGATCCTGGACGATACGCTCGATGCCGAGCTTCATGGTGACCATGGACATGGGGCAGCCGTGGCAGGCGCCGGCGAGCTGGAGGCGGAGGCGGCCTTCCGCGGGATCCCAGTCGACAAGGTTGAGTTCGCCGCCGTGGGAGTGGACGTAGGGGCGCATCTCGTCGAGGCAGGCGTCTATCTCGGCGAGGAAGACTTGGGTATCGGTAGTGGTCGTTGAGGTGGTCATCGCTGTGTTACAGGGTAGCAAGCGGCTGCGGGATGGAGCGCCGCAGGCGTCCAGCATCAATGTAGCGCGGGCCTTCAGCCCGCGCGGTGGAAATTTTCATACCGGTAAATTAAACGCGGCAAAGTATCCCGCGCC
>CAYJMG010000009.1:60371-61061 GCA_964371355.1 uncultured Dehalococcoidia bacterium
CCCCCCGGGCGCCCCCCAACATTGACGCGGGGGCCACCCCCCCCCCCGGGTTCATGTAGCATACCGTTCATGTCACGGCGCCAAGGTAGCCGGCGACCACCGCACTTCGACCTGGGAGCCGTGCCGTACTTCACGACGGCACGCACTGACCAGTCGCGACGCGTGTTCACTGGCCACTCCGCTGAAGTGGCGGTGGAGGAACTTTACGCGGCCCGCGAGAAGTATCACCTGCTATTGCTTGCGTTCTGCTTCATGCCGGACCACGCGCACTTTGTCATTGTGCCCGGGGAGCCGTACACCATCAGCCAGACGATGAGAATCGTAAAAGGGGCAATCGCCAGGCGGATCAATCGTGAAAACGGAAGGCAGGGGCAGGTCTGGCAGGAGGGATTCTTCGATGAGGTTCCGCAGTCACTGCATGAGCTGAACCGCTTCATTGCTTATGTGCATAACAATCCAGTGAAGGGCGGGTTGTGCCGGAGCGTGGAGGAGTACGCGTACTCAAGCGGGGATGGGCGGTGCCTGGACGATTACTGGAAGTTTCTCACCACGGAGCGGAGCGATCGCCAAACGCCTGAGCGGGAGTGAGCCGCACAGCAGCGGAGGCGATGAACCCGCGCGGGCTGAAGGCCCGCGCCCCGCGGGGTGTGGGGGGGGGGGGGCGGGGTTGCCGCCTTAGGGGGGGAAGGT
>CAYJMG010000009.1:61071-124925 GCA_964371355.1 uncultured Dehalococcoidia bacterium
CCCCGGGGGGGCGCACCCCCCGGGGGGGCCCCCCCCCCCCGCTACGGTGGTTGTGACGTCCGGTACGCTGTATCCGCTCATACGCGCTGAATGGTGACCATGACCGCCGCCAATACGACCGCCGCTTCGGGACGACGCCCCGCGTTTGACGTGTGGGCGCCGATCTGGCGCCTGCTGACGTCGGTGCGGATCGCCGTGTTCTACATCGGGGCGCTGGCCGCCTTCGGGTTGCTGGGTGTGGTCATCCCGCAGGTGCCGGAAGCGATGCGGGGCAACGACGCCGCGATCCAGGCGTGGCTGGACACGAAGCGCGACACGTTCGGGCCGCTGACGGACGCGATGTACCGGCTGGGGTTCTTCGAGGTGTTCCAGGCGCGCTGGTTCCTGTTCGCGCTGGGCTTCCTGGTGGTGTTCGTGACCACATGTACGGTCAACCGGTGGTCGCCGACGTTCCGCAACGTGTTCAAGCCGCCAGTGCGGGTACCCGACAGCTTCTACGAGCGGGCGCACAACCGGACGGTGCTGGCGCCGGTGAGTGTGGACGCGCTGCGTGCGACGCTGCGGTCGATGCGCTTTGGCCGCGTCGAGGCCGAGGAGCGCGACGGGGCGGTGTACGTCTTCGCCGACCGGTACCCGTGGGCGCAGCTCGCGACGTTCGTGAGCCACCTGGCGCTCATCCTCTTCCTGGCCGGTGGGATGGTGACGTGGGCGACGGGTTTCACCGCCGACATGTTCGCCGGCGAAGGGACGACGCAGCCGGTGTTCGCCGTCAGCGATCCCGGCCAGCTTCAGGTGCGTGTGGACGACGCGGTCGGCAAGTATGGCGACCTGGGTAACGCGCTGGACTTCCGGACGCACCTGACCATCTTCCGCAACGGCGAGGAGGTAAAGAGCGGCTTCACGACCGTCAACGATCCGCTGAAGTACGGCGGGTACCGGTTCCATCAGGTCGCCTTCTTTCCCTTCGGCGCGGCGCTGCGCATCCGCGACACGGCCACGGGCAACACCGTGTTCCATGAGACGTTCCCGTTGGAGGAGATCACGGCGGCGCCCGCCGTGACGATCGTGGACGCTTCGGGGCGGGAGCTGGTGCGCGACACGATCGCGCCTACGGACTTCCTGGACTTCGCCAGCGGGACGCTGGTTCAGGTGCCGGACGGGCCGCTGCTCTGGATCGGGATCACGGCGGCCGATGACGAGCGCTGGCAGCTCGTCGCGTACGACCCACAGAGCGGGGCGACGGGCGCGCAGGTGCGCATCGACGAAGGCGCCAGCGGCGAGCTGAGCGGACTGCGGCTGAGGTTCGACGACGTCGTGTCACTGCCTGCGGCCGTCGGTGTGGACCTGCCGGATGGCAGCGCACAGACGCTGGCGCAGCTAACGAAGGCGGCGGACGGCGCGGACGTATTGATGTTGACATCGCAGAGCAGCCCGGCAATCTCGCTGGGCCCGGGTGAGCCGGTCACCGTGGGAGGGTATGAGTACACGTTCGAGGGCCCGCGCGAGTTCACCGGCATCTCGGTGAAGCGAGATGGTGGCGCGTGGTTCATCTGGGTGGCGACGGGTATGCTCGTGATCGGCCTTGGGTTAACCTTCTACGTGCCTCGTCGGCGGGTGTGGATACGCCTGACATCGACGGGCTCACAGGTGGCGGCCCTCGCCGAGAAGAGCGGCGGGTTCGAGAAGGACATGCGCACGCTGGCGCGGCGGCTGGGCGTGGAGACACCGCCGGAGCTGCAGGAGGAACGGTAAGTGGCGCTGCTGCACCTGCTCTCGATCACGATCGGCTGGGACCCGGACATCGCGACGTTCGGCAGCCTGCAACTCACGTGGCACGGCGTGTTCACGGCGGTGGGCATCGCGGCGGGCGTGTACCTGGGCGCGTGGCTGGGCCGTCGCGAGGGGTTCACGGAGGACGACGCCTACAGCGTGGCGCTGGTGGGCGTCCCGACGGGTATCATCGGCGCCCGGGCGATGTACGTGCTGGAGAACAACGAGGCCTTCCGCGGGCAGTGGCTCGACGTCCTGAAGATCAACGAGGGCGGCATCACGATCTACGGCGCCGTGATCGGCGGCGTGCTGGGCGCGCTGGTCTACGGCCTGATCCGCCGGATGCCGATCATGCGGGGCCTGGACGTAGCGGCATTCGGCCTGCTGCTGGGCATGGGGATCGGCCGTCTGGGCGACCTGGTCAACGGCGAGCACGTCGCGAAGGCGTCGGACCTGCCATGGGCTGTGGTGTACTCGCACCGCGACAGCCCCAGTTTCACCTACGGCGCGACCCACCCGGCGACGACGTACGAGATGCTCGGCGACTTTCTCATCATCGCGATCATGGCGCTGCTGTTCGTGAAGCTGTGGCAGCACCGGCCGGGGATCGTGTTCTTCACGGGGCTCGTGCTGTACTCGGCGATGCGCTTCGGGGTGAGCTATCTGCGGATCGACAGCGGCTACGGCTGCCCGAACAGCGTTGGCTGCCCGGACCACATCATCAAGGACTGGATGACGTTCCCGCAGGTTGTCTCCACGATCACGTTCGGGATTGGCATGGTGGGGCTGGTGTGGTCGGTGCTGCGCCGCGAGCAGCCCGCGCCGGCAGGGACCGTCATCGCGGCGGGGGCGCCGGAGAACCCGCTGGACCGCGCGACCGCCTCCTCCCGATCGACCACCTGACATGACGCGCGAGGTGGTGCTGTACACGCGCGAGGGCTGCGGCCTGTGCGACGAGGCAGCCGAGATGCTTCGCACCCTCCGGGCTGAGCTGCGCTTCACCGTGCGTGAAGTGGACATCGACCGCGACCCGGGGGCGCTGGCGGACTACAACGACGTGATCCCCGTCATCGCGGTGGACGGGCGCGTGGTGTCGCAGGCGCCCGTCGACGAGGAGGCGCTGCGCGCCGCGCTGGCGGAGGCGCTCGGCTAGCGGGTGGCGTCGAGCCACGCGGGGATGGTGTTGGTGGTGATGCGGTCGACGCCGGCGACGACCAGGCGCTCGAGGGCGGCGAGGGATTCGGGGCCGCGGTAGTCGGGTGTCCAGGCTGTCACGTCGATGTCACGCTCATGGAACCAGGCGCAGACATCGAAGCCGTCATCGACCATCTGCAGGATCAACCGGTAGTTCAGGAAGAACTCGCGGGCGAACGGCGCCTGGAACACGAGCATCTCCATGCGGTCGGCCAGGTACTGCGTGACGTCCTCGGTCTTGCCGATGGCCATCGGGTGGTCGTCGCGGTAGCCGTAGGCGCCCATGGTGCGGGGCAGGAAGAACTGGTCGCTCTCGATGGCGTAGTCCATGTAGTGGCCTGGATCGAAGCCGAGCGCCAGCTCCGGGTCCGCGCGGTGGAGGCGGCGCAGGTTCCAGTCCTGGCCCATCGAGATGATCACCTGGTCGTGAACGGGCGCGATCAGGTCAAGCAACGAGCGGACCCGCTCGTCGGCCATTGCACGCCAGTCCTTGAGGTCGAGCTGCACCTGCGTGGCGGGGGCCTGTCGCGAAAGCTCGACGACCTCGCTGAGCAGCGGTGGGCGGTCGTGGGAATCGAGCGTGAAGCGGCAGGCCCGCACGGCGTCCGGCGTCACGGCGCCGATGGAACCGGTGCCGGTCGTGCCCTGGTCGAGGCGGCGGTCGTGGAAGACGATGTAGTCGGGCCCGTCGAGCGAGTGCACGTCGATCTCGAGGCGCGGGACGCCGGCTTCGAGCGATTCGCGGATGGCGCCGATCGTGTTTCCGTTGTGGGCACGGGAGAGGACCGCCTTGTGTGCAGTGAGCAGCGCGGTGCGGCCGCCGCGCTGGATGCGGTAGGGGGCCGTCATCTGCGTGGCTCCCAGGAGAATCGCGTGATGGCGACGATGAAGCCCGCCACACCCCAGGCGGCGATGACGCCGAGGTGCAGGGGCTCGAACCCGGCTCCGGACTCGAACGGGTTGAACGCCGTCTGCATCGCCTTCGAGAAGTGCACGACGGGGAAGACGTTGGCCAGCGTATCGAGCCATGCTGGCGGGTCTTCGAGGTTGATGAAGACGTCGGAGATGAAGAAGAGCGGGAGGATGGTGAAGTTCACGATCGCCGGCGCGGATTCGGCGTTGGGGATGACCGTGGTGACCGCCAGCCCCAGCATCGAGAACGCGGCGGAGCCGACGGCGACGGTGATGATGAAGGCGGCCAGGGTGTTGGAGGGCAGGGTCACGTCGTAGAACGCGCGGCCAAAGGCGACGACGATGACGACGAGCAGCAGACCGACGAGCATGGCGTGCAGCACGCGGGCGGTGACGTAGGCCCACACCGGGAGGGGCGTGCCCCGGATGCGCTTCAGCACGCCGTCGTCGCGCGTGTAGCAGATGGTCATGGCGATGTTGGTGTAGCAGGCGGTGACGACGGACAGCGCCGCGATGGCAGGGACGTAAAAGGTGGACTCGTTGGTGGTGCCGCCGGGGACCTCGATCTCGTTATTCCCGAAGATGACGTTGAACAGGACGAGGAAGATGAGCGGGAAGACGAAAGTGAAGAAGGCGGCGGGCGGATTCCGCCAGAACCATCGGTTCTCGTAGCGGACCTGGCGCATCACGAGGAGAGCGTCGTTCACGAGCGCCTCCGGCGGCGTCTGCGCTGTCCTGGCACGACCGGCGTTGCCTCGGCGGCTTCGCGCTCGGCGTCGCGCGTCAGCCGAAGGTACGTCTCCTCCAGCGAAGCGCGCGAGACGGTGAGGCCTTCGAGGTCGAGCTGGTGCTCGACCGCCCAGGATGTGAGCGTGTGGAGGAGGCGGGTGGCATCTTCCGTCTCGATCTCGACCAGGCCGTTCGCGCTCGCGCTGGACACCAGCTCGGGAGGCAAGGCGGGTGGGGAGGGTGGCAACCCGAAACGCACGACGGCCGCGTGCTCGCCCTTCGCCAGATCGCGCGGTGCGCCCTGGGCGACAATCTGGCCGCGCACGACGATGGCGACGCGGTCGGCCAGGTGCTCGGCCTCGTCCATGTAGTGGGTGGTGAGGAGGACGGTCTTGCCGAGCGCCTTGAGGTTTGTGATGAGTTCCCAGGCGTTGCGGCGGGCGGCGGGGTCGAAGCCGGTGGTGGGCTCGTCGAGGAACAGCAGCTCGGGATCGCCCGCGAGGCCCACCGCGACGTCGAGGCGGCGCTGCTGGCCGCCCGAAAGCTTGTTGCAGCGGATGTCACGCTGGTCCGCCAGCCCGACGACATCGAGGACCTCGTCGAGCGGGCGCGGGTGCGCGTAATAGCCGCGGTACTGCTCGACGGTCTCGGCCACCGTGAGGTACTGGGAAAGGCTGGTCGACTGGAGGACGATGCCGACGCGCTCGCGCAGGTTGCGGTCGTGGTGGGCGGGGTCGCTGCCGAGGACGCTGACCTCGCCGGCGTCGCGCTGGCGGTAGCCCTCCAGGATCTCGACCGCCGTGGTCTTACCGGCGCCGTTGGGGCCCAGCAGCGCGAAGACCTCGCCCGTTTGTACGTCAAGGTCGATGCCGCGGACGGCTTCGACGGGGCCGTAGGACTTGCGGAGGCCACGGGCGCTGATGGCGGGTTGGCTCACGATGTCAGGCTACGGGGTGGCTGTGGGGGCTGCAACGGGGCGGATATTGTGCAGGATGGCCATGACATCCACGGGGATGCACGGCCCTGATGGCACTTTCGGCGACGGGCGGCGGCTTGGTAGTCGTTCTTAGATGGCGTATGGCCTGAGTTTCGAGGGGAAGAGCAATCTGACGCTATGAGACAAGTCATCGCTGTTGTGTGCTCGTTCGCTCTCCTGATGCTTGGCGCGTGCGGGCCGGACGACCGGCCGACCGTAACGATCGCGGCCGCGTCGGACGTCCGGCTGGCGTTCGAGGAGATGGAGGAGCAGTTCGAGGACTCGTGCGAGTGCGACGTCGTGTATTCCTTCGGGTCGTCGGGCATGCTGGCGTCACAGATCGAGGAGGGCCTGCCGGTGGACGCGTTCTTCTCGGCGAACGAGTCGTACATCGACCAGCTCGAGGAGGGCGGTCGCGTCCTACCGGACAGCAGGCGGCTCTACGCCGTGGGGCGCATCGTGGTGGCTTCGTCATCGAGAGAGCTGAGGTCGCTCGATGACCTTGTGGGAGGCGACATCGGGCGGGTCGCGCTGCCGAACCCGGAGCACGCTCCGTACGGGCTCGCCGGGCGGCAGGCGTTGGAGGCATCGGGCCTGTGGGACGAGATCGAGCCTAGACTGGTGCTGGGCGAGAATGCGTCACAGGCCACGGAGTTCGTCGTGAGCGGTAACGCCGATGCCGGGATTATCCCGCTCTCGCTGGCGGTCCAGAACGGCCACCGGTTGCGGTACACAGTGATCGACGCATCCCTGCACGAGCCGCTGCACCAGGCAGCTGCCGGCATCGCGGGCGCCTCCCAGCCGGATCTCGCCGTGCAGTTCATCGAGTACGTCATCGGGCCGGGCAGCGAGATCATGCGCACGTACGGGTTCGCGCTGGCCGGGGAAGGCGAGGACGGCGCCGATGATTGAGGCAGCGGACGTCCGCATCACGATCCAGGTGGCGGCGACGGCGACGTTGCTCTGCGTCGTCATCGGACTGCCGATCGCGTGGATCCTCGCGCGGTACCGGTTCCGGGGACATGCGATCGTCGAAGCGCTGGTGACGCTTCCACTGATCTTGCCGCCGACCGTGGTTGGGTACTACCTGCTCCGCACCTTTGGGAGAGGGAGCCCGGTCGGGCGCTTCCTCGAGGACGAAGTCGGCATCCGCGTCGTGTTCACCTGGTGGGGTGCGGCGATCGCGGCGGCCATCCTCAGCGCGCCGTTGCTCATCAGGACCGCGCAGTCGGCATTCGAGCAGGTGGACCCGGAGCTGGAGCGCGTCGCGGCGACGTTGGGCCGCACGCGTCTCGGCGTCTTCGCCGCGATCACCCTACCGCTGTCCATGCGTGGCGTAGCGGCCGGGATCGCGCTGGCGTTCGCACGATCGGCGGGCGAGTTCGGGGCGACGATCATGGTGGCGGGCAACATCCCCGGCGAGACGCGCACGCTGCCCGTTTCGGTGTACGACGCCGTCCAGGCTGGCGACGTGGGGCGCGCCAACTGGACCGCCGCGCTCCTTATCGCGATAACGCTGTCCGCGCTGCTGCTGTTCAGTTGGGCGACGCTCTTCATCCGGGCGGCCGATCCGCGGCGAGGTTAGCGCGCATGACAGACTCCCCGGCCCCACCCGTCCTCCGCATGGAGGTAAAGAAGCAACTTCGGGACTACGAGCTGTCGCTGGCGATATCGACGACGGCGCGGCGAGTCGTGCTGTTCGGGCCATCGGGCTCGGGCAAGAGTGTCACGCTGCGCCTCATCGCGGGTGGGCTGCAGCCGGACTCCGGGTTCATCGAGGTGGACGGCCGGATGCTGGTCGAGCGGCCGGATGGCGTGCGGCTTCCGATGCGGCTGCGGCGCGTGGGGTATGTGCCCCAGGGGTACGCGCTCTTCCCGCATCTCAGCGTCGAGCAGAACGTGGCCTTCGGGCTGAAGGAGCTGGCGCCCGCGGAGCGCGAGGAGCGCGTCCGGGAGGCGCTGCAGCGTGTCAGCCTGGAGGACGTGCGCCGCGAGTCGGTGCGGCGGCTTTCGGGCGGCCAGCAGCAGCGGGTGGCGATCGCGCGGGCGATCGCGCCGCGTCCGGCGCTCATGCTGCTCGACGAGCCCTTCAGCGCGCTCGACACGGTGCTGCGGCCGCAGCTCCGGGACGAGCTGGTGGCGTTGCAGGAAGAGGCGCAGATACCGATGGTGCTGGTCACGCACGACCTCGCCGACGCCTTCCGCGTCGCCCAGTGGCTGGTGGTCATCGACAGGGGGACGGTGCTGCAGCAGGGGCCCCCGGCGCTCGTGTTCGCGCGGCCGGCCACGGCGCAGGTCGCACGGCTCCTGGGCGTGCGCAACGTGCTCCCGGCGCGAGTCGTGGAGGTGCGTGAGGGCCAGACGGACGTGGAGTGGATGGGCCGCATCCTGACGGCCGAGCATGGCGAGCTGGAGGGGACGCGCACCGCCGTCGGCGACGACGTGCTCGCCTGCATCCGGCCGACTCACATCATGATCCGGCTGCCAAGCCGGAGCTACGAAGGCCGGTTCAACACCTTCATCGGGACGATCGTCGAGGAGGCGCCGGGGTCGGAGACGCACCGGTTGTTCGTGCAGCTCAATGGTTCATCCGGGCGGTACGACATCGAGATCGAACTGCCGGGCTACGCCTATCATCGCCTGGAGCTGGATCGGCGCAAGGAGATCGAGATGTCGGTCAGGCCCAGCCTGGTCCACCTCGTCCGGGAATGAGTGACTGCGCGTTTGTGGTCGCTGGTCGGGGTAGAGACGACGCGGGTTGACGTGAGGCGACGCCCGTCTGCGGGCGCGATAAGGGTCGGTTACACTCGACTCCGCGGGAGGGACGACGTGCTGCTGACGCTGGACGTGGGGAACACGAACGTGACCGTCGGGATCTTCGACGGCGAGCGCACCGTCGCGACGTGGCGCGTGGCGACGGACCACGAGCGGCTGGCCGACGAGTATGCCGTGACGCTGCTGGGGCTGCTGCGCGCCGAGGACATCGCGCCCACGGCCGTGACGGGCGCCGTGATGGCCTGCGTGGTACCCGAGCTGGCGGCCGTCTTCGAGCAGTTGTGCAAGCGATACTTCAAGACCGAGCCGCTGGTTATCGGGACCGGCACGCGGACGGGCGTTCGCATCCTGTACGACAACCCACGCGAGGTCGGCGCCGACCGCATCGTGGACGTGGTCGCGGCTGTCCACGACTACGGCCCGCCGCCGCTGATCATCGTCGACGTGGGCACCGCGACGGTCTTCGATGCGGTCTCGGCGGAAGGGGAGTACCTGGGCGGGGCCATCGCTCCGGGCATCGGGATCGCCTCCGAAGCCCTGTTCTCGCGGGCCGCAAAGCTCTACCGGGTGGAGCTGGAACGGCCGAAAACAGCTATTGGGAAGAACACCGTAGCGGCGATCCAGTCGGGGACACTGCTGGGTTATGTAGGATTGATCGAAGGTATGGTCGGGCGGTTCAAGGCCGAGCTGGGCGGAGCGGCGACCGTTATTGGCACGGGTGGCTGGGCCGAGCTGATCTCGAAGGAGACGGACGCCTTCGACCACGTGGACGCGGATTTGACGCTGAAGGGCCTGCGTCTGCTGTACGAGATGAACATGCGACGGGACTAAGACAGGACGAAGATGAGCGCGCGAGCCTGGACCGATAGACCCCTCGAAGGACGGCGCGCCGTCCTCGGCGTCACGGGCAGCATCGCCTGCTATAAGGCCGCGGACCTTGCGAGCAAGCTGACGCAGGCCGGCGCCGCGGTGGACGTGATTCTCACTGCGTCGGCGCAACAGTTTGTCACACCGCTGACGTTCCGCGGCCTCACCGGGCGTGCGGTCTTTACGAACATGTACGACCCGCAGTCGCCCCTGGCCGAGGAGCACGTCATGTTGGCCCGCGCCGCGGACGTCCTGCTCGTCGCCCCGGCATCGGCGACGACGATCGCTCGGATGGCTCAGGGCATGGCCGATGACATGGTCGCGCTGACCTACCTCGCGACGGCGGCGCCCACGATCGTCGCGCCGGCGATGGACGATCACATGTGGGCGCACGACGCGGTGCAGGCGAACGTCGCGACGCTCCGCGGGCGAGGGGTCACCTTCGCCGGGCCGGCGGAGGGCCGGCTGGCGAGCGGTCACATGGGACTGGGCAGGCTGGTCGAGACCGAGACGCTCATAGGCGCCGTGCGCACCGTGATCGGCGACGGGGGAGACCTGGCGGGCCGCCGCGTCGTCGTCAGCGCCGGGGGTACGCAGGAGCCGATCGACCCGGTGCGCTACATCGGCAACCGCTCGTCGGGAAAGATGGGCGTGGCCATCGCGGAGGCGGCCCGCGACCGGGGAGCGCGCGTCACGCTGGTGTGCGGCCCGATCGCGCTGGCGACGCCGTACGGTGTCGACCGCATCGATGTGAAGACGACGGCCGACATGGCAGACGCGGTGCGCATCGCGGTCGAAGGCGCCGACGCGCTGATTATGGCGGCGGCCCCGGCCGACTTCCGCGCCGCCGCTGCCGCCGCGCACAAGATCAAGCGAACGGGCGAGGGCCTGTCCGTCGACCTTGTGCCCAACCCGGACATCATCGCGGGCGTGCGGGGTTCGTTCGTAAAGGTCGGGTTCGCGGCCGAGACGCAACAGTTGCGAGAGCACGCGGCCGCGAAGATCGCGTCGAAGGGGCTGGATCTGATCGTCGCGAACGACGTGTCAGCGCCGGCGACGGGATTCGCCCACGACACGAACCAGGTGACCATCCTGGGCGCCGACGGTTCGGCCGAGGACCTGCCGCTGCTCTCGAAGTACGTGGTCGGCCACCGGATCCTCGACCGCGTGGCGGCGATCCTCGCGCGACGGACCTAACTCGAGCGTTACACGTCGGGGCGGAGGGCGCGGTCGACCTGCATCAGCTCGACGGGTGCGCCGCGCACTTCGATCATGGCGACGAGGACGCCCGGGCTGGGGCTGTTGGTTCGATGATGACGTGCTGGCCCTGGATCGCCGCCTGCAGGTCGTCGACCTCGAACGCTACGTGTGGGACAGTCTTCACCAGATCCGGATACGGCGCGTCGTCCCAGTAGCGCTGCCACTGGATGCCGAACGGGTTGTCCTTGTGATCGCTGACGGTCATTTTCAGGTGCGGAAGGGGCATCTCACCATCGAACGAGCCGGTGGTGGGGATGCCGATGTGGTTGAACTTCATCGTCGCCGGGCTCCTTCACGCTGGATGGCATGATACGCGTCGGTCACGGCACCGGCGATCAGCCGATGGCCCGCGTCGTTCGGGTGGGGGTCGAACCGCTCGTCGAGGACATGCGTGAGTTCGCTTCCGCGGCCCTCGAACGACGGCGAAGCAACGGCGACGTCCCCGTGCTGCATCGCAATGTCACGGATGGTCTCGCCGAGCCGCGGCAGCACCCGCGCGGCTGGCGCCTCGAACGCGTGGCCCGTGCCCGAGAAGAAGTTCGGGTACGCCAGCAGTACGATCGGTGTAGCTGGATACGCCTGGCGCAGCCGCGAGACGATCGCCTCGATCCGGCCCGCCACGCCTGCCAGCGCCTCCTCGAGTGGGCACGACGCCGGCAGCGGATCTTGCTGGCATGCGGCGTTCGGGATGAGCGCGGCGAGGTCGTTGCCTCCGGCGGAGATGGTGATAAGGGCGACCTCGCGACCTCCGGCCGCATTCGCGACCTTCGGGAGCTGCTTTTCGATAACGTCGGCGGTGGTGGCGCCGGCGAGCGCGAGGTTTTCGAGGGCGAGATCTTCGTCAGTGGCGACAAGCGCCGGGAATGAGGTGGACGCCGCATCCGAGGCGCCGTTCCCGGCCGCGACCGAATCGCCGAGCGAGAGGTAGACGGCACTCGCGGGTGCGGGATGGTCATTCGCGGACTTCTCGCGGTCGCAGGCGAGGGCGAGTAGGACCGCCGCGACGAGAAAGGAAAGGAGCCTTCTCATGACGCGAGTATGGGTGCGGGCGGACCGGCCCCGGGATACCAGGTCATCCCCTCGAGCTTCAGCACGGGATCGCTCACAACCGGCAGGCGCTGGACTTCGTTTCTGAAAACCCACATTTCGAGCGCCGAGACGGCGGCGTCGAACGCATCGTCGCTGGCCACCATCGCGTTGTAGTGCGCGGCCGCGAGCGCGGGATAGCGCTGATCGATCAGCGTGGTGCGTGCGCGCCGGCTTGATTTGTGGACGGCGCCGGTGAAGATGCGTGGGTAGATCTCGAAGACGGCGGGCCAACCGGGCTCGTCGTACGGCCAGACGTGGAAGCCCGCGCCACGCAGCTCGTGCAGCACCGGCATGCCACGCAGGGAGCCGGTGCCCGCGGAACCCGCGCCGGCGATCTGGAACACGGACTTGCAGAGATAGCCCGTGTCCCGATGGAGTTCGCGGTCGGCGCGACGGTAGAGCTGGCACCCGGTGGGCATGTGGGAGCCCGGCCGGCCCCAGAACGGATGCGGCTGCTCCGCGAGCCAGCGTTCGCCCAGACCGCCCTCGACGCGCGCCCAGAGGTCGGGGGCGGAGGCGATGCCCTCGCGTTGAAGGAACCAGGACGGCATCGAGAACGAGAAGTCGAAGCCCACGGCGATGCGCGGCTCGCTGGCGGCCAGGGCGATGAGCTGTTGCGTGAGCTGGCGGGCGTCGAGGCCGTTGGCCAGGTGCACGAGATCGCCGTCCACGACGTCCGCGCGCCAGATTTTCTTCGCGGCGCCCGTCTTCGCGCCCGACCAGTCGATGGCGATGATGCGCGGCGGGGTCACGGCGTGCCCTCCAACGAGAATGACGCGAGCTGCTGATACACGGCCCCGCCGCGCTGCAGCTTGGACTGCATCAGGCTGACCTCGGTGACGTCGAAGGCGGGGAACGACGGAGCCTCGGCTGCGGCGAGTAGTTCGTGGATACGGGCGTGCTCGTCGGGCGGCGTGCCCTCTCGCACGCGGGCCAGCGTGAGGTGCGGGTTGAGCGCGCGCGTCTCCGGGGGGATGTGGAGCCGTTCGAGGGCGGCATCGACGCGCCGCGCGAGTGCCACGATGCCTTCGGTGTCGCCCGTGAGGCCGACCCAGACGACCCGCAGGTTGCGGCGGCCGCCGAACGAACCCACACCTTCGGGTTGAAGACGGAGCGGGGGCGTCTCCCGCACCGCCACGCGGAGCGCTGTGTTGATGGCGGGGATCGCGGGCGCGGGCGTCGCGCCCAGGAACTTCAGGGTGAGGTGGATACCCTCTGGGCGCACCCATCGCAGCGCGCCGCCCGCGCCCGCTTGTTTCAGCGCGTCGACAGCGCGTTGCAGGGCCCCGCGTACCTGAGCCGGCAACTGGATGGCCACGAAGAGGCGGAGACTCCGCGTGTCCCCGGCGGTTACTCCGGACATGGGTGCAGTTTAGGCGCAGGTAGCGAGCCGCTACAGGCTCAGCAACCGCGCGGTGTTGCCGCCAAGGATCGCGGCGAGTTCATCATCCGCGAGGTCAGCTTCGCGGGTGCGTTTCAGCGCCTTCTGCTGCGAGGTCAGGGGGTAATCGCTGGCCCAGAGGATCCTCTCGACACCGGCGAGGTCGATCACGCGGCGGTACACGGCCGGATCGTACAGGAGGTGGCTGGCGGCGGTATCGAAATACACGTTCGCCAGGGCATCGCGGATCTCCGGCATGAGAGTGAAGAAGGGCAGGCCGCCGCCCCAGTGCGCGGCGATGACGTTGACGCCCGCGGCGCTGCGGGCGAATGCGGCGATGGCGTCGATCGGCCCGCCCTGCTTGCCGGCGTAGTGGTGGCCGACCGGCTCCGTGGCGTGGACAAGCACCGGCAGGTCGAACGCGGCGGCCGCCCAGGCCAGCAGGTCGGCCTCGTCGCTGTCGCCCAGGTCGTAGCCTGTGGTCTCCGGCCGCAGTTCGCCGATGCCGCGCGCGCCGGCCGCGGCGAGATCGCGGATACGCTCGCGCACGCCCCGCCTGGCGCCGGCGGGCGCATCCTCCATCTCGGCGCGGCCGTGGGCACCAGCGTCGGGGGGGAAGTAGACCGAGACGAACGGCAGCAGCTTGCCCCGCGACCGTTGGCCCCATTCGATGAGGTAGTCGTTCGTGGCCTCGATCAGCACCTCGCTGCGCCAGGCGAAGTTGCAGACGACGCTGCGGTCGACGCCCGCCTCGTCCATGGACGCGAGCAGCTCCTCCGCCGTTGCCATCGTTGCAGCGGGGTCGGTGTAGATCTCGGCGAACGCGGGCTCGGTGGCGAGAAGCTCTTCTCTCCGCTCGATGACTCTCGGAGGGAACGCGTGTGTGTGGGCGTCGATGATCACAACGATGATCCTGCCAGCCGCCGGCGACTCGCGGCGGGACTACGCGGTTGCATGTTCGAGGGCACGGCCGAGGCGTTTGACAGCCTCCGGAATGTCCTTTTCGGCGACGTTGCTGTAACAGAGGCGGATGTAGCCGGCGCCCGAGCCGTCGGCGAAGAAGGCTTCGCCGCCGACATAGCCGACCGCCTCGTCGTTCGCCGTGTAGCGGAGCTTTCGGGTATCGATGCCGTCGGTGAGCTTCATCCAGACGAAGAAGCCGCCCTTGGGCACGCCCCACGTGCCGAACGACGCGCAGCGCTCGTCCAGCGCGGCGAGCATCGCGTCGCGCTTTCGCTGGTAGATGGCGACCATCTTCGGGACGTGGGCGCCGTACTTGCCGCCGGCTGCGTATTCGTGCAACACGCGCGAGGTCCAGGGTGAGACGCCCATGTCGAAGCGCATGCGGGTGACGGCGTCGACGACGGCCTGCTCGCCCATGACCCAGCCCACGCGGAGGCCCGTGGCCAGCGTCTTGCTGAAGGTGCCCATCAGGACGGCTCCCGTCCCGCCGGCCACGGTGAAGAGCGATGGATGCGGCTCCACGTCGAAGCTGATACCGCCGTACGCGTCGTCCTGGGCGATGAGGATGCCGTGCCGGCGGCAGATCTCGACGACGGCCTTGCGCCGTCCGCGGGTCATTGTCCCCGCGTTCGGGTTTTGGAAGTTGCTGATGGTGTACAGCACCTTGGGCCGGCGGCCTTCCGCGAGAATCGCGGCGACGATGCGCTCGAGGTCGTCCACAACGATGCCGTCCTCGTCGACGGAGACGCCGGCAACCTGGGGCAGGAGCGAGCGGGCAACACGCGTGCTGCCGGGATAGCACGGCTGCTCGAGGATGACGGCGTCGCCGGGGTCGACGAAGGTGGTGAGCACGTCGTGGAAGGCGCCCGCCGAGCCGCAGGTGAGGACGAAGTTGGCGGCCGTGAGGCTGAGGCCTTCGCGAGCGTTGATGTCGTCGGCCAGCCACTGGCGCAGGCCGTCGTAGCCCTGCGGGCCGCCGTACTGGAGCGCGAAGGCGCCCTCGCGCCGGAGCACGGTCTCGTTTGCGGCGATCAGGTCGTCCAGGGGGAGCGATGCAGGGTCGGGGATGCCGCCCGTGAGCATGATGGGCTCGACCGGGGGCGGGGGCAGGGTGCTCATCCACCACGGGGACCACGCGGAGGCCCGCCCACGCTCGGAGAGTGCGGCCTCCCAGTTGTAGCCGCCAGCGACCTGCTCGATCGAGGCGCCGCCCGCTTCCCAGGGCACCTGTGAAGTCATGGATCGAGTGTACAGATGGGCGAAGACAGTTGACAGGGGACCGTATGAAGGTTCAGGGACGCTTGCCGCGGGCCGCCACGCGCGCGGCGGCGGCCTTGAAGCGCTCATGGTGCTCGGGCGATGTCCGCAGCTCGCGGTTGTGGTCGGCCTCGGCGGCGAGCCCGGCATCGACCTGCGTGGCACGGTCGACCGTGTGTTTTGTGGAGATCAGCGCCGGCGGCGAGTTCTGCGCGACCTGGTGGGCCATCTCCATCACGGCGTCGAGGAGCTGGTCGCGCGGGTGCACGCCGTTCACCAGGCCGATGCGCAGCGCCTCGTCCGCCTGGACGACGCGCGCCGTGAAGAGCAGCTCTTTCGCGAAGGCGGGCCCGACGATGCGGGGTAGCTGCGCCCCCCCGACCACCAGGCCGTATGCGGCGCCGGGGAAGCGGAACGCGGCCGTATCGGAGGCGACGCGGATGTCGCAGAGGATGGCGACGAGCGCACCGCCGCCGTAGCAGATGCCGTTGACGGCGGCGATGAGCGGCTTGCGGAACGACGCGACGGCGGCGTACGTGGCGGCCATCCCCTCAGAGCGCCCTTTGCCGTCGATCGCGGCGACCGCCTCGGTCATGTCCGCCCCGGCGCTGAAGGCGTCGCCCGTGCCCGTCAGCACCGCGCAGTGCACGTCCGGGTCGGCGTCCATCTCGCCCAGGGCGGCGGCGACGGCCTGGTCCAGCTCGCGGTTGAACGCGTTGTGCTTGTCCGTCCGCTGCATGCGGACCAGGCCGACGTGCCGGTCGATGGATGCGAACAGGATCGGCGCACCTTCCATGAAGAAAGTGTACGCCGTCCTGTGGCTTGAGAGGCGAGTGGCGCCAAAGACCATCAGAGGCGCCTGGCGAAGATGCGCAGGACCGCGCCCGCCGCCGCGATGATGCCCAGCACGCCCGTCGCGATCGCCGTGCCCGGTGAGAACGGGTCGCCGAAGTTGCCCGCGTTGGGCAGTGCCGACGGCCCGGCCTTCCCGCCCGCTTCCTGTCCCGCCGGTGGCGCCGGTGGCGGGGCGGCCGGAGGCACTTCGGGGGCTGCCGCAGGTGGCGCCGGATCGGATCCGGGGGCGCCCGGAATCGGCAGGCCCGGCGGCAGCGGGACGGGGAGCGCCGGCAGGGGTACCGGAGGCGCGGGCAGAGCCGGCAGCGGGACCGGCGGCTCGGGCGCGCCCGGTACGGGGTCACCCGGCAGGGCCGGGAGCGGCAGCTCCGGCAGTGGAGGCACCGGCGCGGGCAACTCCGGGAGTCCCGGGACCTGGGACGCCTGCGGCTGCGACAGCTCCGACGCCAGGTCGCTGACAAACGTATCGGCCACGGCGAAGTCCGTCGCGTAGGAGCCGGCGCCCGGAATAGCCATCTCGAGATGCATGCCGCGCGTGGTGAGGCCGCTGCCCGCGACGCCGTCCTGCGCGGAGCGCGCCGCCTGTTGCAGGACCGTGAGCGACCCCGAGCCGCCGGCGGGGAGGCTGAACGGCATCGTGGCCGGGCCATCGATCGGCGAGCACGGCAGCAGTGGGGCCGGGACTACGCACAGGCCGCTGACCTGCGAGCCCGCGCTGTCGCTCGTCGCGCCGTCCGGACCAGCCGCGCTGTTGGACTGCGAGCGGATCTGTGTGGCGGTGATGATGGGAACGCCGGCGAGGCTGACGCTGAAGTTATCGATCGTGGCCACGCAGGTCGCGCTTGACGCATCGAGCGACGGCGCGCCCGAGCAGGAGTTGGACGACGAGCCGGAGACCTGGAAGGGCCCGGAGCTGCTGATGCTGCCGCCCGTGTCGCCGCCCGGCGGCAAGGCGACGCTGCTGACCGGGCCGGGGATGCCGGAGCCTGATGCAGCGTACGCCTGGCCGGAGACAGTCCCGGACATTGCCGATGTTTCAGTGCTGGACAACGAGAGCAGGGCGATCGTGGCCGCGCCGATGACCGCGGCCGCGATAGCCCACATTGCCTGGTAGGGCTGCCGTCGTGGATTCATATGAACACGCCTCCTCATGTGCTCAATCGTTCTCAGGCAGAGAGACGGACGAGCCCGGCAACCGCCACCCCACGATCGTGAGCGAGCGCCCGTGCTTAACTATTCGCCGTGGAGGCACCTAATGGACTGGCGCGGCGGTTGAAAAAGGGAGGGGAAGCGTTGCAGAAGCGCGTGCGCTCGATGGTTCTGCAACAGCGGCTCTGAACCACGAGCAGACGGGTGATATCGGCGCGAGCTGTCAGCGCGATGCGCCCGTGTCCGCGTCTTCGACGATCGCGGCGACGATCGCGTCGACGAGGGCGGGGATCGTGTACTCGGACGGAGTGAGCGCGACCTCGAGGCCGGCGTCGCGCACCGCGTCCGCCGTCACGGGACCGATGGCGGCGATGCGCGCCGCGCGCAGCGGTCTGACGTCGCCGCCCAGCATCTCGACCAGGTTGCGGACTGCCGAGGACGACGCGAAGGTGACGACGTCGATCTCGCCCGCGCGCAGGCGCCGCAGGCCTTCGATGTCCGGATCGCGAGGGACGGCGGCGCGGTAGAGCCGCAACTCGTCGACGCGGGCGCCGCGCGCGGCTAGTCCATCGACCAGCGTGTCACGAGCGCCTTCCGCCCGCGGGAGTAGGATGCGCGCCCCCCGGACGATACGGCCTTCGAACGCGTCGAGCAGACCCTCCGCGACGTAGCGCCGGGGGACCAGGTCGGCCTTGAGCCCGGCGCGAGCGAGCGCGCCGGCCGTGCCGGGACCGATGGCGGCGATGCGGGCGCGGCCGAACGCGCGGGCATCGAGCCCACGGGCGAAGAGGTGACGCATGAAGATGGTGATGGCGTTCGGGCTGGTGAACACAGCCCAGTTGTAGCCTGAGGTACCAAGTGCATCGATGGCCGCAGCGACCTCGTCTGCGTCCGCCGTCTCCACGATCTCGATCGTGGGCAGCTCGATCGCCT
This sequence comes from uncultured Dehalococcoidia bacterium, assembly GCA_964371355.1. Classification (GTDB taxonomy): domain Bacteria; phylum Chloroflexota; class Dehalococcoidia; order DSTF01; family JACRBR01; genus JACRBR01. The sequence goes on from CAYJMG010000009.1 coordinate 79,182, forward strand.
CGGCCCCCTGGGCTTCGAGCAGGCGCGACAGCTCGCTGGCCTGGTCGCGCGTACGGGTGACGAGGACGCGCGTGCCCCACAGCGGACGGGCGTCGAACCACCGCAGGCGGTCGCGCAGGCGCGCGACTTCGCCGACCACGGTGACCGCGGGCGGTCCGAGGCCGGCGGCACGCACGTCCTCGGCGATGGTTGCGAGCGTGCCGGCGACCGTGCGCTGGCGCGGCAGTGTTCCCCACTCGACAACGGCGACGGGCGTGGCCGGCGGACGGCCGTGCTCGACCAGCTTCGCGGCGATCTCCTCCAGGCGTCCGATGCCCATGAGGAAGACCAGCGTGTCGGTGGCGGTTGCAACCCTCGCCCAGTCGACGGACAGCTCGTCGTCTTCGTCGCCGGTGTCGGGGCCGTGCCCGGTGATGACGGCGAACGACGAGGCGATGCCGCGATGCGTGACGGGGATACCCGCGTAGGCGGGGGCTGCTACGGCGGAGGTAACGCCCGGCAGCACCTCGAACGGCACGCCGGCGGCGGCCAGAGCCTCGGCCTCCTCGCCGCCGCGGCCGAACACGAACGGATCGCCGCCCTTTAGGCGCACGACCCGCTTGCCCTCGCGCGCTTTTGCGATCAGAAGGGCGTTGATCTCGTGCTGCTGCAGGGTGTGGTGCTCGGGCGTCTTGCCGACGTAGATCAGCTCGGCATCGGCGCGCGCGTGGCGCAGCAATGCCGGGTTCGCCAGGCGGTCGTAGACCACCACGTCGGCCTGGGCGAGGCGCGCGACGGCGCCCACGGTGACGAGCTGCGGGTCGCCGGGGCCGGCGCCGACCAGGGAGACGTGCGACGTGAGAGGTGAGCTGTGAGAGGTCATGCGTTCTCGCCCCGCGCGGTCTGCGTCATCGTGGTGTTCGCGATGCGAGCACCGAACAGCGAAGCGCGCTGGAGAAGAGATGTCGACGGCGCGGGGCCAGCGCCGCTGGGTGAGGACTCGTTCGAGAATCCGCGCACCAGCCGTGCCGCTTGTTCGTCCCAGATCACAAACCTGATGCTAAGGCTGCCGCCCTCGACTGATGAGAATGCGCCGATCGGCGTTTTGCATCCCGCGCCGAACGCATCCAGGAAGGCTCTCTCGGCCGCCACGGCGGCATGGGTGTTCGGATCGTCCAGCGACGACGCGATGGTGAGCACGCCGGGGTCCGAGGAGCGGCACTGCACCGCCAGCGCACCCTGGCCGGGCGATGGGGTCATCTCTTCGACGGCGAACACCTGCGTGGCGCGGGCGCCCAGGCCGAGGCGCTCGAGGCCGGCTTTCGCGAGCACGATGGCGTCGTACTGGCCTTCGTCGAGCTTGCGGATGCGGGTGTCGACGTTGCCGCGGATGTCGACGCACTCGACATCCGCGTGTAGCGCCTTGAGCTGCACGGCCCGCCGCGCGCTGCCGGTGCCGATCCTCGCGCCAGATGGCAGCTCGGCGAGCGTGCGGCCCTCGCGCGTTAAGAGCGCATCCCGCGGGTCGCCGCGCTGCGGGACGGCGGCGATGGCGAGCCCTTCCGCGAGCCCAGGAGGCAGGTCCTTCATGCTGTGCACGGCGATGTCGATCTCACCGCGCAGCAGGGCATCCTCGATCGCCTTCGTGAACACGCCCTGACCGCCGATCTCGGACAGCGGCTTGGTGTCGCGGTCGCCCTGCGTCGTGATCTCGAGCTGGTCGAAGCGCGCGTACGGGTGCGCGGCGCGCAGTGCGTCGACTACGAGCTGCGTCTGCGCGAGGGCGAGGCGGGAGCCGCGGGTGCCGACGATGTAGGTCCTGTTGGTAGCCACAGATTCCACAGATTACACAGACGGGCGGGCTGACACGCGATGGGCTGCGCCCGCCCGGCCGGCATGCGCGCTATTCGCCCGCGTCCGGCGGCAGATCGTCGTCCAGGTCGAACAGGGCACGGGCGGCAGACGCGTAGCGCTCGCCGCCGGCGGGGTCCTTCAGCCGGCTGATGGGCGCGTGCAGCAGCTTCTTCACCAGCGCCGCCGTCATCGCCTCGATCCGCGCGCGGTCCTCGGTCGAGAGGTCAAGGCGCGACAGTGTGCGTTCCAGCTCGGCGAGACGGACGGCGTCGGCGCGCTCCTGGAGAGCGGCGATCGTGGGCACGACGGCCAGCGAACGCAGCCAGTCGCCGAACTTCGCGACGTCTCCCTCGATGATGGCCTCGGCGGCGGCCAGCTCGCCGCGGCGCAGCTCGAGATTGCGTTCGGCGACGGCCTGCAGTTCGTCGATGTTGTACAGCCGCACGTTGGGCAGGTCGCGGACGCCCGGCTCGATGTCCCGCGGGACGGCGATGTCGATGAGCAGGAGCGGCCGCTCGGGCCGCGCGGCCATCGCCGTCTGCACCATCGTCCGGTCAATGACGTGATCGTGCGCCGCCGTAGAGGAGATCACGATGTCGGCTTCGGCGAGGGCACGGGCGCGCTGGGCGAAGGCGACCGGGCGCGCAGAAAGCGCCTCGGCGATATCGGAGGTGCGTTCGGCGCTGCGGCTGGTCACGAGCATTCTCGCGACACCGGCGCCGAGCAGGTTGTTGGCGGTCAGCTGGCCCGCCTCACCGGCGCCGATCACGAACACAGTCTTCTGGGTCAGGTCGCCGGGCTCGCGCCGGGCCAGGTCGACGGCCATCGAGCTGACCGAGACGGGGCGGCGGCCGATGGTGGTACGCTCGCGCACCTTCCGCCCGACGCGGATGGCGGTGTGAAAGAGGCGTGAGAGTGCGGGGGTGTGCGTACCCGCTTGCGTGGCCGCCGTGAAGGCGCCGCGGACCTGGCCCAGGATCTCGCTCTCTCCGACGACCATCGACTCGATGCCGGCAGCGACGCGGAAGAGGTGGCGGGACGCGTCGTCGCCTGCGAGCGCGGCGAATGGCACGCCCTCGATCGGGGGCTCGCCCTTGATCTCGGACAGCAGTGCGACGACGGGGCGCGGGTCCTCCACAGTGCGCGGGTCGGTTACGTACACCTCTGTGCGGTTGCAGGTAGAGAGCACGGCTGCCCCCGCGTACCGCTGGCCCAGGCGGGCGAGCACGGCCTGTAGTTCCTCGCCATCGAGCGTGAAGTGCTCGCGCACGGCGACGGGCGCTGTCCTGTGGGAGATGCCGATGACCGAGACGTACATGGCTCCGTGTTCTCCGGGATCGGCCGATCCCGTCGCTCCCGTTTTCAGACTATAGACCGCGCGTGGCCTCGGCCTGCTTCTGTTCGATCGCGCGGATCGCGTCGTCCTCCTCCGCGCCGGCCGCGTCCTCGAGGGCGCGCGTGCGCGGCAGTTCGACGCCGAGGCCGGCCAGCAGGTGCGCGCGGGCCTGCTGGTACTTGCGCTGGGCCAGCAGCACGCGCAGCCGCTCGTCGATCGCCTGCTGCCACTGGTCGTTCTCTATCCTGATCCCGAGCTGTCTCAGCTCCGCCCGCACTTCGGCCAGCAGGTCGGCGAGGGCGGGCATGTCCTCCGTCAGGTACGCGTCGAGTTCCTCACGCAGGCGGCGGGCGAGCGCCGGGCTGGCGCCGGAGGTGGAAGCGGCGAGCGTGATCTTCCCCTTGCGGACGACGGCCGGGAGGATGAAGTCGCAATGCTTCGGGTCGTCGGCGGCGTTGACCCACAGGCCGCGCGCCTTTGCCGCCCGTGCGACCTCGGCGTTGATAGCGCCGTCGTCGGTGGCGACCATCACCCACTCCCACCCGCCGTCGAGGTCGGACTCCTGGTACGGGCGAGCGATGTACACGATGCGGCCGGCATCCGCGTGCTCCCGAAGCTCGTCGATGAGGTCCGGCGCGACCAGCGTGATGCGCGCCTCGGCCGCGAGCAGTCCGCGCACCTTCTCGGCGCCGACGTGCCCGCCCCCGATGACGAGCACGGGGCGGTCTTTTGCTTCTACGAAGATCGGGTAGAGGGCCATGTTAGCTCACCGTGGGTGGCAGATAGTGGACAGTGGACAGTGGACAGTGGACAGTGGAAGGGGGACAGCGTTGCCGTTCATCGCGCACCTGTTGGTTGTTCGTACGCGCCGGCGATGCCGAGCAGCACTTCGTCGGCCAGCGCCATGATCTGCTCGCACACCTCGACGGCCTCCGATGGTGGCGTCCCCTGCCTTGAGAGCGCCTGCTTCGCTGATTGGTCCAGCGATCGACGGAAGAACGTGAACGCATGCATCGCCTGCGAGAGCGACATTCCGGCATGAGCCAGCTCGTCGCCGTACTGTGCGCCGGTCGCGCGGGCCTCCTCGAGCAGTGACGTCTTGCGGCCGCGCCGGGCGACGTAGTCGGTGACCAGCGACATCAGGCGCCGACCCAGTCCGCGGAGCTTCTCGCGCTGCGCATCGTCGACGGTGGCGTACCAGTCGGCGTTGCCGCGGCTGTGCACCTGGCGGCGGATGCGGCGCGTGGCCACCTCCTCGACCTCAGAGCTGTACTGCTGTTTGCGCGACCGCCCGCCGTTGACGATGGCGCGCACATCACCCTCGGCGAAGCGGCGGTGGCCGCCCGGCGTGCGGAAGGTGCGCACTTGTCCGGCGTCCGCCCAGCGGCGAAGCGTCGACTCATCGACGTTCAGGAGGCGGCATGCCTGACCGAGCGTGAGCCAGCGATCGTGGTCCTGCTGCGGCGCGGGGGCGCTCGTGGGGGGCGAAAACGTGCTCAAATCTGTGTAATCCGCTCCAGGGCCCGGCCCGATAGGGAGATTCTACCATCCCGGGCGGCAGACGCATGTACAGAAATGCGCGGGTTGGCCTCGCCCGTCAAGAGCAGCGCCGGCGCCGTGCTCTGAGGATGCGCGGCTGACTCTGCAGGCGGCGCCTGTGGTGGTCATCGCTACCGAGTCGTAGCTCGCGGCTGGGATCGCTACTATGACCGCGATGAGCAACGACGCGCTCGCCCGAAAACAGCAAGCCGACCTGATCATCGAGCGCACCGCGCAGCAGCTCCAGCTCCTGCTGGAGGAGGCGGCGAAGTCGCTGCGGCCGTTCCCACCGTTCCCCGGCGCCTTCTTCACGAACGCGCTGGAAGTCGAGCTGGATGGCGCGGAGCGGACGGACTTCGGCTGCATCGTCGTGGGCGAGGACGGGGGCCTCTACGAACTCGAAGTGAAGATCGACTTCGGCGACGGCTCGGAGTTCGGTGGGATGGACCCGGTGCAGGCGCGAGACGAAAAGCTGAAGAAGCTGGAGGACCTGCACCCTCGCGACTACATCATCCTTGCGTACAGCGCGCTGTCGCAGATCACGGAGTTGCTGCTCGAGCGGGCCGAAGCGGGCGCCTGACAGCGCTAGACTGTCGCCGTGCGCCCTGCGTTCGTCGTCCTGACTGCATCTTTCTTCATCGCTACGGCCATCGCGGCGGTCGGAGTTCGCACGGCTGAGGGTGGCATGCCGACTGTCGTTTCGGCCGCCGTCGAGCCGTTTACGGCGGCTGTCGGCCAGCGCCTGACGCTGACGATCATCGTCGAGCACGAGCCGGGCATGACGATCGAGGGGCCGGCACTGGATGCGGACTTCGGCAGCGCCGAGGCGGTCGCGAGGGCGGAGCCGGAGCGTGTGGCCATCGACCGCGGTGAGCGGACCACGCTGGCGTACACGCTCGTGGCGTTCGAGGCCGGCCCGGCGACCGTGGCGCCGCTGGAACTCGTATGGCGTGCGGCCGATGGAAGCAGCGGCACGGTCACGGCGCCGGCAGCGCCGTACGCTATCGAGAGCGTTGTGCAGCCCGGAGACGACGCGCTTCGCCCGCTGAAGCCGCAGCTCGATATCCCCCAGCCGGCGCCGTCGCCCGCGGTGCCGGCCGCGTTCGTGGCGGCGATGGCGGGGTTGACCGCGCTGGGCTACTGGCTCCTGCGGCGGACGATCCTGGTACGGCCCGCGCCGGTGCCCGTCGGGCCAGTGTCGCCGGCAGGGCCCGCCGCCGATGAGGTGGCGCGGGCGGCGCTGGGCGAGATCGCACAGCAGGAGCTGGCGGAGCGGGACCCGGCGGCATACTACGCGCGGATCGCGGCGACGGTGCGCCAGTACCTCAGCGCGAGGTTCGCCTTCCCGGCCTACGCCATGACGCGGCGCGAGATGGAACGCGGGATGCGGCGCGCGGGGATCGACCGCTGGCCCGCCCGGCTGACCGTGAACCTGCTGGAGCAGTGCGACGCGGTGCAGTTCGCGATGTTCCGTCCCGCGACGGAGCGCCGCCAGCAGGACCTGGCGGCCGCGTACGAGATCGTGCGGCTGACGTCGCCGGCCTTCGACGCTGCGGGATGCGCGGATACGTCTCCTGCACCGAACTCAGGCGGCCCCGGCGATTAGGCCGAAGCTCTCGAGGGGCAGCTGACTAAAGCACGAAGCCGCCGGTCGGTCACCAGCGGCTTCGAGATTGTTTCCGGGCGTGGGTTGCTACTCGTACCGCAGCGCTTCCGCGATCGGGATGCTGGAGGCCTGCCGCGACGGGATAATGGTCATAACCAGCGAGGCGATGAATGCGAAGCCGCCGATGGCGAGGATCTGCACCCACGGAATGTAGAAGCTGGTCACGCCACCGGACACGAACTCGTCGGTCCTCACAAGCTGCTGCGCCAGCATCAGGCCGAGCGCGATGCCGCTGAGGATGCCCAGCAGCGCGGTGAACGAGGACTCCATCAGGAAGCTGAGGGCGATGGCGCGGCGCGTATACCCGATGGCCCGCAACATGCCGATCTGCTGTCGGCGTTCGACGACCGTGCGGAAGGCGATGACGCCGACCGCAGCGATGCCGACGAACAGGCCGATGCCCATGAACCCCTGCATCAGGTAGAGGAAGCCACGGCTCTGCGCCTGATAATCCTCTACCACCTGACGGAGCGAGTCGGCCTGCGCGCCCTGAGCCAGCAGCGTCTTCTCGATGCCCTTCGCGGTGTCGTTCGCGCTGGCTCCGGGGTTCAGGCGTACGTAGTCGAGCGTCGTCTCCGGCCGGGCGAACACCTCATCGAAGGTCGCCTGTGGCACGAACAGTCCGGAAAAGAGGCCGCTGGCGGGCGTCGAGATGATGCCGATGAGCTGCACGCGCCGCGATGCCCCCGTTGCCGTATCGATGAGCTCCAGCGGCACTGGCGCGAAGGTGCGCTCCGCGGGGTCGAAGCCCTTCAGCGGGCCCGGAGGGCCGAAGTCCTGTGCGATCGAGAAGGCGTCGATGATCACGTAGCCGGGATCCGCGGCCAGCGCATCCATGACGGCTTCGTCGGAGTCGAATCCGGTGGCGCGAGCCTGGAAAGTCAGGTCGCTATGTTCGACGAAGTCCGGCGAGATGCCATACACGTTGTAGCCGTTCGGCTCCTGGTCGGCGGCGTCGATGTTGAGCTGCTTGAACTTCGAGACCTGGCGGTTGGCCACCGTCACCTTGTCCGCGCCGGCGATCCCGTCCGTCGGGTAGTTGTTGTCGTCCAGCGTCGTGACGAGATCGTCGAGCGGGTTACCCGGATTCTCCGTGACCAGTACGTCATAACCCGCCAGGGCGTCGTCGCTGTTGAACAGACGGTCGAAGTTCTCGTTCATGGTCGAGAACATGACCAACGCGAACATCACGAGCGAGATCATTGCGATCGTCATGCCGGTGCGGAACTTGTTCGCCAGCGGGTAGGCGACGGCCGTCTTTATCGACGGGACGAGCGTCGACATGAGGCCACCTACGAGCGTCAGCCCTTGCAGGAGCAGGTCGGCGTTGTAGACCAGCACAAAGGTGCCGGCCAGCACCATAGTGACGCCGCTGAGGAAGAACATCTCGATGTCGCCGTCCATCTCCTTTATGCCGGGCACGTTGTTGCCGGCAAAGAGGAGCCAGAAGAACAGCATGCCGAGTCCCATGGCGGTGAAGACCGGCCGCGCGGGTGCGCCGAGGAAACGGATGAGCAGGGCGGTGCCGATGATGAGCAGCGACAACCCGGCGCCAAACTGGAACGCCATCGCGGATTCCCAGCCCCAGTACATGAGGATCGGCCCGGCGAGGAGCATCAACGGGCCGGGCTGGAAGATCTGGCTGAGTCCCAGCAGGATCAACCCCGCGCCACCCGCAATGAGAAAGCCACCAACGACCCCGAAGAGGACAGCGATCGTGCTACCCGCTGCCGATGTGTCGTATGTCTCGCCTGCGATTCGGAATAGCTGATACCCCCCGGCAGCGAGCAGCCCTCCCAACCCCACTACGCCGATCAGGGCGAAGAATTGGTTCTGGATCGTGTACCGAACAGAAATACGGGCAAAGAACACGGCCACCGGAACCAATAGTGCGCCAACCCCTAGTCGAAGAACGGGTGCCAAACCGTCGCCGAGCGTTAAGGAGCCCCAGATGAGGAGCACGACGGCCCCAGCACTGCTGGCGATTGTGACTGGCAGAAGGCCGAGGGCTCGCCAGAATTGTTCCCAGTTCTCCGGCTTGAACAGCACCCACGCAATCATCCGCAGCACGTGCCCAGGGCCGTGCCCGCCCGCCGGCCGCTCTTTCGCCGTCACCGGGTCGGCGACGTCGCGGATGGCGCTGACGATGTTCAAGTTGCCGATGCGCCAGGACGAGAACGTCACCGTGAGGAACGTCAACACGACGCCAATCGAGTACGCCACGATGAGGCTGCGCGCCGTCACGTGGAAGGTGATCTGCAGGCCGAAATCGGCGAACAGGCGGGCCATAGCCCCGACCATCACGATCGAGACGGCGATGCCGAGCGCGCAACCGACCGCGGCCGCGGCCATGTTGTAGACCATGCCTTCCGACATGAACATCTGCACGAGGTGGCTGCGCTTGGTGCCGACGGCGCGCACCATGCCCATCTCCATCTTTCGCTCGGCGGCGAGCATGACGAAGATGAGGAAGATCAGGAGCATCCCCGCCGCAATCGAAAACAGGCCGAGGACGATGAAGAACGTGGTGAGGAAGCTGGCCAGCAAGCTGGCGGAGTCCACCAGATCCTTCTTGGTCGTCGCCGCGGCCCATTGAGAGCCTTCCAACACGTCGTTCAGGCGCTCGGTGACGGCCTCCGAGTTTCGGACGCCTTCTCGCGCGCCGCCGTTGTTCGACACGGCGATGAAGTCGACCTCGTCGTCGCGCTGGAACAGGTCGCGCGCGCGGTCGATGCGCATCGCGAACCCGAAGGTGTCCCCGAGAAGCGATCCGGTGAGGAGCCGATCCTTCACGATTGCCTTCACGGTGAATTGGGACGGCTCGCCCTGCGCGAAGAGCGTGAGGGTGTCTCCGGGCTCGATGTCGAGCTTCTTGGCCGCCGTCTCGTTTGCATACAGCTCGTCTGGGCCAAGCTCGCTGATGGACGTCCGTTTGCCGTCGAGTGTCTGCAGGTCGTCCTCGAAGCCGGTCATGTCGTCCGGCAGGCCGATGGCGAGTGTCAGGGGCTCGGTCTGGCCTTTGGCGGTGTTGCTCACAGGCACAGGCCCGCGGACAACGGCAATCGCGCCGTCGACGCCTTCGATCTGGCGGAACTCATCGACAAAGGTAGCGGCGTCGTCGCCGGGGATCGGCAGCGGCGAGATGATGGAGCCGAGGGCCACGCTCGGGTCATCTTCGGCGGCTTCATGAGCCGCCTCGTGCCCGTCCTCCGCCTCGCCTCCGCTGGCGCCTTCTGCCGGCAGTTCTTCCGTCCGCGCGGCGACCAGTTCGTCGATGCTGCTGAGTTGGTTGTAGGTCGTGTCCGTCACGCTGTAATCGACGGTGTCGCCGATGCTGAGTGCGGTGGAGATGATGAGTGTGCTGAGCATGAGGCCGACGATGATGAGCGTCGTCTGCGCCCGGCGGCGCGGGATGTTGCGCACGCCGATCTGGAACATCACGCGGTTGCGGAGCAGCACGTATCCAACGCTGGCGAGCGCGATGAAGAGCACGCACAGCAGCGCGATCATGATGTAGGTCATGTCGATGCCGAAGAACTCTTTCATGGCCGTGCCACCTGGGGGACCTCTTCACGCACGATCTGTCCGTCCTTCATGTGGATGATGCGGTGACAGCGCTGGGCGATGTCCGGCGCGTGCGTCACGATCACGAACGTCTGGTTGTGCTCGCGGTTGAGCTGCTGGATCAGGTCCATGATCGCGTCGGCGTTCGCCGTGTCGAGATCGCCGGTGGGCTCGTCGCCCCAGACGATGGCTGGCCGATTGACGAGCGCGCGTGCGATGGTGACTCGCTGGCGCTGGCCGCCGGAGAGCTGGGCGGGCTTGTGCTTTCCCCAGTCGCGGAGCTGCACGAGGTCGAGCGCGCTCTCGGCCTTCTTGCGAGCGTCGCCGGCCTTCGTGCCGGAGACGAGGAGGGGCAGTTCGACGTTCTCGATGGCGTTCAGGACCGGGAGCAGGTTGTAGAACTGGAACACGAAGCCCATCTGCCTGGCGCGGAACTCCGTGCGCTTGTTGTCGGACATCTTGTTGATGTCCTCGCCGTTGATGTAGATCACGCCTTCGTCGATCGTGTCCAGACCGCTCAGGCAGTTCAGCAGCGTCGTCTTGCCGCAGCCCGATGGCCCCATGATGGCGACCATCTCGCCGCGCGTGACGTTGAAGGTGACGCCGCGGAGGGCGTTCACGACCACGTCGTCGGTGCGGTACGTCTTGACGACCTCGCGGGCGTCGATGATGAGGTCCGTGCCGCGCGCGGGCGCCAGGCCATCACTGGACACGGGGATGGGCGTCGATGTGGATTCCATGGTCATGTGTGCCTCCGGACGGCGCGTAGCGCCGGCGCAGCGCCGGGTGACGCTGGTGGGTACGTCGGGAGCGTGAGCGCGGCCACGCGGGATGGGCCGGTCATGCGTATCTGTATCACCTTATCAAACCTCCTCTACGCGGCCTCGGGGCCGAACGTTGCGAAAAATGCAGGCCGTAGCGCCCGCTTGCTCACCTAGGATCCAATCGTCATCGCGCCGCGCATCGCCTTGATCAGCAGCAGCACGTACAGATACAGCACCCACAGTGCCAGCACGCCTGACACCAGCAGCCCGGCGCCCGTCAGTCCCACCAGCAACCGGTCCACCCCCGCCGGCACCGCACCCGGAATGTCGTACAGCTCGGCGAACGGGAACAGCGCCACGCCGATCGACGCCACGCCTCCCACCACGAACGCCAGCCCCAGCACCAGGAGGAGCGGAATGATGACCATCGTCGGGACGCTCGCCGTGATGAGGAGACCCAGCACGGCGAAGAACCGCCAGACGAGGTTCCCGGTGCGAGACTTCAGCGTCAGCTCTGCACGATAGGCGCGGGCCAGCCGGTCGGCGGGTCCCAGCCGGCTCAGGACGTCGGTGACCTGGTCGCCGCTGGCCACCGCCTCCGCGATGTGGCTCTCGATCTCGCGCACGAACTCTTCGCGCTCGTCGGCGCGCGCACCCTTCAGTCCGTCGTGGAACCGCGCGAGGTAGCGTTCGGTGAGGGGGTCGCGACCGGCCGTCACTGTTCTCCTCCGTTCCGTCCGTAGCGGGACATGGCCTCCAGCAGGCCGCGCCACTCCTCGCGCATTTCGCGCAGCGCCCCGGCGCCGCGAGCGGTGATCTTGTAGTACTGGCGCGGCGGGCCCGTACCGGACTCTTGCCAGAACGTCTCGACCAGGCCGTCCTTCTTCAATCGCCGTAGCACCGGGTAGACCGTGCCTTCTCCGGTGGCAAGCTGTGGGACGCCAGCGAGTTCGCTGACGATCGCGTAACCGTAGGCCGGCGCCCGTTCAATGATGGCCAAAATGCACATGAACAGGACGCCCCGCCGGAGCTGTGGGGTCCACTCGCCTTCTGCGCTTGCCGGGTCTTTGATCATCTACCGTGTTGAGCACAGTACCTCACGACACACAGTAGGTCAAGGGGCCGGTCAGCCCGGCCTTGCCCGGGGAGGTACCCGTTGTGTGAGATCGCAGCGATCGCCCGCAGGTGTTGCGGAAACGCGACGGCGGCGCGGCTGATCTGCGGGGAAACACCAGAAGGTCTAGACAAAGTCCTGTATATCCGTATATGGTTGAAGCAGGGCACGGAAGCCACTGATGGCCCTAGCAAGATTCTCCCCTCTCTTGCGCAGCCACTCCTGACGATACTGACATCGACGAACGGCGCGACCGCGCACGTCTCCGTCATGTCCATTTGAGGTGTCATGGCACAGAAATCACGTCGCGGGAAGCGCCACGGGCAGGTGAAGAACGCTGCTGAACCGCCGGCGACGGACCGCTATCAGAAGTACCTTCCCGAATGGATGAAGGACGGCTCGACGGTAGTGCGTCCGCCTCGGCCCCGCCGCGCGCGCCCACAGCGGCCGGTGGGCGGCTATACGCCCGGCAAGTTCGCGGTGGGCGACGGCCTCCGGTAGGCCGCGCGGCGAAGAAGCACCATCGAAGACATGAAGAGGGCTCGCATCTGCGAGCCCTCTTGTGATCCAACCTCGTGCGCGTTCAGGCGATCAGCTGCGCACTCTCCGGCCCGCGAGGACTGCACTACCGCCGGCTACGCCGAGGCCCGCGGCGGCGAGGAACCAGCCGAGCATGGAACCGCCGCTCGTGCCGTCACCGGTCCCCGTGTCCGGCGCCGTGATGGTGCCTGCACGGCCGCCGCCGGGCGCGGTGGTGGCTGTCGGCGCGGGTGGTATCGCGGTAGGCGGCTCCGTCGTCGGGACGATCGGCGTAGCGCCGCCTTCGGGCGTTGCCACAGGCTGGTAGTCGCCGGGATCGCCACCGCCGGACTGGTCGCCGCACGGCAGACCTGGGATGCCGGGGAGGCAGTCAGTATCCTCCTCTTCCTCGGAGGGCGGTTGTTCCTCGAACGTGACCTGTGCGCCGCCAATGATCACGGCCGCATCCTGCCCGGTCGAATCGTCGACGCCGCTCGATCGGACCAGCACATCGAGCCCACCGAAATCGCCCTCGAAGTGGTTGTGCCAAGGTCCCGCGTTAATGTCTGAAACCGTGAGTGCACCAAGCGCGGTCGTCCCGGCGGGTGTGAAATACAGATCGCTGCCGCCACCACCACCGATCGCGGTCGCATCAGGCAGGAGCGCGTTGAGCCAGCCGAACTCGCTGCCGTGGGAAAGCAATCCGCCACCGCTAGCGACGAACGAGGCGATCGCCGCGGCGTTCGTCGTCAGGACGGCAGGTTCTGATCCGTCGAGGTCGTTGCCAGCGCCTGTCCCGGCGATCCATATGATTGAGGGATCCGCCCCGCCGCCGGCAAGATCCGTGAAGAACTGAGTCATAGCGGCGTCACCGTCGTAGTAGGTGACGGATCGCCCAACTTCCTGTGCGGCGGCCCCAATTCCGGCTCCTGCATCGCCGCTGTTCGTTTCGACGGACGCGGCCGAACCGAGGGCGGCGATGCTGCCATCGCCCCGCGACACGTTGGGGCCAAGCGACTCGAGCGCGCGCTTGATATACAGCCAGCCCAGTTCGACGTTCCCGCTGCCGTCCACGTTTCCGTGGTCGGTCAGGTCGTCGCCGCCGATGATGACGGGCCCGCCGAGCGCACCCGCGCGCGAAGTCTCAGCGCGCGACAGCGCCAAGCCGATACTAACTGCACCGATCAGGAGCGCGAGCGCCCCCAGTCGGGCAATGCTCGTACGTGTCATTGGATCTCCTCCTCCAAGGGTGGTCCGTTGTGTCGTGGTCGCATGGACGATAAAGGATGAAGCGGGCGGCATACAAGTAGCTAGCTTCGAACCATGGTGATGGCTCACTGGCCTGTGGGTCGCCAAGGGTGGCGACCACGCGCTTGTACGGGTAGGGGCCAGTCCCTATACTACAGCGCGCTCCGGATGTGGAGCGCGTTCTTGTTGTGAGGTGAGCCGTGCCGAAGCGCACGTACCAGCCAAAGCGGATCCCCCGGCGCCGGCGCCACGGGTTCCTGAAGCGGATGTCGACACCCGGCGGCCGCAACGTGATCCGGGCGCGGCGGCTGAAGGGTCGCAAGCGCCTCGTCGTCGTCAAGTAGCTCGAATTCGGCTGTAGGTCAGGATGAGGCGCCATGCGGCGAGAACGTCGCCTGCGCCGGCGTGCGGATTTCGCGGCGGTCTACCGCTCCGGAAGGGTCGAAGGGAACCGGCTGTTGGTCGTACGTGTACGGCCCGGTCCGGAGGGGCCCGCGAGGTTCGGATTCGCCGTGAGCAAGGTCGTGGGGGGCGCTGTCGTGCGCAACCGGATCAAGCGGCGGTTGCGGGCGGCCTGCGATACTCTGCGTGTGGCCGAGGGGCTGGATATCGTAGTAGGGGCGCGCGTGACCGCGGCAAACGCGGATTACGCCGGGCTCAGACAGTCACTCGCGACGTTGCTGAGGCGCGCAGGCGCCCTCAACGGCGCGGCACAGGAGCATCAATGAAGCGCGCGGCCCTGGGCGCGATCCGGTGGTACCAGCGGCACGTGTCGCCCGGTGTGGGGCCGGCCTGCCGGTTCCAGCCGACGTGCTCCCATTATGCATACGAGGCGATCGAACAGTACGGCGCTCTGCGCGGCACCGCGATGGGCGCCTGGCGCATTCTGCGCTGCAACCCGCTGAACGACGGCGGGTACGACCCGGTGCCCGAGCGCCGCAGATCGCCCGAAGGGACGTCGCGAGCGTGAAATCCGGCCCATCCAGATTCGAATCTGACGCGTACGCGAGCGACGCACGGCGCCCGCGAGGGCGCGCGCGTCTCGCCGTCCTGGCGGCGCTCGCCCTGGTCGCACTGGCTGCCGCAGCATGCGGCGGCCGCGCCTCGCCGTATGGCTGGGCTCCCGCACAGGCCGTGGAGGTCGATGGCAAGAGCATCGTGCTGGTGCCGCACAAGTCGCGGCTGTACGCGTTGCAGTCAAACTCGGCGACGGGCAACTGGCAGTTCCCGCCGAAGGACAAGAGCACATATCCGGTAAGCGAGGAAGCATCGACGCGCATCAAGGACATGATCGACGCGCTGAGCATCGAAGGCACCGCAAAGAAGGAGCTAGAGCAGCGCGTGGACGACCTGCGCCTGGCCGGCGACACGAAGGACGCGCTGAAGGACGCCCTTGATGCGACGGAAGCCAGCGCGGGCGAGAAGAAGGACATCGAGACGGTCATCGACGATGCTGTGGAGTTCGAGGCGGACGCGCTCAAGAAGCTCGAGGCGATCTACGGGGACCTCGGGCTTTCCACAGACAACGAGACGGTCTTCGTGACGACGTTCCGCGGCATCGTGTTCGCGCTGGACACGGACACGGGGACGCCGCGCTGGATCCGCGACGCGGGCAGCAAAGTCGTTGGCGGCGTGGCCGTGGACGGCGACACGCTGTATTTCGGGACGAAGGACAAGAACCTGTACGCGGTGGACGCCAGGACGGGCGACCGCATCTGGAGCTTCGCGGCGCGCGGCGAAGTGTGGTCAACGCCGACCGTGGATGGCGGCGTCGTGTACATCACCTCGCTCGACGGCACCGTGTACGCGCTCGACAAGGCGACGGGAACCCCGACGTGGACCTTCGATGGCGCGAGTTCCGGTATCGCCGCCCAGCCCGCGGTGGCAGACGGCACCGTGTACGTGGGGGCCTTCGACAACCGGTTCTACGCGCTGAACGCGAGCGACGGGACGATGAAGTGGAGCCTGAAGGGCGACAACTGGTTCTGGGCGAAGCCGGTCGTGCACGAAGGCGTGGTGTTCGCCGCCTCGTTAGACGGGAAGGTGTACGCTGTCAACGCGGACGACGGTAGCGCCGCGTGGGCAAAGCCGTTCGACGCGGGGGCGCCGGTGCGCTCGTCGCCTGTTATGGCTGGAGACGGCCTCGTCGTCGTGGCCCGTAACGCCGTGGTGTACAAGCTGAATCTGGATACGGGCGAGCAGACGGGTGGCAGCCCGCTCGAGCTGGCTGGCGAGACTCGCGTCGAGGCGGACCTGGCGATCGCGGGCGAGAGCCAGGTGTACATTCTGCCCAAGAGTTCCAATTTCTGGATCTTAGATACCGACCCGGAGCTGCGCTCACAGGGCAGCTTCCCGTTGCCGAACTGAGGCTGGGGCACTCATGGACCTGATCGTCGAACTGTTTCACGTGGCGCTCGTGGACCCCATGACCAACGTCCTGGTGGCCATCGCGCGCGCGTTCGGCGGTAACTTCGGCGTTTCGATCATCATCTTCACGCTCATCATGCGGTTCGTGACGTGGCCGCTGACGGCGAGCCAGTACAAGCAGAGCAAGAAGATGCAGGAGCTGCAGCCGCGTCTGCAGGAGCTGCAGAAGAAACACAAGGGCAAGGACCCCAAGAAGCTTCAACAGGAGACGATGGCGCTCTACAAAGAGGCGGGTGTGAACCCGCTGGGCTGCCTGTTCCCCATGCTGGTGCAGTTCCCCATCTGGATCGCGCTATATCGGGTCATCAACGTGTCGCTGGGTGAGACCCCGGAGAGCTTCGTATCGCTCTCGCAGACGTTGTACCCCATCCCCTTCGTGCACGAAGCGGTGCCGCTGAACAACAGGTTCCTGTTCTGGAACCTGGGGGCGAATGACGTGACATACGCGCTGCCCATCCTCGTCGCAGTGACGATGTACGTGCAGCAGAAGCTCATCACGCCCGCCCCGACGGTGGCCACCACCCCCCAGCAGCAGCAACAGCAGCAGACGGCCCAGATGATGACGTGGATGATGCCGGCGATGTTCTTCTTCTTCGCATCCAGCGCGCCGGCCGGGCTGGGCCTTTACTGGGCCATCTCCAACATCTCGGGCATTATTCTGCAGTACTTCTACATGGGACGGCGCATGGACTGGAAGAGCCTGATCTCGTTCGGGCCGCCCGCCGCCGGGACCGCAGCAACACCGGCCGTCCGCGGCCCGTCGAAGCCGAAGTCCGCTCCGGCCGCCGCGAAGCCGGTGGACGTGCCGGAGCCCATCGCAGATCAAGATGTCAGTGAGGGCGGCGAGGCGACCGTCGCGCAGCCGCAGAGTGGACGAAGGAATAAACATGGCCGCCGTCGAGGCAAGCGGTAAGACCGTCGAAGAGGCAATCGAAAGCGCTCTGGAGGAGCTGGACGCCGAACGCGACGAGGTCGAGTTCGAGGTCCTGGAGGAGCCCAAAGGGGGCATCCTTGGCGTGGGCGGCCACCAGGCACGCGTCCGCGTGTGGCTGACCGGCGACGAGGAGGCCGCGGCCGCCGGCGACGATGGCGATGATGATGCCGACGAAGAAGATGACGACGAAGATGACGATGAGGACGCGGACGGAGACGAGGACGAAGCGGAAGTCGCCGCGCAGATGCTGGACGAGCTGCTGGTGATGATGGGCATCGAGGCTGACGTCTCGATCCGCGATGCCGAGACACCGGGCGATGGGCTGGGCATGGCGAAGGCGGTCCTGGAGGTGGAGGGCGACGACCTGGGCGTGCTGATTGGCCGCCGGGGCGAGACGCTCGGGGCGCTGCAGTACCTCCTGAACCTGATGGTCACGCGCCAACTGGGCGAGGGGAACTACTTCACGGTCGACATCGAGGGATACCGGCGCCGCCGCGAGCGGCAGCTTCGCACGCTGGCGCAGCGGACGGCCGAGCAGGTGAAGCGGACAAAGCGGCCCGTGACGCTGGAGCCTATGCCCCCGAACGAGCGGCGGATCATCCACCTCACCCTGGCCGAAGACCGATATGTGTCCACGGACAGCGTGGGCGAGGGCGAGGACCGCAAGGTCTCGATCAGCCCGAAACCCGGGCGGATGTAGGGGAGCTGGGAGCAGGCATGAGCGGCCGGCGTTGATGGGTCGCGATTCGCGCCGATAAGCAACTGTTTCACGTGAAACAGCCGGCGCGCGGCAGATAGGCCGAGCAGGAGGAGATCCCTTCTTCGGACGGACGGAGAGGGGATTCTTGTTGGTGATGGGCGAGATGCGGACGCCTGACTTCCTCGTGGTCGGGCACCTGGTGCGCGACGTGACGTCCGGCGGGTACACGCTGGGCGGCACGGTGACGTTCGCGGCCGTGCAGGCGCACCGGCTGGGGCTGCGCGTGGGCATCGTCACGCGGGCTCCGGCCGAATTCGACCCCGGGAGAGAGCTGGCGTTCGCCGAGGTGGCATGCGGGCCGTCAGCCGCGTGGACGGTGTTCGAGAACACGTACACGACCGAAGGGCGGATCCAGCGCCTCCTGTCGCGCGCGGACTCGATCGAACGCGGTGACATCCCGCAGGCGTGGTTGCAGGCGCCCATCGTGCTGCTGGGGCCGGTGTTTCACGAGATACCGGCGGAGATTGCTCGGCAGTTTTCCCCTGGCGCCCTCGTCGGCGTGTCGGCGCAGGGCTGGCTCCGTGAGATGGATGTCGACGGGCGGGTGCGGCATGCGCAGTGGCGTGGCGAGCCCTTCTGGGATGGGGCTACGGCCATCTTCGCGAGCGACGAGGACCTGGCGGGCGACGACGCCGAGCTGGCGCGCTGGACAGCGGCCGCGCCGATCGTGGCGGTGACGCGTTCGCACCGGGGCGCGCGGATCTTCGCCGCCGGCGCCTGGCGGGAGATGGATGCGTTTCCTGAGGTGGAAGTGGACGCGACCGGCGCGGGGGACACTTTCGCGACGGGATTCCTGATCCGCTACAGGGAGACCGGGGACGCGAACGAGGCGGCGCGGTTCGGGGCGGCGGCGGCCAGCCTGTCGGTGGGTAGCGTGGGAGCGTCGGCGACGGGCGACAGGGCCGAGATCGAGGCGCGGATGCGACAGCACCCGGAGATTGCGTTACGCTAACGCCGGTCGCGCGGGCCGGCCCGCACGCATGAGGCGTGATGTTTCACGTGAAACATTGGGCGCCCGGCCGCGGCCCCGGAGCCGGCCTTGGGCACGATCATCGCGTTGGCGAACCAGAAGGGCGGCGTCGGGAAGACGACGAGCGCGATCAACCTCGGTGCGGCGCTGGCCCGGCACGGCAGGCGCGTCCTCATCTTCGACTTCGACCCGCAGGCGAACTCCACCGCAGGCCTCGGTATGCGCACGGAAGGGCCCTCAACGTACGACGTCGTGGTGGGTGGTACGCATACGAAGGAGGTGGTTGTCGAGACAACCATCGAGGACCTGTCCCTCGTGCCGGCGACCCCCGGACTTGCCGGCGCGGAGGTCGAGCTGGTGCCGATGATGGCGCGCGAGTTCCGGCTGCGCCGCGCGCTGGAGCCGATGCGCGACCTGTTCGACTACATCCTGATCGACTGCCCTCCCTCGCTTGGCTTGCTGACCGTGAATGCGCTGACCGCCGCCGACGAAGTGATCGTGCCGGTGCAATGCGAGTACCTGGCGCTGGAGGGCCTGGGGCAGCTCACGTCGACGCTGGAGCTGGTGCGGCGAAACCTTAATCCGCACCTGTCGCTGCGCGGACTGCTGCTCACGATGTTCGACGGGCGCACGAACCTGTCGCAGCAGGTAGCGGATGAAGTGCGCGCGCATTTCTCGCAGACGTTCGCGACGGTGATCCCGCGCAGCGTGCGGCTCAGCGAAGCGCCGAGCCACGGACAGTCGATCTTCCAGTACGATCCGTCGTCACGGGCGAGCGCGGCGTACGACGCGTTGGCGGAGGAAGTGATCGCGGGCGAGCGGAAGGCGGCGCCTGCGGGAACGTGAGATGGACGAAGCGAGGCGTGAAAAGGTTGTTGAGACAACCGGGTTTGGTGACGAGAGGGAATCCTGGAACCTTTCAGCGAGGACCTCGCAGCCGGAACCTTTACCGCAGGGAGGTGAATGGATGAGCACGCAACAGCGCGGATTGGGACGCGGACTTTCGGCGTTGATCCCGAAAACGGGAGCGGGCGCGGGCGTGGAGACGGTCGACATCGACCTCATCACGCCGAACCCCCATCAGCCGCGCGCGTCGTTCGAGCCCGCGGCGATGCAGGAGTTGGCGGACAGCATCCGCGAGCACGGCGTCCTGCAGCCGATCGTTGTGACGCAGGCGGATTCGGGCATGGGGCCGGCCACGTACCAGCTCATCGCAGGCGAGCGGCGGTTGCAGGCGGCGCGGATGGCGGGCGTCACGCGCATGCCCGTGGTCGTCCGCGAGGCTGCCGGGGCGGAGCTGCTCGAGATCGCACTGGTGGAGAACCTGCTTCGCGAAGACCTGAATCCACTGGAGGAGGCGCAGGCATTCCGCCGGCTGCACGACGAGTTCTCGATGACCCAGGAGCACATCGCGAAGCGTGTCGGCCGCAGCCGTGGGGCGGTGGCCAACATGCTGCGGCTGCTCGGCCTGTCGCAGGAGGTCCAGGAGAGCATCCGGACAGGGCAGATCACCGAGGGGCACGCGCGTGCGCTGCTGGCGATCGAAGACCCTCGGCTGCGGCTGGACGTGTGGCGCAAGATCGTCTCCGACGAGCTGACCGTGCGTCAGGCGGAGGAGATCGCCAGGTCGCTGCGCGCGGGGACGCCGGCACGGCGCGTCGCGCGAGCGCGGCGGGTGGACCCGCACGTGCGGGCGATCGAGGACGATCTGCGCCATGCGCTGGGGACGCCGGTGGCGGTCAAGAAAGGTTCGCGCGGTGGGAGCATCGTCATCCGCTTCCACAGTGACGAAGAGCTGGAAGCCATCATCGAGAAGATCGCACGGTAAGACGGCCGGGATGGCGGGGCGTGGAAACGCCCGGGAGTAGGCTGAGCGCGCATGATGCGGCCCCGGCGGACGATCCCGATCCTGATGATGCTGTTCGCCGGCGCGGTGGGCGCCGCGGCGTGCGCGACCGCGCGGAGCGGCGCCGATCCGCCACCACCCGCCGTCCAGCAGTCGGGGTTGTCGCTTCTGTACGACAGGATGTACCAGGCGATCTCCCGTCCGGGCGAGGTGTACCACCCGACGATCACGGCGGTGACGTTCCAGGACCCGTTCACCGTGACGACGACGTCCGAGCTGTGGATCGACACGGCGTCGGGTCGTGCGCGTGTGTCGGTCCGCTCGGCGTTTGGCGACTTCGGCGAGAAGGCGTCGACGTGGATCATCTCCGGTGACCGGTGGTACGAGACGCTGGAGGACGGGTCCGTCCGGAAGCGCGAGGCCGTGCGCTGTCGCGATGCCGAGAGCGTGCTGCTGTCCCTGCTGTTGGGCTGTCGCGACTTCACGGAGAGTGGCATCACGGCGCCGATCGTCGTGGAGGAGTACCAGGGGACGCCGGTCGCCGCGATCCTGACGCAGGGCACGATCCACGGGCTGCGCGAGGACACCGTGTTCAGCGACACGCTGTACCTGCACGCCACGACCTTCCTCCCCATCGCGCTCGAGCGCAGCGGCGTGCTGCGGCGCAAGGTGATCGCAACGGAGCTGGGCGCTGAGCCGGTCGAGGCGGCGATCGGCCGGATCACCCGCTACACACAGGGATTTGTCACGGCGGATTCGCTGGCGGCGGACTTCTTCGACCCCGAATCGATTGGCTACGTGGAGCGGGATCCGGCCGCGCCGTTGCTGAAGGAGAGCCCGGACTTTACGTACTACTGGCTTGGGCGCGACGCGCGAGCGGCGGACCTGCCGGCGCTCGCGCTGGAGGGTGCGTTCGTGGCGGAGGAGGCGGCGCGGCCTCTGCTGCGGTACCGGGCGCTGCTGAAGTACCGGGCGGCCTCGGACGAGTTCGGCGAGACGCTGGTTGAGCTGCAGGAGTGGCGCGCGGACGAGTGGGATTCCGTCGCGGCGAACGGCGCCGACCCGGCGGGGACGCTTGCCTGCGCGACAGCGACGGAGGTGGATCTGGGAGACCGCGGCCGGGCGACCATCTACGCCGGCCACGCTCTGGCCACTGTGCGTGACGACGGCGCCTGTCCGGAAGAGTCACCCACCACGTTTGTAGCAGTGGCGCGCGTCGGGTCGGCGGTGGTCCGCGTCAGCGCGCCGGGCGTGAGCGGCTGGAGCAGCGAGTCCGGGATGCGCGCGGCTTTGGCCGAACTCCTGCCGGTGCCGTCGTCATCGGACAGCGACTGACGCCGCGCGATGTGCCCACGCTGGCGGTGCCGGATCCGCAGCGCTTTTCAGATGCGGGGGCTGCGTCCCAGGCGACTCTCGAGAAGGGTGGTGCCGCGCGGACGGCGGGCGGATTACTCGAGGTGAAAGCGATAGCCGACGTTGCGCACGGTCTCGATGAAGGTGTGCGCGCGGTCCTCGATCTTGCTGCGCAGGCGACGTATGTGGACGTCGACGGTGCGGGCGCCGCCGTAGAAGTCGTAACCCCAGACGCGGTTGAGCAGGGCTTCGCGCGTGAACACCTTGTCCCGGTTCGTCGCCAGGAAGCGCAGCAGCTCGTACTCCTTGTATGTGAGGTCGACGGGCCGTCCTCCGACGAAGACCTTGTAGTTCGCGAGGTCGATGTGAAGGTCGCCTGCGCGGAGGACGTTGTCGCCCTCGACACCGCTGCGCAGCCAGATGGCGCGTTTCACGCGCGCCACCATCTCCTCCGTCAGCGCGGGATGGATGACGAAATCGTCGAAGCCGACTGTGAAGTCGAAGCCGGCGAGCTGGTCGCTGCGGAGGATGGCCACCGAAGCGACGCCGGCCGGCATGTCCTGCGAGCGGAGCAGGTTGCGGATGGCCGGCGGGTCGGGGCGGCCCAGCAGGCAGAAGACCATGGCCGCGGGCGTCTGCGCTCGTGCGCCGTCGAGGGCGCGGTCCAGAGGGGCGTAGGCGGCGTTGAATCCGGCTTCCTCGATGGCCGAGGTGAGGGGCCGAAGCTCCTCGGTGGCATCGACGAACAGGATGCTCTGCATGACTCCTCCGTGCGTGGAGTATAGCCGCGCCGTGTTACGGCCAAATGACGAGCGGCCAGTCAGCTTGTCAGCCAGTCAGCCTGTCAGAGGCAACTCAGCTTCGCACGGCGGGGCCGCCCAATGTGAGGGCGGCCCCGCCGCCAGGCTGTGGTTTTCGCGCTCAGCAGTCGAACGGGTCGGGCATCGCGACCGTAGTCATCGCGTGGTTGCCGGAAAGGTCGACCGCGTGGATGTCGATGGAGTCGATGAGGTAGACGCCCCAGCCGAACGCGCCCAGGTCCTCGGTGATGAAGGTGTCGTTCGCGGCGTCCTTGTGCAGGGACTCGTAGTCGTGGCCGTCGTACTCGTACTCGAACCAGACTTCGGCCGGCGCGTCGACTTCGAGGCTCACTGCGAAGACGGGGTAGCAGAACTCGGTCTCGACGTTGCCGATGGTCGGTGGCGTGACGTCGATGGGGAGCACGAGGTCGACGTCGAGGCAGAACGGGCACGGGTCGGGCTCCTCCGTCGGCAGCGGAAGGACGAAGTCCGGGTCGATGCAGAACGCGCAGCCGTCGCCGGGCTCGGGCGTGACCGTCGGGGTGACGGTGGGGTCGTCCTCCTCCGGCTCGTCCGTAGGCTCTTCCGGCTCCGGCGTGGCGGTGGGCTCGCCAGCGTCGGCCGTGTCACCGTCGTCGGCGGGCTGCGAGGCGCCGTCGTTCACCGGCGGATCGCCCTGGCCGACCTGCGGGTCGGTCTGGATGACGGGTGCGCCGTTCGAGGCAGGGGCGCCGGTGGCGGCGGTGGGGCTGACAGCAGCGGCGTTGACGCCGCCGTCGGCCGCCGAGTCCGCGCCGCCGGCCTGCCCGCCGAGCAGGAAGGCCGCGCCGAGGGCCGCCGCCACGCCGAGGCCGCCGATGAGGCCGAATGCGAAGGTCTTCCGTGTGCTGTTGTTGTTGGTCTCCATGGTCGTTCGCTCCTTGCTGGTGGTAACTCCGGCTTTCGGAAGTTAGACCGGGCGGGGCGGGATTTCTTACAGAGCGGCGCCGAAGCCGGCGCCCGAAGCCGGCGCCCGAAGCTGAAGAAGGGGCCGTTCGTCTCTAACGCCGGATCCGGGGCGGCCTCACACTCCCGTCGGGACGTAGCCAGTGGCTGAGTCGGCGCGATCCCGAGGAGCAGCGATGCAGAGCACGGCGATTGGCGAGCGGCGGCGGGTGACCGTGGGGCAGGCGTTCCGGAATTGGCGGCAGGTGATCGCCACGGCGAACCTGGCGCCCGATGCCCCGATGGACCCCGTCTCGAAGTGGCTGATCATCACGCGCGCGGCCGTGTTCTCGATGACGTACACGTCGGGGCTCATCGGCGGGCTGCTGGCGGCGGCGGCGAACGACTTCGACATCAACTGGTGGTTCTTCGGGCTGGCGCTGCTGGGGATCGTGATAGCGCACGCCTCGAACAACATGATCAACGACTACTTCGACCTCGAGGGCGGGATCGACGAGGCGAACTACCCGCGCGCGCTGTATGCGCCGCACCCCATCCTGTCGGGCATGATCTCGAAGCGCGGGCTGGCGCTGGCGATCGTCGTCACGAACGTCCTGGACGCGGCGATCATGTTGTACCTGTTCCTGGAGCGCGGCCCATGGGTGCTCGTGTTCGCGCTGGCGGGGCTGTTCATCAGCGCGGGATACGTGATGAAGCCCATCACCCTGAAGCGCCGCGGCCTGGGCGAGATCGGCGTGCTCATCGTGTGGGGGCCGCTGATGATCGGCGGCACGTACTTCGTTGCCGCGGGCGAGCTGCCGGCGTGGGTATGGGCGGCGTGCGCGCCGTACGCGCTTGTGGTGATGAGCGTGCTCATCGGCAAGCACTTGGACAAGTACGACGTCGACAAGGCGAAGGGCATCATGACGCTGCCCGTGCTGCTCGGCTACGGCGTCTCGCAGCGGCTGAACCAGATGATCATGGTCGGGTTCTACGCGGCGGTGGCGGCGCTCGTCGCGACGAGCGTGCTGGCCGTATGGGTGCTGCTGGTCGCGCTGGCCGTGCCGCGGCTGGTGCAGGTGCTGAAGATCTACAGCAACCCGCGCCCGGCGGAGCCGCCGCCCGGGTACCCCGTGTGGCCGCTGTGGTACGTCTCCGCCGCCTTCTTCTTCAACAAGCGTGCCGGGGAGCTGTTCGTGCTGGGCCTGATCCTGAACCTGTTCTTGCCGGTGTATGTGCGGGATTTGTTCTAGGCGATCACTGACGACGACGAAGCCATACCACGCAGGCGAGGAATGCGATCAGTCCTATGGATAGGAGTATCACTCGGCCGTCGTCTTTCATGAGGCTTAGACCAGCCAAGACTGCAATAGCCAGGATCGCTAGCGTGACGATTCCGGCTTCAACGTCGGACGTGTAGACTCGTCGGAGGAATCGGAACGACTCATCGATCAGATGGCCGAGCGTTCGCTCCCGGAACCAGTGTTCGAAGAAGACGGCAAGAAACGCGAGAAAGACGGGCTCAACGAGGAGCAGTATGAGGAGTGCGATCGCCAAGAGCCAACCACCGCCATCGCCAAGATGCTCCGAACCCGGGATCTAGCTATCGAACACTGCTTCGCAACACGCGTTCCTTAGTACCGATGTCGGCGACGGGCAAGCGCGGACCAGCCAACGATCATCGCTGCGACGCCAGCAACGAGGAGTGACAAACCCGTGTAAATGGCTGTCGTTGCTCCATCCGAAGCGATGCTCAGAACAATCACGGCTACGCCGACGGCAGCCAAGACGCACGCTATCAACATCGCGATCGGCATTCCGAGATCGACGACGGGTCGCATGCCTACCGGACTCCGCGCTGAGCCGTGCTGAGCCGTACCGGGTTCTTGTGTCCGGACGTTGACAGATCGATCGTCTGCGCCGCGCTCGAGCGTAACGACGTCCGTGTCTGCGCCGCGCTCGAGCGTAACGACGTCCGTGTCTGCGTGGATCGGGCGTCCAGCCGTGTCCATCTACCCTCCAACCGACGCATCGGGGACTCCTTTCTTAGATCGAAGTCGCAATGTTCGCAAGGTTTTCGAAGCGATCTTTTAATTGCTCAAAGGCCTATCTCATAAACCAATTCTTATTATACGCCATCGTCCAGTCCTGTGTGTTATCTCGGCACCGCGGGGAGAACACAGCAGGGGTCGTCGCGGAGCACCAGTCAGGTCTGAATGCAGGTGGCGGTCGAACTAAGGGCCGCCCTATCATTCTGACACGCTTCCGGGATCGATCCTATTACCGGCTGGGTCGCGCATGTTACGGGCACGTGACCCTTATTGTCCCACCGAACGGACTGGTTGAGCAGACTTGGTCTCCCCCATCCCCGCGAATGGAGCGCACATGACCACGATTGACTTCGGCTGGTTTCTTCCGACTATGGGCGATACGGAGACGATCGGGCCCCCGACGCGTGAGGCGACGATCGACTACCTCACCACCTGCGCGAAAGCGGCCGAGGACGCGGGCTTCGGCTTCATGCTCGTGCCCGTCGGCACCACCTGCGAGGACGCCTGGCTCGCGTCCACCGCCGTCGCCGCGCGGACCGAGCGCATGAAGTTCCTGGTGGCGATGCGCCCCGGTTTCATCGCCCCCACCGTAGCCGCCAAGATGTCGAACACGCTCGACCAGCTCAGCCGCGGCCGCGTGATGATCAACGTCGTGACCGGCGGCTTCCCGCACGAGCAGGCGGCCGACGGCGACTTCATGGAGCACGACGAACGCTACGCGCGCACCCAGGAGTTCATGCAGGTCGTGAACAAGGCCTGGACCGAGCCGCGCTCGTGGGGCCACGAGGGGACGTACTACAAGGTCGAGAAGGGCAACGTCTTCCCGAAGCCCTACCAGAAACCGCGCCCGCCCTGGTACTTCGGTGGCGCCTCCGAGGCCGGCAAGCGCGTCGGCGCCGAGGAGTCCGACGTCTACCTCCTGTGGGGCGAGACCATCCCCATGATCCGCGAACGCATCGCCGAGATGCGTGAGCGCGCGGCGCAGCTCGGCCGCACGCTGCGCTTCGGCATCCGCCTGCTCGTCGTCGCGCGCGAGACCGACGAGGAGGCGATCGCCGCCGCCGAGGCGCTGGTGGCGGAGGTGCCCGACACCTTCGAGGGGATGATGCAGAAGCACCAGTCCGGCACCGACAGCGAGGGTGAGAAGCGCCAGCGCCTGCTGCGTGACCAGGGCGACTGGGTCGCCCCCAACCTCTGGACCGGCATCGGCCGCGCCCGCCTCGGCGTCGGCCTTGCGCTCGTCGGCTCCGGCGAAAGCGTCGCCGCCCGCATCCGCGAGTACGTCGCCGAGGGCATCGATACCTTCATCTTCTCCGGCTACGCTCACCTGGAGGAATCGCAGCGCTTCGGCAAGTACGTCATGCCCCACTTCAGCGAGTCAGCCGGTCAGCAGGTCGGCGCCTCAGCAACGCAGCCGGTCAGCTGATCATGTGGCGGGGCCAGAGCCCGCCGAGCGACAGCTCCCGCCCGACGCCACGATCGTTCCTGCTGCCAACATGCGCCAGCGGTCAAGAGCGCGCGCCCAGTGTCATTCCGAGCGCCAGCGAGGAATCTTCCCACAACCACCACCAGCGCTGCCACGCGTCAGCGCCACCAACCGCCAGAGACGGGACTACAAACTACGAACTACGAACTGTCCGCTGTCCCCTGTCCGCTGTCGGCTGTCCACTGTCCCCTGTAAACTCACACTCCTATGCCCAACCTCGAGACCACCCTCCGCGTCGTCGCGATTTCCGGCAGCCCTCGCTCGCCCTCGAAGTCCAAGACGCTTGCCGAGGCGATGCTCAAACTCTTCGCCGAACACCGCTGCTCGACGCAGATGATCGACGTTTCGACCCTTCCCGCAAGCGCCCTCCTCGCCCGCGTCCCCTCGCCCGAGATCGACTCCGCCGTCGCCGCCGTCGGCGAGGCCCGCATCGTCATCGCCGCGACGCCGACCTACCGCGCCCTGTACACCGGCGTCCTGAAGTGCTTCTTCGACCTCATGCCTCCCGGCCACCTCGCCGGCAAGATCTGCGTGCCAATCCAGACCGGCCTCGCCCCCCAGCACTTCCTCGCCATCGACTACGGATTCCGCCCCCTCTTCGCCTCCCTCGACGGCGTACCCATCGCCGGCGTGTACGCCACCGACGACCAGTTCGTCGACGGCGAGCCCAACGACAAGCTCCAGTCCCGCATCAAGAACGTCGCCCTCGCCGCCGCCGCCCTCGGCCGCGTCACCGGCGGATAGCGCAGATCCCCTCGATCCCAACACGGCCAACGGCTCGGAAACCTTCGGCGCCAGATACTCAGTTCGCCACCCGGCTCTCCGCCGGACGCCATGAGATTCCCGTAAGAAATCTGCCCAACGTGATCTGGCGCGCTTGGAGATCGCCGCCCGGTACCCCTACCGTCGCCTCAAGGCCCGGTGTGCGCCTCGGCGGAACGGAGCGCGCATGTGCCCGTACGGGCGCGTCGCCGACGCGCCCCATCCCATCCAGCTTCGTTACTCGCCACCGAGCTTGCGTCCATGCGGGCACCGGCCGGCGCCGCGAAACCGGAAAGTGCCGAGCAATGTCTGGTCACCTCGGCGGAGAACCGAAGACTGCGAGGCGAAAATTCCAAAACAAACCCTGCGGCGATCTCTGGCGCCGCCCCGCCGACAAACCGAAAACTACCGAGCAATGTCCGCCCGACGGCGCCAGCGCCGACAAACCGAAAACTGCCGACCAATGTCCGCCCGACGGCGCCAGCGCCGACAAACCGAAAACTGCCGAACAAACGAATCTGAGAATGGGAGATCCGAAATCTGTTTTTCACAAACTTTGCAGGCCCCCTCGCGTGCAACAACAGAGAGCAGCCAACAAGGAACAAGCCCTCGCCCTCAGCCGTGTGCTGTTCGGGCAATTATCCGGGTGACGCAGCTAGTCAAGGGGAGGCAGAATTGAGGGGCATTGCGAACGCGGTAATCGGTGAGCTAACTGCAAGGTATAGGGGACAGCCCGAAGCGACGCTAGAACCCGCTACAGGGCACGCTGCCAATCAGGGAGGTGCCCTGTGATTGGTCGTGTTCTTCACTGGCTCCATGTGCCCGGATTCATCCGGCCGTTCGTGTATGAGGACCCGGACACTGGCGAGAGGATCGAGCTACGCACATCGCCCCGGTATGCCATCCTCACCATCGGGCCGAAGGAACTCTATTTCCATCGGGCATCCGGCAAGTTCGACGGTACCGGGGCGATGGCGCTAGACGATGATGTCGCCCTTACCCGTTTGCGGGCGGATTGTATTCGGCGATCAACTGCTGCTCGCGCCGCTTCCGCGCGGCCTCACCAGCCGTGATCGACTCGAACTCGATCAGCGCCGGGGCGTAGCGATGCATCTTGTGCATCTTGTCGGCCTGGTGCTGAGCTATCCGGGTCGTCAAGTCCTGGGTCTCGCCGATGTAGATCAGCTGGCGCTTGTCGTTGGTGATCCCGTACACGCCGGGTGAGTTGGGCAGCCGCCCGTTGAACTGGAACCACTGCGGGTCTATGAATGGCATCTGAACAAGCTCCTTGCATTGAAGTAGACGTATCGCCTACTATCGAACAGGATCAGAGCACGTGTTCGCACATATGTGCGATATTTCACGAACACACGTTCAATATGAGCCACAAGCACAACACCGGCTGACGGGTATCAGCCGCCAGAGTGAAGGCCTGGGGCATGTCCAAAGGCATGTCCGGTCCCTTTCCGGATGCCGGGGGTTGCCTACCAAAGCGCACGAGGCCCCCGGCATCCTGCTGTATTCCGAACCGGCCCCTCGAAGGCCGGATGCTCGGCAAACAAAGACCCATGCTGAAGCCAGCATGGGTCTTGACAGATCTGATCATCTGGGATACCGTCTGAGTGCTTAGGTCAGAGTTCCCAGAAGCAGATCGCTTCCATGCGGACCTCTCGAAATGTGGGGGCCATCTTGCCCCCGGGGCCTTAGGCGGAATTATTACATCCTCCAATCCGATCAGTCAACGTGGTGATCTACCGCGTGTGCGCCTGCGCGAATGGGTGTTCTCATGGCGCGCCGAGTTACCAACTGCTCTCCCACTTGTCAACGTGGGAATCTTGACACCATCCCGCTGCCATGCGACCCTGCGTGCTACGGAAACGGTTAGGAATTCCCTACGTCTAACCCCCGCCACCCTTAGGGGTTTCCCTTACTCAAAGATCGCCCGTTCTACCCATGGTCAGGGCGGGCAGCCGTCGCCGATGCTTTATGGGAGGAGCACGGACTAGTATGGCTGCTGTTCTGGAGAAGATCGGCAATGGAGAGGCCCGTCGGCTCGACCGGATTTTCGAGCCTTTCAATGAGGCCGCGTCCTTCGTTGCCAAGCACAAGGAGAGGCTGGTTGCCGAGTATCCCGAGCAATGGATCGCGGTCTACGGGACTCAAGTAGTCGCCTCTGCTCGTTCTTTGCGCTCTCTGCGGAAGCTGCTCGCGGCGACTAAACTCGACCCGGCCAAGATTCATGTGGAATTCCTGACCCGAAAGAAGCGCGCTCTGATACTCTAGAGCCGCACATGATACGCGGTGAATTCAATCATGACGCGCCGTATTTTCGGGTAGTCATCAACTTCGACGACTCGGCGAAAGGCCCCCTCGAACTCACGGCCTCACTGTTGGCTGATACTGGCGCTGATCATTGCGTCCTGACCCCCAGCGTCTACCAGAAGATGGGGATTAGTTACGACGACTTCCGAAAGTTCGATTTGGCCGTAGATACTGGCGGATTCGGGGGTGAATTCACCGCTCGAAGTGTCCCTGGGCATATCAATCTGCGTGACGAGGACGGAACTTACTGGAGAATTGCGGTCAATATAGACGTAGCCAAACCCCATCCTGACACTTACTGGCTACCATCTGTGCTCGGCCGAGACGTGCTCAACCACTTTCGGCTGTCTATGGAGCTGAGCACGTCTGAGTTAGGCTTGTCGTGATGGATCGACACCCTATTTCTCTCGCCCACATGACGATAGAACAGGCCTTGAAGAAGGCGATGGACGCTGGCCCCTATCTCAAGAATGGGGAGCCGCGCCCCAAGCCTACTCCTGCGGATTTCTCTGCCGTCCCTTCGCAACTGTCAACCGTAAACGGCGAACAGTACACTCCCCCACATGCGCATCGGCTTCGACTTCGACGGCGTCCTCTGCCCCACGCCCTTCGGTAGGCTCGCCGTCCACCCCCCCTCACCCGTCGAGGACCTGCCTCCCGACTTCGCTTCGATGTACGACAACCGCCCGCCCGTGAACCCGCTGCGCCTCGCGCTCGAGTACATGCGCTTCGCCTGGCGCGGCGCCGCCCGGGACGGCGGCACGGTGCTGCGCGGCTTGGCCGCCTCGCACGAGCTGTACATCGTGACCGGGCGGAGCCGGAAGGGTGAGCGGCTCATGGAGCGCTGGCTGCGCGCCCGCGGCTGGCGCGACTGCTTCAGCGGTATCTGGATGGCGCCCAGTGGCCTCCGCCCGCCGCAGCACAAGCTCGCCGTCGCGCGGATAGCCGGCATCGATATCCACATCGACGACGACCCCCGCACCGCCTACCACCTCGCGAAGCACGGCGTCCGCACCTACCTGCTCGACCACGCCGGCGCCCACGGCCGCCTGCCGCTCCCCGAAGGCTGCTCCCTCGTCCGCTCCCTCTCTGATTTCGCCGCCGCGATCGCCTCTTCAACAGATTCAGCAGACGGCGTCAGATGAGACGTCCGTAGCGCGCGAGGTTGCGGCCCGCGCCGTGCTTGCGGCATCGCACGCTGAGGCAATGCACCCTCGTCCCTCGTGCGAAGCAAGGCTCGCCGCGCCGGCGCGAGGGGCCGTCTTTCTTCCGAAAGTGATCTGGCGCGCTTGGAGATCGCCGCCAGCGCGCCCTACCCTCGCCACGGCAACGTCAGCCTGCCGGAGACCTCCAGGCTGACAGACTGAAAGGGGGGCTGAGACGGAAACCTGGAACTGCCTTCCAACTCGATCAGTCAGCGGGCGCTCGGTCGTGGCGTTTCCAGCTTCCAGCTTCGGTGCGTTGTCTGCAGGCGACGATCAAGTTGGAGCGGCAGTAGTCACGAGAACGCAGGAGAGGCCACCGTCCATGCCAGTAAGTGCAGTTCTGCGAAACAATTTCCCTTCACCACCCTGCGCTTTCCGCAGAGGCCGCGATTTGCATCCAGCGTCGCTACCGGCGCCGAGTATCCATCCAATCCCAGGCGCCGCCGCGCGGCAAGGGGATCCACCAAACAATTGAATCTGAAAGTCGAAAGTCCGAAATCTGGCCGTTAACAAATTGGATCGAGGCTCGATGGTCGAAACAACACCACGGACGCGCTGCCCGGCCTCGTCGCTACGGCGTGGGGATCGGCTCCGCGGCCGGTGCCAGCGCTGCGCTCGCGGTCTCGATGCGGTCCAGGATCTGCGCGGCCTCGTCGCCCTCGGCGGGGCGGGGTTGGTACTCGTCGTATATGTGGACCGGCGTGTACTTCGTGGCGGTGACGCGGGTGCCGGTGAAGGTGATCTCGAGCATCGCGCCCTGCTGCGTTTCGAGCGACCAGTCCTGGTCGAAGACGAAGTTGCCAAGCGCGTACGCGACGAATGTCCCGCCGATCTGCTCGTGCGCCTGTACCCAGTGCGGGTGGTTGCCTATCACCAGATCGGCTCCGGCCGCCGCTGCCGCGCGCGCGAACTCGCGCTGCCGCTCGGTGGGGCGGGCGGTGTACTCGACGCCCCAGTGGGGCATGATGACGACGACGTGCGCGAACTTCTTCGCGTTGGCGACGTCCTCGGCAACGGTCGCGGCGTCCATGGGTGCGCTACCGGCTGTCGTTGCGGTCGCCTGGTAGTAGGTGGCGATGTCGTCGTACGCCAGGAAGGCGAAGTACACGCCGTTGCGCTCGACGACGACGGGCTTGCGGGCCTCCGTGAGATCCGCTCCGGAACCGGCGGACTCGATGCCGGCGGCGCGCAGGTTGGCGGCGGTGTCGAGCATCGCCTGGTCGCCGCATGAGGCCGCGCCGCAGTCCTTGATGTGGTTGGCGGCGTGGGCGATGACGTCGTATCCGGCGTACGCGAGCCCTTCGGTGACGGCAG
This sequence comes from uncultured Dehalococcoidia bacterium, assembly GCA_964371355.1. GTDB lineage: Bacteria > Chloroflexota > Dehalococcoidia > DSTF01 > JACRBR01 > JACRBR01. Next base: position 111,919 of record CAYJMG010000009.1, read on the forward strand.
CGACGCCGCCAAGGCTGAATGTCTCGATGCAGCCGGTGGGCACGACGGCGTCGGAGATCGTGGAGTCGAGGGAGCCGACGGTGAGATCTGCCCCGGTCAATGTGTCGTGCAGGGGCTGGAACGGGAGCGTCCAGTCGCCGCCGAGCGCGGTGACGATCGCGTCGGTGCAGCGCGCGGGGATGATGTCGCCGGTGAACAGCAGCGTCGTGACCGGTTCGACCGTTGCCTGCGCCGTCGGCGTCGTTACGGCAGCGGGTTCGAGCGTGGGTGTGTGCGTCGGCACGATGTCCGAGGCGACGCCACAGGCCGTCACGAGCAGACCGGCGATCGCGGGGACCGCGAGACGCATGAGCATCGCCACGAGGGTACCCTACCTGCCGGCCGGGTTGCGATGCCCGCGTGCCGTTCGATGAGGACCGCCGGGTGAGTAGCGCAGGCTGGAAGCTGGAGGCTGGGCGCTGGATCGCACCGTCCGTGATGCCACCGGGTCGGCCGGGGACTGTGGCGGGCATACGTACGGAGGGCGGAAGAGGAGCGACTTGATGGCGGAAGTCACATTGCGCGGGATCCACCTGTTGTGAGGGACGTCGCTGCCACGGTCGAGTTCTATCGCCGTGCCGGGCTGGAGTTCGACTACGTGGGCGAGCACTTCGCGCGCGCGGCCGGCGGGCGGGCGGCGCTGGAGATCGGGAGCTATGAGCTGACGCGCAGCTATGACCCCGGGTTCAACGAGCCGCGGCTGGGTGGAGCGACCGGCTCCGCTGCCGCGCTGCAGATCGGCGTCGGGTCACGGGAGGCGGTCGACGCGGTGTTCGACGGCCTCACAGGGGCGGGATATGCGGGCCACCTGGCGCCGATCGACGCGTTCTGGGGCGCGCGGTATACGGAGGTGCGGGATCCGGACGGCAACATCGTGGGGTTTCAGAGCCCGGTGGACGAGAGCATGCGCAGCGCGCCTCCCGCCGTCTAGACGCCCGCGTAGGAGTGGAGGCCAGAGACCCAGAGGTTCACGGCGAAGTACGTGAACAGGACCGCGGCGTACCCGACGATGAGCAATCCTGCCGAGCGCTTGCCTCGCCAGCCGCGCAGGCCGCGCGCGTGCAGGTAGCCGGCGTAGATGAGCCAGGTCACGAGGGCCGACGTCTCCTTCGGGTCCCAGCCCCAGTAGCGGCCCCATGCGTCGTTGGCCCACCACGCACCCAGCGCGATGCCCAGCGCCAGCATCGGGAAGCCGACGAGCACGGACGTGTGCGCGATCTCCTCCAGCCGGGCAGAGGACGGCAGCCGCGGGAAGCGGCGCTTTCCGTCCTGGACGAAGTACAGCACGGCAGCCCCGAATGAGACGGAGAGCGCGCTGTACGACATCATCATCATCCCGACGTGGATGCCCAGGATGCGGTTGGCCTGCAGCGCCGGAATGAGGGGCGTGATCTCCGGTGGGAAGAACACGAGGGCGACCGTGAAGAGCGCGGCGATGCCGGGGAAGAGCACCGCGCCCAGCGAACGCTGCCCGAAGGCACGCTCGAAGATGACGTAGCAGAGTGCCGAACCCCAGCCGAGGGCGATCGTGTACTCGTACATGTTCGCGTAGGGCGGGTGCTCCGTCGCGGCCCAGCGGAACGCCAGCGAAAGCGTAAGCGCCGCGAACATGAGCCATGAAGTAGCGGTGGCGGCCGGGCCCAGCCACGCAGGCGGCTCGGACCGGGCGGCGATGGTCATGCTGGTGCCAGCGGTAGTCTCAGCCGCGCGATAAGCGACCCGCGGCCAGAGCGGCAGCGCCAGGTACAGCGCGGCGCCCCCGAGTGCGAGGGCGTAGGCGACGATGAAGGCGTTGTAGGCGAGCGATTCCAGCGCGGTGCCTCGTTGGCGGTGGTGTGACCCTTACATGATGACGCGCCGGCGCGGGACGCGCCACGGGCCTGTTGGCCGCGTCAATCGGTCAGAACCCGGCGAAGTCGTCGGCGAAGAGGGCCACGGCGCCGCCGGTGTGCCAGAACACGACAGTGCCGCTCACCTGGCCGCGGTTGACGGCGGCGATGAGCCCCGCCATCGCCTTTCCTGTGTACACCGGGTCCAGCAGCAGGGCTTCGGTCCGGGCGGCGAGCCGGACGGCGTCTCGCGCCTCGTTGGTGATGGACGCGTACTTCGGGCCGCAATGGTCGGCGACGAGCATCTCGCCCGCGGGCTCCGGCCGCCCCGCCAGCTCGGCCGTCTTCGCGGCCAGCCGCGGCACGCTCACCGTCAACGGCACTGGCGGGCGCGAGACATCGATGCCGAGCACGCGGACTTCGCGCGGAAGGCCGGCAAGGAGGCCGGCGTGCGTGCCGCCGCTGCCGTCGGCGATGACGATCCAGTCCGGTGGCTGCGGCATCTGCGCCAGCAGCTCGCCGGCGGCATGGACGTACGCTAGCGCACCCACGGGCGTCGCGCCGCCGACGGGCATGTGGTACGCCGAGGTGCCGATCTTCTCGGCGACGCGTTTCACCTCGGACTCGAGGTCGGCCCAGTTCTCCGTGCCGAGGTAAGTGATCTCCGCGCCGAACAGGCGGTCGAGGATGAGGTTGCCGGAGTCGCGCTTCGGGGCATCGCCACCCAGTACCAGGTGGCACTTGAGGCCGAGCTTCGCGCAGGCGGCCGCCGTCATGCGGCAGAAGTTCGACTGCTGCCCGCCTGTCGTCACCACGGTGTCGCAGCCTTTCTCGATCGCCTCTCGCAACAAGTAGTCGAGTTTGCGCGCCTTGTTGCCGCCGAGCGCGAGGCCGGTGAGGTCGTCGCGTTTCACGAGGACGCGCACGCCCAACTCGGCAGAGAGCCGCGGCGCTTCATCCAGCGGCGTCGGCAGGACGGAGAGCGGGGTGAAGACGGGTGTGGTGGTCATCCAGGAGTCCCTCGTGCGTTCGGATTATAGTCGAGCACCGGGCGCGGGACAGCGGCGTGGCGCCGGGGTGCGGTGGAGCTACGATGACCGCGCGCGGCCGTGCCAATGCGACGGTGTACGCGCTCTGGCGCCTGGGGGCTCCCGGTCGGCGCGAGCCGGTCGGCCCCTGACTGCCCCACCGTCATCTACATAGTTTCCGTCATCCCAGCGTGCATGTTCCCGCCGATGCGGGCCGCTCGTTACTGCGCGTAGCATTCCGGGACTCCGGCCCGCTCGTGTTGAGGGCACCTGCCAGTTCGTGTCAGCAGTGATCGGGAGCCATTCGCCGGCGCGAATCTGGTGTTTCGATTTTCGTAACGCGCGGCGGTGGCACGCGGTGCTCGCGGTTGCAAGACTGGATCGTATCCCTACATCAAGGAGCGGGATGATGCGGTTTTTCTCAACTGAACGGTTGGCGCGAGCGAGCGCGCGGCGGCCCTGGATCGCCATCGCCGCGTGGGTGGTGTTGCTGGTCGCCGGAGGGTACCTGACGACGGGCCTGGGCGATGTGCTGACGACGGACTTCCAGTTCACGACGCGGCCGGAATCCGTGCAGGCCGATGACCTGCTGGAGGCGCGGCTGCGCGGGCCCAGGCAAGCGCAGGAGGTGGTGCTGGTCAGCTCGGAGAGCGCCACGGTAGATGACGAGGCCTTCCGGTCGGCGGCGGAAGGGCTGATTGCCGAGCTTCGCGGGCTCGACGGGACCGTAGCCAGCGCCGTGAGCTACTACGAGACGCAGGCCGTCGGGCTGGTCTCGGACGACCGGCACACGCTGCTGATCCCGGTGAACATCATCGGTGATGCCGGCGATGCCGCGGACAACGTGAAGCCTGTGGTCGAGGTGATCGAGGCCGCGAACAGGGGCGACGGCCTGGATGTGCTGACCATCGGTCAAGGGAGTATCGGCCGGGCGTTCAACGAAGGCTCGTCGCACGATGCCGAGACGGGCGAACGCATCGGCGTACCGGTGGCGCTGCTGATCCTGCTGCTGGTGTTCGGCGCGGCGGTGGCGGCGGGCATCCCGCTGATCATGGCGATCGTCGCAATCGTCATCGCCTTCGGTACGGCCACGCTGATCGGCCAGGGGTACGAGCTGTCCTTCCTGATCACGAACATCGTGCCGATGATCGGCCTGGCGGTGGGCATCGACTACACGCTGCTGATCGTCCAGCGGTTCCGCGAGGAGCGTGCGCATGGCCGCGAGAAGCATGAGGCGATCGCGATGGCGGGCGCGACCGCCAGCAGGACGGTGTTGTTCTCCGGCGGCACCGTCATCGTCGGCCTGGTGGGCATGACGATCGTGCCCAGCACCGTCTACCGCAGCATCGCCATCGGGACGAGCGTCGTGACGGGCGTCGCGGTGCTCTCCGCGCTGACCCTGCTTCCGGCGGTGCTGAGTCTGCTGGGCGACAAGGTGAACGCGCTGAAGCTGCCGTTCATCCAGGGCGTGGTGCGCCGCGATACTGACGCCACCTCGGGCTTCTGGGGCCGCGTGGCCTCGCTGGTGATGGGTCACCCGTGGATCAGCGTCGGTGTCTCGGCCGGGTTGCTGATCGTGCTGGCGCTGCCGGCGCTGTCGCTCAACCTGGGGCTTTCGGGCGTGACGACGCTCCCTGAGGACAGCGAGCAGCGCCAGGCGTTCTCGATCCTGGAGCAGGAGTTCTCGGGCGGGCGTATCGCACCGGTCGAGGTGGTGGTGGACGCGCCGGACGTCTCGGTGGCTCCCGTGCAGGATGGCGTGCGCAGGCTCGAGGAGGCGCTGGCGGCGGAGGATGGCACGGACTATGGCGACCCGCAGACGGAGACCAACGAGGCGGGCGACCTGCTGCTGTTCAGCGTCCCGCTGAACGCCGACCCGGACAGCGAGGCGGCACACGCCGCGATCCGGCGGCTGCGCAGTGACATCATCCCGCAGGCATTCGATGGCGTCGACGCCGATGTGCTGGTGACGGGGTCGATCGCGGAGAACGAGGACTTCTACGCCGTTATCCGGCAGTACGCGCCGTATGTGTTTGGCTTCGTGCTTGGCCTCAGCTTCCTGCTGTTGATGGTCGTGTTCCGCTCGATCGTCGTGCCGCTGAAGGCGCTGGTCATGAACCTGCTGAGCGTGGGCGCGGCGTACGGACTGCTCGTGCTCGTGTTCCAGGAGGGCGTCGGGCGCAGCGTGCTGGGCTTCCAGCAGACCGAGAACATCGAGGCGTGGTTGCCCCTGTTCCTGTTCTCGGTGCTGTTCGGGCTCTCGATGGACTACCACGTGTTCCTGCTGAGCCGGATCAAGGAGCACTTCGACCAGACGGGCGACAACGCGGAGTCGGTGGCGTTCGGCCTGCGCTCGACGGCGGGGATGATCACCGGCGCGGCGATGATCATGGTCGCGGTGTTCACGGGCTTCGCGCTGGGCGACATGGTGTCGCTGCAGCAGGTGGGCTTCGGGCTGGCGGTGGCCGTGATCCTGGACGCGACGATCATCCGGTCGGTGCTGGTGCCCGCGAGTATGGAGCTGCTGGGCGACTGGAACTGGTACCTGCCGTCGTGGCTGCAGTGGCTGCCGCGGTTGCAAGTCGAGGGGCCCGCGCCCGCGCATCAGCCCGCGCCACAAGCGATAGGGGCCGGCGGCCGCTAACGCACCCGCACACTGCACAGCGAACGCGACGCGCGTCTGCGAGGTGCGCGTCGCGTCCCTATGTACGCGATGTGAGCGTGTTCACATTCACGCATCGTCCTGAACGGCATTCGTCACGAAGTCGAAAGGAGTGCGGTGCACCGCTGCGGCACGATCGCTACGGCCGGACAGCATCATTGATGACAGGGAAGGGAGGCGTGTGTGGGCATCCGGCCGGAGCACGTTCACGCGCGGGAGTTCGTGCCGCCGGGGATCCGCCCGGCGTCTGCGCGCGCGACCGTCGAAGTGGCAGAGCCGCTGGGGAACGAGATCTTCCTGCACCTTCGCCTAGAAGGGCGCCCGCTGCTGGCACGGGTCGACGCCCGAACGGAGGCGCGACCCGGTCAGGAGATCGAGATCGCGCTCGATCTCGGGCGGCTGTACGCGTTCGATCCGGCGACCGACGAGGCGATCGCGGGCTGAGCGGGAGGATTCGCAAGCTCAGTTCACGCGGCGCGCCCCCTGCCAGTACAGCTCCCGGATCAGGAACTTCTGCAGTTTGCCGGTCGCCGTGCGAGGCAGCGATTCCACGAATTCCACCGTCGTCGGGCACTTGAAGTGCGCCAGGTGCTGGCGGCTGAAGTCGATGATCTCCTGCTCGGTGGGCGCATGGCCGTCGCGCACGACGATGAGCGCCTTTGGTGTCTCGCCCCACTTCTCGCTGGGCACGCCGATGACAGCGCACTCCAGCACCGCGGGGTGCTTGTACAGCGCGTCCTCGATCTCGGGCGAGGAGATGTTCTCGCCGCCAGAGATGATGACGTCCTTCTTGCGGTCGACGATGTGGATGCTGCCGGTCTCGTCCCAGACGGCGAGGTCGCCCGTGTGGAAGTAGCCGTCGTAGATCGCCTTGGCGGTCTCGTCGGGTTGCTCCCAGTAACCCTTTAGGACGACGTTGGAGCGCGCGCACACCTCGCCGATGCTGACGCCGTCCCGCGGCACAGGTCGCCCCTCGTCGTCGAGCAGCTGGATCTCGACGCCGATGGCCTCGACGCCGGCGCGCGAGCGGCGCGCGTAGTCGCCGGCCGTGTAGTGGTAGTCCGGGTGCGACACCGTGAGGATGGGTGCGGTCTCGGTAAGGCCGTAGATCTGAATGAACTCCCACCCAAGCTCCTGCTCCAGCTTTTGGATGAATGCCGCGGGCGGTGGGGCCCCGGCGATGGTGAAGCGGGGGCGCGTCGCGATGGTGTGATTCGCCCTGCCCTCGTAGTTCAGGATGGTGCTGAGGACGGCCGGGGCCATACAGGCGAACGTGACGCCCTCCTGCTCGATGAGCCGGTAGATGTCCGGGCCGTTCACCGCGCGTAAGACGACGTGTGTGGCGCCCATCGCGGTGAGTGCGAACGGGCCGCCCCAGCCGCTCGCGTGGAACATGGGCAGTGTCCACAGCTCGACGTCGTCGTGCGTGATGCGCAGGTGGGCGATGAAGTTGTAGGCGTTGATGTAGCAGTTGCGGTGGGTGAGCATCACGCCCTTGGGCCGGGCGGTGGTGCCCGACGTGTAGTTGATCGAGAGGACGTCGTTCTCGTCTTGCTCGATGGGCGGGGGAGCCGTCTCCGGCTGGCCCGCGATGAGCGTCTCCCAGTCGGCCCAGCCCGTCGGCGGATCGCCCCCGTCCTGGGCCACGATCCAGTGCTTCACGGACGACAGGTTCGGCCGGATCTCGTCGACGACCCGCGTGTAGTCGTAGTCGACGAGCACGCACGTCACGCCGGCATGGTTGATGATGTACTCGTGGTCTGTGGCGGCAAGGCGGTAGTTCAGGGGCACGATGATCGCGCCGATCTGCGAGACGCCGTAGTAGCTCTCGAGGAAGAAGTGGGAGTTTGGGCTGAGGATGCAGACGCGGTCGCCCTTGCGGACGCCGAGCGAGAGGAGGGCGTGGGAGAGGCGGTTCGCGCGCGCCTGGAAGTCGCGGTAGGTGAAGCGCAGGTCACCGTCGACGATGGCGGTCTTGTCGCCGTAGAGCTTGGCGGCGCGGCGGAGAAAGTCGTTGATCAGCAGGGGGACTTCCATTATCGGTACGCCTCCTCGCGTACCGGCGATCTTACAGCGGAGGCGCCTGGACGGGAATGCATTTCGGCCAGACTGGACATTTCACCGCTGGTGACACGTCGTGTCAGGAGCGGCTTGCGGCGTCGCGCCGCGCGGGCGTAGCCTGACCGGCACATGGAGGACGAAGTGACCATCGTCCGCGAGGAGCGCGGCGGCGTGCGCAGCGAGAACGTGATCGGCTCGCCGCATGCTGCGCTGCGCGCGCACGTGCGCTCCTACGTGGGGTACACGTCGAACACGGACGGTGTAACGCGGCGGCGGCATACGCCCCGCGGCATCGTCCCGCTCATCATCACGCTGGGCCCGCGGATCGGCATCATCGAGGGTGCTGCAGGGCGGGGTCCGGCGACGTACGTCGATGCCTTCGTCGCGGGGATGCATGACGTGTACGCCGTGTCGGAGTCCCGTGGCGAGGCGTGCGGGATCCAGATTGACTTTGCACCGCTCTCGGGCTACCTGCTCCTGGGCCGTGCCATGTCCGACCTGACGAACCGGGCGGTCACGATCGACGACGTATTCGGCGTGGAGGGCCCGCTTCTTCGCGAGCAGCTCATGGAAGCGCACGGATGGGCCGAGCGCTTTCGCCTGCTCGATGGGTTCATCGCGCGTCGCCTCTCTCGCGCCCGGGCCGCATCCCCGGCCGTAGCGTGGGCGTGGCGGCGGCTGAGCGAAACTACGGGCGCCGTGCCTGTTACCGAACTCGCGCGGGAGATCGGCTGGAGCCGGAAGCACCTGGCAGCGCAGTTTCGGGAGCAGATCGGCCTGCCGCCGAAGACGGTGGCCCGGATCCTGCGCTTCGAGCATGTCGAGCACGCCATCCTCGACGGCGTGGAGCTGGGCTGGGGTGACCTCGCCGCGCGCTGCGGGTACTACGATCAGGCGCACCTCATCCGCGACTTCCGCGAGTTCGCCGGCGTGACGCCAGTCGAGTACGTGGCTCGGCGGCTGCCCGATGGGCTGGAAGACTGAGCCAGGCTCGCGGCACACTACGGTCACCATGGAGCTTCGTACCTCAAGACTGCTGCTTCGTCCGTTCCAGCCCGGCGACGCCGACGCCTTCGCGGCGTTCGCCGATGATCCGGCGTACCGCCGATACCTGGGACCTGATCACCCTTCGCCTCAACAGCTCGTCGAGAACAACGTAGCCGCGGATCGCGCGAGAGAGCCCTCATGGGTCATCTGCATGGAGGGCGCAGTGGTCGGCTCCATCTTCCTCGGCGTGCAACCCGCGGACCGGACGGCCGAGCTGGCGTGCCTTCTATCGCCCGGCGTGTGGGGTCAGGGGGTTGCGGGCGAGGCCGGGCGCGCGGTTGTCGACTTCGCGTTCGAGTTGATGGGCATGGAGAAGGTGTTCGCGCGCGCGGAGGCCGGGAATGCAGCGTCGCGCCGCGCGATGGAGAAGGCTGGCATGCGCCAGGAGGGCTTGCTTCGCTCGCACCGCGGCGACCGCGTCGACGAGGTGGTCTACGGGCTCACCCGCGACGATTGGCAGGCTGGCCGTGGGTAACATCCGTACAAGACAGCCTCCTCGCGCGAGGCTACGGTGGTTCTACCCGCACAGAGCGTAAGGAGCGACGCCATGGGACACGAAACCGCAACCATCCATCCCTGTCTGTTCTATCGAGATACGCGCGCAGCCATCGACTGGCTGGAGCGCGCGTTCGGCTTCCGCCAGCTCATGGCCGTGCCTGACGAGCAGGGCCGGATCGTGCATGCGGAGCTGGCCCTCGGCCCCGTCGTGATCATGGCCGGTGACGTCGGCGCGGGGAGCATGGCCAAGGCCACGACACCGCGCGACTCCGGCGGCTACACGCAGTCCGTGTACGTGGCCCTCGACGACGACGACGTGCGGGCGCACTACGAGCGCGCGAAAGCCGCGGGCGCGGAGATCACGCGCGAACTGGAGACGAACGACTACGGTGGGACGGGCTACGTGGTGCGCGATCCGGAAGGCCACGAGTGGAGTTTCGGCAGTTACCGGCCGGAGATCTCCCGTTGAGTGCGCGCGTCACACGCGAACTGGAGCGACGATGATGAGCGACGACGACGGATACGGGCGAGTGACGGCGTACCTCTGTGCCAACGGCGCGGCGGAGGCGATCGAGTTCTACAAGAAGGCGTTCGGCGCGGAGGAACGCTACCGCATCGACATGGACGGCCGCATCGGCCACGCTGAGCTGACGGTCGGCGAGACGGTGCTGTTTCTCTCGGACGAATGGGCCGAGTACAAGGTGCTATCGCCCAACACGCTGAAGGGCAGCTCGGTGTCGTTCGTGCTGGAGGTGGCGGACGTGGATGCGGCCTGGGGCCGGGCGATCGGCGCCGGCGCGCGCGTCGAGCGGCCGATCACGGTAGCGCCGTACGGGCGTGGCGGATGGCTGATCGATCCGTTCGGCCATCGCTGGAACCTGACGACGCCGAACCCGGACTTCGATCCGGAAGACATGCGGTAGCGGTCGAACAGTCAAGACGGTTGATTGGCGCCAGGATAAGGTCGCAAGATCTCTTGCGAGAAGGAGATGAAGTTGTCGGAGCGATCACGAATCCCCGCTGACGACGCTTTCGGTGGCCGGAACCCAACGAGTCACGAACGGCAGACGGGACGGCCCTGGGACGCGTCGTACCGCGACGGCCCGGCGCCCTGGGATATCGGCCAGCCACAGCCGGCAATCGTGCGGCTGGCATCCGCAGGCGGATTCGCCGGAGCGGTGCTCGATGCGGGCTGCGGGACCGGGGAGAATGCGCTTCACGTCGCGTCGCTGGGACTGCCAGTCCTGGGCATCGACGTAGCTGAGATCGCGCTGGCGATGGCCCGAGAAAAGGCCGCGGGCCGTGGGATCGATGCTGAGTTCGCCGCGGCAGACGCGTTCCAGCTGGAGCGCCTGGGGCGCACGTTCGATACGGTGCTGGACTGCGGGCTGTTCCACACCTTCGACGCCGACGAGCGACCAGGATACGTGGCGAGTCTGGCGTTGGTGACGAAGGCAGATGGAACCTTGTATGTGTTGTGCTTCAGTGACAATGGCCCCGACACGGGCCCGCACCCCGTCAGTCAGGCAGGGCTGAGAGCCGTGTTCAACGCCGGAAGTGGATGGAACATCACCGCTATCGGAGCGGACAGGGTTCAGACGAGATTCCACGGCGACAACGGCGCACCGGCGTGGCTCGCGACGATCAAGCGGACCCAGACAGGAGGCTGAGGGGCGGTGCCGATGTGGAAGGCGTTCGAGGAGGCGGAACCAGAGTTCGCCGCGAGGGTGCGGCGGCTGTTCGACGCCGGCCGGCACAAAACAATCGCGACGATCCGCGCCGACGGCTCGCCGCGCATCTCCGGCATCGAGTGCGAGTTCGCGGATGGCAATTTGCGCTTTGGTTCGATGACCGGTGCACGAAAGGGGACGGACCTCAAGCGGGATCCCCGCTTCGCCCTGCACGGCCCGACCTTCCACCCCGAGGAGGGCAAGGAGAGCGATTGGCCCGGCGAGGCCAAGGTCGCCGGGCGAGCCATCCCGGCTGGCCCCGTGACCACGGATGAGGGCAGCGAGCATCCGGACGGGGAAATGTTCATCGCCGACATAGTCGAAGTCGTCATCACCCACCTAAACGCCGAGGCTACGAGGCTTGTCGTCGAATCCTGGACGCCCGGGCGAGGACTGCGAAGGGTCGAGCGCGACTAGCTGTAGTTCCCGCGCAGGTTGTTGAAGCGGGCTGGCTGAAAGCCCGCCCAGCCTGATGTGTGCCACGCGCCCTGCACTACAAGCGAGGAGGCGCCCGCAAGCACCGCGGGCGCCTCTACTCTCTACTTGCTGTTTCCTGTTCCCTGCGATTACACCTCGCGGAACTCGCCTTCTACGGTGCCTTCTTCGGCGGGGCCTTCGGCGCCGGGCTCACCCTCCGGTCCCGTGCCGTCGGGGCTGGGGGCGCCCTGCGCGCCGTAAACGGCCTGGCCGATGCGCTGCATCGCCTCGCCCAGCTCGTTCGTTGCCGACCGGATGGTGTCGGTAGTGCCGGACTGCAGCGCGCTGCGCACGGCCGCGACTTTCCCTTCGACTTCCGACTTCAGGTCGGGCGGGATCTTGTCCGCGTTCTCGCGCAGAGTCTTTTCTGCCTGGTACGCCATGCTGTCGGCCGTATTGCGGATCTCGATATCCTCGCGACGCTCCTTGTCCTCGGCCGCGTGCATCTCCGCTTCCTTCTGCAGCCGCTCGACCTCGTCCTTCGACAGACCACCGCCGGCCGTGATCGTGATCTTCTGCTCCTTGCCGGTCGCCTTGTCGCGGGCGGAGACGTTCAGGATGCCGTTCGCGTCCAGGTCGAAGGTCACCTCCACCTGGGGCACGCCGCGCGGGGCGGGCAGGATGCCGTCGAGAATGAAGCGGCCCAGCGACTTGTTGTCCTGCGCCATTGCGCGCTCGCCCTGGAGCACGTGGATCTCGACCGAGGGCTGGTTATCGGCCGCGGTGGAGAACACCTGGGACTTGCTGGTGGGGATGGTGGTGTTGCGGGTGATGAGGGGCGTCGCCACGCCGCCCAGCGTCTCGATGCCCAGCGTCAGCGGCGTGACGTCCAGCAGCAGCACGTCGCGCACTTCGCCCTTCAGCACGCCGGCCTGGATCGCGGCGCCGATGGCGACGACCTCGTCCGGGTTCACGCCCTTGTGGGGCTCCTTGCCGAAGAACTGGCGGACCTTCTCCTGCACGAGCGGCATGCGCGTCTGGCCGCCGACCAGCACCACCTCGTCGATCTGCGCAGCGGTGAGCCCGGCGTCCTGGAGGGCGGCCTTCAGCGGCACGAGCGTGTTCTCCACGAGTTCGCCCACAAGCTGCTCCAGCTTGGCGCGCGTGATCGTGATCGCCATGTGCTTCGGGCCTTCGGCGTCGGCGGTGATGAACGGCAGGTTCACCTCCGTCTGCTGGGCCGACGACAGCTCGATCTTCGCCTTCTCCGCCGCCTCCTTCAGCCGCTGGAGGGCCATGCGGTCCTGCTTCAGATCGATGCCCTGCTCGCGCTTGAACTCGGTTACCAGGAAGTCGATGACGCGCTGGTCGAAGTCGTCGCCGCCCAGGTGGGTGTCGCCGTTGGTGGACTTCACCTGGAAGGTGCCTTCGCCCAGCTCGAGGATCGAGATGTCGAAGGTGCCGCCGCCCAGGTCGTAGACGGCGATGACCTCCTCGCCCTTCTTGTCGAGGCCGTAGGCCAGCGAGGCGGCCGTCGGTTCGTTGATGATGCGCAGGACTTCGAGGCCGGCGATCTTGCCGGCGTCCTTGGTCGCCTGGCGCTGGGCGTCGTTGAAGTAGGCGGGCACGGTGATCACGGCCTGAGTAACCGTTTCGCCCAAATGGCGCTCGGCGGTTTCCTTCATCTTTTGCAGGA
>CAYJMG010000010.1:0-119994 GCA_964371355.1 uncultured Dehalococcoidia bacterium
CCGCCCCGGATCGCTCGTCGATCCCCCTGCCGGTACTATTTCAACACCCTGCTAGGCCTGAGTCATCGGTCTTGTTGGTCGGATTCGAGTCCGCATATCCGTAGATCTGACCAGCCCAACCTGGCGCGACGGCCATGGGATCCCGGCTCAAGAATCGGCCCAGCGCGGGATCGTAGTGGCGGGCGCGGAGGTAGACGAGGCCGCGGTTGGCGTTGTGGTCGGATTGCTCGCCGGTGAAGTCGAACTGGTTCGCGGTGGTGCCGGTGCTGCTGCGGAGAGCGCCCCAGACGTCGTAGGTGTAGGTGTTCGCGACGTCGCCGTCGGACTCGACGAGCTGGGTGGTGCTGCCGAGGCCGTCGCTGAGGTAGAAGTGCGTGCTGCCGGCGTTGTCGGTCTCGGCGATGAGGCCGAGGCCGTAGAGGTAGGTCGTCGTCGTGGCCGAGCCGGTGTTGGGGACGCGGACGTCTTGCAGGATCACGGGGAGGCCGGCGCCCTGGAATGACGATTCCGGCGACAAGAGCCTCACGATACAAGCAGCTTACTCCTGTCGTTTCTCAAGCACCCGCAGCACATACTCAACAAGAGACCGCATCTCCGGATAGCGGATCGCGTAGTTCATCAGGATGCGACGATCCGTTGGATCGAAGTTGAAACCCTCGGCAGCCAAGGCCGCGACATATCCAATAGCCTGTGTTGCCACAAGCGAGTGGCTGCTCGTCAGGCCCTCGATTAGGAAGTGAAACGCGACCGGATCCTTGTGAAAGAACACAAATCTCATGACGGCGTCCTGATCTCCCCTGTCGCCTGAAGACCACGCATCATCACAAGACTTGAGTAGCTCGGCTGCCACCACGACATCTTCAGGCTGCGCGAACCAATCCAGTACCTTAGAGGAAAACGACAAGCACAATGCTTAGCTTCTCCGAGAACCAACCATGGACGACAACGCACAATTGAACATACTCTCCTTTTCTCCGGTCGACCCCAGGTACCCACCCGACCCAGTTCCCGGAGCGCTGATGTGCGGTAGCCGCACGTGCTTGAGGATCCGGATGAACCGGTTCCCCCCGCCCTTCGGCGTGGCGCCATAGAACATCTTGTCTTGAGCGAGCGAAAAATCGAAGAATCCATTCTGCTCGCACGCTAATAGCATCTGGCCACAAACGCTTCCAAAGTACCCCGGATAGACCTCTCTGAAGGACGCAAGCATCGCGGTCACCATCCTCTGGCACTGCTGGAATCCGAGCACACAGCCTTCATGCGCGTCGTCGGCAGCGCCGCCTACGACCGGCGTCTCTTCCCCTCCGGACGGATCCAGCCCACGGGGATCCGTCAGGCCTACCGGCCGATTGTTGGCATACGCGTAGCGGTTACCTACGTCCAGGGGATCCCGGCTCAAGAACCGCCCCAGCGCGGGGTCGTAGTGGCGGGCGCGGAGGTAGACGAGGCCGCGGTTGGCGTTGTGGTCGGCCTGCTCGCCGGTGAAGTCGAACTGGTTGGTGGTGGTGCCGGTGGTGCTGCGGAGGGCGCCCCAGACGTCGTAGGTGTAGGTGTTCGCGACGTCGCCGTCGGACTCGACGAGCTGGGTGGTGCTGCCGAGGCCGTCGCTGAGGTAGAAGTGCGTGCTGCCGGCGTTGTCGGTCTCGGCGATGAGGCCGAGGCCGTAGAGGTAGGTCGTCGTCGTGGCCGAGCCGCTGTTGGGGATGCGGACGTCTTGCAGAATCACGGGGAGGCCGGCGCCCTGATCCCAGACGAAGTCGTTATCGACGCGGCTGGGGGACGTGCTGTAGAAGCTGCGGGCACGCATTCTCAGGCCGTCGCCGTTGTACCAGTACCGCCCATTCCCCGTGTCCGTCCCGCTGTTCCGGCAGTGCTGCGGGGCCGCGATCTCGTTCGCCATCAGCAACTGGTCGCCCGAGTTCACGCCCCTGTCCTCGTTGAAGTCCAACAACAGGTCGTACTTATCCTGGCCCTCGGAGCTGGTGACGTGGAATGTGTACTTCAACTGGTCGCCCGAGCTGACGGCACCGTCGCCATCGATGTCTGCCCGGCATTCGCCGGTGCGGAAGAGCCGGTTCTCCTGGTCGTACAGGAAGGTGTCGTCACTGGGTGTTGGGTCGGTGAGGTTGATGCCCAGCAGGTTGCCATTCTTGTCGTGCTTGTTCGCCACGCTGTCGATCTCTGTCAGCTGATCCACTTCGTCGTAGGTGTACGTCGTCGTCGTTGGCGTGCCATCACATGGGTCCGTGTCCTGAGGTTCCACCGTCAGAGTCTCGCGATTACCCACAGGGTCGTAGCCGAATGACTGGCAGTCTCCTTCCGGGTACGCCACATGGGTAAGGCGGTCAAGTCCATCGTAGTCGTAGGAGGTCACGTCACTGTTAACATCGGTCACCTGGGTGCGGTTCCCGTTGGCGTCGAGCTCGTAGTCGAGGGCGGAAATCGTGGCGGAGGTGTCGGCGCTTGTGATGCCGACGAGCCGGTTGGCGGCGTCGTAGCCGTAGTCGGCGGTGATGTCCGTCGACGAGGGCAGCGTCGTTATGATCAAGCGACCGGCCGCGTCATAGGCGTAGGTGGTGTCGCCCGAGAACCAGCTGGCCGAGACGGTATCCATGCGGTTCAGCTCGTCGTACTCGTAGCTGGCCACCTTGCTGTCCGGGTACGTGATCGACGTGCGGTTGCCCGCGGCGTCATAGCCATAGGAGACCGTGCGCGCGGTGGCCGCGAAATTGGTCTGAACTGTGGCGAGGCGGCCATTGTCATCGTACGTGTAATACGTCGTGTCGTTCACGGTAGTGCCAGCGCTGCAGTTGGCTGCGTACCCGACCTCGCACGCGCCTCTCGTGTCTTTCATCGACAGCCGCTGCCCGGCCTCGTCGTACGTGAAGTCGGTGTAGTAGTGGATGTCGGGATACGCGATCTTCGTCAGCCGGTTGGCGTCGTCATAGGTGTACGTGATCGAGCGCCCGGTTCCGCCGTGACGGGGGTCAATCAGCGAGGCCAGGTTGTCGTCCTCGTCGTACGTGTACTCGGTGACGCGCGACGACCCTTCGCCGGCGATTCGCGCCTGGACCACCTTCGTCAAACGGCTTTTCTCGTCGTACTGGTAGGCGACCGAGAGGCAGCCGTCATCGATCGCGCTGTCGCTGTCGTTGTCGACGCCGTTGCCGGTCCCGTACGTAGAATCGCAGTCGGTCCCCGACTCGGCCGTACTAACGGCGACGCGGTTCGCATTCCGCATCCCCGTGCGGTTGCCCACGGCGTCGTACACGTACTCCGTAACGGGCGCTTCCGTGCCATTGTATGCCCCGGTCACCTTCGTGACGTTGTTCTGGTCGTCGTATTCGAAGAGTGTGGCCGGACAACCGTCGTCGGCTACCGTGTCGCTGTCATCGTCGACGCCATCACCGGTGCCGGCCGTGTCGCAGTCCGCCCCCGACTCGGCCGTGCTCACGGCGACGCGGTTCGGGCTGATGACGGCCAGCACGCGGCCGGCGTCATCGTAGGTGGAGCTGCTGCTATTGCCAACGGCGTCCACGGCCGTGAGCTGGTTGCCGAAATCGTCGTAGGTGAAGATCGTGTTCGGGCAGCCGTCATCGACGACAGTATCGCTGTCGTCATCGACGCCATCTCCCGTGCCGGCCGCGCCGCAGGCCGCGCCCGACTCGGCGGTGCTGACGGGCTGACGCAGCGGACCCGTGATGGAGGTCACGAGGCCGGGGTCGTTCGCGTCGTCGTAGGCGAAGGTCGTCACGTCGCTAAGCGCGTTCTCGACAGAGGTGAGGTTACCGTCGGTGTAGCCGTAGTCGGTCTGGTTGCCGCGGGCGTCCGTCACCACGTCGATGTCGTTCAGGGATGTGTACGTCATGATGGAGTCAGGGCAGCCGTCGTCGATCACGGTATCGCTATCGTCGTCGACGCCATCGCCCGTGCCGTTGGTGCCGCAGTCGGCGCCTGATTCCGCCGTGCTCACGGCCTGTCGCAGCGGGCTCGTCACGGTCAGCACGTTGCCGGCGCTGTCGTACGTGTACGACGTCACGTTCCCCAAGGGGTTCGTCACCGCGCAGCGATTTCCACTGCTTGAAGGAGAACAGGTCTCTGTGTCCGATTCGTATCCGTACTGAACCTCAATATCAGTCGCATCCACAACGCGCTTGATCGAGGTTGGTCGGAATGCCGTATCGAACTGGTGAATCTCCTCAACGCCTCGAGGATCAACCATGACCGTCTCACCCGGATCCGGGTCGTAATTGGGAGTCGGACAGTCCGTCGTCTCTGGATTGGAGGGGCCGACTCCGTAGTGGAAACATGTGATGCCATCGACCGCGTCGACCTGTTTGACGACGCGATCGGCGCTGTCGTAGGTGTTCGTAACCTGCAGGCTATCCAACGCGTTCGTGATTGTCGTCAGGCGGTGAGTGCTGTACCCGAAGTCAGTCTCGCCGTCCTTCACGTCCGTGACCGTCACAAGGTCGCCATTGCCGTCGTACGTGAAACCGACCGTGCGTTCGAGCGGATCCTCGATCTCGGTGATGCGGTCGCTAGTGTAGGTGAAGGTGAGATCCCGGCCGCCCGCATCCGTCACCGTCGTGATGCGCGTGGAGCTGCCATCGTACGAAACAGTCGTGGCATTGTCGTTTCGATCCTTGATCGCAGTGAGGCGTCCACCTGAGTCGAATTCATATCTCACCTGCGCCGGCGTGGCTAGGGTATACGTGCCGCTCGCGAGCGTCATCGTGTCAAACACGCCAAATGGCGCATCAAAATTGCTGCCATCCTTCGTGAAGAACGATCCAGTCCCACCCGGCATGCGGACCTGCACCGATCCGTCAGTGTAGATCTGCAAGCGCATGTTGTAGTTGTGCGTCCAGCCTGATCCAAGATCTCCTGCGACGTTCCGGTTGTCAGACGAGTAAGTTCGCTCAAAGGCGAGCGGCGCGCCGCGGCCCGGGATCGCGACGTCGGTGTGCGAATGATGCAGCGATCCGTTGATTAGGGAGACGGGGTCTCTTGAGAAGTCAGGGAACCGCTCATGCTGTTCGAAGGAACTGAATCCTCCCATCAGAATGAGCAGGACACTGTCGTCCTCCGTCTCATTGACGAACTCTAGCTTCGCGTTCTCTCCGGCCCAGGTAGAGAGATCGCATGAAGTCGAAAAGGCGTCCTCCTCAAATGCCGTTGAGAACAGGACATGGGTCTGCGAGTACGACTCCGACTCGAGATACAGATTGATCGTGACGACGGGATCGGGAAAATAACCGGAGAACGCGAACTGCATGCGGCTGGCAAATGGAGGAATCGTGAACTCGGACGACAGCATGCTCGCGCCGGTGTCGAGCCGTACGGACGCACCCCCCGCTATGTCAAGATTGCCTCCAACGCATGAGGTGTCGTTGTTCTGATAGTCGCCAACGGACGGATCGACCGAGATCTCAGGCGAGAATCCGGATAGGCACTCAAACGAGCCAGTCACCGTCCAGTGCGCAAGTTCGTCTGGATTCAGGTCGTCACAGTCTAAGAATTGGTCGTTCAGTGGCTCCAACTGGAGCGCTCCTGATGGGGTGGCGTGAACGCTGGGAGGCTGCCCCAGAACGGGAATTGCGCCAGCAAACCAGACCGCGACCAGACTAACGATCCATAAGCATCGTCTCATGATTCGTCCTCACTGCTCTCGTTTCCGTACCTGTCACGCTGGACTTATTCGACGATGCTACTTTGAACGTTCTCCAGCTACAAGATCCTTATGACGACTCCTGAAAGAAATCTCAGAGGTTATTTGCCGACTGAGGCCTCACACAGCCTCTGCTGGGCTGATCCCTGACGCAGGGGAGCGATTGCCCCTATCTCCGTTTGTGATGGCGGGGTCGAAGATGTTCGGAGGAGGAGCATTATGGCTCAGGTCCAGCGCGCGAGGCAGCAGGCGGCGACGGTGGTGCCGTTTCCGGCGCCGTCGAACGGACGGTCGAACGGGGGGACGGCGTGGCTGGATGCGGGGGCGTACCTGGAGCGGGCGGCGGGGCAGATCGGGCTGGAGGCGGAGATCCTGTTGTTGCTGAGGTCGCCGTTCCGGGAGCTGCACGTCGAGGTGCCGGTGCGGATGGACAGCGGGAAGCTGGCGGTGTTCTCGGGCTACCGGGTGCAGCACAACGGTGCGCGGGGACCGTACAAGGGCGGCATCCGCTTCCACCCCGACGTGGACCTCGACGAGATCCGGGCGCTGGCGGCGTTGATGACGTGGAAGTGCGCGCTGGTCGACATACCGTTCGGCGGGGCGAAGGGCGGCGTGCACTGCGATCCGGCGCGCATGAGCGAGGGCGAGCTGAACCGGCTCTCGCGCCGGTACATGCAGAACGTGTCGCACATCCTGGGCGTGACGCGCGACATCGCAGCGCCGGACATGGGCACAAGCTCGAAGACGATGGCGTGGATGATGGACGCGTACGGGTCGGCGAACGGCTATACGCCGGGGATCGTGACGGGGAAGCCGGTCGAGCTGGGCGGATCGTACGGGCGCGAGTCGGCGACGGGACGCGGCGCGACGATCGTGTTGCAGGAGCTGTGCCGCGACATGGGCGCGGAGCCGGGCGACATGCGCCTGGCGGTGCAGGGTTACGGTAACGTCGGGTCGTGGACGGCGAGGCTGGCCCACGAGGCGGGGTTCAAGGTGGTGGCGCTGGGCGACTTACGGGGCGCCTGCTACAGCCAGGCGGGGCTCGACCCGCGCGAGTTCGACGCGTGGCTGGCGGAAGGCAACGCACCGCGGGAGTACCCGGGCGCGGAGCCTATCGACCCGGTGGACCTGGTGACGCTGCCGTGCGACGTGCTGGTCCCGGCAGCGACGGGCGAAGTGATCCACAACGGCAACGTGCGGGGCGTACGCGCGAAGGTCATCGTCGAGGCGGCGAACCACCCGATCACGCTGGCGGCCGAGCCGGTGCTGGAGCAGCGCGGGGTGACGGTGGTGCCGGACGTGCTGGCGAACGCCGGTGGCGTGGTGGTGTCGTACTTCGAGTGGACGCAGAACATCCAGCAGTTCCGCTGGCCGGAGGATCGGGTGAACGGCGAGCTGGCCGGCCGGATGACGCTGGCGTATGCCGCCGTGCGGGACCGGGCGAAGGAGATGGAGGTGAGCATGCGGGAGGCGGCGTTCGCGATCGGCCTCGAGCGCGTGGCGCAGGCGATCCGGCTGCGGGGGTTTGTGTAGGGCCAGCGACGGCAGGCGGTTTCTGAATGACCCGTGCCGTCGGCCGGTCGAATTTGATCTATCTTAGGCATCTTATCTCCCTGGGATAACCTTCCTAATCTTGCTATAATCGGGCCGTGGACCCAGTACGCAATCCCTTTGCTCCAGGCGCCGGAACTCCGCCTCCAGAATTGGCCGGACGCAACGAGTTACTCGAAACAGTCCGGGTCGCGCTTGAACGCGTCCGCAACCACAGGCCCACCAAGAGCGTCCTCATGGTGGGCCTTCGTGGCGTTGGAAAAACCGTCTTGCTAGACCGAATGCGTTCGGATGCGGAGGGCGTCGGCATCCAGACCGTATTCATCGAAGCGCCCGAGAACCGCTCGTTGCCCGCGATTCTCGCCCCGGAGCTGCGGCAGTCGCTGCTGCGCATGTCGCGAAACGCACAAGCTCGCGACCTCGCGGAACGCGGTCTGAGGGCGTTGGCTGGCTTCGCGAAGGCCCTGAAGATCAAATACCAGGATATCGAGGTGGGCATCGACTTCGAGCCAGAACGCGGGCTGGCGGATAATGGTGACCTTGAACATGACCTGCACGCGTTGCTGGAAGCGACCGGCGAGGCCGCTCAGAAGGCCGGCACAGTCCTCGCGATCTTCGTAGACGAACTGCAGTACGTGAGAGAGGACCAGCTGGCCGCGCTGATCGTGGCACTGCACCGCACCGCGCAGCATAGCCTGCCGGTCATTCTGGTTGGTGCAGGGCTGCCGCAACTGCGCGGTCGAATGGGCAAAGCCAAGTCGTACGCGGAGCGGCTATTCGACTTCCCAGAAGTGGGACCCCTTGTTCCGGATGCAGCGAAGCAAGCTATAGAGAGGCCAGCAGCGCAAGAAGGAGTCGATGTGACTCCTGAGGCTCTTGAATTGATCGTAGAAAAGACCCAGGGATACCCCTACTTTGTACAAGAGTGGGGGAAGCACTCGTGGGACGTTGCGACCAAGTCTCCTATTACTCGTGACGACGTAGAGGTTGCGTCTACAGCCGCCGTTGCGGCGCTGGACGAGAGCTTCTTCCGAGTGAGGTTCGATCGCCTTACGCCGGTGGAAAAACGCTACCTTCGCGCCATGGCCGAACTTGGCCCGGGGCCGCACCGCTCGGGCGACATCGCGGCTCAGCTGGGACGGGAAGTGAGTTCGCTGGCTCCAACGAGGAGCAACCTGATTACTAAGGGAATGGTCTGGAGTCCGTCCCACGGGGACACGGCATTCACCGTGCCCCTGTTCGATGAGTTCATGCACCGGATCATTCCCGGTGACGACTGGCGCGCCGCTTGACGGCTGACCTCACCAGACATCCCGCGCTTCGAATCTGGGGCCGTCTTTGCAGACCAGCTTCATGCTCCTTCCGCCTCTGACGCGGACTTCTACGGCGCAGCCGTAGCAGATGCCGGTGCCGCAGCCCATGCGCTCTTCGAGGAGGACTTGCAGGCTGCGGCGGACTTTCTGTTTGCGGGCGACGGCGGCCATGGCCTGCATCATGACGTTGGGGCCGCAGGCGAAGGCCTGGTCGCACCACTCGTACAGCTCGGCGAAGGGCCCGGTGACGAATCCCTTACGGCCGGCGGAGCCGTCGTCGGTGGTAACGACGACTTCGACCTGGGGGTGCAGCATCGACGCGGGGATGATGCGCGAGGCATCGCGGGCGCCGACGATCATGGTGACGCTGAGGCCCTTCGCGCAGGCTTCGTCGGCGAGCCAGACGAGCGGCGCAACACCGATGCCGCCGGCGACGAGCAGCAGGTTGCGGGAGTTGCGGCCGATCTCGTAGCCGCGGCCGAGGGGGCCCCAGGCGTAGACCTGGTCGCCGGGCTTGCGGTTGGCGAGCCAGGCGGTGCCGCGGCCGACGACGTCGTAGAGGATGCCCCACTCCGGGCCCTGCTTTGTTTCTCTGATGCGGTAGTAGGACATCGGCCGCGGGAGGAGCGGGTCGTACTGAGAAGCGGGAGGTGAGAGGTGAGAGGTGCGATCCCCTTCCGGCGCCCCGTACCCCTGATCGTCTGAACAGCGGAGCATGAGGAACTGGCCGGGGCAGGCGCCGTGTGCGAGTTCGGGAGCGCGGAACCAGGTCTCGTACGTGTCGGCGTAGAGGTGGGCGGTCTGGGTGACGGTGGCGTAAGCGGTCTTCATGTCAGTCGTTAGTTCGTCGTTCGTAGTTTGTAGTTGTAGTCCGCTCAGGTGGCGGCCCCAAGGATGATGCCGGATGCTCCGGCGAGGGCCAATGCGGGGATGGGGCCGAAGCGCCAGGCGAGCGCGAGACCGGCGACAAAGATGGTGGCGGTCCAGCCGCCCGTGATGGCGTCGCGGCCCAGGCTGGCGCTGACTGCCGCGATGGAGCCGACGACGGCGGGGCCGACGCCTTTCAGGAATGCCTGGGCGACGGTCCACGAGCGGATGCGGTCGAGAAAGCGGGCGGTGCCGATTGCGATAACGAACGATGGCGCGAAGACGGCGGCGGTGGCGACGACGGCCCCGGGAAAGCCCGCTGCGCCGTAGCCCACGAAGGTCGCGGTGATGATGATGGGGCCGGGCGTGACCTGGCCGAGGGCGACGCCGTCGAGAAACTGCTGCGTCGTGAGCCAGCCGTAGCGATCGACAACGTCGTCCTGGATCAGTGGGATGAGGACATAGCCGCCGCCGAACAGCAGGCCGCCAGCGCGCAGGAAGAGTGCCGCGAGATCGACGAGTGCGCCGGGCTCCCAGGCGAACGCGGCCGCGGCGGCGACCGGCACGAGCGCCAGAGGCCATGGCGCGAGCGAGAGCAGGGGGATCCTGGGGTACGACCGCGGGGCGAGGTAGAGGGCGACGCCGACGGCGCCGGCGGCGAGGAGGACGAGCGGCTCCCAGGCGGTGTACCAGTAAGCGAGCGCGCCGGCTCCGCACATGAGCGCGAGCTGTGGGATGTCCTTCACCGACGAGCGGAACAGGCGCCAGAGCGTGACGGTGAGAACAGCGATGACGGCCGGCTTGATGCCATCGAACACGTCGGCGACCGAGGCC
Organism: uncultured Dehalococcoidia bacterium; assembly: GCA_964371355.1. Lineage (GTDB taxonomy): Bacteria > Chloroflexota > Dehalococcoidia > DSTF01 > JACRBR01 > JACRBR01. Next base: position 10,237 of record CAYJMG010000010.1, read on the forward strand.
ACGTCCTGCCAGCGGAAGTAGGCCCACGAGAGCGCGAGCATGAGCACGAACGCGGGGCCGATGAAGGCGACGCCGGCGATGACGGCGCCGAGCGTGCCGCCGCGCCGGTAGCCGATGTGGATGGCCATCTCGGTGGAGTTCGGGCCGGGGACCATGTTCGTGGCGGCGAGCGCGTCGACGAACTCCTGCCGCGGGATCCAGCGCCGCTTCTCGACGATCTCGTCGTCCATCATGGCGATGTGCGCGGTGGGGCCGCCGAAGCCGACGGCGCCGAGGCGGAGGAAGAGGCGCAGGAGCTGGGTTAGTGGTCGCTGGCCGCTGGTCGCTGGTGGATCCACCGCCGGCCTCCCCTGCGACTCCGCCAAGGGCGGCTGTTCCCCATCATCGCTCTGCGCAGTCGGGGGCCCGTGCGATGCAGGGGAGCCTGCCTGCGCTCCATCTGGGGCGGTCACGCCTGAATGCCTTCGCGGTACTCGTGGATGGGGCGGACCTGGTATGGGACGGCGCCGTTGTGGGACAGGGTCGCCGTCAGGGCCTCGACGGCGGCGCGGGCGGTGTCGATGCTGGTGAAGCAGGGGATGCGCTTCTCGGTGGCGGCCCTTCTGATATAGAAGCCGTCGCGGAGGGTGCCGGTGTAGCGGCCCTCCGGCGTGTTGATGACGCAGGAGACGCTGCCATCGTTGATGACGTCGACGACGTTCGGGTGGCCCTGGCTGAGGCCCTTCTCGACGTGATCGACGGGCAGGCCGATTGCCTCGATCAGCGATGCCGTGCCTCCGGTGGCGTACAGGCGGAAGCCGGCGTCGTGAAGGGCGTGGATGACGGGGAGCATCTCCGTCTTGTGCCGGTCGGCGATGCTCAGGAGTACTCCTCCGCCGGGCTTGAGGGCGAGATCGGCGGACATGAGGGCCTTCGTGAGCGCCGAGGGGAAGTCGGCATCGATTCCCATGACCTCGCCGGTGGACTTCATCTCCGGGCCGAGGTACGTATCGACGCCGATGAGCTTCGACATCGAGAACACGGGCGCCTTCACGGCTACGAGCTTGCGGCGCGGCCACAACCCGCCCTCGTACCCCTGCTGCTCCAGCGAGGCGCCGAGCATGATGTTGACGGCGACTTGCACCATCGGCACGCCGGTGACCTTCGAGAGGAACGGCACCGTGCGGGAGCCGCGCGGGTTCACTTCGATCACGTAGATCTCGGATTCTCCGGCGTGTGCGGGGTCGTCGGACGGCATGATGACGTACTGCACGTTCATCAGGCCACGAGCGTCAATGGCGAGACCGATGCGGGTGGTGTAGTCGACGATGGTGTCGACTTCGTCCGCCGTCAGGTGGATGCCCGGGTACACGGCCATCGAATCGCCGGAGTGCACGCCCGCGCGCTCGATGTGCTCCATGATGCCGGGGATGAGGACACGCTCGCCGTCACAGATCGCGTCGACCTCCACCTCCTTGCCCTCGAGGTACTTGTCGATGAGGATCGGCTTGCCGTCCGCGACGTCCGCAGCCTCCTTCGCGAAGCGCGCGAGTTCGGTCGGGTTCTGCACGATCTCCATCGCGCGGCCGCCGAGCACGTAGCTGGGGCGCACGAGTACGGGGTAGCCGAGGCGGTCGGCGGTGCGGATGGCGTCCTCGACGTTGGTGACGGCGGCGCCGGGCGGCTGGGGAATGCCGATCCCGGAGAGGAACTCCTCGAAGCGCCGGCGGTCCTCGGCGAGATCGATGGTCTCGTGCGACGAGCCGATGATGGGCAGCGCGGCATTGTGCAGCGAGAAGGCGAGGTTGATCGCGGTCTGGCCGCCGAACTGCACGATGGCGGGCGGGGGTTCGCCGCCACCCTCTGCGCCGTCTCCGGCCTCATTCGCGATGATGTCGCGCACGGACTCTTCGTCGAGCGGCTCGAAGTACAGACGGTCGCTCGTGTCGAAGTCAGTGGAGACGGTCTCGGGGTTTGAGTTGGCCATGATGGAGCGATAGCCGGCCTTGTCCAGGGCCCAGGCCGCGTGCACGGAGCAGTAGTCGAACTCGATGCCCTGGCCGATCCGGATGGGGCCGCTGCCGATCACGAGCGCCTTCTTGCCGGGCTCGGCGAGGGCCTCGTTCTCCTGCTCGTAGGTCGAGTAGAAGTACGGGGTGGCGGCGTCGAACTCGGCGGCGCAGGTATCGACCATCTTGTACACGGGGCGAATGTCCCACTGCTCTCGCAAGGCGCGTACCTGGTCGGGCAGGCGGTCGGACAGGGTGGCGATCTGCTTGTCGGAGAACGACATGCGCTTCGCGGCGCGCAGGAGGTCGGGCGTCAACGTCTCGGACAGGAGGCGCTTCTCCATGGCAACGATGTTCATGAGCTTGTGCAGGAACCAGAGGTCGACGCCGGTGCGGCGTGACACGTCGAGCAGGTCCGCGCCACGACGGAGGGCGGCCATGATCGACCAGAGGCGCTCGTCGGTAGCGTGCAGGGGACGCTCGACCGCGTCGTCCTGCCAGCCGGGATCCTCCCACAGCAGCGAGCGGCCGCCGACCTCGAGCGAACGCACGGCCTTCTGAAGCGCCCCTTCGAACGTGCGGTCGATGGCCATAACCTCGCCCGTCGCCTTCATTTGCGTGCCGAGCGTGCGGTCGCCGAAGGAGAACTTGTCGAAGGGCCAGCGAGGGATCTTCACGACGACGTAGTCCAGGGCCGGCTCGAAGGCGGCGGTGGTCTTCTGCGTGACGGCGTTCGGGATCTGGTCGAGGGTCTTGCCAACGGCGATCTTGGCGGCGACCCGCGCGATGGGATAGCCGGTGGCCTTGCTGGCGAGCGCGGACGAGCGCGAAACGCGGGGGTTGACCTCGATCACGTAGTACGGCGGCAACGTCGAAGCAGCCGCAGTGGCCGACCGCACAGCCGAGGGCGGCTGTGCCACGTTCGCCGGCGGGGGCGCCTGCGCCACATTCCACGGGGTCGTCTCCGGGTTGGGGGCGAGGGCGAGCTGGACGTTGCAGCCGCCTTCGATACCAAGGGCGGAGATGATCTTGAGCGACGCCGTGCGGAGCATCTGATACTCCTTGTCGGGCAGCGTCTGGCTGGGGGCGACGACGATGCTATCGCCGGTGTGGACGCCCATCGCGTCGAAGTTCTCCATGTTGCAGACGGTGATGACGTTGCCGGCACCGTCCCGCATCACCTCGTACTCGACCTCTTTCCAGCCGAGGAGCGACTGCTCGACGAGCACCTGGCCGATCGGGCTGGCCTCCAGGCCGCCCGTGACGATACGCCGGTACTCCTCGATGCTGTTCGCAACGCCGCCGCCGGTGCCGCCCAGGGTGTATGCCGGCCGGATGATGGCGGGCAGACCGACGAGCTTCAGCGCGTCGATCGCCTCCATGTCGTTGGTGACGATCGTCGACTTCGGAGTCGGCTCGCCGATCTCGTCGAGCATCTGGCGGAACAGTTCGCGGTCTTCGGCCTTGCGGATCGCGTCGAGCGGCGTGCCGAGCAGGCGGACGCTGTACTTGTCGAGGACGCCGGCCTCGTGGAGCTTCACGGCCATGTTCAGGCCGGTCTGGCCGCCCAGCGTGGGGAGGAGGCCGTCGGGGCGCTCGCGCTCGATGATGCGGGTGATGACGTCGACGTCGATGGGCTCGATGTAGACGACGTCGGCCACGTCCTCGTCGGTCATGATCGTGGCGGGGTTGGAGTTCACGAGGACGGAGATCACGCCCTCTTCGCGCATCGCCTTGCAGGCCTGCGTGCCGGCGTAGTCGAACTCCGCCGCCTGCCCGATGACAATCGGGCCGGAGCCGATGATGAGGACCTTGGAGGGTTTCGGATGGTTCACGGTTCGTTAGTTGTTAGTCGTTAGTCGTTGGTCGTTGGTCGTTGGTCGTTGGTCGTTGGTCGTTGGTCGCTGGTCGTTAGTCGTTGGTCGTTGGTCGTTGGTCGTTGGGGGTACGGATTGGTTTGCGGACGGAGCTACTGCTGCTTATCCTTTGCCACTCCTTCGACTCAAAGAGCGGCGGCCCTCGTGTGGCCGCCCGCTCCGCATCGCACCTGTTGCTTCTTGCATCTTGACGTGGAGCGTCATCGGCGCCTCGCTAGCTCGCGCTCGCGCTGACGCTGTTCGCGCTGTTCGGCCAGTACTTTGGTGCCGGCGAGGTTGCCGGCGATGACAAAGCCGGCGAGGAACGCGGCGCCAAGGGCCATGGCGAAGGACGCCGGAATGGGGACCGGCGTCGACGTGAGCAGGTAGGCGAGCACGAGGTTGGCGGCGCCGGCGATCGCGAAGCCGACGGCGTAGCCAGGCCACTCGGTGATCCAGTCGCCGGACCAGCGCCAGCAGAAGACGCCGAAGGCGATCCCACCGGCCTCGGTCAGCACGGCGAGCACCCAGCCGCCGAGCCAGAAGAACAGGGCCTCGCCGCGGTTGTCGTCCCAGAGGGCGAAGGGGAGTATGCAGGCGACCACGAAGATCGCGGGCGCGGCGAGCATCGCCATGGCCGCGGCGACCTGGCCGCCGAACGCGAGGCGCCCGTACACGTCGATGCGCCGCAGCACTTCATCGAGCCGCAGCTCGCTGCTCATTCGGTCCCCCGCCCTCTTCTTCTTTTCCGCACCTGGAGGACAGGTCTAAAGACCTGTCCGTACGGGCCGCGGGCACAATCGCTATACCAACGGAAGCTCGAAGCGGGCTTCCGGGTTGTAGATGGGCACGAGCGCCCCGATGCTGCTCAGGAACGCCAGCGCTGTCTCGTTGTTCTGCGGCAGCCGGCCGCGGATGCGCTTGTAGCCTTTGTCGCGCGCGAAGCCGAGCGCGTATTCGGCCAGCGACGTGCCGATGCCCTTCCGGCGGGCGCTCGGCAGCAGCCAGACGCCCAGGACGACGGTCTCGGGCTCGAAGGTGTTGTAGTCGAGCGCGGCGAAGCCGACGACCCTGCCATCGATGATGCTCAGGAAGGCGCCTCCCTCTCCGCCCATGCGCATGATCCAGGTGCGCACCTCGTCAGGGGAGAGAGCGCGGTCGAACCCGACGGGGTCGGGCTCCTTCACCACCTCCGCGATGACCGAGGCGATCGCGTCGGCGTCGTTGATGTTGGCCTGCCGGTAGGTGGGCTCGGCCTGGACGTTGATCTCGCTCATGGCAGCCTCCCTGCGAAGTGCGTCGCGGCGCCTGCTGGTCCCATCATTCTACGCCCCATCCATGGGCCGCACCGCCTTCACCAGATCGAGGAAGCGCTCGAACAGGTACATGTTGTCGAGAGGGCCCGGAGATGCCTCGGAGTGGTACTGGATGGTCATGATGGGCTCCCGGCGGTGGCGCAGGCCCTCGACGGTGCCGTCATTCACGTTCCGGTGGCTGACCTCGAGGTCGGTCCCGAGGCCGGCGTCGTCGACGGCGTAGCCGTGGTTCTGGGCCGTGACGTAGACGCGGCCGGTCGCCTCGTCACGCACGGGGTGGTTGGCGCCGCGATGCCCGAACTTCAGCTTGTAGGTCTTCGCGCCGAACGCCTCGCCGATGACCTGGTGGCCCAGGCAGATGCCCATGATCGGCGCCTTGCCGACGAGGCCGCGCGCCGTCTCGACGGCGTAGCCGAGCAGCGCCGGGTCGCCGGGTCCGGGCGATAGCAGGATCCCGTCGGGGTCCATCGCCAGGATATCGGCAGCCGTCGTATCGCAGGGGACGGCGGTCGGGCGGCAGCCCAAGCGGTGCAGGGTGCGGAGGATGTTGTACTTCACGCCGAGGTCGAGGACGACGATGCGGGGTCCGGGAGAGGAGGGCGCAGCAGGCTGTGACGGACCCACAGCCGAGGGCGGCTGTGCCACATCGGGCGGGTAGTCGTACGGGCGCTTGGTGCTGACCCACGGCACGAGATCCGTGGTGCCGTAGCGCGGGAGGTCCCGGAGGCGGGCGAGGGCCTGCTCGGCGGTCTCGTCGTGCGTGACGGTGCCCATCATCACGCCGCCTGTGCGCAACTTGCGGGTGAGCGCGCGCGTATCGATGCCGGCGATGCCGGGGACGTCATTCTCGGTGAGGTAGTCGTGGAGCGTGCGCTTCGAGCGCCAGTGCACGGGCTCGTCGCAGCTCTCGCGGACGACGAACGCGCGCACCTGGATGCGTTTCGACTCGACATCCTGCTCGTTGATCCCATAGTTGCCCTGCAGCGGGTACGTCATCACGAGCACCTGCTCGGCGAACGAGGGATCGGTGAGCGCCTCCTGATAGCCGGTCATGGCCGTGCAGAAGACCACCTCGCCGTTCGAACGCGTGGGCGCGCCGATCGCCTCGCCGGTGAAGACGGTGCCGTCCTCGAGCACGAGCAAGGCGCTAGACATGTGCGCCTCCCACCGGCGAGGGCGCAGCAGGCTGCGCCCCTACGGCCTCGATCCTGCGGCCGGCGACGAAGGTGGCGATCACGTTGCCGGAGAGCGTTATGCCGGCAAGCGGCGTGTTCTTGCCCTTGGAGGCGAAGCGCTCGGGTTCGACGACCCAACTGGCGTCGGGATCCAGGAGCACGATATCGGCCGTGGCGCCGACGGACAGGGCGCCGATGCCGGGGATGGCGCGATCGAGGCCGAGGGCGCGCACGGGACCGATGGTGAGGCGCTCGATCAGCGTCTCGAGGTTGATGCGGCCATCGTGGACGAGGCGCATGCAGAGGCCGAAGGCGGTCTCGAGGCCGCTGATGCCGAACGCTGCTTCGTCGAATTCGCACAGCTTCTCGATGACGGCGTGGGGCGCGTGATCGGTCGCGATGCAGTCGATCGTGCCGTCGGCAAGGCCGGCGACACAGGCGTCGACATCGTCCTGCGAGCGCAGCGGCGGGTTCACCTTCGCATTGGTGTCGTACACCAGATCCCAGCCGCCGTCCGAGCCGAAAGCGACGACCTCGTCGGTCAGCGTCAGGTGGTGGGGCGTGACCTCGGCGGTCACACGCACGCCGCGGGCCTTCGCCGAGCGGATGGCCTGGACGGCGCCACGCGTGCTGACGTGGGCGATGTGCACCTGCGCACCGGTGGCCTCGGCCAGCGCGATGTCTCGGGCGACGGCGGCTTCCTCGGAGGCGGCCGGGGCACCACGAAGGCCGAGCCGCGTCGAGACCCAACCTTCGTGCATGACGGCATCGTGGGCCAGCGAGGGGTCCTCGCAGTGGTCGATAACCGGCAGGCCAAGGCCGTTCGCGTATTCGAGCGCGCGCCGCATGAGTGTGGCGTCCCAGACCGGCGCGCCGTCGTCGGAGAAGGCGACGCAGCCGGCGGCGGCGAGGTCGCCGAGCTCGGCCAGCTCTTTTCCGGCGCGAGCTTTGCTCACGGCGCCGATCGGGAGGACGCGAACGGACGCCCGGGCCTCGGCTTCGCGAAGGACGTGTTCGATGATCGAGCGGTTGTCCATCGCGGGCTCGGTGTTGGGCATGGCGCAGACGGTGGTGAAGCCGCCGCGCGCCGCCGCGAGCGTGCCCGTCGCGATGTCCTCCTTGTACTCGAGGCCGGGCTCGCGGAGGTGCGTGTGCAGGTCGACGAAGCCCGGCGTGACGACCAGCCCGCGAGCGTCGATCTCACCCACGCCGTCGGCCGGGAGATCGGGGCCGACCGCAGCGATACGACCGTCTTCGACGAGCACGTCGGCCGTGCGGTCGAGGCCGGAGGCGGGGTCGATGACGCGGCCGTGGCGGATGACGACGCGGTCGGTCACAACGCCCCCTTCGCGGTGGCGCGGGCCTGCTTCGTGCTGGTGCGTGTGATGAGCCAGAGCACGGCCATGCGCACGGCCACGCCGTTCGTCACCTGCTCCTCGACGCGCGACTGGAGGCCGTGGGCGACGTCGTGGCTGATTTCGACGCCCTCGTTCATGGGGCCGGGGTGCATGACGAGGGCGCCCGGGTTCGCGCGGGCGAGTCGCTCGGTGTTCACCTGGTACAGCCGCGAGTACTCACGCGCGCCCGGCACGTAGCCACCCTGCATGCGCTCATGCTGCATGCGGAGGGCCATCACGACGTCGGCGTCGACGATGGCACGATCGAGGTTCGTCTCGACGCGGACCGGCGGCAGCCTGTCCTCGAGCGCCTCGCCGAGGCGGGCGGGCACCAACGTGGGCGGCGCGCAGAGCACCACTTCGGCGCCCATCGTCGTCAGCGCCCAGGCGTTCGAGCGGGCGACACGCGAGTGCAGGAGGTCGCCCACGATGACGACCTTGCGGCCGCGGACGTCGCCCAGAGCGCCGCGCATGGTGTACAGATCGAGAAGCGCCTGCGTGGGGTGAGCGTGCAGGCCGTCGCCGGCATTCACGACGCTGCAGTGCGCCGTGCGCGCGGCCAGGTACGGCCCTCCGGAGCGGTTGTGCCGCATGATGAGCACGTCGGCGCCGACGGCCTGGAGCGTCTTCACAGTGTCGACGAGCGACTCGCCCTTAGAGACGCTGCTGCTGGACGCGGCGATGTTGATCACGTCGGCGCCCAGCACCTTGCCCGCAAGCTCGAACGAGGTACGCGTGCGGGTGCTGTTCTCGTAGAACAGCGTGACGACGGTGGTGCCCCGGAGTGCCGGAACGCGCGGGATCTCGCGCGAGAGCACCTCCTTCATGGTGTCGGTCGTGCGCATCACGAGGTCCAGCTCCTCGACCGTGAAGTCATCGAGGTCGAGGAGGTGGCGACGTTTCCAGCTTCCGTCGTCAGTTGCGGGGGCGGCGAAAGGTGCGGGCACGACATCGGCCCGGGTTTCGGTGGTCATCGGGAAATCCCTGCTTCCTCCGCCGCGGTCACGCGGACGGTGTCCTCGCCATCCGTCTCCTCGAAGCGCACCTGCACGTCGTCGGCGTGCGACGTGGGGATGTTCTTGCCGACGAAGTCCGCACGGATGGGCAGCTCGCGGTGGCCGCGGTCTACCAGCACGGCGAGCTGGATGCGGCCGGGTCGTCCGTAGTCGATGAGGGCGTCGAGCGCGGCGCGCACGGTGCGCCCGGTGTACAGCACGTCGTCGACAAGGACGACGCGCTTTCCGGCGATCTCAGGCAGGTCGCTGGGCTGGATACTGACGCTGGGGCCGCGCTCGGTGAGGTCGTCGCGATACAGGCCCACATCGAGGGTGCCGACCGGGATCTCCTCCCCTTCGAACTCCCGGATGGCACGGGCGATGCGGGCGGCCAGGGGCACGCCGCGGGTCCGCATGCCGATGAGGACGAGGTCCTGGGCGCCCCGGTTGTTTTCGACGATCTCGTGAGCGATGCGGGTGATGGCGCGGCGGATGTCGTCGGGGGACATGATGACGTTGGGCATCAAAAAGCCTCCATTCCGGCGGTCCGGTCGGAGGCCACGAGGGTGTGCGTGCGTACGTACTGGCCAGCGGTGTGGCAGTTCATTTTGGCACCTTCCCGGCCTCGCGGGACCGGATTAAAGGACGCGTCGGACGCTCACCGGCGTCTTCAGGATCATAGATCAAGCTGGTGGCCGCCACAAACCGATATGCGGCCGTCGCGCTTCATTGACATAGAGCCCGCTTCGCCCGACTGGCGCCTTTGTAAGCTGTAGTCCGGGAAGGAACCCGCTTCGACGGGGACGGCGCGTATGAATCGAGCCTCGCGTGGACTAGCTTCGTTCGTGCGGCGGTGGCCGGTGGCGTTGGTCGCTGCGACGATGCTTGCTGCCACCGGGCTGGCGTTCGGGATCCCGCGTCTGAGATTCGAGACGGGCCAAGACAGCCTGCTCGACCCCTCCAGCAAGGTGATGCGGGACAACACCCGCTACCAGGCGGCGTTCGGCGGCGACTATCTCATCGTCCTCTTTGAGACGCCACTTTGCGCCAGCGACCAGCCCGGCTGCGAGCGCGGCGCTATCACGCAGCTCTTCTCCTCGCAGAATCGCGGGGAGTTGACGCGCCTAGGCGCCGCCCTGGAGGCAACGGGTGACTACCAGAGCATCATTTCGCCGCTGGAGATCCTCCAGTTCGCGCAGGTGCAGATTCAGCAGCGGATGGTGACGGAGCCGCAGAAGCTGGCGGCGGAGGAGCAGCGCGCGATGGACGAGGCGCGCGCGGCATCGGCGGCTCGCGGGGAGACGGCGGAACAGCAGGAAGTCGCGGCGCAGGCGGCGAAGCAGGCCGTGGACGACGCGTTCAACGCGGAGTTCGGTGCGGATGCCGCGCGATTCCTCGCCGTGGGCGAGCAGTCGCTCGATAACCCGGCATTCCTTGAGTTCATCATGTACGGCGCGGACGGCAAGCTGCGTGCGGAGTTCGCCGGCATCTTCCCGGACGAGCACTCGGCGCTCATGGTGATCCGGCCGGCGGGCAATCTCTCGATCGACGAAGGAGCGCGCGTGTCGGCGTACGTGCCGGACACCGTCCCGGACTACCACTTCGATGGCGTGACGGCGCTCGCGTCGGGTCCGCCCCTGCTCATCAAAGAGATCAACGACTCCATGAAGAGCGCGATGACGCGCATGGCGATCCTGGCGGTCGTGATCATGGTCGTCGTGCTCTTTACCATCTTCCGCGCGCGATGGCGGCTGCTCTCCTTGCCGGCCGTGTTGGTGGGGTGCGTGGCGGCGTTCGGGCTCATGGGGTTTGTGGGCATTCCCCTGACGATGGTCACCATCTCTGGCCTGCCGATCCTCATCGGCCTGGGCGTCGACTTCGCGATCCAAGTGCACAGCCGCATCGAGGAGGAGACGTTCGCGTCGGATTCGGCCGAGATTGGCCTGGAGCGCACATTCGCGCGGGTCGGGCCGGCGCTGGCGATCGCGGGGATCGCGGCGTGTATCGGGTTCATCGTCCTGCGGTTGTCCGAGGTGCCCATGATCCGCGACTTTGGCTCGATGCTGGCCGTCGGGGCAGTGATGGTGTTTGTAACGAGCATCGCGCTCATCAGCGGCGTCGTCTTCCTGCGTGAGCGCAAGCGGCTGGGGCCGCAGGAGCAACCGCACGTCAGGTTCGAAGTCGAGCGGCTCGTGAGCAGCATCACCGCTCGGACGGTCGGCCGGCTGCTGCCGATAGCCGTGATCGCGCTCATCATCGCGCTGGGCGGCCTGTGGCTCAGCCGAAAGATCCCGACGGAGACGGATCCGGAGCGCATGGTGCCGTCGAACAGCCGGGTGCTGAAGGACCTGCACCACGTCCGCGACGTCGCCGGCTCGACGAGCGAGCTGAACCTGCTGGTCGAGGCGAAGGACGGCCGGAGGGTGACCGACCAAGACGTGGTCGACTGGATGCTCAGGTTCGAGCAGCGCCAGATGGACAAGCACAACGCGCTCCAGACCTCGAACAGCGTCGCTTCGTTCACGGCGCAGGTGACGGGCGAGGCGCCGACGACGGCCTCAGCCGAGACGGCGCTTGCGTCGGCGCCGCGCTCGCTTGCGGTGAGCGTCGTGAACGAGGACCGCACGATGGGGTCGATCACGTTCGCCATCGGCGACACGTCGCTGAGCAGTCAGCAGGCGCTGAACGACGCGATTGTCGCGGACGCACATCCGCCGGACGGAATCACGGTCGCGCCCGCGGGGATCGCCGTCGTCGGCAGCGCGACGGTCGACGCGCTGAGCAGCAACCGCGACCTGATGTCGTTCGTGGCGATCGCGGCGATCCTGGCAACGCTGCTGGCGCTGTTCCGCAGCCCCGTGAAGGCTATTGCGCCGATGCTGCCCGTCGTGCTTGCGCTGGGCGCGTCATCGATGGCGTTCTACATCAGCGGCACGTCGTACAGCCCCCTGACGTCGATCTCCGGGCCGCTCATTATCGCGATGGGGACGGAGTTCAACATCCTGCTGATGTCGCGGTACTTCGAGGAACGCGCGGCCGGCCTCTCGGCGCGCGACGCGATGGCGACGGCGTCGCTGCGGATCGGCCGGGCGATCGCGGCGTCTGGTCTGACGGTGATGGGCGGGTTCGCGGTGCTGGCGTTCAGCGACTTCCCGCTCCTGGACAACTTCGGCCGGGTGACGGCGATCAACATCGGGGTCTCGCTGCTCAGCACGCTGATCCTCCTCCCGCCTCTGCTGGTGTGGGCCGACGAGTCGCAGAACCACCGGGAGCCGGCCTTGAGTATCGACGCGAGGCCGACGACGTGAGGTGCCCATAGCGGGCGCGTGGCCTACCCTAGTTACCGATGACAGAGACCATGCAAGCGCTGCGTCTGAGGAGCCTGGACGGGCCGGGCGCCCTCGAGTTGGCGACGGTGCCCGTGCCGGCGGGCGGGCCGAACCAGGTCGTGATCGAGGTGCACGCGGCCGGAGTCGGGTTCCCCGACCTGCTCATGACCCGCGGGCAGTATCAGATGCGGCCCGAGCCGCCCTTCATCCCCGGGATCGAGGTCGCGGGCGTGGTGCGGCGCGCGCCGGAGGGTTCGCCCCTGAAGCCGGGCGACCGGGTGGCGGCGAACGCATCGCTGGGCGGATGGGCGGAGGTGGCGATCGCGTCGCCGTTCGTCGTGTTCCCGATCCCGGATGGCATGTCGTTCGCCCAGGCGACGAGCATGGTGAACTACCAGACCGCAGTGTTCGCTTTCGGCGAACGGGGCGGGTTGAAGGCTGACGAGACGGTGCTCATCCACGGCGCGGCCGGAGGCACAGGCACCGCGGCGATCGAGGTGGCGCGCGGGTATGGGGCGAAGGTGATCGCCGTGGCGCGCGGCGACGACAAGCTACGCACCTGCCGGGAGCTGGGCGCCGAGCACGCGGTGGAGGCGAGTGGCGACTGGCTCGCCGAGGTGAAGGCGATCACGGACGGCAAGGGAGTCAACGTCGTGTACGACCCGGTGGGCGGGGACAGATTCCTCGACAGCATCCGGGCGATGGGTCCGGGCGGCCGGTTGCTCATCATCGGCTTCGCGGCCGGAACGATTCCCGAGGTCAAGGTGAACCGGCTCCTCCTGCGCAACACGTCGCTTATCGGCGCGGCGTGGGGCGAGTGGATCCGCCACGACCCGGCGATGCCGCAACGGTGCGCGAAGGAGATCGACCGCCTCTTCGCGGCGGGGAAGATCAACCCGATCGTCGGCGCGACGTACCCGATGGCCGACGGGGCCGACGCGCTGCGGGAGATCGAGGAGCGGAGAGCGATCGGAAAGATCGCGCTGAAGATCCGGGACTGACCGGGGCTAGTCCGGGCCGCCGATCCACTTGAAGTACTCGCCAAGGTCGGGCAAGACGCCACCCTCCCGGAAGAGGAAGAAGAAGCCAATCACCAGGCTGAACACCGCGGCGACAACGCCAGCGGCGACGTAGATTCCCTGGCGCCGCTGGCTCGACACGAAACCGGCGGTGGAGATGATGGTGACGATCGTGTTCGAGATCAGGAGGCCCAGCACGAAGGCGCCCAGCGCAGCGACGCCCGTCGCCTGACTGCTTGCGCCGACGGCCGTCGCGATGACGAGCACCTGCGTCCCGGTCTCGGCACCGATGCCGTGAATGAGGCCCACGCCGTACGCCGTCCGCGCACCGTACTGCTGGGCTTCGTGAACATGCTCGTGCGGCTTGCCGGCGAGCTTCGCCCGAAGCCAGCCTGCGCCGTTGCGCACGCCGGCGAACACGAGCATCCACCGGCTGCGCAGCCGGAATTCCGTGCCGCCGCGGAAGTACTGGTACACCGAGTACAGGAGGTAGAAGCCGAGGAAGATCAAGGTCACGCCGACAACGCTCTCCATGATCGGGTCGATCCAGGACGGCAAGAACTCCCGCGCCAAGATCGCGAGCAGCCCCAAGGCGACGACCATCGTGCCGTGGCCCAGCGCATACAGTGTGCCGAGAGCGAGCGCCGGTTTCTGCTTGCGTACGAACGTTTCGACCGACGGCAGCTTGCCCGCCCAGCGCCCGTTGTGCCGGTGGCCCAACTCATCGATCCCGTGGGAGTGCGGCACCTGAACGGCGATCGAGCCCGCCGCCGTCCCGCCAGCGAGCGCCAGGTGGTGTTGGTGGTGTGATTCGTCGGTGAGCATGAGGGCCGGCTCGCGAATGAGCCAGTCGTCGGACTCCTCGATGGCGGCGGCGGTGCTTGTGATGTCCGTAATCGCGGCGATGTGATCCCAGTCGATGCCGTGCCGAACGCCCAGGGCCAGCGCGGCGGCGAGGATGCCAACGATCTCCGCCGTACCGAACAGCGCCAGCGCGGCGGGGGACGAAAGAAACGCCAGCAGTGGCGTAAGAAGTTGCATGGTGGTCCGCTCCCTAGTTTGCCGTCAGCTCGCGGGCGCAGTAGCCGCAGAGGCCAAAGATCGCGAAGTGGTCCATGTCGGCGCGAAAGCCGGTGGCCTTCGTGATGTCCGCACCCAGCTTGTCCAGGTACTTGTGGTCGATCTGTGTTACGTGGTCGCACTTGCGGCAGATCAGGTGGTGATGGCGCTCGGGTGCTACCCACTCGAAGGTGGCGTCGCCGCCGCCCATGTGCGTCTCGGAAATCAGGCGCATGTCCTTGAGCACGGCGAGCGTCCGGTAGACGGTGGAGATGTCGACGTAGGGATACGCGACCTTCACCTGCTCAAAGACCTCCGCGGCCGAGAGGTGGCCGGGGGCATGCCGGAGCGACGTCACGATCATCATGCGCTGGGGCGTCATTTTGTGGCCGGACTCCCGGAGTGCGTCGATGGTCTCGGATTCGCAGCTCATGCCGATTCCTGTTATTGCAACACTTTGCGTTTACTGTACAGGAGGAACGGGAGGGGCCGCAAGTACACGATACCGCGGGAAACTGGGGCTCCTGACAGTTGGTGGCGGGAGTCTATGCGCGAAAGCTCATCGTGAACGTGACCCCGCCCGCCGGCTCGTTCGCGGCGGTGATCTCGCCGTGGTTCAGCTCGACCAGCTCCCGCGCGATCGTGAGCCCCAGGCCGCTTCCACTGGCCGCGCGGCGCGTCCGGTCCCCGCGGAAGAAGCGGTCGAAGATGCGCGTGAGATCCTCATCGGCGATGACAGACCCTGAGTTCGTGACCGAGCAGACGACGCGAGGCGGACGGGCGCCGTTCTCTCGGCGCAAGACGACGCTGATCTCACCATCGAGCGGGGTGAACTTAGCCGCGTTCTCCAGCACGTTCGTGATGGCCCGCTCCAGCTTGTCCGGATCGGCGTTACTCAGCACGGCCGGCTCAATATCGGCGCCCACCTCGATCGCCTTCGCGTGTGCCGCCGGCTCGATCCGCCGGATGCAACGGCCGACCACCTCGTCCAGCGCCACGTCCTCGCGGCGCGTCACCACCTGGCCCGCGTCGATCTCTCCCAGGTACAACAGGTCGGCCAGCAATCTGTTCACGTGGTGCGCTTCATCGCCGATGACCTGCCCGATGTGTTGCACATCCTCGGGACCGGCGGTGCCGTCGACGAGCGCCTGCGCGTACCCGGTGATGGACGTCATGGGCGTCTTCAGGTCGTGCGACACATTCGCCAGCAACGCCCGCATTTGCTGGTCGCGCTGGCCTACGTGCTGGGCCATCGAGGTGAAGGCGCGGGCTAGCCGGCCGACCTCATCCTCGCGGTCGACCTGTACCCGCTGCGAAAAGTCGCCGCGGGCCATCGCCTCTGAAGCGGCGGTGAGGCGCCGAACCGGGAAGGCAACCTGGCGGGCGAGGATGATGCCGAGGGCTGAGGCGAGGGGAATCGCGATCAAGGCCGCCAGGCCGAGCGACGGCAGGACGCCGAGCCACGCGTCGGCGATCGTGTCGGCGCGCACGGCCAGCACGATGCGGAACGGCTGCACATCTCCCCCCGATATGCGGATGCCCTGGAACGGACGAGACGACGACGCCGCGAGGAAGACGAGACCCGGCTCCGGCGCCTCGTCGTCTGACTCCCAGGCCTTGAACCCGCGCGCCTGGTCGTCGTCGTCCGACGCCGGCACGCGCAGGCCCATCCCTTCGATCTTGCCCTCACTATCGTGGAGCACGACATCGTCGGCGGTGACCAGCAGGATTCGTACATCCTGTTGCCGCGCGATGGCATCCAGCGTGTGATAGAAGTCGTCCTCGGACTCCTGGCGGCCGATGGCCTCGAGCGCCTCCTGGTACACGACAGGCGACGTCGCCGCGACACGTTCGAGAGCCCGCTCCTTGCTGTTATGGCGGTCGCGCGCGACGAACACGGCGCCAGCGATGAGGATGGCGATCACGATGACACCCGTCATCGAGAGCACGAGCTTCGTCTGGACGCTGAACAGGAACGAGCGCAGCCCGCTCACGCCGGCACCGCCTCCACGAGCCGATAGCCGCTGCCCCACACTGTCTCGATCTTCAGGCCTGAGCCTTCGAGTTTGGTGCGCAGGCGCACGATGTGCACATCGACCGTGCGCATGCCGTAGAACGACGTGCCCCACACGAGATCCAGTAGTTTCTCACGATCCATCGTCACGTTCAGGAAGCGGATGAAGGTCGCCAGCAGGTCGAACTCCTTGGGTGTCAGCGCGATCGGCTCGCCTCGTATCGTCGCCCTCCGGTTCGGGATGTCCATCCACAGCTCCCCGACGGCGATCTCTTCGCTCTGGTGCTCGGCGGTCCCGCGACTGCGCCGCAGCACGGACTGGACGCGGGCGATGAGTTCGGCGGGGTTGAAGGGCTTAGTCACATAGTCGTCCGCACCAAACTGCAGGCCCGCGACCTTGTCGATGTCGGACGAGCGCGCGGACAGGAAGATGACGGGCAGCTCGCTGCGCTTTCGCAAGTGCCGGACTATCTGCAGACCGTCGGGCCCCGGCATCATGATGTCGAGGATGGCGAGGTCGAAGGTCTGCTCGCGCAGCAGGCGCTCAGTCTCGTGGCCATCGTAGGCGACTGTGACGTCGTAGGCGGCCTTCCGCAGATACATGCGCAGGAGTTCGGCGATGTTGCGGTCATCGTCGGCGACGAGAATACGGACGGAGCCGTGGTCGTTCATAATTGTTGCATCTCCAATGTAGAAGAATCGGCAGGGCGATGTGTCGCACCTGCCGAACCGGCCCTCTTTACGAGCGCCCTTCCTCACGGCCCGTCCCGCTCTGCGGCACCGGCGAACCTGAGTCAGGATCGCCTCCGTCGTGCGAGCGGTACTTCCATTTGAAGCCGAAGCCGCCGTGACCGCGGCCAAGGCCGAGCTGGCCGTCGATGATCTTGTCCAGCATCTCGTCGATGCGCGCTTTCATGTCGTCGGCTGCATCCTGCGGGAGGTCGCCGTCCTCCACTGCGTTATCGAGCGGCTCCTGAAGCTTCTGGGCCAGGAACGCCTTCAACTCATCCCGGGTCTTTCCGTGCGCCTCGGCGACCTTGGCTAAGGTTGCGCCTTCGACGGAAAGCTCTTCGCGAAGTTGGTCGGAATTGATGCCGAGGAAGCCAGCCAGATCCTCGAGCTGCTTCGGGAAGTCGATCCCGAAGGAGAATCCGAAGCGGTGCGGTCCCCCGGGGCCTGGGAATTCGTGATCCCATCGGAAGGACTGCCCTTCCCCGGGCTCGAAGGGAGGAAACAGCGGGAACGGCGGACGCTGGAACGGGGCCGGCCAGTCGCCGCCTTCGATGCGTTCCTTCAGTCGGTCGGCCTGCTCTTGCGTTATGTCACCACGCGCGACGGCCGCGTCGATGTCCTCTTTCCGTGTGTCCTCGATTGCTTGCTCGAGTTTTTCGGGCTCGATGCCCAGCCTCCGCGCAACCCGGTCGAGGAACGTGCCCGACCCATCTTCGGTCGTCTGCGCGACCACGACACCCGCGCCAGCAAGGGCCAGCATTACGGCTAATCCAGCGACCACCCACAGCTTCCGTATCCGCACGAACGCCCTCCTCGATCCCCGTCTCACCACGCTCCACCTGAATCCTAGCGCGGTCGAAAGATGGCAGGTGTTGCGGAGCCGTTACCCGCACGGAGCCTCCCGTGGAGAGACGGCCCTGAGAGATCATGGAAGATTGTTTCCGGAATCCCGTTTTGGCCCAACAGATCGGGAGGCGAAGGCCGATTCCTTGTGTGCAAGAACAACTGAACAAGCTCCGACAAAGGCAAACCCGTCGAAAGACGGCGACGCAAAGCCACGGGCCTACGTCCTCTGAGGGGATACGGCCGCCGGGCCGCCGAAGGCACCTGAGTGGGTCGGAGTCTGCAGCCCTCATCCGCTGCGGATCGAGGGTTTTTCCTTGCCCCGGCCCCATCGTGTACGGAGAGCCCGGCCGTGGCGCGCGTTCTGCACCAGGAGCACAGCACGCCGTCGTCCCGCTGGAGCGGGGCGGCCGAACATGCCCTCCGCATCGTCCATCTTGGTTCCACCGGCGCAGCCGGCCACGGTCACACTACCCCAACCCCTGACCCTGACCCCCGTGACCACGGCCCCAGCACCCCGCGTGCGCTACGCTCGTGCGACATTGCGCCGTCCGAATCACCAGACACGGCCCCGACCGGCCGTGAGGACGGCGCCACCGGGTCGAGCCGGGGCCTGCAACCCCAGCGCTAAGCCGGACCACCAGCCGGCCAGCGTGACCCGTCCGCACCCTGCGGACCCCCGGCTCGACCCGGTCCTCACTCCTCAGCATCGGACAGCCCTCACTCCTCCTGATGCGCGGCAGGCCTGCCGCGCATCAAATTGTGAATAGATCGAGCGCGAGTATCATATTCAGCCGTCGATCTTGACAGGCTTTAGGCGCCGCGTATAGTAGCCCAAGGAGTCCAGCCCCGCGTTCGCGCCCCCGGAGGTCCCCCATGACAAGGAAGTCATTCCTTCGCGCCTTTGTGCTGCCTTCGATCGTCCTTGCTCTCGCCGCCATAGTCGGCGTTATCGGCTTGCGGCCCGGGGGATATGGTCTCCCTGTCTTCGCCGGCGTGACGACGCCATTCGACCTCTCGATGGACTGCGACACGACGACCGTCCCCGTGGATGCCGCCTGCGTGGAGCCGGGAGCCGGCTCGGCCAGCGCCGACATCGTCCTCAGAAACAACAGCGGGGCCTCGGTGCTCATCGCGGCGTTCAGCCTCAGCATCGCCTCCGACCAGAATGTTGCGAACCCGCCACCGGCCGGCTCCTGTACGGCGCCCAAGCTGAACTGCAACCCGGACTTCAACCAGGCCGAACTTACCGGGGCCAACTGGGCGTGCGATCCCGTCCTGGCGGACGTCGATGGGAACGCAAACAACGCGCTCTCCACCATGTCGTGCTTCAACTCCGTCGACCCGCAAGCGATCGCCAACGGCGGCACGCTGCGACTGGCCGCGGTGACCTACACCACGTTCCTGGGGAACACGGACATCGTCTTACAGGACGTGAACATCTTCGATGAGTCGGTAACGGAGCTGATGAGCTGCAACCCCATTGTGACGAACGCAGGCAACTGCTTCGACACGAACTTCCAGATCGGCACGCCGCCGACGGACACCCCGACCAGTACCAGCACCGACACGCCATCGAACACGGCGACGCCCACAGACACGCCAACGCCGACCGACACCCCTACTGAGACAGCGACCCCGACCGACACGCCGACACCGACTTCGACGAACACGCCGACCGCAACCAACACACCCTCGGTGGCCGACTCGGACGGCGATGGCCTGCTGAACGGCCAGGAGCTGCTGATCGGGACGGACCCGAACGACCCCGACACCGACGACGACGGCCTGAGCGACGGCGACGAGGTCTTGATCCACGGCACGGACCCGCTGAACCCCGATACCGACGGCGACGGGCTCACCGACGCGCAAGAAGTGAACACGACGGGCACGGACCCCCTGAATCCGGACAGCGACGGCGACGGGCTCTCCGATGGCGCCGAGGTGAACACGCACGGCACCGACCCGAACGACACCGACTCCGACGACGACGGCGTGAGCGATTACGCGGAGGTCATCAACTTCGGGACGGACCCGAACGACGCCGACAGCGACGACGACGGCCTGAACGACCTCCAGGAGCTGGTGCTGGGCACGGACCCCAACGATGACGATACCGACGACGACGGGCTACTCGATGGTGCGGAGGTGAATGTTCACGGCACGTCGCCGTTCCTCTCCGATACCGACGGTGACGGCCTCTCCGATCCGGACGAGATCAACGTCACGAACACCGACCCAAACGACGCCGACTCCGACGACGACGGGCTCTCCGACGGCGACGAAGTCAACACGACGCTGACGGATCCAAACGATGCCGACTCCGATGACGACAACCTGACCGACGGCGCCGAGATCCTGACCTACCTCAGCAACCCGAACAACCCCGATACCGACGCCGACACGATGCCCGACGACTACGAGGTACTGAATCCCTGTCTGCAGGTGCTGGTCCCGGATGGCGCGGCCGACCCCGACGGCGACGCCGTCGGAAACGTTGCTGAGCTGGGCCAGCTGACGTTCCCCTGCGACCCCGACACCGATGACGACGGTTACAAGGACAAGCCCGCGACGACACACGCTCTCAACAACGTCAACGTCAACGAGGACAACTGCATCCTGGTGGCCAACCCGGGCCAGCTCAACACCGACGGAGAGTTCGTGGAGCTTGGGGTAACCGTCGCGTTCGACGACCTGACGTGGCCGAACTCCGACGCCCTGGGCGACGACTGCGATCCTGACGCCGACAACGACGGCCTACTAAACACGACGGAGACCGGCGGGCCGCCCTGCGCCTCCGCGAGCGCGCCGACGAACCCTCTGGACTACGATAGCGACGACGACCGCACGCTGGACGGTGCGGAGTGCACCTTCAGCACCGACCCGAACAGCGCGGCGAGCTTCCCGCCCGGGTCGCCGCCGCCGGACTCGGACCACGACGGCCTGCCGAATCTATTCGAGACGTTCATCGGGACCAATCCCGCTGTCGCCGACACAGACGGAGACAGCGTCCTAGACGGGCAGGAGATCCGCGCGTTCAACACCAACCCGCTCATGGCCAATACGGACGGCGACGACTGTTCGGACGGCAAGGAAGAGGCCTCGGTGAACAACGACCGCGTCGTCAACTCGGGCGACATGCTGATCGTGGTCCAGCACTTCGGGCCCGGCAGCGGGCCGAATTACCTGGTCGGCCTCGACCTCAACCGCGACGGGACCATTAACTCCGGCGATACGTTGCTCATCGCCACGCTGGGCGCCCCCTCGTGACCCCGCGGATACACCGCCCCCACACCCCCACGCCCCCGCCACCGGGCGGGGCCTTCTGCATGCTTCGAGTCCGCTGGTAATCACGCCACCGGCGGCCCGGCGCGGCGCGCGACCACATCGGCCGGCACCTCCTGCTGCTGCAGGAGCCACAGACGGAAGTAGCGACCGCGCAGCGCCAGCAGCTCGTCGTGCGTGCCCTGCTCGACGATCTCCCCATGGTGAAGGACGATGATCCGATCGCAGCCACGCACCGTCGCCAGGCGATGGGCGATGATGATGCTCGTGCGCCGCGCCGTCAACCGTTCCAGGCTGTCCTGGATTAGCGCCTCGGTCTCCGAATCGATGTTCGCCGTGGCCTCGTCGAGGACGAGCATGACCTCCGGGTCGAACGCGACCGAACGCGCAAACGCCAGGAGCTGCTTCTGGCCCGTGCTCAGGTTGGCGCCGCGCTCCACCAGCTTGTGTTGATAGCCGTCGGGAAGCTGCTGGATAAAGCGGTCCGCGCCGACGAGCCGCGCGGCCTTCCGGACCTGCTCGATGCTCACCGATTCGTCTCGCAGCCGGATGTTCTCCTCGACCGTACCGGTGAAGATGAACGGATCCTGCAGCACGAGACCGATGTGCCGCCGCACCTGCTGCTGTTTCGCCGCAGCGATGTCGACGCCGTCAAGCAGGATGCGGCCCTGCTGGATGTCGTAGAACCGCAGTAGCAGGTTGATGAGGCTGGTCTTGCCCGCGCCCGTGGCGCCCACAAAGGCGACGCGCTCGCCCGGGGCGATGGCGAAGCTGACGTCGCGCAGCACTTGCGTGCCCTCGTTGTATGCGAATGACACGTGGTCGAACGTCACCTCGCCCTGGATACGGTCGGGCAACTCGAGCGCCCCTTCGTTGTCCTGGACGCCCTCGGGCTCGTCCAGGAGCGTGAAGATGCGTTCCAGCGCCGCCATGGCCGACTGCAGGATGTTGAAGCGGTCGGCGATCTCGCGCACGGGGTTGTAGTACATCGCCACGAGGAGCAAGAAGCCGACTAGCGAGCCGATGGTCAACGTCTCGTGCAGGACGAAGCGTCCGCCAACGACGATGACGACACCTGTGGTGATCGCGCCTACCATGGCGACGACGGGCTCGAAGAGCGCGTATTGATGGACGACAGCCATGTTCGCGGCCTGCAGGTGACCGCTGTGCTCGTCGAATTCCTCCAGGTCACGCTTCTGGCGGCCGAAAAGCTGGATCAGCAGCATGCCGCTGATGTGCTCGGCCGCGAAGGCGTTCATGCGGGCGACGTGCAACCGCTGGCGCCGGAAGGCGCTGCGCATGACGACGGCGAACCAGCGCATGAGCACCGCAAGGATCGGCATGACGGCCAGGGTGATCAGCGCCAGCTTCCAGTTGATCACGAACAGCGCGATGGCGACGCCTACGATCATGAAGACGTCCGCGATGATGGTGATGGCGCCCTGCGTGAGGAGCTGGTCGAGCGCCACGATGTCATTGGTAAGCCGCGTGACGAGCCGGCCGACCGGGTTCGCGTCGTAGAAGGCGATGGACATGCGTTGCAGGTGGCGGAAGAGCTGTAGCCGCAGGTCGTTCATGACCCGCTGTGACACCTGCACCATCTGCATCGCCTGCGTGTAGCGGAAGACGAACAACAGCCCAAGCGACCCGACATACAGCGCCGCGATCCACCAGAGATCGTCGGTCGTGCCGTTCGCCACGTCGCGGTCGATGGCCTGTGTCACCAGCAGCGGCTGTACGAGGACGAGGCCTGTCGTCGCCAGCAGGAGGACCAGCGAGAGGGCGACACGCCAGCCGTACGGCCGCAGGTAGCCCAGCAGGCGTCCCATCAGGCGCGAATCGTACGCCTTGCCGATGACGTCGTCTTCTTCGTTGTAGCCGTGCATTGCCACGCTAGCTGGCCTCTTCCCCTTCCGCCTCGCCATCCTGAAGCTGCTCTTCCAGGCGCTGGCGGCGGTCGAGCCGCGCGTAGGCGCCGTCGCGGGCGACCAGCTCGTCGTGTGTGCCGCGCTCGATGATGCGGCCTTCCTCCAGCACGACGATCTGGTCGGCCCACTTCACGGCCGAGATGCGGTGGGCGATGATCACTGCGGTCCGGCCTTCGATGTAGCCGCGCAGCCCGGCCAGGATCCGCTCCTCCGTGTACGCGTCGACGTGCGAGAGCGCGTCGTCGAGCACGAGCACGGGCGCCTCTCGCGCGAGGGCGCGGGCGATGGCGGCGCGCTGCTTCTGGCCGCCGGAAAGGGACACGCCTCGCTCTCCCACCAGCGTCCGCATGCCGAGCGGGAGCTGCGGCACGTCGTTGGCGAGCTGCGAGAGCTGCACCGCCTGTTCGACGTGCGCGGCGTCGACGGCGCTAGCCCAGGCCACGTTATCCTCCAGCGTGGTCGAGAACAGAAAGGACTCCTGGGGCACGAAGGCCACGCTCTCGTGGAGCTGCTCCAGCGGGATCTCGCGCACGTCATGGCCATCCAGCGTCAGGCGGCCCTCGCGCACGTCGTAGACACGGGCGATGAGGTTCACCAGGGTCGTCTTGCCTGAGCCCGTGGGCCCGACGATGGCAAGCGTGGTGCCGGCGGGCACGTCGATCGTGATGTCGTGCAGCACGGGGTGGTTGAAGTAGCCGAAGCTGACGCGCTCGAACCCGATGCTCCCGCGGATCGGCGCGACTTGGCGGACGCCCGCGGCATCCGTCACCGCAGGCTTGCGGGCTAGCACCTCCTCAACTCGCACCATGGAGGCGGCGGCCTGCTGGTAGAGGGTCAACGTCCAGCCAAGGTTCACCATCGGCATCGCCAGGAGCACGATGTAGCTGTTGAACTGCACGAACTGCCCGAGCGTGATGGCGCCCGAGCGCACTTCCAGGGCACCGACATAGATCACGACGATTGTGCTGATCCCGATGAGGACGGCAAGCATGGGCCAGATCGCCGCGCTCAGGCGAGCCCACGAGACGTTCGCCTGCTCGAACGCCTTTAGTTCGCGCTCGAACGCGGCGGCCTCGTTGTCCTCCTGGACGAAAGCCTTGATGACGCGGGCGCCAGAGAAGTTCTCGGTCACGAACGTCGCCAGGTTCCCGAACTGCGTCTGGACGGTGTGGTACCGCTTCTCGATGACCCGCCCCTCCCAGATGAAGAGGATCGTGATCAGGGGCAGGGGGAAGGCGGCCAGCAGCGCCAGCTTCACGTCGATCGTGAGCATTATCACGAGACCGGCAACGAACAGCAGCATCGACCGGAACAGGTCCATCAGGCCGGGACCCAGGAACTCACGGACGGTGGTCACGTCATTCGAGACGCGGGCCAGGAGGTCGCCCGTCTGGTTCTCGTGGAAGAATTTCTGATCCAGGCGCTGCAGCTGTGCATACACGTTGTTCCGCAGGTCGTATTCAATCTTGCGGGAGGATCCGCTGACGAAGATGCGTGTCACATACCGGAGCGAACTGTCCGCCGCCTGGATGCCGATAGTCAGCCCCGCGAAGAAGACCAGCTTCGGTGTGCTGACGCCTTCGCGCAGGCTGTCGACCGCGCGGCCCAGTACGTATGGCGCCATGATGCTGGCAGCCGAGGCCAGGGCAAGCGCCACCAGGCCGACGCCCATGCGCCACCGGTAACGGACGATGTACGGCCAGAGCCGCGCGCTGAAGACCACGATTTAGCCTTTGACAAGATCGGAGCAGACGTGAATTCTAGATGACGCTTAGAGCGCCCGGTAGAGTACAATCGATCCGCCAGAGACCCGAAGCGCGAATCCTGAGGCTGGCTTCACCTATCTCTTGACACAGACTCATGATTCGGGGATTGTAGGGCCACTCACGCCAAAGGACGGCTTCTCACTGAAGGGAGACTCGAGACATGGCTGGTAGCTTCTGGGACAAGTACACGTCGCGACGCATGACGCGCCGACGCATGCTGCAGTCGACGGGTGTGGCTGGCGCGGCCGGAGCGGCGATCTGGGTCGTAGGCTGCGGCGGTGGCGACGGAGACAAGACTCCTACGGGTGAGACGCCAGGCGCAACGGCCGGCGCCGCAGGCACGCCGGTGGCGGGCGGGCGCTACTCGGTCGGCAGCACCGCGGACTTCGACACGTTCGATCCGTACATCTCGATCGCGGCGTCAGTCGGCTACTTTCCGCGGCTGTACAACGTGCTGGTCAACTTCTCTTCGCAGGACTCGAGCTTCCGCTTCGATGACCTCTCGACCGGCTATGAGCACCCGGACGAGAACACGTACATCTTCTCGATTCGGCCCGGGGTGAAGGTTGGCCCGAACACGCTCGGCGTCCCCGAGCGGGATCTGGTAGCCTCGGACGTGGTCACGAGCTACGACCGGATCAAGACGCTCCCCCAGTCCAATGCGCTCGCATTCATCAAGAAGTTCGCCTCTCAGGAGGCATCGGCCGACGAAAAGACCTACACCCTGAAGACGGAGAAGCCGTACGCCTTCTTCCGCAACCGCATCGGCAGCAACATCAACACTATCGCGCCCAAGGAGGCGCTCGCCGACGCCGTACTCCCCAAGCTCAAGCAGGCGGCCGCCGGCGCCGGCGCGTTCATCCTGAAGAGCTACACGGAAGGCCAGGGAGCGCAACTGGACCGCAACCCGAACTACTACCGCAAGGATGAGAACAACAATAACGCCCAGATCCCGTACGTAGACGGGTTCGACGTAAAGATCATTACGGACCGGGCGGCGCTGCGGACGGCATTCCAGGATGGACAGCTCTCCAGTTATGGCGCGCAGAACATCGACGAAGCCAAGCAGCTCATGGCGGGGGACAAGTACAATCAGACGTCGGACGCGGTTAACACGTTCATCGCGTTCACGATGAATCCCACACAGAAGCCATGGGACGACGACCGCATTCGCCAGGCAGCGATGCATGCCATCAACCGCCAGGAATACATCGACCGCGTGTACAACGGGGAAGCGAAGGCGAACGGCCTCCTCCATTGGCCGCTCGGCGACATCTGTCTGCCCGACGAAGAGCGCGACGAGCTACAGAAGTACGACCCACAGATGTCGCGGGATCTCATCAAGGCGGCGACAGGCAACGACACCATCGAGATCGACGTCATCTGGCCCGCGGACTCGGCGATTGAGGAACACAGCCTCCACCTGCCGATCTGGCAGCAGCAGATGGAAGCGGCCGGGTTCAAGATCAATGGAAAGCCTTCGGCCTTCTCGACGTGGCTCGACGACTACACGAACCTGCGCTACGCGGCGAGCCTTTCGCTCAACCAGATCTACGAGTGGGCGGAGTACAATCTCGATTGGCAGCACTCGGAAGGCCCAGCACGCAACGGTATCTACGCGACGGGCCTGGGCAAGCTCTATCCTGAAATCGATGCTGAGATTGATGCAGTCGAGGCGACAACCGATCCGGAGGAGTTCAAGAAGGCAATCCACGAGTGGCAGCGCCACGTGTATGCGAAGGGCCCGACGTTCCTGCCGATCGTCAGTCCGTACTCGTTCACGCTCTACCAGAAGAAGGTCAAGAACGTCCCGAGTGGTCTGGGCAACAGCGGACTGTGGGTCAATACCTGGTATATCGACGAGGCGTAGTTCGGATCCATGCAGACGTTCATCATCCGGCGGTTGCTTATAGGCGCGATGATCCTCGTCGTCCTCTCAGTAGTCGTGTTCCTGCTACTGCGCATCGTTCCAGGCGATCCTGCAATCCAGAAGTGCGGCTTGAACTGCACTGAGGATCAGATCGCGGCCATCCGCCACGAGATGGGGCTCGACAAGCCCTACTTCCCGATCGATCTGGATGGAGGGCCACCGTTCTTGTCCTTCAATGCGCGCAGCCAGTACGGAGACTGGCTCAAGGGCATTGTGACTGGCGATCTCGGCACATCGTCGGTCAACCAGCGACCTGTGAGCGAGTCCATATGGAAGCGGTTCCCGGTCACATTGGAGTTGATGCTTCTTACGCTGGCGATGACCATCCTCATCGGCATCCCCTTTGGCGTGGTATCAGCGGTGTGGAAGAACTCGCCGATCGACTATCTCGTGCGGTTCACGGCGATTCTCGGACTTGCCGTGCCCGCCTTCTGGGTAGCGACTCTGGTGCTGATCCTTCCGGCCAATTGGTGGGGTTATGCGCCGCCGATCGGCGAATACATCAAGCTTGTCGATGACCCCGTGGCGAACCTCAAACAGTTCGTCCCGCCGGCAGCGGTCCTCGCCCTCGGGTCCGCCGCGGGCGTGATGCGGCTGACGCGTTCATCCTTGCTGGAGACGTTGCGCCAGGACTATATGCGCACAGCGCGCGCCAAGGGCCTGCGCGAGCGCACCGTGGTGTTCAGCCACGGTCTGAAGAACTCCCTCATTCCGGTAGTCACGGTGCTGGGTCTCCAGATGGCGGGGCTTCTTGGTGGCGCGCTCATCGTCGAGCAGATCTTCACGCTCCCGGGCCTTGGTGAGTACACGTTCCGTGCGCTGTTCCAGAAGGACTTCGAGGTCGTGCAGACGATGACGCTCTACGCGGGGGTCACCGTGGTGGTGCTGAACCTTGCGGTGGACGTCAGTTATGCGTGGCTTGATCCACGTATCAGGTATTCGTGAGAGGATGAGCGTGTCGGAAGAGATCGCCCTGGGTACCAGTGGCTTCTCGGACAGCGGGGAGCTGCACGCATCGGCGTCGCTGGGGAAGCGGCTGGCGAAGCTAGGCACCATCGCGCGCCAAAATCCGCTTGGCACGATGGGCTTCGTGATCATCGTCATGTTCGTCATCGCGGCCATCTTCGCTCCGATCATCGCGCCCTACAGCCCCACAGCGCTTAGCGGCCCGAACAATAGCGGGATGACGGGGGGCCACCTATTCGGCACGGAACGGTTGGGGAGGGACATCTTCAGCCGCGTGGTGTACGGTAGCCGAATCTCGCTGTCGGTCGCTGTGGTGTCGGTGCTCCTTGGCGGCTCGATCGGCATTCTTTTCGGGATCATCTCGGGCTACATGGGCGGCATCATCGATTCGATTTTCCAGCGGACGGTCGATGCCGCGATCGCGTTTCCCGCGCTGCTCCTGCTCCTCATCATCACGCAGGCGCTGGGGCCGTCGTACAAGACGATCGTGTTCGCGCTGATGCTTGCCGTGATCCCGGGCGTGACGCGCGTCGTCCGCGGGGCCGTGCTCTCGGAGAAGAACAACCAGTACGTCGAGGCGGCGCGGGCGAGCGGCGCATGGGCGCCGCGCATCCTGCTCCGGCACCTGCTCCCCAACGTGGTCGCCCTCGGCATCATCGTCATGACGACGCTACTGGGCGGCATCATTCTCGCCGAGTCGGCGCTCTCGTTCCTCGGGCTTGGTATTCCAAACGCGACATCGTGGGGCCAGGACGTGAGCAAGGCACGAGAGTCGCTCCCGTATCACATCCCATCGGCCGTGTTCCCGGGCGGCGCCATCACGCTCACGGTGCTGGGATTCAACCTGCTTGGCGACTCCATCCGCGATATCTTCGACCCGCGGCTTCGCGGCAGCCGCTAACACACGTCACTCGTGCCCATGGCCAGCCCGCCGCCCGGCGGGCTTACGCGTGCACACGTGAATGAACCTCAATTCCAGAACATCGGCTCATCCTTGATCCACCGGGCCCGCGTGCCGTAGCGTGCGGCATCGCGTCGCGTGGGAGGGCCGTGGATGCACGAAGAACCGGAATCACGTTACTACTGGTCGCAACGCCTCAAACTGCACTACGCCGTCTGGGGCGACGAGTCCGCCCCTCCCCTGCTCCTCGTCCACGGTAACCGCGACCACGCCCGCACGTGGGATCAGGTGGCCGTGCGCCTGAAAGACGCGTATTGCGTCTACGCCGTCGACCTCCGCGGTCATGGCGACAGCGCCTGGGCCATCGGCGGACAGTACTCGATGCCTGAGTTCGTGCTCGACGTCGCCACGCTCGGCTCGGAGCTAAAGCGCTCACCGCTCACCGTCATCGGCCACTCACTGGGAGGCGCCGTCGCCCTCAACTACGCCGGCATCTTCCCGAAGCACGTCAGCAAGCTCGTCGCCATCGAGGGACTGGGGCCGCCGGTCCGCGAGCCCACGCCGGGCTCCGTGCGCATGCGGAAGTGGATCAAGGACATGCAGCACTTCGACACGCGCAAGCCACGCCGCTACACCTCGGTCGAAGACGCCGTCGCCCGCATGCGGGAGGAGAACCCACATCTGACGGCGGAGATGGCACGCCACCTCACGGTCTACGGTATGAAGACGAACGAAGACGGCACGCTGAGCTGGAAGTTCGACAACTACGTCCGCCTGCACTCCCCGTACGAGTTCAACGTTGCCGAGGCCCGCGAGATCTGGAACCAGGTCCGCTGCCCCACCCTGCTCATCCGCGGCTCGGAGAGCTGGGCGTCCGACCCGGAGCAGGACGGGAAGGCCAGCGCGTTCCACGACTGCACCTGCGTGATGATCAAGGACGCCGGCCACTGGGTGCACCACGACCAGCTCGATGCATTCATGCACGTCGTCTGGGATTTCCTGCGCGGGGGCGACTAGGTATCGAGCAGTTCGACGGCCGCCCGCAGTGCGGCCTCGTACACGTCCTGCGCGGTCGTGTCCTCGATCGCCGCGGTTAGCACGGACGCGTCATCATCCCGATCGCGCGCGACCGTCCGGTGCACCGGTTCGGAGGCGAAGTCCGAACGCACATGCATGTGCCCGCTCGGCTCGTGCACCTCGATAGTGAAGGCAGCATCGCCCGTCCGCAGAGCCACGCGCTCCAGTTCGATCGCCAGCGGAGAAGGCGCCACCTTGAGCTGGACACCGCGCGTGCCGTCGTAGTACGTCGCTTCGAGTTGCGCATCGCTGGCGCTCACGCTGGCGGGACTCATCTCCAGGCTCGCCGCCAGCCATCCGGCCGTGAGCAGAGCCGCCGAGCTGGGCTGGCCATCCCCGCCAACGATCTCGATCGCCGCCAGGCGGTCGAGCTGCGATGCGGTTGCGTGGCTGTCGAAGAACTGCGCCGCAAGCTCGCGCCAGGCCGTCGCTCGCTCCCACGCCAGGTCAACGACAACCGCATCCAGGTCGCCGAGCCCGCCTGCGAGTTCGCGCAAGGCCGCGGGCGTGCTCGGGGCCGCGGCGGAATCGACGTAGAGGCGGTCGGCCAGCTCCACCAGCTCTTCGGGCAGATATCGGACCGGATCCGGTGCACCGGCCAGCCACAGGTGCACCGGCAGCTCCGACACCATAAGACCCAGCACCGCCGACGCGATCTCGTGCTCGCCGCCCAGCCGACCTCGGAGCAGGATCTCCTCAGAGCAAATGTGGCGCCCGCCCAGGGCCGTCCGCCAGCAGTGCGCTGAGATGGACGACCGCAGTGGGCCGGCATCCCCGGCCGTCATCGCGAGGATCGCCCGGCATGGGTGGCGCTGGGCCAGCGTCTCCATCACGCGGTCGAACCGGCCAGCGGCGTCGCCTTCCGCGCCCCACACGATGAAGTTGCTCACACGCAGCCGCACCGATGACGTATCGTAGGCGCCGCTGGACGCCTCCTGCCAGATCCGGTCGAACGCGGCCTCGATCTCGCGCGGCTCCACCGGCAAGAACTCGTCGAGCAGCCGCTCCAGCGCCGGCGCTACTCCTACATCCGATGCCATTCGCGTCCGTCCTGCTCCACGAGTTCACGCGCGCCCTCCGGGCCCCAACTCCCGGCGTCGTAGAACTCCAGCGGCCGCTCGCCATTGCCCCACGCGTCCAGTACGGGGCTGAGCAGCTCCCACGCCGCCTCAACGCTGTCCCAGCGCGTGAACAGCGTCGAATCGCCGATGATCGCGTCCAGCAGCAGCCGCTCGTACGCCTCCGGCGGATCCGCCCCGAACGAGGTGCCGTAGCGGAAGTCCATGTTCACGGGCCGCACGTCGCCGCGGGTGCCCGGCACTTTCGCGCCGAAGCGGAGCGAGATGCCCTCGTCCGGCTGAATACGCAGCACCAGCAGGTTCGGCGTTGGCGAATCGCTGCCGCCCATCTGCCTGAAGAGCTGCAGCGGCGGCGTCTTGAAGGTGATCGCCACCTCGGTCGCACGCTTCGGCAGCCGCTTGCCGACGCGGAGGTAGAACGGCACGTCGGCCCAGCGCCAGTTCTCGATCTGCAGCTTCATCGCGGTGAAGGTCTCGGTGTTCGACCGCGGATCCACCCCCTCCTCGTCGCGGTAGCCCGGCACGCTCTCGCCCAGGATCGCGCCGGAGGCGTACTGCGCGCGCACGGTGTCGCGGCCAGCCTCCTCGATGGGCATGATCGCGTGGAACACCTTCGCCTTCTCATCGCGCACGGCATCGCCGGTGAACGAGGCGACCGGCTCCATGGCGACCAGCGAGAGCACCTGCAGCAAGTGATTCTGCACCATGTCGCGCAACGCGCCCGCCTGCTCGTAGTAGCCCCCCCGTCCCTCCAAGCCGACCGTCTCCCCGACCGAGACCTGCACGTTATCCACGTAGCGCCGGTTCCAGATCGGCTCGAAGATCCCGTTGCCGAAGCGGAACACGAGAATGTTCTGCACCGTCTCCTTCCCCAGGTAGTGGTCGATGCGGTAGATCTGCCTCTCCCGGAAGACGGTCCCGATGTCGCGATCCAGCTCGCGCGCGGACGCAAGGTCGCGCCCGTACGGCTTCTCGACGACCAGCCGCGCCCAGCCGCCCGTCTTAGAACCGCGCGCCAGCTCGGCCGAACCCAGATGGTGCGCGATCGTCGCGTAGGAATCGGGGGGCGTCGCGAGGTAGAAGAGCCTGTTGCCGCCTGCGCCGTGGGCCGCGTCCTGCGCCAGCAGGCGCTGGCCCAGTCGGAAGTACGCGCCGGCGTCGTCGAAGGTCCCACTCACGTAATGCAGCCCGCGCGCGAAGCTGTCCCAGATCTCCTCCTGCAGCGGCGCCCGCGAGTACTTGGCGACCGCTTCCTTCATGACGGCTCGGAACTGCTCGTCCGACCAGTCGCGGCGTGCGAACCCGACCACGGAGAACCCGCCGGGCAGCATCCGCAGGCGCGCGAGGTTATACAGCGCCGGCACGAGCTTGCGCGCCGTCAGGTCGCCGGTCGCGCCGAACACGACGACGGCGCACGCCTCGGGCGTCCGCTGGACGCGCATGCCTGCACGCAGCGGATTGACCAGCGTCTCTGCTGTCATGACTCTGCCGTCTCCGTCGCTTGCACCGCGTGGCCGCCGAACTCGTTCCGCAGTGCCGCTTGCACCTTCGCCGCGAATGACTCCGGCTGCCGGGATGCGAACCGCCGCATTAGCGACAGCGTGATGATGGGCGTGGGCACGTCCTGGTCCAACGCCTCCTGCACCGTCCACCGACCCTCGCCAGAGTCCTGCACGTAGCCCTTGATCGACTCCAACCGTGGATCGCGCCCGAACGCCCGCTCGGTCAACTCCAGGAGCCACGAACGCACGACGGACCCGCGGTTCCACAGCGCCGACACCTGGTGCAGGTCGAGGTCGAACTTTGAGCCGGCCAGCAGCTCAAACCCCTCACCGTACGCCGCCATCAGCCCGTACTCGATGCCGTTGTGGACCATCTTCACGAAGTGGCCGGCCCCGCTCGGCCCCACGTGCGCATAGCCGTCGACGGGCGCCAGCGTCTTCAGCGCCGGCTCGACGAGCGCAAACGCATTCTTCGCCCCGCCGACCATGAGGCAGAAGCCCTCTTTCAGGCCCCAGATCCCGCCGCTCGTCCCCGCGTCCAGGTACTGGATCCCCTTCCCGCGGAGATCGTCGGCGCGGCGCATCGAATCGTGGTAGTTCGAGTTCCCGCCGTCGATGAGCACGTCACCCTCGGACAGCAGCGGCACCAGCGTGTCGATGGTCCCCTGCACGGGAGCGCCCGAGGGCACCATCATCCACACGGCGCGGGGCGGCGACAGCTTCGAGACGAGGGCGGCCAGCGAATCCGCCGGTACCGCGCCTGCCGCCGCTGACGCCTTCACCGCGTCGGGATTGAGGTCGGTCACGACGACGCGGTGCCCACCGTCGAGCAGCCGCCGTGTCATGTTCGCGCCCATCCGGCCCAGGCCCACCATCCCGATGTCCATCGTCGGACCTCCTGTGTCCCCTCAGGCGACGCGCGCCGCCGCCTGCACGGCCTCTCGCAGCGTCGCCAGCCCGGCATTGACCTCCAGACCCAGGTGGACGCGCACAACCGGCCGGTCGTGATCCACCAGCGACTGAAAATCGCCGATTGCCTGTGCGCGCTTGAGTTGGCCGAAGCTGAACGATCGTCCGGGAATCACCACATCCTCGGCATCCTGGGCAGTGACTTGCACGAACACGCCCCGGGGCGGCCCGCCCTTGTGCAGTTGTCCTGTGGAGTGCAGGAACCGCGGACCGTAGCCCAGCGTCGTCGCAACGCCGCATCGCTCACGAATCGCCGCGCGAACCGCTGCGAACGCGGCGTCCGTGGCCGCCGTCTGGCGGATGTATGCGGAGATAGCGAAGTATTGGGGCGGCTCGACGCCCGTTACCAGCTCCGAGATCAGGTACGCAAGGTCGCCCAGGGCCCGTACCCCGCCGGGTGTTACCGCGATCGGACCGCCCCGCCCGTCGAGTCCTGCGACATCCAACCGCCCCGACCTCTCGAACTCGCGTAACACGCGGTTGGTGTTGTCCTTCGATTCCTGCACATTCGGCTCGTCGAACGGGTTGATCCCGAGAATCTGGCCGGCAACCGCGACCGCGAACTCCCAGCGGAAGAACTCCCGGCCCAGGTCATACGCGTCCGCGAGGTCGATCGCGATCACAGGATGGCCCTCGGCGACAAGCTCCGCCGCCAGCACGTCCGCCGCGGCGTTGTCATCGCCGTCGAGCCGAAGCTGAACGAATGCTCGGTCACCGCCATACGCCCCGGGTGAGGCCAGCGGCTCGCCGTCGATCGGCACGACGCCGAGCCCCTCCTTGCCGGTACTCTCGGCGATGAGCTGCTCGGCCCACAGCCCGAACGACGCGATGCCAGGCGACACCAGCAGCGTGAGTTTGTCCCGGCCCGCCAGCGCCAGCTCGCCCAGTGCCGCCCCCAGGAGCGCCGCCTCGCCATCGGGCGCCTTCGCCGCCTTCATCGCCTCCGTGCCGCGATCCAGCAGTTTCGCGAGGTCGACGCCCGCTACCGCGGCTGGCACGAGACCGAAGTACGACAGCGCCGAGTACCGGCCGCCAATGTCCGATGGGTTCACGAAGCAGCGCCTGAAGCTGTGTTCCTTTGCCAGCGCCTGCAGCGGCGTACCCTCATCGGTGATCGCGACGAAGTTCTCGCCCGCGCGCTCGCCCTTCAAGCCGCGCACCAACTCGTGGAAGTGCGCGAACAGCGTGTTCGCTTCGATCGTCGTCCCCGACTTCGATGACACGAAGAACAGCGTCGCGGCCGGGTCGATCGCACGTGTCGACGCGAGGATCGTCGCCGGGTCGGTCGTATCCAGCACATGCAGCCGCGGGTGCCCGCCGCCGACGGCGGTGTCGGCGATGCTCCGCCGCAGCACCTCAGGCGCGAGCGAGCTGCCGCCCATCCCCAACACGACGGCATCACGGAATCCGGCGGCGCGTACCTCGTCAGCGAACCGCACTATCTCGCCTGCGCGCTCGCGCATAAGGGCTGCTACGTCCAGCCAACCCAGCCGGTTCGAGACAGACTTGGCACGAGCGGCGTCCCCACCCCAGGACGAAGCCTCGCGACGCCACACGCGCTCAACGCAGGGCGCCAGCTCGGCCGTGCGCCGTCGCACAGCCTCGTCGTAGCGGCCCAACGTCAGCTTCATGCGGCCGTAGCCCTGGCCTTGATCTCGTCGGCCTTCTTCGCCGTGATCTCGGCGATCTCGTTGAACGACTTCGCGAAGGCCTCGACACCATCCGTCTGGAGCTGGTCCGTGATGGCTTCCAGCGAGATCCCGGCGTCAGCGAGCCCGCGCAGCACGCGCTCCGCCTCGTCGACCCCCCGGTCGAGTGTCCGGCGCACCACGCCGTGGTCGACGAACGCCTCGATCGTTGCCGTCGGCATCGTGTTTACGGTGTCCGGGCCGATCAGGTTGTCGATGTACAGCACGTCGCTGTAGGCCTTGTTCTTTGTGCCGGTGCTGGCCCACAGCGGACGCTGCACCTTCGCACCCGCCGCCTTCAGCCGGGCGAACCGGTCGCTGCCGAACACCTTCCTGTAGCGCTGGTACGCCACCTTGGCGTTGGCATTCGCGGCCTTCCCCAGCAGCGACTGCAGGCTCGATCGCTGGGCCTCCGACGTCGCATCGGCGATCTTCGCCTCCAGCAGCTTGTCGGCGGAGGTGTCCACGCGGCTGACGAAGAAGCTGGCAACGGAGTTGACGCTGCGCAGATCCTCGCTGCCGGCGAGCCGCCGCTCGAGCGCGCTCAGGTACGCCTCCATCACCTGCTCGTAATAGGAGACGGCGAACAGCAGTGTGATGTTGATGTTCACGCCCGACGCCAGACATTCCTCGATCGCCGGGAGGCCCTCGGTGGTGCCGGGGATCTTCACCAGCAGGTTCGGCCGGGCGATGAGCGACCACCACTTCTTCGCCTCGTCGATGGTCGCCTGCGTCTGGAAGGCCTTCTCGGGCGACACCTCAATGCTCACAAACCCGTCGCTACCGCCCGAAGCGTCGTACACCGGCCGGAGGATGTCGCACGCCTGCTTGATGTCGCGCAGCGCGATCTGCTCGAACATCTCGCGGGGCGCCACGCCCTGGCGCGCCAACTCGCCGATTTGCTCGTCGTAGTCATCCGCCGCGCCGATGGCCTGGGCGAAAATGGTCGGGTTCGCCGTAACGCCGCGGATGCCCTGGTCGACGTATCGCCGCAGCCCGCCGTCGTTCAGCATGTTCCGGCGGATGAAGTCCAGCCACGGCGACTGGCCCTGCTGCGCGTACAGTTCCTTCAGCTTGCTGCCCATCACACGTTCTCCTTCTCGCGGGTAAAGCGCGCCTCGATCGCGAGCACCTTCTTCAGCCGCCGTGCGTGACGCTCCTCACCCGAGAACCTGGCGCCCAGAAACGCCCGCACCAGCTCGCGGGCCAGCGCCGGACCGACGATACGCGCGCCGATCGTCAACACATTCATGTCATCGTGTTCCACACCCTGGTGGGCCGAGTACGTGTCGTGGCACACGGCCGCCCGCACGCCCGGGATCTTGCACGCGGCGATCGACGCGCCGACGCCACTTCCGCACAAAATGATGCCGCGATCCGACTCCCCGGACGCCACGCTCAGTCCCACCGCTTCGGCGAAGTCCGGGTAATCGACCGCCGCCGTGCTATCCGTGCCCTTGTCCAACACTTCGTGGCCCAGCGACCGCACTTCCGCCACGATCTCCGTCTTCAGCGGGAATCCTCCATGATCGGTGCCAATCGCCACCCGCATCGTTACGCCTTCACTCCGCTCAGACGTTCGACAAGCGCGAGCGTCTGCTCTGCCACGTTCTCGGCCGTGAGCCCCAACTTCTGCATGATGGTTTTGTACGGCGCGGACGCTCCGAACCGCCCATCTATCCCAATCTTTACACCTTCGCCGCCGACCCAGCGCTCCCACCCCTGCGTAACCGCCGCCTCCACGGACACGCGGCAGCGGATCCCGGGTGGTAGCACCTCGTCCCGATACGCCTGCGCCTGCTCCTCGAACAGCTCCCAGCAGGGCATGCTGACCACGCGGGCCGACACACCTCGCTGGCTCAGCAGCGCTTGCGCCTCCACCGCGAGACCCACCTCCGACCCCGTTGCGATGATGATCGCATCGGGACGCGGGCCCTCGGCCTCGCTCACCACGTACGCGCCCCGCAGCAGGCCCGACGCCCCGCCATTCGACGTGGCCGGCAAGTGCGGGACGGCCTGCCGGGACAACGCGAGCGCGGTGGGGCCGTGCCGCCGCTCGAGCGCGACTTTCCAGGCCATGACCGTCTCGTTCGGATCGGCCGGACGGATGACGTACAACTTCGGCATCGCCCGCAGCGCCGCCAGATGCTCGATCGGCTGGTGCGTTGGGCCGTCCTCGCCCAGTCCGACGCTGTCATGCGTGTACACGAAGATCGAGCCGAACCCGCTCAGCGCGGCGATGCGGATCGACGGCCGGTGATAGTCGGAGAACACCAGGAAGGTCCCGCCGTACGGGATCACGCCGCCGTGCGCCGCCATGCCGTTGAGCGCCGCCGCCATCGCGTGTTCGCGGACGCCGTAGAACACGTTGCGCCCGCCCGGCCCGTCGCGCGACATGATCGGCTTGCCCTTGAGTTCCGTGTTGTTCGACTCGCCCAGATCGGCTGAGCCGCCGACGAGCAGCGGCAGCGCATCGGAGACCGCGTTCACGGTGTTGCCGGAGGCGGCGCGCGTCGCCAGCTCCTTGTCGCCGGGCGCGAACGACGGCAGCGCCTCCTCCCATCCGACCGGCAGCCGGCCGGCCAGTGCGTCCTGGAGCTGCCGTGCCTCGGCGGGAAACGCCTTCGCGTACGCGTCGAACCGCTGCTGCCAGTCGCGCTGCCACGCCGTCGCACGCTCCGTGAGGGATCGCGTGTGCGCCAGCGCGCCATCGGGCACGAGGAACTGCGCGTCCTCCGGCCAGCCGTAGGCCTTCTTCGTGAGCCTGACCTCGTCCTCACCCAGCGGCGCGCCATGCGCCTTCGACGAGTCCTGCTTGTTCGGGCTGCCATAGCCGATGTGGGTCCGCGCGCAGACGATCGACGGGCGCTCGTCGGCTCTCGCCGCGTTCAGCGCCGCCTCCACGGCTTCGGGATCCATTCCATCGACACGCGCGGCGTGCCAGCCGTACGCCTCGAAGCGCTTGCACACGTCCTCGGTAAACGAGAGCGCCGTCGGCCCGTCGAGTTGCACCAGGTTGTCGTCGTACAACAGGATCAGCTTGCCCAGCCGCTGGTGTCCCGCGAACGACGCCGCCTCATGCGACACACCCTCCTGCACGTCACCGTCGCTGGCCAGCACGTAGGTGTAGTGGTCGACGACGGCGTGCCCCGGCCGGTTGAAGGTCGCGGCGAGGAACCGCTCGGCCATCGCCATGCCGACCGCCGTGGCAAACCCCTGTCCCAGCGGGCCGGTCGTCGTCTCGGTGCCGGGCAACAGCTCGCTCTCGGGGTGAC
The DNA here is from genome assembly GCA_964371355.1 of uncultured Dehalococcoidia bacterium. Classification (GTDB taxonomy): domain Bacteria; phylum Chloroflexota; class Dehalococcoidia; order DSTF01; family JACRBR01; genus JACRBR01. Next base: position 48,326 of record CAYJMG010000010.1, read on the forward strand.
CTGCCGTTGGGCTCCCCCACTGGCGGAAGTTCTTGATGTCATCGAGACTGATGCCCGGGTACCCGTACATGAACTGAAGGCTGTACAGCAGCATGGACGCATGGCCGGCCGACAGCACGAACCGATCCCGATCCGGCCATCCGACGTCTGCGGGATTGTGCTTTAGCACCCGGTCCCACAGCACGTAGGACATGAGCGCCGCACCCATCGGGGCCCCCGGATGCCCCGAGTTCGCCTGCTGCACCGCGTCGATCGACAGCGTACGAATCGTGTTCACGCAGAGCTGGTCGATCGCGTTCAGCTTCGGGTCGATCATGCGCCTACTCCCCTGACTGCCTGTTGGTACATGCGACGGGAGCCCTGACGCCGGTCGAGCGCGGGCTCCCTCATATCAATGCTGTGGTGTAGGTCCAAGGTGCGGGCCCGCGCTCCACGGTGCGGATGGCGTCATGCCGGGTCACACCGAAGTATACCGTCCGCCTCACGTTCGAGGCGTCGCTTATGTAGTCCCGCGCTGCTTCGAATTCGTGACGTTTCCGCGCTACGCGAACGGCGCAGGTGCGTCGCCCGTCTGCGGAAACACGGGGAAGGGGCTGGCTGGCCTCTTGATGCCGGTTCGCGAGGGGCGGTCCGGTATGGACGAGGCGGTGATCCTTCAGATCAGCAACCGAGCGCCCGTACACGCTCATACAGCGGCCGCAGATCCTCGGGTACCTCGAGTTCGTGGTGCCGGAGATCCGTCCGTACCAGTCCGGGATCGAGATCGCGCTCCACGAATACCGACAGGCGCCCAACCGCCGCCGCCGCGTCCTCGTGCAGCTCGCCGTACTCGACGACTGCCGTGTTGAGGGCGTACGCGTCGATGACTTCGAGCAGGCGCTCGTATTGCACGCGCCAGACGTGATACACCGCCCGGCGCGCTTCGTCGCCGACCTGCCCGAAGTAGCTCATGGTGGACGCCGCCACCTCGTCCGGGCTGCGCAGGCACACGACGACCCGTGGGCGGCCGTCGAGCACTGACAACCACGGCTCGAGGGTCCAGCAGAACCGCGGATCCTTCCACGCGGGCGTCGCGAGGGCGGCCTGCTCAATCATGTACGGCACGTACTCCTGCGCCGCGTCGAGGATTTGCTGGCGGCTGGCCCACGAGAACGGCGGTCCGACGCCGGCGGCGTGCAGGACTGCCTGGTTGATCTTCACCACCTGTCGTTCCTCGAAGTACCCCTCGGCGTTATGCTCGTCGCGCTCTATGAGTTCGTGCCCGACGGCCAGGCCGGCCTCGTGCAGCAGGCGCGCGACGGCGCTGGTACCCGAGCGGCCGCTGCCGCAGATGATGAATTGGGGCCTGGGGGTGCTCACGGCCAGCGGTTGCTCTTCACGTAGTCGTCCCACGGCAGGCGCGCCGCCTCCGGGACGGACTTGGGCGCCTTGGCCCGGAATCCAAAGCCGATCACGATGCTGATGCGCCATCCCTCCGGCAGGCCCAGCTTCTCTCGGCCACAGTCGACGTGGTGGATACTGACGGGGCACGAGGCTACGCCCTCCGCCCACGCCGCCAACATCATGTTCTGTGCCGCTCGGCCCGCGTCGAACTCCTGGCGCGTCCCGGCCTCGGTCAGGACGACGGCGACCGCCAGCGGGGCCTCCGGTAGCCAGCCGGCGAAGTCGCCGCACTCGGCGACGGCCGCCCGCTGCGCAGGATCATCGAGGATGACGAAGCGGCACGGCTGGCTGTTCTTCGAGCTGCCCGCCATCCGCCCTGCCTGCACGATACGGCGCACCATCTCCGCCGGCACAGGCTCCCCGGTGAACGAGCGCGTGTCCCGCTTCGACACGATCGTCGTGTACGTCGTACTGTCTTCAGCCATGACCCGATTATCTCCCGCCCGACGCCTTCATCCAACACCTCCTACCTCGACCGCCTTCCAGCGCCCGTCGTCCGTCGTCCGTCATCCGTCGTCGTTCGCCCATGTCCCACCGTCGGGGCCACCGTCCCGTGGCTACTATCCTCTGCCCACCACCCCCGGTACCCTAGCCCCCATGCGCTACGGCTTCACGTTCCCGCTCGACGGCCTCCCCCTTCACGCCCACAAGGAGGCCCTCCAGGAAGCCGAGCGGCTCGGTTATACCGACGCCTGGTCGTACGAGATTGACGGTGTCGATTGCTTCACTCCGCTGGCGCTGGCCGCCTCCTGGACAGAGAAGCTGTTTCTGGGCACCGCCATCGCCAACGTATACACGCGCGCGCCCATCACGCTCGCCATCTCCGCCAACGCCATCGCCGAAGCGGCACCCGGTCGCTTCGCGCTCGGACTGGGCGCCGGCTCTTCCGTCATCGTCGAGCAGTGGGGCGGCGTGCCGTTCGAGCTGCCCTACCGTAAGGTGCGCGACGTGAACCGCCTGGTCCAACAGATGCTCCGCGGCGACAAGGTGACCGCAGATCTCGAAACCGCACGCTCCAACGGCTTCAAGCTCTCCCGCACGTTGGCTCCACCGCCGCCCGTGTACGTGGCCGCGCTGCGCGAGCGCATGCTCCAGCTCGCAGGCGAAGAGTCCGACGGCGTGATCATCAATTGGCTCTCCGCCGGCGATGTCCCGAAGGCGGTCGCGGCAGCCCGGAGAGGCGCCCAGAAGGCCGGTCGCGATCCATCGAAGCTCGAAGTCGTGTGCCGCATCTTCGTCTGCATGATCGAGGACGAGAACATCATCGACTTCCTGGGCCGCCGGATGATCGCGGCGTATCTCAACGTCCCGGTGTACGCCGCCTTTCACGAGTGGCTGGGACGCGGGCCAGCGCTACAGGGGATGTGGGACAACTGGAAGGCCGGCGACCGAAAAGCCGCCACCGCCGCCATCCAGCGCGAGACGATCGAAGAGCTGCTCATCTTCGGCGACGCCGCGACGTGCCGCAGCAAGATCCAGGCCTACGTGGACAGCGGCGTGACCGTGCCCGTCCTCAACTTCATCCCGGTCGCCCCCGACCCGGCCGGCCGCGCCGAGCAGTCCCTCAACATGCTCCGCGCGCTGTCGCCCAGCGCCTGACACAAGAAGAGGGCACGTCGGCCCTCCTCTTCGATCTCTGCGTGCCCTGCGGATCTGTTGGGAAGCCTATGCGGTCACGGGTGCGAACGCGGGATCCAGCTCGAACCGCACCTTCAGCGCTTTGGGGCCGCCGGGCCGCAACACGCCTTCGCTCCCGCCCTCCAGGATCTCCAGCCGCTTGATACGGGGCGCCAGGATGCTCATCGCGATCTGGCCCTCAAGGCGCGCCAGCGGCGCCCCCAGGCACACGTGGATGCCCATCCCGAACCCCAGGTGCTTGTTCGGCGTCCGGTCGATTATGAATTCCTCCGGGTCCGGGAAGGCTGTCTCGTCGCGATTCGCCGAGCCAAGCAGCGCCAGTAGCCGATCGCCCTTCGGCAGCACCGTCCCGCTCACCTCGACGTCTCGCGCCGTCTTGCGGATCGTCGCCGGGAACGGCGGGTAGAAGCGCAGCGCCTCCTCGATGAAACTGGGCACCAGGTCCAGGTTCGCCCTGAGCTGGTCCAGCACGTGCGGCATCTCCGAGAACACGCGCGCCGAGTTCACGATGAGTCCCGTCGTCGTCTCGTTGCCGGCCACCAGCAGCACCCGCGACACGACCAGGAGGTCCTCCATGCTCAGGTGCCCGTCCTCGGTCTCTGCATGGATCAGCGCGCTCAGGAGGTTGTCCTCGGGGTGCTGGCGCAGCCGTTCGATGTGCTCTCTGAAGTAGGCGTCGAACTCGACGTTGATCTGCTCAAGCGAGGTGTCGCCCGGATTGAACAGGGTCGTCCCGACGTTCTCGATGATGGCGTCCGACCACCGTTTGAACGTCGCCAGGTCACCGTCCGCCACGCCGAGCATGTTCGCGATAACGCCGACCGGCAGTGGGTACGCAAGTTCCTCCACGTAGTCCGGCTCGTCCTGCGCCAGCATGTGGTCGATCATGCGGGTGGCGTTCGCCGTGATGGCGTCGCGCTGCAGCTCGATCATCCTCGGCGTGAACGCCTTTTGCAGCAGCCCCCGCATCCGCGTGTGGACGGGCGGATCGTCGAAGAGGATAGTCGGCGGGCGTGGCTCGTCGGCCGGACGCTCCGCCACTTGCGACGAGAAGGTCTCGGGGTCGCGCAGGATGCGGATGACATCGTCGTATTTCGCGACCACCCAGAAGCCCGGCGATATCTGCACCACCGGCTGGGTCTCCCGCATCATCTTGAAGATGGGGAACGGGTCCCCGCCCATCACCGGGCTGTCGAAGAAGCTCCGGATCGGTGATTCTGGCTGTGCGACCATGTCGGCCTCCGCTGAGATTCGCCCCAGGCCAATATTTTGGTTTCAACAAAATAAACCGGCTTCGGGAGGGGTGTCAAGCTCCGCCAGGCGGCTACAATCGAAGCACCCTTACCGACGGGAGATCGCAGTGTCCGACGAGAACGCGAAGCCCGCGCTCGACATGATGAACTACGGGATGTACGTCATCGGCTCCCGTGGTCCCGCGGGTCTGAACGTCATGGCGGCTCACTGGCTCATGCAGATCAGCTTCCACCCGCGCATGGTCGCCCTTTCCGTGGAAAACGACGCTCGCACGCTGGCCAATATCCGCGAGACCCGGGTGTTCACCGTCAACGTGATGGGCGAGGACAGCCGTGAGCTGGTGGCGTCATTCCTCCAGCCCGCCGACCCGCACAAGATCCTGGGCCGCAACGCCGCCGGGCAGATGGTCGTCGACAAGCTCGCCGGCGTGGATTACAAGACGATGGGGACCGGATGCCCCGTCCTCCGCGATGCCCTCGCCTGGTTCGAGTGCGAGGTTGAAGGCGGCCTACCAGCCGGCGATCACACTCTCGTCGTAGCCCGCATCACGGACGGCGGCCAGATCAACGTCGGGAAGCCTCTGCGCGACGACGACCTGGGGTGGACGTACTCGGGGTAGTGCTGTCAGGGATCATCCGGAGCGCCAAAGGCCCGCACTGCCTCTACTTGCCCGTGCGTCTCGACCGACCCGGGGCGCGCCTCACGCACGCGCGCGATCGCCGCCGCAGCATCCAGGCCCCGGCTGACGTACCAGCAGGCTATGAGCGTGCCCGTGCGGCCGATGCCGTACCGGCAGTGGACAAGCGCCGCGCCTCCACTCGCGATCGCGCGCTCGATGGCCTCCACACCCGCCGCGAGCTGCTGCTGCTCCGGCGCGCTGAAGTCCGCGACGGGGAGGTGCACCTGCGTCAGGCCGGCGCGGCTCACCACAACATCAGCGTGCGGTTCCTCGTCGAGATTCACGACGACCGTGACGCCAGCCGACGCCGCGTTTCTGAGCGCGGCACGGTCAGGATAGGCCGAAGCACACAATGCTCCCGGCTCGAACCATGTGAGCGCCAACGGCCTCAGCCCGCCCCCACCGACGCCGCCACCACATCGGACTTGATCTGCTGCGCCGCCGCCGTGCCGAAAGTGCGCGGATTCGCAACGTAGCGATCCAGAAACAGCGACATCACGGCCGCTACCTGGCGCCCGAACTCGGGCGTCGCGTCGAATGCGTGCGGTGCGTCGGCATATACGTGCAACTCCGCGGGCACAGCCGCCTCGATGAGCCGGTTGTACATCGCGAAGCTGGCCGCATCAGGCACCAGCTCGTCCTTGTTTCCCGTGACCAGCAGCGTCGGCGGGAACTTCGGCGTCGTCCACTCCAGCGGGCTCGCTCGACGGGCCACTTCGACGTCCGCCCCGCGGCCGAACAGGAACTCCAACTCCGGCGCCAGCGGTTGGCCGGGGGCGTACAGCATCGTCGGCGCGTAGATCGCCACGCAGGCCGCCACGTCGGTCGCCACGCCAGGATTGCCGCCGTCGCCCTCGAACTCCGTCTCGTTCGGCGTCCCGGCCACCATCAGCGAAAGGTGCGCCCCCGCGCTGTTCCCCTCCACGGAGATCTTCTTCGAGTCGATACCCAGTCTGGCCGCGTTCGCGCGCATCCAGCGCAGGCACGCCTTCACGTCGTGGATCTGCGCCGGCCACTTCGACTCGCCCGCCAGCCGGTATTCCGCCGCCACGCAGACGTAGCCGATGCGCCCGAGCAGGATGCCGTAGCCGTGGAGCTGGCTCCGGTCGCCCGTCGCCCAGCCGCCGCCGTGGATCAGCAGCACCGCCGGACGGTCCGTTCCCTGTTGCGGCGGGTGGTACACGTTGCACTTCAGATCGCGCCCGCCGCCCGTGCCGAAGACCACGTCCTGCTCGACCCTGACGCGACCCGTCTGCTGTTCCGCCATAGCTGCCTCCGATACCTGCGATAACTCTTGTCACCGACACTACGCCCACGCCAGGTCAGAAGCAAGATCCAGATTCAAAACAGGTCCGTCGTCAATTGGCAGCTACACAGGCCGGCGCCTAGAATAGTGGGCTTCCGCCGAGGGGAGAACGCAGCAGCACGAGGGGATACATCGCCATGGCCCGTAAGAACGGCAGCCGACCCAACGACCTGCCCGCCGCCACCTATACCTTCAGCATCCAGGCCCAGTATCCCAACAAACCCGGCATGCTTGCCCAGATAGCGTCCGCGGTCGGCGACGTCGGTGGGAACATCGGCGATATCGACGTCGTGCGTACCACCGACGCGACCATCGTGCGCGAGATCAGCGTCGCCGCCCGCGACAGCGACCACGCGCGTGACATCGTCGAGGGCGTCCGGAAGGTGAAGGGCGTCCAGATCAAGAGCGTCGCCGACCGCGTCTTCCTCTCACATCGCGGTGGCAAGATCGAGATCCGCAACAAAGTGCCCGTCACGTCGCGCCGCGACCTCTCGGTCGTCTACACGCCAGGTGTCGCCCGCGTCTGCCTCGCCATCGACAAGGACCCCGAAGCGGCCTACTCCATGACCATCAAAGCGAACACCGTGGCGGTCGTCAGCGACGGCACTGCTATTCTCGGGCTCGGCGATCTCGGCCCGAAGGCCGCCATGCCCGTGATGGAGGGCAAGGCGATGCTCTTCAAGTCGTTCGGTGGCGTCGATGCGTGGCCGATCTGCCTGGACACCAAGGACCAGGACGAGATCGTGAACATCGTGAAAGCGATCGCGCCAGGCTTCGGCGGTATTAACCTCGAGGACATCTCCGCCCCGCGCTGCTTCTACATCGAGGAGAAGCTGAAGAAGGAACTCGACATCCCCGTCTTCCACGACGACCAGCACGGCACGGCGGTTGTCGTCCTCGCAGCCGTCCTGAACGCCGTCCGCATCGTCAAGAAGGACATCACCGACCTGAAGGTCGTCGTCCTCGGCGTGGGCGCGGCCGGCGTGGCTTGCTCGAAGATCCTGATGTCCGCGGGCGTGAAGAACATCATCGGCTGCGACCGCACCGGCATCATCTACAAGGGCCGCAAAGAGGGCATGAACTTCATGAAGGAGTGGTTCGCCGACCACACGAACCTGGAGGGCATCAGCGGCTCCGTCTCCGACGCGATGGAGGGCGCCGACCTGTTCCTGGGCGTCGCCGGCCCCAACATGATCACCGTCGACGACGTGAAGAAGATGAACCGCGACCCCATCGTCATGGCCATGGCCAACCCCGACCCGGAGATCCGGCCCGAGGTGGCCGGCCCGCACGTCGCAGTGATGGCCACCGGCCGCAGCGACTACCCAAACCAGATCAACAACGTGCTCTGCTTCCCCGGCCTCTTCCGCGGCGTCCTCGACGTGCGCGCGCGCCAGATCACCGAGCACATGAAGCTGGCCGCGGCCGAGGCCATCGCAGCGGCCGTGAGCAAGAACGAGCTGGGACCGGAGTACATCATCCCCAGCGTCTTCCACCCCACGGTGGCCAAGAACGTCGCGAAGGCCGTCTCCGAAGCTGCCATCGCCGACGGTGTGGCCGAGAAGGAGAAGCCCTCCGTCCCGGTGTTTATCTAGATCGGCGCACCAGGCACCGCGGGGGCCGCGCCATCGTGTCCGGGCGCGTGCTCGGCGATGAACGCCACGATGGTCCGGCGGGCGTCTTCGTCGGCGCTGCGGCTCGCTTCGTACACGAGCCAGGCGCCGAGCGACGCCACCGTCACCGTGGCCAGCAACATCGAGTACCGCAGGCTGTCGCCGTCATTCATGCCGCCAAGCTGAAACAACTCGGACACGCCGCCGACCACCAGTGGCGCCATCGCCGCCCCCAGCACCGACAACGATAGCCCAAACGCGGCGAAGGACTGGCTCCTGATCCGCGGTGACGAGCACGCCGCCACGATCGGGATCAGCCCGCCCGACCCCACCGATGCCACGAATCCGCCGCCAATGAGCAGCACCAGCGTCACCGGCGCGAACGGGATCGCGAACGCGGCCGTCCACGTTACCAGCAGGATGACGACCGACAACGCGCCCAGCCGCCCAAGGTAGCCAAACCCGCGGTGCATCCGGTCGTCGGCGTACGGCCCCGCCAGCCACTGGCCGGCGAAGGCGGCGACGGCGAGCGCCCCGAACACGGCGCCAGCCTGCCGCGTGTCCATGTCGAACCGCCGCTCGAACAACGTGGGCAGCCAGACGATCACGCCGATCAGCGTGAACCCGATCGCCGCGTTCGCCAGGATCATGTACAGCAGCGTCCTCGTCCGCAGGATGGTCCCAAGGCTCTCGAAGAACCCTTTGCGGTCAGCCGGCTCGCGCAGGAACTCGGCCAGCATCGGGTTCTCCTCGATCGCCTCCTTGAGCTCAGCCTCGCCCCGCTTCGGCTCCCGCAGCGTCAGCGCCACGAGGCCGAAGACCAGCCCGGGGACTGCCGCCGCTGTGAATCCCCAGCGCCAGCCCACCCATGCGACGACTCCGCCTCCGACCACGGCGCCCACGATCGATCCGAACGCGTTCGCCGACCGCCAGTAGTTCATGACGCGGCCGCGCACCGCCTGCGGGTAGTAGTCCGAGAGCAGGCTCAGGTGCGTCGGCCCGATCGTCCCCTGGCCGACACCCAGCAATGCGCGCGTGAGAAAGAGCTGCCAGAAGGCGCGCGAGGCGGCCGCGAACAGCCCCGAACTGCCCCAGATCACGGCGCCGATCGCCAGGATGCGGGTTCGCTTCCCGTGGTCGGCCCAGTTCCCAACGGGCAGCGACAGAATCCCCGTCAGGAAGATGACGGCAAGCGGCAGGAGCCCCACCGTTAGATCCGACAACGCGAAGTGCGCTCGGATGTCATCCAGAGCGACCGTCAGCACGGCCCGGTCGAACTCGTCGACGGCGTTCAGGATGAAGAGGATGATGAGGGGCCGGAGCGCGTACTGCCGCAAGCTCACTGTACGGCGCGGCAGCTCGAGTGGCGACGCCGGACGCTCCGGCGCTGGCACAGCCGCGCCGCCAGACGCGGCGTCGGCCGCGACCTCAGGGGATGTTCGCTCCATCTCGGACTATGGTAGCCGCTGCCGGCCGCTACGGCCTTCGCCGGCGGATGCGGGTCAACCACTCCACGAACGCTTCGTTTGAAAGCGACTCGGGGATCTTTTCCTTGACGTGCCGCACGGCCTCCAGGCCGCCGACTCTTCGCACGCCGCACACGATGAGCGCCGACACAAGTCCGGACCGGTTCCGCCCCTGCGCGCACATCGTCACGATGCGCCCGCCGTGCTCGATGAAGACGCATGCCGCCTCGACAAGCGCGGCCAGCGTCTCCGTATCCGGTACCGGCCCGTCATCGATGGGCCAGCGCACGTACGAGATCGACGAGTCCAGCGGCATCTCCGCGACCGGGAACTCCTGCAGGTCGATGACGATGGCGGGCGTGATGTCCCTCGCGCGCATCTTGCGGAAGATGTGCGGATCAGTGTCTGACTGCCACAGCGCTCCGTCGAGGATCTCGGTGATCGGCATGGTCACCTCATGGTAGCCCGCCAGGCGGCCCGGGACGCTACGTCCGCGGCTTGTCCCCGCTCCCGGGCCCGGACGCCGCGGGCTACGGGCGCCCGTGCTCTCGCCACGCGAGCCATGTATCGTTACGCCAACCCCGCCCGCTACCAAACCCCCGCCTGCAGACAGTGGAGGACGAAGAATGCACACCTTCGCCGCGAAGGCAGGCTGGGCGCTGGCCGCGCTCCTCGGTCTCACCCTCGTCGCCGCCTGGGCCGGCGTCATCAACGCCGGGACGCTCGACCCGCCCGGGCCGCTGGGCCCAACCATGAAGTCGCTCGACGACATCCCCGGCTCCTGGCACCGGGCGATCCCGGTCCCCGGCGGGGCGGACCCCTGCGACAACGACAGGTTCCTCTGCGTCCTCAACGACGAAGCTGTCCTCGACCGCGAGACGGGGCTGGTGTGGGAACGCGTGCCAGAAACGGACTCCTCCGACTGGGACTCGGCTATCCGAGCCTGCCAGGGCAATTATCACGGCGGACGCATGGGCTGGCGACTGCCGACGGTCTCCGAGCTGATGACGCTATCCGACACAACACAGCCCGCCGGTCTGCCGACGGGACATCCATTCACGGTCGGGCCCGGGGATATCTTCTGGTCGAGCACGCGGAACACGGCGAGCGCCGGGAGGGTGATGAGGTTCGACTTCGATTTCTTCCTGGCGACCGACGAGATCGTCGGTAACGCCTACCGCTATTGGTGCGTCAGGGCCCCGGCCGGTCCGGACATTCAGTGAGGGTCAGGACTTCGTGAGCTGCGCGTCGCCGTCGTACAGCTTCAGCACGCGCACGGCGCCTTTCGGCCCGATGTCCAGGCACAGCCCGCACAGGATGCACTCGTCGATATTCTCTTCGACAAGCGCGACGCGCCCGCCGCTCTCGGCGAAGATGTCGACGGGGCACACGCCTGCCAGCGATTTCGCTGCCGCGGCGTCGCCGGCAACGGCGTCGTCCACCTCCACCCGCACGAACATCCCGGTTTCAGACCGCAGCGTCATCGTCGCGCCATCCCCCGTCTCTGCACTGTTTGTCTCTTGTGGTCGCGTCACGCCCCGCCCCCGGCCAGCCGCCGCTTCACGATCTCCGGGATGTCCTGGATCTCCTCCGCCACGGAGATCCCCGCGTCCTTCATCCGGGCGATCTTCTCCGCGGTCGTGTCTTCCTTGCCCTCGACGATGGTACCGGCGTGTCCGAAGCGCATACCCGGCATCTCGTCCATGAACCTCCCCGCCATGAACGCCACTACGGGAAGCCGCGAGTTGTTCGCCTTCATGTACGCGGCGAGCTGGGCCTCCATGCGGCCGCCGGGCTCGCTGTAGATGACGATGGCCTTCGTCTCAGCGTCCCCCTCGAATAGCGGCATCAGCTCCGCGTACGTCGACCCGATGATAGCGTCGCCGCCGATGCTGACGGCCGTGCTCTGGCCCAGGCCCGCAGCCGTCAGCGTGTTCGCGATCTCTGTCGTCATGCCGCCGGACCGCGACATGATGCCGATGGGCCCCGGCGTGTACGCCTTCCGGGCCGCCACCGCCGCCCCGCCCATCCCGCCGACGCGCGACTTCCCCGGCGTCAGCACGCCCAGGCAGTTCGGCCCGATGATGCGCGTCCCGGCGCGCTTCGCGTACTCCACCATCTGCGCCACTTCCAGCCGCGGGATGCGCTCGGTGACGATGACGATGAGCTTGATCCCGTTCTCGATCGCCTCGAACGCGGCGTCGCGCACCGCCGGCGGTGGCACCGAGATCACGCTGCCGTCCACCCGCTGCTTCGACGTGATCTCGCGCACGGTGTCGTACACCGGCACGCCGTGGACATCGCGGCCGCCTCGGCCGGGCGTGACGCCGCCCACCAGCTTCGAGCCGTAGTCCAGGCACTCGCGCGCCATGTTCACGGCCTCGCGCCCCGTGATCCCCTGGATGATGAAGGTCGTGTTCTCGTCGATCAGGATGCTCATGTCAGTTCACAGTTCTCAGTTCAGCCCCGCTACTTTTGCCACGGCGCGGCGCGCGGCTTCGGACATCGGCACTGTCCGGTCGGCGTACTCTACGCCGTACTTCTCGAGGATCTTGAAGCCGTCTTCCTCCCACGATCCCGGGATGCGAAAAATGGCGATCTTCTCCGCCGGGTCGTAGCCGGACTCGATGACACCCTTGATCACGCCGCGGGCGACGATGTCGACGCGCGTGTTACTCACGACGTTCATGATCACGCAGATCTTCTCGACGCCGGGCTTGCTGAGGATCAGCTTCGTCAGCTCCTTTGCCTTCCTCACGCTGGGGTTGCCGCCGATCTCGCAGTAGTTCGCCGGCCGTCCGCCGTGGTTGCGCAGCGCGTCGAAGATCGTGAGGCTCCCGCCGCCGGCGCCGATCACGCACCCCAGGTTCCCATCGAACTCGACCACACGGCCGGCCACGCCGCGGTGGTCGGAGGCGTCGACCTGCGCCCCGCGGATCTCGAACGGGGTGGGCTCGCGGGCCTGCCGCGTCTCGTCGGGGCCGATGCCCAGCTCGTCGAGCACCGCGCGCTGCTGGTCGCGCGCCTCGTCCTCCATGTCCATGTGCGAGTCCAGCGCGATGAACTCGCCGTTCTCGAGCTGGGCGAGCGGGTTGATCTCGGCGAGCGTCAGGCCATGGGCGAGGAACGTCCGCGCGAGCCGCGCGATGATCCGCGAGAGCTGGTTCAGCTCGTTGCCGCTGATCCCCAGCGACGCCACCAGCTCCTTGAACTTGAACTCCTGCAGCGGCTGGAACGTCGAGAAGTGGACGCGCGCCACATGCTCCGGGTGCTTCTCGGCGACCTCCTCGATGTCGATGCCGCCCATGTCGCTGAAGATCGCCACCGGCAGCTTCGCGTTGCCGTCGTAGATGACGCCAGCGTAGTACTCCTTCTTCACCGGCTGCTTGCTCTCGACCAGCACGCAGCGCGGCGCCTGGTCGTTGATCACCAGCTTCAGGATGTGCTCGGCCTGCTTGCGGGCCTCGTCCGCGTTCGACGGGAACGTGATCCCGCCGGCCTTCATGCGGCCGCCGGTCAGCACCTGTGACTTCAGTACAGCTTCGCCGCCCCCGTCGCCGCCAGCGATCTCGCCGAAGATGCGCACGGCGTCGTCGACGGTCGTCGCCGCCCCGCCTTTCGACGTGGGGACGCCGTTCTTGCGCAGCAGCGCCTTCGCTTCGTACTCGTAGAACCTCATTCGTAGTCCTCAGGATCTTCGACAGCCAGCCCCAGCGCTACGGCAGCCTCCCGCAACGGCCGGTCGGCAACGATGAAGGCGCCGGCCTCTATGTTAGAGGCAGTGGCCCGTTCGAACCACCAGATCGCCGTGGCGAGCTGAATCGCGTCGAGGGCACGCAACCGCCCCGCGATCCTGGGTTCGGAATGAAGCAGCTTGACAGCGAGACCGCGAATCGCGTCGTTGAGATCGGCGAACTGAAAGCCTCGGGAATCGGCGAAGAACCGCTGATATGCGAGGTCACGCTGCTCGGCGGTCAGCTCGCCCATCAGCACGCGGCGCCGTAACGCCGACGCGAATTCAACCGGCGTGATCGAGGACAACACGATGGTCGAGTCACGCGTTAGTACAAGGGCCCGCGCGGACCCCCGCTCGGGAAGGTACAGCTTGACCAGAGCACTCGTATCCCACGGGCTCGACGCCAAACGGCCTACCTGCTCTCGTCGCGCTCTTCCGAGATCGTTCGGGACAGCGGTGGATCCAGCACAGGCATCAGGCCCCGCACCGTATCTCTATCAGGCAAGCCAGGCCTGGGTCTGAGATTCTCCGGGTAGTGATCGACATTCAAGTCAGTGAGAGCATCACCCATCGCCGCTCTCACGCGCCGCCGCTCGGCCTCCAGCGAATCCAGCTCCGGCGCCGGTTTCTCCCGCGCCAGCGCATGCCGCAGCACACCCAGCAGCGAAGCCGTCGAGAGCAGGGCCGCCAGCCCAATCAGCAAGAGCGCGGTGTTTCGCCTCATAACAGCAGTATCGTACCGAATCGGCGCAAGGGTCAGCCGACGCGCCCCATCACCTCGAGGATGTCGTAGCCGGACACTTCCTTCGACTTCGCAGCCATCTCGCGCAGCCAGGACTCCTCGAGCGTGCCCGCCTGGACGGCCTTCGCGAGGTCCATGAGCATCGCCTTGGTGGTGGCCTCGTCGTAGAACTCGCCGGTCTCGGGGTCGGCGATCGAGCCGCCGCCGAGTTTGTGATAGACCTCGAGCGAGCGCTTCGTCTTCGCGATCTGCTCCGCGTCCGGGGTGAACACGGCGTTGCAGATCTCGGCCTGCTGCGGGTGGATGACCCATGTGCCGTCCATGCCGAGATCGCGCGAGCCCTCGCTCTTCTCGCGGAGCTGCTGCTGGATCGCCGCCTTCTCGTCGTCCGGTGTGTCGGGGCGGATGAGGCGGAGGAAGGCGTTGTCGATGACGTGGAGGCCGGCGGCCTTCGCGGCAACGGCCGTCGCCTGCTTCGCGTAGTGGAAGTTCCGGTTCTGGTTGTCGATCATCTCGCGCACGCCCATCGAGGCGCTGAAGTCGGCTATGCCGAAGATGAGGCCGGCCATGCGCGGCGACGCCGTCGCGATCTTGTAGGCGTTGACGATGGCCAGCGGCGTCTCGATGAGGGCCTCGATCTGGACGTGCGTCGTCCAACCGCCCTGGTCCTCGAGCGCGTCGAGCAGGCGGGAGAGGTGGACGATGTCCTCGGGCGTCTCCGTCTTGGGCAGGATGATGCCGTGGAACTTGTCGGGTGCGCCGAGCATGATGGCCTGGACGTCGCCGAGGAAGTACTTCGACTTGATGTTGTTGGGGCGGATGGCGATGACCTTCTTGCCGAAGTCGATCGTGTTCAGCGCCTCCACCAGCGTGGCGCGGCTCTTCTCGCCCTTGAACTCGTAGGGGCAGGCGTCCTCGAAGTCCGGCATCACGTGGTCGGTCGGAGCCTGCGCCGCCTTCTCGTTCATCTTCAGCGTGTGCGCCGGATACGTAAGCTCCGTGCGCGGAATCACGAACCGTCCCTGCTTCTGCATGATGTACATGTACCGGTCTCCTGGTCGCTGGCTCTGGGGTCGCTGGTTTACGAAGTCTGTCCGGCCGCGCGCCCCCGGCGACCAGCGACTATCGACTTACGCTCCGCTCACGAGCGCTCTCGCGATCACTTTCAGCTCGAGGGTGGCCTTCACGCCCTCGAAGATGGGGAGGACCTGGGCGTCGACGACGTAGCGGCTGATGCGGTCCTCCTCGGCGTAACCCCAGCCGCCGTGGAGGAGCTGCGCTTCCTGTGAAGCCCAGACGGCCACGTCCGACGAGAACAGCTTCGCCATCGCCGGCAGCAGCGGCGCCTTCCCCTTCGGGTCCGTCTCGCGCGCCACGTGGTAGGTGAACTGCCGCGCCGCCGCGATCCGCGTCGCGATGAGGCCGATCTTGTACTGCGTGAGCTGGTGCTCGCTGATGGGCTTGCCGAACTGCGACCGCTGGGTCGTGTACTGGCACGCTTTCTCGAGTGACGCTTGCGCGACGCCGAGCGCGCGTCCGCCGGTCTGCAGCCGGCCCACGGCGAAGCCACCGAGCGTGAGATAGAAGCCCTTGCCGACGCCGCCCTCCTCGCCGACCAGGTTCTCGGCAGGGACGAAGTAGTCCTCGAAGTTGAGGATGTACGAGTGCATACCGCGGTAGCCCGGCGTGGGGATCGCCTCGCCGGTCAGGAGGCCGCCTTCGGGCTGGCGGCACTCGAACTTATGGTCGAAGGAGCGATCCTTCGGGACGATGAAGAGCGAGAGGCCGCCGTAGCCCGGCTTGGGGTCGGTGCGGGTGAGGAGCGCGAGCACGTCGGCGCGACCGGCGAAGGTGGCCCATGCCTTGGCGCCGTTGATCTTGTAACCGGGACCGTCCGGGCCTTCGGCGGGCGTGGCCTTGCACTGTACAGAGGCGACGTCGGAGCCGATGTCGGGCTCGGTGACGCTGATGCCGACGAGCAGCTCGCCGGAAGCGAGCTTCGGGAGCCACTCCTGCTTCTGGCGCTCGGTGCCCCCCTCGAGGATGGCACGCGAGAGGATCTCGCAGCGGGTCAGCAGGCTGCCGGCGATGAGCGACGCGGCCGAGAGTTCCTCGGTCAGGACGATCATCGTGAGGTAGCCCATCTCCGTGCCGCCGTACTCGGACGGGATGGAGCTGCCGAAGAAGCCGAGGTCGGCGTACTGCTTGATGAGCGACTCCGGGATGAGCATGTCCTCGCGGTGGATGCGGTCGGCGAGGGGCATGCCGCCGTCGTCCTTCAACACCTCCTGCTTCGCGAACTGCCGCGCGAAGGCGCGGGTCTGGGCGGCGTCGTCATTGTCGAGATCGACGTTGTTGGCGCCGAGGCCGGCGATGACGCGCGCGCCGATGTCGCGCAGGCGCGC
This sequence comes from uncultured Dehalococcoidia bacterium, assembly GCA_964371355.1. GTDB lineage: Bacteria > Chloroflexota > Dehalococcoidia > DSTF01 > JACRBR01 > JACRBR01. The sequence goes on from CAYJMG010000010.1 coordinate 64,608, forward strand.
GTCGTCGAGACCCTGGCGGATGAGGGCGAGGGTCTCGGCGGCAGGCTCCGGCACGTCGGCGAAGTCACCGGGGTGGGCCTGGCGCAGGGCGAGCGCCTTCGAGAGCACCTCGGCGGCGTAGGCGAAAGCCTCGTCCTCGGACAAGGGGTCGGCGCGGCCGGCGGCGGCGAGGCGCTCGCAATAGGCGACGAGGGAGCTTGCGGCACCGGCCTCGGTCGCGATGCAGGCGAGGCGCTCGCACAGCACCTGGTGGTCGTCGATCTTCGCGCCCTGGGCGGTGAGCTGGGCGGCGCGGGTGACGGCGGCTGCGGCGAGGGCCTCGGCCTCGGCGGCGAGCCGTTGGGCCCCGAGCAGGGCCGGGGTCGTCGTCGGTGATGTCATGTGGCACTCCGTCGCAGTTCGGTCGGCGCCATTTTACGGGGGTCCGGGCTTATGTTCATGCTTGACCAGCTTCAAGCTTGTCGGGCGGGGCAGCGCCGTTCGGGCGGCCGTTATAGCTGCTTCGGAAAGTGACGATTTCTCAGATTCGAGGGCCTCCTTTTCAGATTCGTTGAACGGCAGTTTCGTGTGTTCTTGCGGCCTCCGGAACCTGACATTGCTCGGCAGATCTTGGTTTTGCGGGTCTTCCTCGGGCCTCCGGCTGAGATTGCTCGGCAGTTTTCGGTTTTGTGACGGCGGGGCGGGGCGCTCCTGGCTTGCGGGCGTGGGCTGGGCCGAGTCTGCCAGGGTCAGGATGCGACGCCGTGGGCACGATCTCCAAGCGGGCGGGATCACTTTGGGGAGATTTCTCGTCGGCTTTGTTCAACCGGTCAGCTCGTGGGCTGGTCAGCCTGGCTCTTTCGGGCGCCCGCGACGCGGTGGTGGCGGGTTGGAGACGTGGGATGGGCGTGGCCTCTCGACGGGGCGCAGTGTGCTTCTTGAGCCCACGTCGGCGTCACCAGAAGATGCCGTCTCCCTTCGGCGACCGGGTCGCTTCGCTCAGCATGACGGAGTGGGGGTTCGGCGGCGGTACCGCTTGTTTGGCACGCGGGCCAAGCGACGACCGGGCGGAGATGTCTCCTCCGACGACTCTGCGAGAAGCTGACGCCTGCGGCGAATGTTCGACTGCGGCTACCTTCTGCGGGTCGCCCTGTCGCCTCGTCGCTTAGATCGGGCGGCGGAGGAGGCGGATGCCGGGGCACTTGTACGCAGCTTCGAAGGCGGGGTCGAGCTTCTCCCAGACAACGGTGAAGCCGGCCTTTTGGTAGGCACTCTGGGCGCGGTCGTTGCCGATGAGGACGCCGACGTCGGCGGTGGTGGCGACGTGCTGGCGGCCGCGCTCGACGATGGCTGCGAGGAGGCGGTCGATGAGGCCCTGCCGGCGGAAGTCGGGGTGGGTGGCGACGTGCTCGACGACCCAGTTGTCGGGATCGTGGGGCGGGTTGACGTTGACGATGGAGCCGGCGCGCATCCAGCCGGCGGCGAAGTCGGCCTCGGTGCGGCCGAGCTTGCGGTCGACCTCCTGCATGGCTTCGATGAGGGTGTGGGTGCCGTTCTCGGACTCGACGTACCCGCTGAGAGCGGCGGCGGGGCGGCCGTCGACCTCGGCGACGAGGTAGAGGGAGTAGTGGGTGAAGTGGGTGCGGTCGGTGGTGCAGAGGGCCTCGAGGTAGCGGAGGGTCTCGGCCTCGGGCCAGCCGGTGACGAGGTCCCACATGCCGGTGTCGAGGTGGGAACGGGCGGCGGTGAGCATGGTCCAGGCGATGAAGGGGGCGTGGTCGGGGCGGGCTTCGACGATGCGGAGTTGGGTTTCGGTGGTCATGGGGGCCTCCGGCGGTGGGGTCTAGTGCGTCAGTGGCTCAGTGGCTCAGTGTCGTTGGAGGATACACGTTGCGAGGGAGGGCCGGACGGGCCATCGGACCCCATCTGGGGGCGCCTGCGGTCATCTGTGTCCACCTGTGTCTACCTGTGGGTCGGGACACCGTACGGCCGACGGGACTGGATGCTGGGCTTTGGTGGTCCGTGCGTGTCACTGCAAGATCCCTCGCTGCGCTCGGGATGACGTGATTGGGCGCTCCCCTGCGCTGTCGCGTGGGGGGATGGTCGTGGTTGGTGCGGTGAGCGGAGCTGAAGCTCCGCCGCTACTCGCTTCGCGACGGCGTAGGCGGGGGCGCCTGCGCTCCATCAGGTCGATACGGCGCGCTTGGGGATCAGGGCGATGTAGTCGAGGTCGAGGACTACGGCGGGGTTGTAGCGCTCGCGGCCGGGCGCGCCCGCGTCGTCGGCGGGGAGTTTGATGGGGACGGGCTCGGTGTTGGGGTCGGTGTTCTTGCAGGCGATGAGGCGGAGGCGGAGGGCGCCGATGTCGTCGCGGTTGAGGTCGATGCGGTCGAGGACTTCGGTCCAGGCGAAGAGGGTGTCGCCGGCAAAGGTGGGGTTGGTGTGCTGGCCGCCGTTCCAGGCGGCCATGCCGAGCGCGTTCTCGAGGCCGTCGAAGGAGAGGGCGTGGGCGACGGAGATGATGTGGCCGCCGTAGATGATGCGCCTGCCGTGCCGCGACGATGCCTGCTGGTGCTGATTGAAGTGGACGCGGGCGGTGTTCTGGTAGAGACGCGTGGCCATCTGGTGTTCGGCCTCCTCGATCGTCATGCCCTGCGGGTGGCTGATGCGGTCGCCGGGGGCGTAGTCCTCCCAGAAGCGGGCGCCGCCGGTGGCGGTAGCGTCGAAGCGACGGACCTGCGGGAAGGCGATGTGATCGAGCGAGGCCTGCGCGGGCATGTCGGCGGGCTGGTCGGCGCCGGAGGGCTTTGTGGGCTGGCGCTTGTTGACCATGACCCAACGGAAAAAGCGGAGGACCTCTTCGTCGCGCTGGTTGTAACCGATGGTGCGGACCCAGACGACGCCGGTGTCGCCCTTCGAGGTCTCGCGCCAGCCGAGGGTCTCGGTGGTGGCGCGGAGGGTGTCGCCGGTGTAGACGGGGCGGAGGAAGCGGAGGTCGGCGTAGCCGAGGTTGCCGGGGGAGTTGAGGGAGATCTCGCCGACGGTGCGGCCAAAGACGATGTGGAAGACGAGCATGTCGTGGACGGGCGCGCGGTCGAAGCCGAGGGCGCGGGCGAACTCGTCGGAGCAGTTCTTGGGGTTCCGGTCGCCGGTGAGGGCGATGTAGAGGGCGGTGTCGCCGTGCGTGAGGGTGCGGGGGACGGGGTTAATGAGGGTCTGGCCGGGGGAGAGGTCCTCGAAGAAGTTTCCGCCTAGTTTCATGGTCGCTACATGTCCTCCCTCCGCGGCCGGCGTTGCCGCACACAGCGTTTGCTTGCAATCAGCAGTGGAAGATGCGAGTATCTGCGAGTCACGATCAGCGAAATGCGCGAGGCCTGTCCATGCAGAGCGTATCGGTCAATTACACAATCGCCGAATACTGTCAGCAGTATGACGAGAAGACCATCGTAATCAATCGGAACTATCAGCGTTCGCCCAAGATATGGCCCCCATCGGCTCGGTCGTACCTCATCGATACGATTCTATCCGGCTATCCCATGCCGAAGATTCTCCTGCGCCAAAGGACCGACCTTCAGACGAGAAGGACTTACAAGGAAGTGGTCGATGGCCAGCAGCGCACCATGGCGATTGTGGACTTCTTCCATGACGACCTCATCATCACGCGAGGTGAGTTCCGCGGGAAACGGCTATCGACACTCGACGAGGATCTCCAACACAAGTTCTTGAGTTATTCGCTCTCGGCTGACCTGTTTCCTGAAGCCACAGATCAGGACATCAGACAGGTGTTTCGGCGAATCAATTCATACACGGTTCCGCTCAATCCGCAAGAACTCAGATATGCGCGATACCAAGGTAGTTTCAAGTGGTTTATCGCCAGACTGTCTACTCGCTATGCACAGACCCTGAAAGATCTCGGTGTTTTCAGTGAGGCACAACTCAGCAGAATGGCGGACTCCGAACTGCTCACGGAAGTCATTCGCGCATTCACGAACGGCATCGAAAGTAGTTCGGCTGCAAAGCTAAACGAAATGTATAGCAGGTTTGACGATGAGTTCCCTCAAGAAGGCGAAATGGAGGACGTCGTCGATCGGGTCTTCTCGACCATCCTCCAGATCGAAGGGCTTCGCGAGTCCGCTCTCATGACCAGGTTTAACTTCTACTCCCTCGCAACTGCGATCGGCCATGCGCTGCGCCGGTTCCCCTCCCTTCCTGAGTTCCCTGTCGGCGAGGGCCTGAGCTCGATGGAAGCGGTGGCTTACAACCTCTTGGCGCTGGCGGAGGCTGTCGATTCAAAGGACGCTGGCGGCCGTTTCGGGACCTTCGTAAGCGCCTCCTCCTCCGCCACGAACCGGCGCGAGCAACGAACCACCCGTTTTGGTTGGATGTGTCGCGCCCTGCTGCCGGACTTGCTTTGACCAATAATGAGGCGCTACAGGAGGCTTTCGAAACTCTGCATCAGCGCATCAAAGCGCTTGAATCGTATTGAGCGAAGAGCTGAAGTCGCCGCCAGCTACCAGCTTCCTCACAAGGCAGCCCACGAGATTGAAGCCGAAGTCGCGACGCTTGCAATAGATCTTCTCAATACGTGGACGAACACCATCAAGTGGCTCTACATTAGCTGCGCACTGGGCGCACGCTCCAGAGTAGGGACTCCCATCTCAAGCTCATTGGCGATTCCCGACGCAAACGATGCTATCGGGATAGCTGTGCAAGCGGAGCGGCCCTGGAGAACGCCCAATGCCAAAGGGGGTTGGGATACTAGGTCAGAACCAACTTGGCATGATCCCAGCGTGCTCGGCAGGGTTGCCTCTGCCGCCAAACTGTCAAGTGCCGGGGATATGACGACGGCGTTCTCAACAGGCTTCAGGGTCTTTGGGCATTTGCCAGTCTTCCGGAATTACTTCGCGCATCGCAATCAGGAAACCTTTGAGAAAGCGATGAACATCGCACCAGACTATGGCGTTGGCCGGAACGCCAAACCTAGCGATGTCCTACGGGCGCATGAAGGAGGTGGCCCTTCGTCCGTATTGGCAACGTGGGCAGCAGAGTTACGTTTCACAATCGAGTATCTCTGCAACTGATCGCAATGATCGTCTGCGGTCACCCCTATCGCCTCCGCCCGTTTGCGGAGGCGCGGAGCATGGCGGCGGTCACATGATGAAGACGGGCGGGGCGACGGCGAGGGCGAGGAGCGCGGTGCCGTCGCGCCTAACGCTCGTATCCTTCACCATATGGCGATGGTTGCACCGGACGAGAGCCCGCTGGACTTCGCCGTGCTAGACAGCGACCTCCTTACCGACTTCGCAAGCTTCTCGGCCGGCGATGAGGAGTGGGAGGCGGATCTACGTGACTTCCTGCTGAACGATGCGCTTCGGCAGTCCGATGGGCGATTCAACGTCACGCACGTCTTCTACACACAGCAGCATGAGCCTGTCGGATTCGTGAGCCTTTCGAACGCCCAGGTGGATCGCGCCGACGCGGGACTCCGACGACAGGCGCCCTACGCGGTGGTCCCCGCCCTGCTGGTCGGACGACTCGCGGTTGACCGCCAGTACCAAGGCCGCAGCTACGGACGGCACGTGTTGGGATTCGTACGCAAGGTCGCGAAGTCCCTCCCCTCGGGGTGCCGGATCCTCGCGCTACAGGTCGATGTGCGAAACGCGGACGCAATCAGGTTCTACGAGCGGGAAGGCTTCTCGAGGCCTCCGATCGAACCGAACCGCGGTATGCAGTGGATGTTCTACGACTTGGGACCCAGGTGATCGTTCCGCATCTGCGCGTGCTTCTTGCGGTCGAGCGGGCGCATTCGCGCGACGATAGCGTCGTCTTCGCGGGCCTGTCGGTCGCGCTCGGGGTCGGGCTTGTCGCCCTTCTTGAGGAACTCGGTGAACCAAGCGGCGGCCTTCCCGGTCAGGACGGGGATGGGCTCGATCGGCTTCGCCATGGCTTATTCCTCCGGCCCTCAGTCTAGCGCACGGCCATGGCGCCACGCTCGGTGCTCCGGGCGAGTGCCAGGCGCTCGGCACGTCGTCGCAACCCGCGCAGCATGGCAGCGGTCATGATGAAGGCGGGTGGGGCGACGGCGGCTAGCATGAGGATGCGGGACAGCACGGACGGGATCGAGACTTTGTTGCGGGAGATGAGGCGGGTGGTCGTGCCATCGGCTGAGGGGTAGAGGGCGAAGGTCCAGGACCAGCGGACGCCGTTGGGCTCGGCGGCGTGGGCCAAGTGGCGGTCCGTCTCGGAATGCAGCCAAGCGGTTGGGCCGGCGACTGTCGGGCGCAGCAGGCTGCGCCCCTACGGGGACTCTCTCAGTCATCTGTGGGGGAAATCCGGCCGTTTGGCGCTGACGGCGGGGGGCGTGCGCGCCGATAGACTTGCGCGGACGGGAGGTGCGCATGTCCGAATCCATCGCTACGACACCGGTGTCGCTGGATCCGCTGTTGCCTGCGGAGATGGCGGTGAAGGCGGAGGGGCTGGGGGTCGCGAAGGCGCGGATGCCGGTGGTGCAGACGTTCGTGCTGGCGGTGCTGGCGGGCGCGTTCATCTCGCTGGGGGCGGACTTCTTCCTGGCGGTGACCACGGACACGGGGCTGGGGTGGGGGCCGTCGCGGCTGCTGGGCGGGCTGGCGTTCAGCCTGGGGCTGATCCTGGTGGTGATCGCGGGGGCGGAGCTGTTCACGGGGAACAACCTGGTGGTGATGGCGTGGGCTAGCGGGCGGATCAGCGCGCTGGAGGTGGGGCGGAACTGGGCGGTGGTGTACGCGGGGAACTTCGCGGGATCGCTGGCGACGGCGGGGCTGGTGTACTACAGCGGACAGTGGCAGTTCGACGGGAACCTGGTCGGCGCGAACGCGGTGCGCATCGCGGACCACAAGGTGGGGCTGGGGTTCGGGGAGGCGATCGCGCTCGGTGTGCTGTGCAACGCGCTGGTGTGCCTGGCGGTGTGGCTGACGTACAGCGCGCGGAGCAACATCGACAAGGCGGTGGCGGTGGTGTTCCCGATCACGGCGTTCGTGGCGAGCGGGTTCGAGCACAGTGTGGCGAACATGTTCTTCGTCCCGCTGGGGCTGCTGGTGAAGCGCGAGTCCGCCGTCACCGATCTCGACGCGATGTCATCGACGGACCTGTCGGACCTGACGTGGGGGAACTTCTTCGTGCACAACCTGCTGCCGGTGACGGCGGGCAATATCATCGGCGGCGCTGTGATGGTCGGGTTGGTGTACTGGTTCATCTACCTGCGCCCCAAACGCGCGTAACGTCGGTGCAACCGAAGCCACATTCGACAGCGCTGGCACGGCGGCCGGCGCCGATCGGCACGGATCCATCCGTGTCAGCCGTGGGACCGATAGCCTCTAGAACCGCTGGGTGAGAGAGAACCAGTTCCCGCAGCCGTCGTTGAACAGCGCCTCCATCCCGTACGGGCGCTCCTGCGGCTCCTGATCGAACTCCACGCCACGTGCGCGGAGCTGCTCGAACGTCTTGCGGCAGTCGTCGGTCTGGAAGACGCCCGCGCCCAGAAGTCCGCGCTCCAGCAGCGCGCGAATGTGCGTCAGCGCGTCCGCGTCCAGTGGTCCGCCCGGCAGCGTCGGATACAGAATCAACTCCGGCTGCTGCTGCCCCTTCGGCGCGACGGTCAGCCAGCGAAAGCCGTCCATCGTCATGTCCGCGCGCACCTCGAACCCGAGCTTGTTCGTGTAGAAGTCGAGCGCCCTGTCCTGATCGAGCACGAAGAGCGTCGCGTGCGAGAGTCCGGTGATCATTGGAGCCCCTTTCGTCTGAGGGAGCCTACACCGCCGACACCGCCCGCCGCTTCTCGAAAATTGCGGTCACGCCGCGGAACGGATCATGCGCAGGTGGCACGCCGGGATGAACCGCTCCGGCTCCCGCCGCCGCTCGAGTGCAGCCGCTCGCGTCTGGCGGGGTGTCTCGCCGGCGTAGCGCCGATAGGCCGCGCTGAACGACCCAACGCTGCGAAACCCTACGGCAAAACACACCTCGGTTACGGATCGCCCGCCCCGCCGGAGCATCGCGCGAGCCCGCTCCATCCGGCGTCCCACAAGGTATCGGTGCGGTGTGTCTCCGTAGACGCGCGCAAACGACCGCACGAAGTGGTACCGCGAGAGGCCGGCCTCGGCCGCCAGCCGGTCGAGGTCGAGAACCTCGCCGGGCGCGCGGTCCATCAGCCGCCGTGCCTTCAACACACGCTCGAACGCTGTCTGCTCAGCCACGATTGTTCCTCGTGTGGACATTGTTACCGGGGCGATTCGCTGTGTCTTCGTGGTCGCTATCAAGCGAGACCTACAGGGCCATGGATTCGCGCTGTTCGCCCCAGACGGTGCGGAGGCGGGCGCAGATCTCGCCGAGGGTGACGTAGGACTCTACGGCCTCGACGAGGAGGGGCATCATGTTGTCGGTGCCGCGGGCGGCGTCCTCGAGGCGGCGGAGGGCGGCTTCGGCCTTCGTGGCGTCGCGCTCGGCGCGGAGGCGCTGGACCTGTCTGGCACGGCGCTCGCCGACGGTCACGTCGTGCTGGTGGAGGCCCTCGGGCGGGGCCTCTTCGTCGATGTAGTCGTTAACACCGACGACGATCTTGCGGCCGGCCTCGATGTCGCGCTGGATGCGGAAGGCGTTCTCGTGGATCTCGGCGGCCTGGAAACCGCGCTCGACAGCGGCGAGGGCGCCGCCCATCTCGTCGATGCGGCGGACGTAGGCCTCGGCGTCGCGCTCGACCTCGTCGGTGAGGTGCTCGATGTACCAGGAGCCGGCCATGGGGTCGATCGTGTCGCCGACGCCGGTCTCGTAGGCGAGGATCTGCTGCGTGCGGAGGGCCAGCTCGGCGGCGTGCTGCGACGGGAGCGAGAGCGCCTCGTCGTAGGAGTTGGTATGCAGCGACTGGGTGCCGCCGAGGACTGCGGACAGCCCCTGGAGTGCGGTGCGGACGAGGTTGTTGACGGGCTGCTGCGCGGTGAGGGTTGCGCCGCCGGTCTGCGTGTGAAAGCGCAACTTCATGGAGTCGGCCTTGGTCGACCCGAAGCGCTCCTTCACCACGCGCGCCCACAGGCGGCGTGCGGCGCGGAACTTCGCGATCTCCTCGAGGAAGTTGCCGTGGCAGGCGAAGAAGAAGGCGAGGCGCGGGGCGAAGTCGTCGATCTTGAGGCCGCGGTCGAGTGCGGCCTGCGTGTAGGCGATGGCGTCGGCGATGGTGAAGCCGACCTCCTGCGCGGCGGTGCAGCCGGCCTCGCGCATGTGGTAGCCGCTGATGCTGATGGTGTTCCACTGCGGCAGGTTCTCGCTGCACCAGGCGAAGATGTCGGTGATGAGGCGCATCGACGGGCGCGGCGGGAAGATGTAGGTGCCGCGGGCGATGTACTCCTTGAGGATGTCGTTCTGGGTGGTGCCGCCGACCTTGCCGAGGTCGGCGCCCTGCTTCCTGGCGACGGCCACGTATAGCGCGAGGAGCACGGAGGCGGTCGCATTGATGGTCATGGAGGTGGTGACGGTCTCGAGCGGGATGTCGCGGAAGAGGGTTTCCATATCCTCGATGGAGCAGATGGAGACGCCGACCTTGCCAACCTCGCCCTCGGCCATGAGGTGGTCGGGGTCGTAGCCAATCTGGGTAGGGAGGTCGAAGGCGACGGAGAGGCCGGTCTGGCCCTGGGAGAGCAGGTACTTGTAGCGGCGGTTCGACTCCTCGGCATCGGAGAAGCCCGCGTACTGGCGCATGGTCCAGAAGCGGCCGCGATACATGGTGGGTTGGACGCCGCGGGTGTACGGGTATTCGCCGGGGAAGCCGAGCTTCTCGCCGTAGTCCCAGCCGTTGAGGCTCTCGGGCGTGTAGACGCGCTCGACCGGCTTGCCGGCGGAGGTCTCGAAGGGGACGGAGCGCTCGACCGGGCGTTTGCTGTTCTCGGAGGTCATGCGGGAAGTGTAGGGAGTTGACTCGGGGAGTGCACGTCATCCACCGAGCGTCGACACGAAGGGGACTTCGAGGCGTCAGGGGGCCGAAGTTGGAGGTTGGAGGTTGGAGGTTGGAGGTTGGAGGTCCGATGAGGCTATGAATCCGCTGATCTGGCGGAAATCGCGCTCCGCGAGGTTCATGCGCCGTCTCTACTTCAGAGGTGCGGGCCCTCAACGGACGGTGAGGCGGGCTTTCATGCTGGGGTGGATGGTGCAGTAGTAGTCGTAGGCGCCTGGCTCGTCGAACGCCACCTCGTCGGACTCGCCGTCATCGAGGTTGGAGGTCTTCCAGTCGCCGCCGCGGTCGGCGGCGTTGTGCGGAGCGCCGTCGTAGTTCGTCCACGTGACCTTCGCGCCCACGGGCACCTGAAGGTTGCCCGGTGTGAATGCGTAGTCGCGCATATCGACCGTCTCGCTCATGCCGCCCGTCACGACGGCGCTGCGGGAGGTGTCAGTGCCGCCGCCGTGCATGCGACCCATGTGGCCCCAGTCCCAGCCCCAGTCCCAGCCTCCCCAGGCGAACATCATCACGGTCATGGTGATGAACCAGCCGACGACGGCGACGGCGATGATTCCGGCGATGAACCACAGGGGGCCGTTCGAACTGGAAGGCCTGCTCGTCATGACATCTCAGTCTAGGGTCGAGGCGCACGGGGGATGTACGGGCATTCGTCACGGCGGGGGCGGCCGGATGGCAGGATCGGAGTGATTCACGAAGGGGCACGAAGGGAGAGGTGGGAGGTCGGAGGTCGGAGGTCGGAGGTCGGACGTCGGAGGTCGATGCGCGTGGGACACGCAGGAGCAGCTTGTCGACGAGGAACGCGCGGGCTTTCAGCCCGCGCTGCGAGTCTATGGCGCAGGCGTCGTTCATCGGCCGGCGAACGCGCGGGCTGAAAGCCCGCGCTGCGGGGGCCACCATTCGGCACTGCCGTCCTTGCCTAAGCGGCGCGGAAGCGGACGGGGAGGGAGGCGAGGCCGCGAAGCACGAGGTTCTCTTTGTAGGGTGGGTCATTGGTGACGAGATCGAGGTCCTCGAAGCGGCGGGCAAGCTCGCCGAGGGCGATCTGGCCTTCGACGCGCGCGAGCGGGGCGCCGAGGCAGAAGTGGATGCCCATGCCGAAGGCGATGTGGCGGTTGTCCTCGCGGGTGATGTCGAGGCGCTGCGGATCGGGGAACTGTGCCGGGTCATGGTTGGCGGCGCCGATGAGGATGGTGGCCTGCTCGCCCTTGCGCAGGACCTTGTCGCCGAATCGCATATCCTCGAGCGCCATGCGGCCGGTGAGCTGTACCGGCGGGTCGAAGCGCAGCACCTCCTCGACGGCGGTCTTGATGAGTTCGGGGCGCGCTCGCAGCAGCTCGAACTGATCGCGGTGGCGGAGGAGCTGGAGCGTGCCGTTGCCGATGAGGTTCACCGTCGTCTCGTGGCCGGCGATCAGTACCAGGATGCAGGTCGAGATCAGCTCCTCGTGCGAGAGGCGAGTGCCGTCGTCCTCGACAGCGATGAGGGCGCTGATGAGGTCGTCCTTCGGTTCGGCGCGGCGCTTCCCGATGAGGTCCTCGAAGTACTCGCGGAAGGCGTCGAACGTGCGCTGACGGCGCTCGATCTCCTCTTGCGGCAGCGCGAAGTCGGGGTCGAGGCTACGGGCGGCATCGCTGGTCCAGGCGCGGAAGCGCGCGTTGTCCTCGACGGGCACGCCGAGCATGTCGCAGATGATCTGCACCGGGAGCGGGTAGGCGAGATCCTCCATCACGTCCAACTCGCCGCGCGGCGCCGCGGCGTCGAGCAGATCGCCGACGATCTCGGCGATGCGTGGGCGCAGGCCCTCGATCACGCGCGGAGTGAACGCTTTGTTCACGAGGCCGCGGAGGCGCGTGTGGTCGGGCGGGTCGAGGAAGAGGAACGAGCGGTTCTCCTCGAGCAGCGCGTCGTAGTCGAGGCCCTGGGCGACGGCCTGCTGGCGGAAGGCGTCGCCCTTGCGGAAGTCGCTGCTGGCGCGTGGGTCGCGCAGGAGGGCGGTGGCGTCGGCGTAGCGCGAGAGGATGAGGCCGCCGAAGGGCGACTCCTGCACCGGATCCTCCAGGAGGAGACGGTGGTACGTGGGGTAGGGATCCTTGCGGAACGCAGGGTCGAACGGGTTGAAGGTGACCTTCGTGTCGGTGGTCATGGCGCTCCTCCTGACTCAGCCGCCCGCCTAATTCATTAGAATGCTAATGATTAAGCCAGAGTATGTCAATCTCCCGCACGGCATGATCGCACTCCCGGAGGCACGATTACCAGCCTGTGGACCTGCGGTTTTCGCAGCGGAACCGTTGCAGGTGGCGGGTAAGATGCTCCCGTGGCTACCAAACACGTAGAGGTGGACGCGGGCGGGATACCGGTGCGGATCACCAATCCGGAGAAGGTCTTCTTCCCGGAACGCGGCTACACGAAGCTCGACCTCGTGCGGTACTTCCTGGCGGTGGCGGAGGGGGCGCTGCGGGGCGTGTTCGAGCGGCCGATGGTGTTGAAGCGCTTCGTGAACGGCGCGACTGAGGAGCCGTTCTTCCAGAAACGCGCGCCGGCGCAGCGGCCCCCATACGTCGAGACGGCGCACATCACCTTCCCGAGCGGGCGCACGGCCGACCTGGCGGTGTGCGACGAGACGGCCGACCTCATCTGGGCCATCAACCTGGGGTGCATCGACCTGAACCCGTGGCCGGTGCGCAAGGCAGACGTCGATCACCCGGACGAGCTGCGGATCGACCTGGACCCGACGCCCGGCGTGCCCTACAGCGCCGTGCGCGACGTCGCGCTGGTCGTGCGGGACGTGTTGTCGGAGCGCGGCTACGCCAGCTATCCGAAGACTTCAGGCTCGCGGGGGATGCACATCAACGTACGGATCGAGCCGAAGCACGACTTCGGGCAGGTGCGACGGTGCGCGCTGGCGATCGGGCGTGAGGTGGAGCGGCGGGCCCCGGAGATCGCGACGACGAAGTGGTGGAAGGAAGAACGGCACGGCGTGTTCATCGACTACAACCAGAACGCGCGCGACCGCACCGTGGCGTCGGCATATTCGGTGCGGCCGATGCCTGACGCGCGGGTGTCGTACCCGTTGCGGTGGGACGAGGTGCCGGGCGTCGATCCGGCGGCGTACACGCTGGAGACGGCGCCGGCGCTGTTCGCGCGGGACGGCGACGCTCACGCGGGGATCGACAACGTCGTGCATCCGCTGGAGCCGCTGCTGGAACTGGTGACGCAGCACGAGGAGGAGGGCATGGGGGAGGCGCCGTATCCGCCGCAGTTTCCGAAAGCGGCGGGGGAGCCGCCACGGGTGCAGCCGTCGCGGAGGAAGAAGTTGTGAGCTTATTAGCGTTGAGTGCCACTCGTCATTGCTGACTCGCCAACTCAGTCATGATCTCGTGCACCCTAGCCAAGTGCCACTTCACGAGGCTCTCTGCCTGGCTATATGGCGGCCCTAGCACGGTCATACCCATCGGCAACCCATTGGGATTGTCGAAGCGAATCGCGTAGGCAGCACCCAGTTCATCTCGAAGGTAATTGAAGGTGTCATCGGCCCAGGTTCTTGCCTCGCCATCCGGAGCCGGATCCCGTGACTTGGCCGTGTCGTGACAGCGGCTGATGATCTCCTGGCCAGATCGCACGAACTCCGCTAGGCGACGGGATATGGCGGCACGCTTGCCCTTTGCTCGGTAAGCCACGGCGGCAGAAACAACCGTCAGCCCCAAGAAGAGAATGAATGAGGCGATGAGGGCGTACTCGCTCTTACTGCCCGCGTGATCGGGATGAATGGAGAGGGCACCGATAAGCGAACCGCCGGCAAGTGCTGCCCAGAGTTGCCACATTATTGCTAGTCCGCCAAGTCACTCGTTTCCAAGTCATCGACATCATAGCTCGATTCTGCATGCCGTCTGCGACGACGCTGGGCAATCAAACACCGTTCGCTGCTATACGCCACTTCGAGAAGATGCGCTGTAGCTCGTAGGGCGGGGTCTCTTCGATCTGGTCGAAGGTGCAGGCTTCGGGGGGCTTATCGGTGCGCCAGCGGACGAAGGTGGCGGCATGGCGGAAGCGGTTGCCCTGCAGGTGGTCGAAGGTGACCTCGCAGACGAGCTGGGGGCGGAGGCGGACCCAGGTGAGGTCCTTGGCGCCGGTCCAGCGGCTGGGGGCGCCGGGCATGCGGCCGCGGCCGAAGCCGTGCTCGCTGTCTTGCGCGTCGTCGTCGCTGATGTAGGGGCGCAGCTCCTGTGCGAGGCGGCGCTTCTCGTCGGCCTTGAAGCTGGAGGTGTGGCCGACGAGGTGCAGGACGCCCTGGTCGTCGTAGAGGCCCAGCAGGAGGGAGCCGACGGCCTTCTCGGGCTGATCCTTGTACCAGCGCAGCCCGCCGACGACGCAGTCCGCCGTGCGGAGGTGCTTGATCTTCGCCATCGCGCGGACGCCGGGCTGGTACGTGCTGTCGAGGCGCTTCGCGACGACACCGTCGAGGCCGGCGCCCTCGAACTGCTGGAACCAGTCGCGGGCGGTGGCGATGTCGCGGGTGGCGGGCGTGATGTACACGGGCGCACCGACGCCCGCGAGCGCGGACTCGAGGCGCGCGCGGCGCTCGGCGAAGGGGCGGTCGCGCAGGTCTTCGTCGCCATCGGCGAGGAGATCGAAGGCGACGAAGGAGGCCGGAGTCTCGGCGGCGAGCTTGTTGATGCGGGACTCGGCGGGGTGGATGCGCATCTGGAGCAGGTCGAAGTTGAGGCCGTCGCCGGTGATGATGACGACCTCGCCGTCGAGGACCATGGGGCGCGGGAGGGCGCGCTCGATGCCGGCCTTGAGTTCGGGGAAGTAGCGGGCGAGGGGCTTGAGGTCGCGGCTCTGGATGTAGGCGTCAGCGCCACCGGCGGCGTCGAAGAAGACGATGGCGCGGAAGCCGTCCCACTTGGGCTCGTAGGCCCAGCCGTCGCCGTCGGGGATTGCGGCGGTGAGCTTCGCGAGCATGGGGTCGATGGGCGGGGTGAAGGGGAGGGGCATACGGGCAGGCTAGCGCATGCGGCCCATACAACCGGCTCTTCGTCCGCGCATCACCGGCGGTTCAGCCGGCCGGTTTCGCCTGCGGCTGGAGGTCGCGGAGCTGGCGGCGGAGCTCGCGATCACGCTCGAAGCGCTCGGTGATGTCGCGGGCGTGGGCGACCGCGCCCTCGACGCCGTCCGGGCCGTGGATGATGGCGAAGCTCAGCTCGACGTAGATCTGGGTGCCGTCGGCTTTCATGGACTTCGTGGGGAGGGACTGGCCCCGGTACTTCGTGTCGCCGGCCTGGAGCGCGCGGTCGAAGCCGGTCCAGTGCGACTCGCGCAGGTTCTCGGGGATGATGAGGTCGAGCGTCTGGCCCATGGCGGCGGAGGCGGGGTGGCCGAAGATGCGCTCGGCGGCGGGGTTCCAGACGCGGATGACGCCCTCGCGGTCGGCGAAGATGATGGCGTCGGGCGCCTGTTCGATGAGGGCTTCGCTGCTCACCAATGGATCCTCCTTACCCTGATGACGGGCTTGGCGGGGGTTCGCGACACTCCCATTCTACGCCTGCGACGCATCCGACGGGATTGGCAAGCACAAAGCGCGCAATCGTTGCACGTACGCGACGTCGGATCCTAGAGTGACCGGCGATGCGGCTCTTTCGACGACGACCGGGCGCGCTGCTGCGGCCGCTCCTTCTCGCGCCGGCGCTGCTCTACCGGGCACGGATGGGCTGGCTGCTGGGCGGACGGTTCCTACTGCTGGAGCACACCGGGCGCAAGACGGGCGCGCCACGTCGCACGGTGCTCGAGGTGATCGGGGCGGACCCGGCCGGGCGCTCGTACTGCGTGGTGTCCGGTTGGGGAAAGAGTGCGGACTGGTTCCTGAACGTGCAGCGGCGGGCCGAGGTGCACGTGACGGTGGGGCGCAGGCGCTTTGCGGCGACGGCGGAGCTGCTTGCGCCTGACGAGAGCGAGCGCGTGCTCACGGCGTACCGGGCCCGACACGGGATAGCGGCGCGCGTCATCCAGCGCCTCTCGGGTCGGCGCGACTGGAGGGAGCTGGCACGCGGGCTCAAGGTGGTGCGATTCCGGGAACGAGACGAGGACTGACCGTGCAGTGGCTTCGTGGAGGGGGCAACGCGGCCATGGCGTCGCCAGATGTGGCGAGACGACGCCCCGCTTGCTCCCCACACGCCGGGCCGAACGGCCCTAGCGGGGGCCCGGCACTGCTTCTACGTTCAGATTTCTAACGAACAGGCGGGCAAGACCCCAGCCGCGAGAAGTGGAGGACCTAATGGGCGCTCTCTCAGACCAGTTCACGACCATTTTCCGGGAGGAGCATCGCGCGGTGCGGGACGGGCTGCTGGACCTCGTGGAGGCCTTCCCGGCGAAGGACCGCGACCGGATCTCGTCGCGGCTCGGCGATGTGGCGCGGCTGACGGGCCCGCACTTCCGGTACGAGGAGGAGTCGCTGTACCCGGCGCTGGTGCAGATCTTCGGGCGGGAGTACATCGACAAGCTGCTGGAGGACCACGACGGCGCGATCGCGGGCGCGAAGGCGCTGGTCGAGCTGGCGGGCGGGGCGTTATCGGACGCGGAGTCGCAGCGCGCAGTGCGCATCGTGCGGTCGATCTTGCCGCACGTGAGCGACTGCGACGGCCTGTCGATCATGGTCGAGCGGCTGCCGGAGCCGCAGGTGCAGCGCATCCTGGACACGCGGGAGCGCTCGAACGCGGCGGACGTCGACCTGATCACCTGGGCGGACACGATCCGCACGCGGCCACAGGTGGCAGCGGCGGCGCACTGAGCGGCGGCACTGCACGAACGACAGCGAGAGCCCGCCTTCGTCATAGGCGGGCTCTCACGTCATCCCTTTGTCTATCCGGCGGTGAGCCGGTTCCTCGCAGGGCCCGGATGCCGGTGGGCTCGCATCGCGTAACAACAGTGTGTGCTTCGCCAACCAAGACGCGCGGGCTGAAAGCCCGCGCCGCGAGGAAGGAGGGGCTGCAGCGGGCTCTCGGGACAGCCTCGCTACGGCTCCAGCGCGATCTTGAGGACGCCGCCCTTGCGCTCGCGGAACATGTCGTAGGCAGCGGGCGCCTCGGACATTTTCAGGCGGTGCGTGAACAGCGGCTTCAGGTTTACCTGGCCTCCCGTTACGAGAGCGAAGAGCTGTTCCAGCCGCGGCCGGCCAGAGGGACAGAGCGTCGTGACCAACTGGCGGTGAATGAAGGTGCCGCCGGTGGGCAGGGTGAGTGTGGGGAACGCGCCGTAGACGCCTACGCTGCTGATGGTGCCACCGGCGCGGGTGACCGCGCAGCAGTTCTCGAACGTGGCCTGGTGACCGAGCGCCTCGACGGCGACATCCACGCCCCGGTTGTCCGTCATGCCCATGATGGCGGCCACAGCTTTATCCGGCTCCAGCACGACGTCCGCGCCGAACTGCTGCGCCATCGCCACCCGCTCCGGCACCGACTCGACGGCGATGATCTTGCCGGCGCCCAGCACGCGGGCAGACGCGGTGGCGCACAGGCCGACCGGGCCCTGGGCGAAGATCGCGACCGTGTCGCCCGCCTTCATGCCGGCACGCTCGAGCGCGCCGAGGCCGGTCGAGAGGATGTCGGTCGCGAGGACGGCATGCTCGTTGTCGACGCCGTCGGGCACGAGCGCCATGGAGATGTCGGCGCCCCGTACTTTGAAGTACTCGCCCTGGCAGCCAAAGAGCAGGTTGAGGGGGGACCCGAAGGTCTGGCAGAGCTGGATGTCGCCCTCCATGCAACGGTCACAGGAACCGCAGCCTACGAGGCAGGACGATGCGACCCGGTCACCGCGCTTGAAGCGAGTGACTCCCGGTCCCACTTCTTCGACGATGCCGACGGCCTCATGGCCCATCGGCGTTCCCGGGGGCAGGAAGTCCATCTCGTCCACGAAGTGCATGTCGCTGCCGCAGAGGGTAGCCATCAGCGTGCGGACGATGACCTCTCCCGGTCCAGCTTCACCCAGGGGGACTTCCTTCATCTCTACTTTGCCGCGGGCGGCCTTGACGCACGTGGTGCTGTTCATTTCTCCGCTTTCCGTCTCTTCGAACTCGGGATTGACACGACCGGCATACCACGCTTAACGCGCTGGGTGAACGGCCGGTTGGCCACTGGGCGGGAGGTCGCGGCGGCGCACTGACGCGCGACACGGGAGGGGCGGGGGTTCGACGTCCGCGGTCCCCGGTCATACAGTGGCCGGGTGATGCGCCTGTTCCACAGACGGCCGGGCCCCCTGCTTCGACCCCTGCTTCGCGCGCCCCTGCTGTTGTACCGAGCCCACCTGGGCTGGGTGCTGGGCGGGCGGTTCCTGCTGCTGGAGCACACGGGACGCAGGACGGGCACCCAGCGGCGCGCGGTCATCGAGGTCGTCGGGGCGGACGCGGACGGGCGCGCGTACTGCGTGGTGTCCGGATGGGGCAAGGGCGCCGACTGGTTCCTGAACGTGCAGCGGTGGCCAGAAGTGCACGTGACCGTGCGGCGCAGGCGTTTCGCAGCGACAGCCGAGGTCCTGCCGCCCTACGAGGGCGAGCGCGCGTTGACCGCGTACCGGGCGCGCCACGGCATGGCGGCGCACATCATCCAGCGCCTCGCCGGGCAGAGCGACTGGCGGGAACTGGCGCGGGGCCTCAGCGTGGTGCGGTTCGTCGCGCGCGACGAGGCCTGACGCCGCGTCCAGCGTCGCTGCCGCGCGGGCAGCTCGAAACCGCCGATGGCGATACGCGGGCCCGCCCAGGTCTGGCGCCCGACCCGCGTTAGTCGATCTTCGACACGTTGACGCGGACGCCGCGGTCGAAGGGGACGGGCTGCCACTGGAACGGCCAGTAGCGGAGGTGGCCGTAGCCGCCGGCGAAGTGCAGCCACTTCACCATGCCCGGCTCCAGGTCCGACGCGCCCTTCCAGGTCCGGTACATGTAGGGCTCCCAGCCGTTGTACGAGACCACCTGCCCGGGCCGCACACCCGGCGAGATCTTCACCTGCACGAGGAAGACGCCGAGGTCGTTGCTGACCTCCACCTCCTCTTCGTCGTGGATGTCCAGCCGCGCCGCGTCGCCGTCGTTCATCACGATGTGCGGGCGGCCGCGGTGCGTCGCCAGCAGGAGCTTGTTGGTGATGTTCATCGAGTGGATGCTCCAGCGGTTGTGGCCGCTGGTCATCTCGAACGGGTAGTCGCCGCCCTGCGGTGGGTTGTCCTTGTGGCAGGGCAGCTCTTCGCCGGCCTCCATGAACCAGTCGTGGTCGATGTAGAACTGCGCCCGCCGCGTGAGCGTCGGGTACGGGATCTTCTTCTCGGTGTGATAGACGAACGCGGTGTGCGTTTCGTCCATCTTGATGTCGGCGGCCTGGCTGTGCGACATGGGGCCCATCCCCCAGTTGAGGAACCGCATGTAGCCCGTGTCACGCAACGTGTCGAGCGACGTCCCTTCCGGCAGGTTGCCCGCCTCGACGGCGTCGCTGACCCACTCTCTTGCAACCGATTCCGTGTTGTCGAGCTGGCCGCCCATGGTGAACTGGCTCCGGAGCCCGGCGATCTTGTGCGCCCCGCCGAGGGCGTCCACGTAGTCGTTGATGCCCCTCGCCGTAGCCCGCTCCTCGATCTTCTCGGCGAGCTTCACGGCCATCTCGACCTCGGGCATCACGTCGTCCGGCGGCTCGACGGCCTTGTCCGAGAACGTGAGGTTCATGAGCTGGGGCGTCGGGAACATGAAGGCGATCTTCTCGTAGTGGTGGGCGACGGGCAGCACGTAGTCGGAGTACATGCCGGTCGTCGTCATGCGCCAGTCGACGCTGACGATGCAGCGCAGCTTCTCCCAAATGTTGGGGAGCATCAGGTTCTGGCCGCCGCGTGTGCGGCGCAGCGCGTTACCGCCGACCTCGAAGTACACGTGCGGCGTCTTCTTCGATGCCGTACGCGCGGGGCTCTTCCACCAGTCGTTCTCCAGCGCCTCCGTCACGTATTCCTCGAACGGACGCTGCATCGTCGGGTCGTTGTACTCGCGGTTCTCCCAGTGCTGCTTATAGCCCCAGTGGTAGTACCAGAGCATGGCGGGCGGGACGTGGCCCTGTACCTGCGAGAACCGGTGCATCAGCTCGATGTGGGCCATCTCGTCGGTCAGGGTCGGATCCTCCTTCTTGAGGAGGTCGAGGAGCGCCTTGCGCATGTTGATGACGTTGCGGGCTTCCGCGCGACCCGTGCCGCCCTTCGCGAACGACAGGAAAGGGCCATCGAAGCCTGCCACCGACCACTCGACCGGGCCCGTGCCCTTGCGGCCCCAGTTGCCCGTCAGCGCCAGCACCAGCAGGTACGCGCGCAGCATCAGGTCCGCGTGGTAGTACTTGAACGACGTGCCTCCGCAGAAGATGCTGCCCCGCTTGGTCGCGATCTTGCGGGCCAGCGTGCGGATGAGGTCGGGACCTACACCGCACATCTCCGACGCCTTCTCCGGCGTATAGCCCTCCAACCGCTCCTTCATCAGCTCGAAGACGGGCACGACCTCCGTGAGCGTGCCGTCTTTCAGTTGCACCGGTCGCGCGCCACCCAACGACGGCTGCATCGCCCCCAGCGCCAGCGTTTCCAACGGCGCCTCGGCGATCCGTCCGGCGCGCTCGTCGTAGATGTAGAACTGGTCGGCGCGGCCGCCGTCCTGGAGGTCGGACTGGCGGAGGAAATGCCAGTTGTCCACGCGCACCAACAAGGGCAGGTCCGTCTGCTCGCTGACGAACTCCCGATTGTAGATGCCCTCCTCGATGATCACCTGCGCCATCGCGAGCCCGAGGGCGGCGTCGGTGCCCGGCTTGATCGGCACGTAGTAGTCGGCGTGTGTGTGCGACGGGCTGACGTCCGGCGCCACCAGCGCGACTTCGGCGCCCTTGTAGCGCGCCTCCGCGGTGAAGTGGTACGCGGGGATCATCGTGTACGCGGGGTTGATGTGCGTGTACATGATGAACTCGGCGTGGAAGATGTCGTCGATGCTGCTGGCCGGGTCGAACTTGCCGAACGTCAGGTAAATGCCAGGCGAGAAGTCGTTGATCGTGGCGTTCGTGTCGAGTCCGGTGCCGCCGAGCAGGCCCACGAGCCGCCCGAACATGAACCCCGTCAGCAAGCCGCCTTCGCCCGGTGTGCCCTCGTTGATGATGGTCTCCGGACCGCCCTCTTCAATCGCGTCCAGGACGTGGTCGGCGATCTCGGTCAGCGCCTGGTCCCAGGTGACCTGGGTCCACTTTCCTTCGCCGCGCGCACCGGCGCGCTTCAGCGGGTGCAGCACGCGTTCGGGGGCGTACAGCAGCCTGCTCCAGGCGGCGCCCTTCTGGCAGCCCAGGGGGTTCATGTCCGGCACGCCTTGCTCGACGACGGGCAGGTTTCCCGCCTGTTCCTCCGCCACGACGAGCCCGTCCTTCACGTAGACGCGGTACGGGCAGTTCCCTGGATAGCAGTCGACGCAGTGCGTGCCCCAGGTCACGCTGTCCCACTGCACGCTTTCTCGGTAGCGATGCTCCGACAACGGGGCCGTATTCCCGCCATCGCCATTGTGGGCGGCCTTGCTGGACTCGATCGGTCTGGTGGTCATGATCAACCTCCTGTTTGCTCAGGCTGAGGCAGCGATGCGGCGTTGTTCGTCTTGCAGGCGGCCGGACAGGTCGTGCACGCGTTCGAAGGCGCGTACCAGCGACTCGCGTTCGCTTTCGCCGGCGTCCGACAGGACCGCGGCCATGATCTCGGCCAGATACGCCCCGCTGCGCCGTACGACGGCTCGGCCCTCGAGAGTGGGGACGACGAGCACGATCCTGCGGTCTGTCGGGTGGGGCCGGCGCTGGACCAGCCCCTCCCGGGCGAGGCGGTCGACGAGGCCGCTCGTACTGGGCAGCGTCACGCCAAGCTCGTCGGCCAGCTCGCGCATCGATGCGCCATCCGCCCCGGCCCGCTCGAGAGCGGACAGCGCCAGCACGTGCGACGGGCTCAGCCCGGGGCGGACGTTGTCCAGCAGGCCGCCGATCCGGAGGTTCCGGATGATGACGGGCAGCAGTTCCACAATGCGGCTTGCCTGCTCGGACAGGGGTCGGACCGGCACGTTATTAGGCTCCCTAACTATTTGTGAGCCTTACCGTATAGCCGGACAGGACACGCTGTCTACGGCCGTTGGCCCCGGGCCGTCGGGCCCGCAACCGGCCATGTGACACGGTCAGGAACGAGCGGGCGGGGTTGCTGACGAGGAGGAGGTGGAAGGAGTTGGTAGCGCCAGCGGGATTCGATGGTAGTTGCACCGGTCTAGCTCCGCGGGGAGGTTTGAAAACGGTGCAACCCGCTGAAGTTTGGCCATGTTGGACACCAACCTGGACACCGCATCCGGCGGCGAAGACGAAAACCGGCACGGGGGGGCAAGGCCACCGCGATCAGACTTGCGTAGCTCCTGGACTAGAAACGGCGGCAGGTTCAAGACCCGGTCGGGCGCGCATTATGAGTGGACCAAAGATCGGGGGCAGCTCAGATCGTCATACAGAGCCGGTCTACTTTCCAACAGGGTCGGGATCATGCTGTCTTAGGCGGCCGACGGATCTCATCGAGCTGGCTCTGGCTCGTGACGATTATTGATCCTGTCAGGATCGCACCGAGGCACCATCGTATGCCATTGCAAATTGAACGACGTGAAAGGCGGTGTTGTTCGAGGAAGTCTCCGTAGTCCCTCGCGTAAGTGAGATGGTCCGCAAGTCGAAAAAGTGCGGACTGATAGCGTTTCGGCCACTGGACACGTGTTGCGCTTACAAGATCGAAAAGGATATTGAGGAGGTCTATTAGGAGTGCCTCGTCGTCTCGATCGTGAGACTCAATCAAAGTGAGACAATCCGTTATGTCGATTATATACGTCTCCTTAAGATCCGGCTTGGGTAGAGACGACAGACGAATCTTCGGGTCGTCGTCCAGTTGCAGGATACTTGGTGCGAACCCGAGGTTGGTGAAGACAACCGGCAGCCCTTGATGAATCACCGGCCATCCTAGATTTCGATTCTCCAGTGATATGACAAATATCTCTGGTAAGGGACTCCAGTCCGACAGGCGAAGACCCCAGAGCGACGCCTCGCCCGGCTCGCGTTCACTTGTGATCTCCGCCCAAGAATTGCGTCGTCGCCCAGTCATACGGTGGTCATTCTACTTGTTTCTTGTGAGCTCCTTCACGATGTTCTCCCCATCGTAGATTCCGGCTCCGCGTCCCCTGCTCGGTGCCATGTCCCCTCCAAACCGTGCCCGCGCCTCAGCCCCAGCTTCGAGCAGTTGGACACTGCATAGACACTATTGCCAAGGCTCCTGAGCACCCTTTGGGTCGTCGAGGAGCCATTCGCAGATTCAGATTAGTGGTACGCCAGCGGGATTCGAACCCGCGATCTCCGCATTGGAAGGGCGGCGTCCTGGATGGCGCCGCGCGGGCTGGCGGTATGCGATCCGAAGCCCCACGGGAGCGGGGGCGGCGGCTACGGTCACGGCGCCCGCTTCGAGCGCGTCACCGTCTCGAGGGCGTTCCAACTGGCGGCGTCCGCGGGCACCCACTCATTCCACCACAGGTCGTTCCAGATGTCGGCGGGCGAGAGCGAGGCGATGAAGCGCAGCGCCGGGTGCTCGCCGCGGTAGCGCCAGTGCACTTCATACACGTGGCGCGTGCGGTGGGGGATGGGCGGCTGCTTCTCCCAGAGTTCGAGGAACGGCCGGATGAACGCAGGATCGTTCTCCAAGAACCTCGTTACGGCATCCTGCGACCACGGCGTCGGCCGTTCGGCGTCGGCCGAGAATCGCGGGTCGCCCTTCGCAAGGCCGATGAGCACGCCAACCATCTCATCGAAGTTCTCGATGCAGCGCGTGAACCGCGGCATGCTTACCAGGGCAAGCAGATGGCGCTCGGCCGGATCCGGGAACTCTACGTCGGGCTGAACATCGACCAGCGCCGCCATCGCGGAGTTGAAGGCGACAACCAGGGTGGATTGGCTCGTCACACAGGCCGGCCACGGAAGCCGATCGAGCTGCTCCTGCGCGACGACAGGGTCGAAGAGGTAACGGTGATCGAAGAGCGCGGAGAAGTTGATGGCGTAGCCAGCGCCCGCGCGAATTGGGTTCGCCTGCTCCGGCGCGAGTCCGAGGGCAAGGAGAATGGCATCCAGCGCCGCAGCGCTGGGACGGCGGGTCCCGTTCTCGTAGGACTTCACCGCGGTGAGGGAAAGACCTGCTCGCCGTGCGAGCTCGGTCTGCGTGACTCCGAGCCGCACGCGATGCTCGCGGATCAGCGCGCGCCAGTCGAGTGATGGCCGGAAGTCGTTCATTGCTTGACGCCTCGATGCTTTCGTCCCCAGGTGCACAAATTGTGCCCGGATCGGCGTTGACCGTCGAGCCCGCGGTGTCGCATATCTAGGGCGCTTGTAGATAAATCACGTAGAAGGAGCCGTGCCTTGCCGATTGCCACGTCGTTTCTCAGGACAGTCAAGGTTCTGTTCCGCCTTCCACTCACGGCCGCAACGCTCGTGAGCGCAGCAACGATCAGTCGGCGCCTCCCGATCCGCACCAGGGAAGGCACCGTCGAACGGACGCCGGGTAGGCACTCGAAGGGCTCGGGGCCATCGATGGCTGCTCGACGGATCGCAGTGCTCGCCGCTGTGCTCCTGTTTGGCCTATCCCTGGGGCTTCAGGCACAGGACGGAATCGCCGCCACGGTCACGCAGCGGGGCGCCCGAGCCTTATCTGGAAGCCCTCCCGACGACACGGTCAAGGTGTGCCCGAGCGACGCCCTGAGTTGCTCGATCGAGGAGAGCGGGCCCCACGGGACCGGCGCGGTCTCCTACGCAGAGGACTGGGATTCGGGTCAGTACACAGGTGCCGACGTGACCGTCGCGGCTCTCGCACCCGAGCCAACCGCAGCGGACGATTCGACTCCGTACGGGCTTGGATTCTACTATGTGTCTTTCAGCGTACTCGAGGAGACCGAATACAGCATTGAGTTTCAGCTGGAGCACCAGGGGAACTTCGACAACACTGGCTCGAGTGTGATCCTAATGAGTCTCAACGCGGGCGGCGGTTACCCTTTCAAGTACGCACGGCGGGGTAGCACCGTCATCGGCAGTGAAGGAGCGCCGTCAGGCGTACTGCCCTCAGGCCAGTATCAGTTCGGCGTCTCGACGAATGTGAGCACGTCCTGGTATGACAGTTGGACAGCTGGGTCCAGCAGTAACCTATCGGCAACGCTCGTCCTCAGCCCCGAGCAGTGCCCGGCCCCATCCGCCGCGAGGCTGGCGAACGATGTGGGGGCGGTCACAAATGCGCTGTGTAGCGATGAAGCGGTCATCGACACTACCGATGGTGAGACTGCGATGGACGTACGCACTCCATCGATTCTCGAGCTGAAGTCATTGCCCGGAGGGATCGGCTGCGCGACGACCCGGGCCGAGTCGCCTGCTTGCACGTACGAGTGGTTGCGGAGCAGCACCCAGTCGGACGGCAACTACGTGGCCACGTCCGACGGAACGATCCCCGCCGATGAGCGACACCGGCTGGACCAGAACGGTTTGGACGACGTTGGGCACTGGTTCGTCCTCGAGGTGACCGACCCGGAAGGCAACACGGCGCTGTCGAACCCGATCGGCGTTGGTCCGTCCGAGCGCCCCGAACTGGGGCATCCGAACGAGGCGGAGGAAATCCGGGTCCAAAGACCCCACTTCAACGTCAAGAACGTGACGCATGACCGGCATGCGCCGCCAAACGAGGCCGGATCCTACAAGTATGAGTTCCAGGCCTCCTCAGACTCGAAGTTTCCGGAGGAAAGCACTGTCACGTTCTCCGATTCCGAGCAGGCCGACAACCATGGCGTGAGCTACGCGCAGGCGACCAGCAATCTCGCTAACGGAACGGTCTACTGGCGAGCGCGTGCTGTGATGGGAGACGCTCCGGGCAGGTGGAGCGATGTCAGGACATTCACTGTGGGCAATACGTGGTCGGATGGCGGAGGCGACTGGCACTCACCACTCGACGCGACCACGCGGATCGCCGGAACGCACAGGGAGCCGTACTTCCACACGGGCTATATGGGGACGAAGCTTCACGGCGGGCTCGACTTTGCCGCCTGTGACGTTCCGGTCAGAGCGGCGTTAAGCGGGCGTCTCAGCCGGCGCGCGGCCGGAGGCGCCGCCACCGTTTCCCTTCTGCATCCGAGCGTCGGCCGTCAAACCCAGTACCTCCACATGAAGGACATCGTCCCGCTGACGACGTTGCCACTTGGGACGTTCATCAATCAGGGGACGAGACTGGGCACCGCGAGCGACGTCGGGATCGCGGGTTCCTGCCACCTGCATTTTGACGTGGCGAACATGACGACGCCTGAGCCCACGGAGTACTTCAATCCGCTCGAAGTCCTTCCTGCGAGTGCCTGGGAGAACACCGGAGACCCAACCGTGGGTTCCATTCTCCTACGCTCCGTGGAGGACGACACCACGGCGCTCATCGAGAGCGGCGGCGGTAGCAACCCCAGCTCTACAGGCATAGCTGACGAGGTCTACGTCATCGCCGGCACGAACGATCCGAATCCAACTCAGGCTCCGGGGCGGAACCTGACGCCGGAGCGGGCCGAGTTCTGGATCAATGGAGTGCTGGCGCATACGGTCGATCTGAACACGTCGCTGACGAACGCGCAGCACGAGCGGGACTACTTCGCCAGACGCAGTGCGCGAGCGCGAGCCGCGGACCGCGCGCCAGCGAGCAGCGCAGGAGCCGTCTACTTCTTCTACTACAAATGGAACACCGACGGTCTCGCCGCTGACGCTGGGCCTCAGGAAATAGAGGTTCGCGCGTTCGACCACGCGGGGAATTCGGGCACGAGGACGATGACAATCGGACCGTCGATCATCGAACCCATCGCCGCGGTTTGTGGCGGAACCGCACAGACCATTACGTTGCAGGTCGAGAACCGCAACGCGAACCTCGAGGCATTGGCGGGCACCTTCGCCCGCAATGGGGATCGATACGACATCGAGGTCGCCGGCGATGGCGTTGGCGCCCGCCGCCTCGGCGGCGGACGGCTCACCGTGGCAGGCAGCGGAACTGGCAGCATCCGACTGCGAGTTGATGCACTCGGGCCGGGTGTGGACACCTCCACCGTCACCGTACGGGTCAGATCCGGCATCCTCTCGGACGTGAGTGATTCCGTGACTCTTGATGTGCGGCGGGACTGCCTGTGAGGCAGCATCGTTCGGCGCCATGAGGGCTTCGGCCGGGCAACAGGCCGCGTGCAGTCCGCCTAGCGCTAGGGCCCCTTGAAACCGACGTTGGACGCCGAGCCCTAGCTGCTGACAGCGGCGGGTTGTCCGGGGTTGTTACGGTGGCGCTGGCGAGCGAAGAGACGCACCCGCGCGTTGGCTATCGGGATCCACGCGAGGGGGAGCGAGTCATGGAGTGGGACGAGTCCAAAGGGGAGCTGGTAGCGCCAGCGGGATTCGAACCCGCGATCTCCGCCTTGAAAGGGCGGCGTCCTGGGCCTCTAGACGATGGCGCCCCGACGCGATTCAAAGGCGGCTGCACCGCCCACGCGGCGGCAGTATAGCGAAGGCGCCGCGGGCGTCCGGCATGGCAGGACATCTGCACCGTCGTGAGACGGGGCCCGGATACAGCGGCTTGGCGCCGGGTGGCGAAGGTTGCGCCTCAGCGTCGCACCGTGTTCCCTAACGCTCGCACCAGCCGTCGCGGCGGCGGCAGGACCGGATCGAGGACGCGCGGAGGACGGAACATGGACGGACGGCTGCCGATCATCGTCGGCGTGGGACAGGTGACGCAGCGGCCGGAGACCGAGCGCCCACGCGAGCCGCTGGCGTTGATGGCGGAGGCAGCCCGCAACGCCGAAAAGGACGCGGGCGGGGGCGACCTGCTGCACGAGATCGACTCGATCCGCGTCGTGAACATCCTGTCGTGGCCGTCGAAGGACCCGCCCCACGACCTGGCGCAGGCGCTGGCCGTGGCACCACGGGAGCGCATCTATACGGCGGTGGGCGGCAACACGACGCAGTGGCAGGTCAATGACGCCGCCGATGCCATCCACCGCGGCGACGTGAAGGTGGCACTCATCGCCGGCGCGGAGTGCATGTACTCGGCGCGGCGGGCGCGGACGAAGGGCATCGACCTCGGGTGGTCACCGCGTGGGAACCCCAACGTCGACGTGGGCGATATCCGGCCCGGTACGAACGAGATCGAGCACCAGCACGGCGCCAACATCCCGGTGAACGTGTACCCGCTGTTCGAGAACGCCCTCCGCGCCCACTACGGACGCGGCATGGACGAGCACCGGCAGGCCCTCGGCGAGCTGTTCGCGCCGTTTTCCGCGACCGCCGCGAAGAACCCGTACGCCTGGTTCCGCGACGCCAGGACGGCGCAGCAGATCGCCACACCGACGGCGGAGAACCGCTACATCGGTTTCCCGTACACGAAGTACCTGAACGCGATCATGGACGTGGACCAGGGCGCGGCGATCCTGATGACCTCCGTCGACGAGGCGCGGCGGCTGGGGATCCCGGAGGACCGCTGGGTGTACCTGTGGGGCTGCGGCGACGCTACCGACCACTGGTACATCACGGAGCGCGAGAACTACTATACGTCGCCGGCCATCCGCGCCGTGGGGAAGCGCGCTTTCGCGATGGCGGGCATCACGGCAGGCGATATCGCCTACTTCGACCTGTACTCTTGCTTCCCCTCGGCGGTGCAGATCGGGCGGGACATGCTGGGTATCCCCCACGACGACCCGCGCCCCCTCACCGTCACCGGCGGGTTGCCGTACTTTGGCGGCGCCGGGAACAACTACGTCGGCCACAGCATCGCGGCGATGGTCGAGAAGCTGCGCGCCAACCCGGGCAAGCTCGGAATGGTGACGGCGAACGGCTGGTACGTCACGAAACACTCGGCGGGGATCTACTCGACGGAGCCGCCGCGAGCGGAGTGGCAGCGCACGGACCCGAAGAAGGACCAGGCCGAGATCGACGCACGGCCGAAGCCCCTCTTCGTGGACGAGCCTTCGGGAGCGGCGACGGTGGAGACGTATACGGTGCTGTTCAACCGCGACGGGGCGCCCGAGCGAGGCATCGTCATCGGCCGCGACGCGCAGGACCACCGGTTCATCGCGAACACCCCCGCGGACGGGCGCACGCTGGACGACATGACCTCGCGGGAGATGGTGGGCGCGAAGGGCAGCGTCGCTCGCGGCGCCGACGGCGAGACGAACGTCTTCACGCCGTCCTAGACTAACGGCAAAGAGCAAAGGGCAAGCAGCAAGGGTCGCGGCGAGGAACTCCATGGGCACGCTCGACGGGAAGGTCGCCTTCGTTACCGGCGCTACGTCGGGCATCGGCCGCGCGGTGGCCCTCGCTTTCGCCGATGCGGGCGCGCGCGTGCTGGGCGTCGGGCGCGACGAAGCGGCGCTGGCCTCGCTCGCTGGTGACCTCGGAGGCCGCGGCGCGGCGACCCGCTGCGACGTGACGATCGAGTCCGAGGTAGAGGCTGCGGTCCGCGCCTGCGTGGAGCGCTTTGGTGGCCTCGACGTCGCATTCAACGCCGCCGGGATGGGCGGGCTGTCGTTCGTGAAGGACGCCGACCTCGGGCTGGCAGAGCAGATCTGGCGGGCCAACGTGCTGGGCACGCTGGCCTGCATGAAGCACGAGTCGCAGGCGATGATCGAGCGCGGGGGTGGATCGATCATCAACGTCTCGTCGGCGAGCGGGACGCAGGCGGCGACGGGGCTGGCCGCCTACAGCGGGTCGAAAGCGGCCGTCGACATGATGACGCGCACGGCGGCGGTCGAGCTTGGCGAGCACGAGATCCGGGTGAACGCGATGGCGCCGGGTACGACGATGACGCGCATGACGGGCTGGACGAAGCTGCCGGGGGTGGAGGAGGCGATCGCGGCGGCGACACCGCTGGGGCGCCTGGGGCGGAAGAGCGACATGGTCGGGATGGCGCTGCTTCTGGCCAGCGATGCCGGCGCCTTCATCACCGGCCAGGTGCTCTACGTCGACGGCGGGCTGGCATTGCCGGCGTTTCCGGACCTCCGGAGGCTGCTACCGGGGCTGCAGTAGGTCAACCCAGGGCAAGAGAGCAAACACACAGGGCAAACACCGGGCGCAGAAGAGCCCGAGCATCCCGCCCACATCCGTGTGAGAAGGACGGCCCGGGCCCAGTTCCGGAATCGGTCGAGACGGGGGAGCTTGTCCCGGCCGATCCCGTGTCCCCGACTTTACGTTCGCAGGCGTTAACGAGATCATAAACGGCGATGAACTCTTCTCCCGACACTGTTAGAATTCCGCGAGATGGCAAGCGGGCCGGCTCCTAAGGCCGTCGAAGGCCGGCGAGCCGCGACACCGCCCGCCCATCCCGATGCGGCATTTCCGATCCGCGTGAATCTGTGAAGCCTTTGCTTAGTAATCTGGACCTCAACGGACTCATCCCGGCCACCGTACTCCCGCTCACGGACGACGCGGAGATCGACGAGCCCGCGCTGCGCTCGTACATCCGGTGGCTGCTGGGCTTCGACGGGTTGAAGGCGCTCGCCGCGAATATGGACACGGGCGAGGGGCCGCACCTCTCGCGCGACGAGAAGCGTCGCGTGCTGGAGATTTATGTCGAGGAGTGCGCCGTCGCAGGCGGTGGGCGCGTCCCCGTGCTCGCGGGCATCGGCGGGCCGTACACAGCGGCGGCGTGCGAGCTGGCGCGCGACGCCGAGCGTGCGGGGGCGAGCGGCATCGTCGTGTTCCCGATCCCGGCATTCGCGGGCGAGCCGCTGGCGCCGGAGGTGCCGTACGGGTACCACCGGGCGATCGCGGAGGCGTGCGGGCTGCCGATGGTGCTGTTCCAGCTGCAGCCCGCGCTGGCGGGCGTGCTGTTCTCGCGCGAGACCCTGCTGCGGCTGATCGAGATCCCGACGGTGGTGGCGATCAAGGAGGCGTCGTTCGACGCGGTGAAGTTCGTGGAGACGCGGCGGACGCTGGACGAGGCGCCGCGGCGGATCACGTTCCTCACGGGCAACGACAACTTCATCCTGGAGTCGTTCGTGCTGGGGTGCACGGGCGCCCTCATCGGCTTCGGGACGATCGCGATCGCGGAGCAGGTCGAGATGTTCCGGCTGGTGGCCGAAGGGGACATCGCAGGGGCGCGGGCGATCAGCGAGGCGGTGGTGCAACCACTGGCGGACGCGCTGTTCGCGCCGCCGGTCCGGAACTATCGGGCCCGGATGAAGGAAGCACTGCGAGAACTGGGCGTGCTCTCGAACACGACGATGCGGCCGCCGCTGCTGGGGCTGGATGAGGGGGAGCAGGAGACCGTGCGGCGGGCGCTGGCGGGCGTGCGATTGCGGGCAAGCGGGGCCGTCACGACGGCGTAGGGTTGCCCGGAGAGAGCACAGCCGGTCTCCTTCGGCGACTCTTCGAAGGGCGTCCACACGCGGGCCGGGGTGCCTGCGCCCGTTCTCGCTGCTGGCCCGCCGTCCACAAAGCTGGCACTCTTTCCGGCATGGCAGACAAACTCGGAATTGGCATCATCGGGGCGGGGGGGATCTCGCACTCCCACGCACTGGCGTATCGGTCGAGCATGAACCGCGATTCTGCGCGCGTGGTGGCGATCGCGGACATCGACGAGAAGACGGCGCGAGAGCGGGCGGACCAGTACGGCATCGAGCATGTGTTCACCGACTGGCGGGAGCTGGTCGCGCACCCGGCAGTGGACGCGGTGAGCATCTGCACGCCGCCGTTCCTGCACGTCGAGCAGGCGTGCGCGGCGCTGCGGGCCGGGAAGCACGTGCTGGGCGAGAAGCCGGTGTCGCCGACGCTGGCGGGGCTGGACGAGATCGCAGCGGCGGAGCGTGAGGGCGGGGCGATCTTCGCCGGGGTGTTCCAGCACCGAGTCGGGCAGGGGGCGCAGCAGGTGCGCGCGCTCATCGACGACGGACGGTTCGGGCGGCTGGTGTTCGGGCTGTCGGAGACCATCTGGCAGCGCGGCGAGGACTACTACGCGATGTGGTGGCGCGGGACGTGGGAGCAGGAGTGCGGCGGCGTCACGATGGGCCACGGCATCCATTCGATCGACACGCTGCTGTGGTTCCTGGGCGAGCCGGCGTCGCTCATCGCCGACGCGACGACGGTGAAGCTGCCGATCCAGGTCGAGGACACGTCGCTGGCGACGGTGCGGTTCCGGAACGGGTCGATCGGGCAGATCGTGGTGACGGTGAACGCGCAGGACAACCGGAGCCGGCTGGAGATCTTCGGGAGCGACCTGCAGGCGGTGTCGGCGGGGGAGCCGTACGGGCCGACGGCAACGCCGTTCGTCCTCGGGTCGACGGACGCCACCCGGGCCGACGCAGCGCGCGAGTTCGCGGCGCAGACGGCGCCGGCCGAGACGCGACACCTGCACGTGCCGCTGGTGCGCGACTTCATCGACGCGATCTGGGACGGGCGGCCGCCGCTGGTTACGGTGGCGGAGTGCCGGCGGTCTATGGAGCTGATAACGGGGCTGTACAAATCGGCGATGACGGGGGAGCGGGTGTACTTTCCGATCGCGCCTGAGGACCCGTGGTACTCCGCGATTCCAGCCCCGGGCTCGGCGCTTATGTAGAGTTTCCTCGTCGTTGCCGAAGCCAGCCAGCTTGCGCCCGATCACCTTCTTTAGTTACCTTAACTGAAGTAACTGAAGAAAGCGGAACGAGACATGGCTGGCTACTCCCCCACCCGCAACTTCACGCCCGCCCAGCGCCAGGCGATGGACCGCATCACGAGCGGACTGCCGACGAAGTCGGCGAAGATGCGGGCGCTCGAGGGTGCCGGTTACTCGCGATCCGACATCGCGGCGTACCTCGGCACAAGCTACCAGCACGTGCGGAGCGTGCTCGGGGCGGCGGGCACGCGGAAAGAGTCCCCGCTGGCGTCCGAGCCACCTCCAACTCACGAGCAATTCGAAAATATGGGTGTGGTGGAGGCGGACGCAGTGGGCCGCATCCAATTGCCGGCACATGTCCTTGCCGCGCTGGAGGCCGAGGAAGGAATGGCCGTCCTCTGGAAGCTTGAAGGCGACAAACTGACACTTTACGGTCGACGCTCGGGCTTGAGAGCCGTTCAGGACGAGGCACAGCGGTACATCGTGCCGGGTGAGGAACTCGCGAGTGACCAGCTGATCCGAGAGCGGCGGGAAGAGGCCAGGCGCGAGGAGCTTAAGGACCGGCAGATGCATGGATGAGCACGCCCTGGATGCGTCCGCGATCATCGCCTCGGTCCTGAAGGAGAGTGGTTGGGAACTGGTCGACGGCGTGGAGCGACGCTACGCATCGACCGTCAACGTGGCGGAGTCCGTTTCGTCACTAACGGAAAAAGGCTTCACCTTCCACTCCGCGCGGATCCTCGTCTGGTCGCTGAGGCTGCAGGTCATCGCCTTCGACGAGGCGCAGGCGATGGAGGCGGCGCGTTTGCGGCCGCTGACGCGCGCGTTCGGGCTCTCGCTGGGCGACCGGGCATGTCTGGCGCTTGCTGGGCTGCGGGACCTTCCAGTGCTGACGACGGACCGCGCATGGACTGCGGCCGCACCGCATCTGTCGATCACGGTCATCCGCTGACGGCTATCTAAGGGCAACCGCCGCCCGCTTCTGTGCTCCCGCCGCGGCCGCTATCCTGCGCCCACTAATCCCGATCACCAGCGACCAGCGACGGCGGGGGCCACGATGCAGATCCAGCTTGGACCGACCACCACACCGCGGGAGAACTTCATCGCGGAGGCGGCACTGCCCGCGGGCACCGCGCTAGATGGGGCGTGGGAGATGGTCGACGCGGAGCGCGGGTCGGCGACGCCGGCGCAGCTCGACGCAGTCGACGGGGCGCCGCGTGTGGCGTGGTGGGTCGACGAGCTGGCGCCGGGCGACCGGCGGACGTTCGAGCTGCGGCCCACGTTGGAGGGGCAAGCCGCTGCGGAGCCGGATCCGAGGCGTGGGATCGTGCTGCGGGACCAGGGCGAGAACGGACGCGTGGTCGTGTACTACGGCGGGTTGCTGCAGACGATGTACCACTACGGCCCGCCGAACTACCGGCCGTACTTCTGGCCGAACACCGCGCCGAGCGGCCGGCCGAACTCCGGCGTGGAGACGACCGACGGATCGCAGCCGAAGTCGATCACGCAGGAAGGGTCGCCGGACCACACGTGGCACCGGTCGCTGTGGTACTCGTGCGGCGACGTGAACGGCGTGGACTTCTACCTTGAGCCGGCGGGAAGCGGCGTCGACTACAAGCCCCACGTAGGCGAGGGTTACGGGCGCATCACCCACCGGTCGTTCGACTGGGTGGTGTCGGGGCCGGTGTGGGGCGGGTTCCAGGAGCAGGTGCAGTGGGTGGCGCCCGACGGGCGGGTGCTCATCGACGACGTGCGGCGCTTCCGGCTGTACCGGCTGCGGGGGCGGTTGCGGCTGTGGGACATCGAGGCGGCGTTCCGGCCGCACCTAGGTGAGGTGACGTTCGGGCAGACGAACGAGAACGCGCTGCCGCTCATGCGGCTGGCCGACATCATCGACGAGTGGGATGGCGGGACGTACACGAACTCAACGGGCGCGACGGGGTCGCCGAACCTGCACGCGCAGCGAGCGGAGTGGGTGGACTGCAGCGGGCCGTTCTCGCGCGCGGTCGGGCAGGAGGCGGAGGTGTTTGGCATCGCGATGCTGGACCACCCGTCGAACCGGAACCATCCGAACGCGTGGTTCGTGCGCGGGTACGGGCCGGTAGGGACCAACCTGCCGTACTTCGACGGGCCGCTGACGCTGCAACCGGGCGAGGAGTGGCGGCTGCGGCACCGGCTGTACATCCACCAGGGGTGGGCGGCGGAGGCGAACGTTGCGGGGCGGTTCGCGGAGTACGCGGAGCCTGTTACGGCGACAGTCCTGTAGGTTCATCAACAGATTGAACAGATATCTCCTGGGTTGGTCCACAGAGAACACAGAAGGGCACAGATTAAACTAGACTGCGACCGACTCACCAACTCACGACAGACTGCGAGCGCGTCATGACTACCAGCGACCAGCGACCAGCGACCACCACGACCACGGACGGGTACATCATCCGGCGGCTGGGCGACACGCCTACGGAGCGGGGGGTGTGCGGGTGGCGGAAGACGCTGATCACGCACGAGGACACGCCGCAGGCGAACGTGTCACACCTGACGATCGACAACAGCCGGTATCACTACCACCAGGAGATGACGGAGTACTACTACGTGCTCTCCGGCGGGGGGACGATCACGCTGGACGGGGAGAAGCAGCCGATCGCTGCCGGCGACCTCGTCGTCATCAAGCCGGGGACGTGGCACACGTCGGACGGCGAGATGGAGGTGCTGATCCTGGGAGTGCCGGCGGGAGAGCAGACGGACGTGTGGTTTGAGTGAGTTTGTAGTTTGTCGTTCGTAGTTCGTGCGGTTCTCAGACTCGGGCCGAAGCGGCGGCCAGCAGCGGCATCGCGAAAGCGAGAAGATCGCCCGTGGATGCGGCGATGATGCCGAAGTGGTCGGTGGGATGCTCGACGAGACGCACATCGGCGCCCAGGGAGCGGTAGCGCTGCACCATGGAGCGGGACGCGGTCACAGGCACCTCCTCGTCGCCGGATCCGTGGGCCACCAGCACGGGCATCGCCGGTGCGCGCATCCCAGGAGAGTTCTCGTCCAGGACTCTACGTAGCGTGGGAGAAAGGGTGCGCGGCAGCAGCCGGTCGATGTCCGCCTCCGCCAAGGAGCCGAGGATCTCGTCCGCGGACTGACCCCTGATGGTCTTGATGACGTCAAGGCCAGCC
Organism: uncultured Dehalococcoidia bacterium; assembly: GCA_964371355.1. Taxonomy (GTDB): domain Bacteria; phylum Chloroflexota; class Dehalococcoidia; order DSTF01; family JACRBR01; genus JACRBR01. The sequence goes on from CAYJMG010000010.1 coordinate 100,392, forward strand.
TCCGTCGCGACCTCGTGCGGCGCGACGTGCGGGTATGCAGCGAGGACGCCGCTGGCCACCATGACGACGTAGCCGCGCGTGCCGGTGGTCCGGATCTCGGTCCACAGCGTCGACAGCTCGCAAGCCGGCGCCTGCGCGACGACTCCAAGCAGCCGGATCTCTGGCGCGTAAGTCGCCGCAAGTTCCCCGGCGAACAGCACCGCCTGGCCGCCTTGCGAATGCCCGAGCGCGATCACCGGGCTCTCCGGGGTCAGGCCGTCCACGCCGATGCTGCAGGCCGCGCGTACGGAGTCGAGCACGTTCCGGCCCTCGGCCTGACCGATGCAGTAGGTGTGCTCATCCGGTGTCCCGAGGCCCTCGTAGTCGGCAGCGACGACGGCGAAGCCCGCCCCGAGCAACGGCGACAGCAGCTCGCGGATGATAGGCGCGTCCGGCTCCTCCGCGAACATACGGGACGGAGCGGACTGGTCGCCCAGACCGGTCGTGCCGTGACCGTACGCAATGATCGGCAATGGCACTCCGTGGTCGCGTTTGGTGGCGGGCACCGCGACCGTCGACGTGGTGGCAACGTCCTGACCCAACGCGGTGCGCGAGTGATGCAGCAGGACGAAGGCGTGGCTGCCCTCGGGACCCGGGAGCGAAACCGAACGGATGACCGTCCCCGCATCGGCCTCTTTCAGCGGTACCGGCGGCTCCCACACCATTGCATGCCTCCCTTCACCTCGTAGGATGTCGAGGCCTACGCTAACAGGTCTTCGCGGCCGCCGCTGTGTCTGGTCTTTGCGCTTTTCGCAGAACGAGCCGCAGGCCGTCGCGACGCGCCACAATCGTGACCGGTGGACAGCCCACGGGGGCTGTTCGGCCGTGGCGTCCGACAGCGCTGACGCGCGATCCTCACGGCATGACCAGACGTCTCACCGCCGCCCTGGCACTGGTCTCAGGCGCCGTCCTCGCCTACGTGACGCTGATCCGGCCGCGGCAGATTCGGTGGGGGGCGACGGACGAGGAGGCGGCGCGCAGGTTCCCTTACGACGAGCTGGTGCCGGATCCGACGTGGAGCTCGACGCGGGCGGTGACGGTGGAGGCGACGCCGGAGCGGATCTGGCCGTGGCTGGTGCAGGTGGGCTGGGGGCGGGCCGGGTACTACGGCTACGACTGGGTCGACAACGGCGGCAAGCCGAGCGCGTGGGCGATCCTTCCCGAGCACCAGCGGCTGGAGAACGGGACGAAGTTCCCGATGAGCCCGTGGACGGCGATGTGGTGCCGGGACTTCGAGTATCCGCGATGGATCCTGCTGCGGATGGGGCGCGAGGACCCGTCGCACGACATCGGGTCGTTCCTGTACTACCTGGACCCCATCGACGAGCGCCGCACGCGGCTGATCATCCGGATGCGGGACAAGTACCGCTGGCTGAACCCGCCGACGCTGGCGATGCAGCTCGCCGTGGATGTGGGGGACATCTTCTTCCAGTGGGCGCACCTGCAGGGGGTGAAGGCGCGTGCGGAGCGGATGACACAGGCGCGCACCCAAGCGCGCTAACGAGCCTCGACATCTAGCATGCTACCATCGCAACCAACGGTCGGCGCTGGCACTAGCAGTGCGGGCAACAACCAAACGTATGTTTCGGGCGAACCGCTCTCGTCGAGTCCCCTTTTTGCGAGCTACAATGGATCCACTTTCACCGCATCAAGGAGAACTTATGATGATGAGACTCGTCGAGAAACGAATTCTCTGTCCGAGAACCCCCGCAGGGCGTGAAGCTATGCGGGACCTGCCGGCGGCGCAGACGGAGGAGGAGTTCGAGACATGGTTGAGCGACCGTGACTTGAACACCGCGCGGATGGACATCTGGGTCAGCCGCTACGTGACACCGGCGTAGGCAGCGCTACCACTAGATCGACGGGATGGCGGAGCCGTCGCCGTGGATGGTGACGCGGGTGCCGAGCTGGGCGAAGCGCCAGAAGAAGAGGGCGTCGTTGTAGCGGAGGCCGACGCAGCCGTGGCTGGAGCGCACGGCGCCGAAGTACCAGGGGTCGCGCCACCAGTTGAGGTGCAAGGCGTGGCCGGCGTCCGTGAAGTACTGCGTGTAGAGCACGTCCTCGAGCACGTAGTACTCCTCGGCGCCGATGGCGGCCGAGGTCATGGTCTCGTTCTCGACGCGGGTGCGGATGTAGAAGGTACCGGCGGGGGTATCCCAGCCGTCCTTGCCGGTGGTGACGAGCGCGGTGTAGTACGGCTGGTCGCCGATCATGGCGGTGGCGGTCTGGCGGGAGAGGTCCACGTCGATCCAGCGCTCGCCGGCGACCTCGGGGCCGGGGATGGCGGGAGGCTGGGGCTCGGGGATGGCGGTGGCCGTCGGCTCGGGGGTGGGCGTCGCCGTCGGCGTGGGCGTGCTGGTCGACGTGGCCGTAGCGGTGTACGTCGGCGTCGGCGTGGCGGTCGGAGTCGGAGTCGAGGCGGCGAACGCGTTCCAGGCCGCCTCCGGGCCGAAGCTACGCAGCGACACTGCGCCGGCCGCCGCTGCCACCACCACGGCTATCGAGGCGATCCCTACTCGAATCCAGAATCGGCGGCCTCTCATGTCCCGTTGAACGCGCCGCACGCCTCCGGAGTTAACGCCGGTCGCCTGATGACGTGCTGAGAGCTGCCTGACACCGACAGGTACGAGGAAGGGGCGACGCCCGAAGACGTCGCCCCCTGTCCTGCCGAACCGAAAGGGCCGCTTTCGCGACCCCTTCGGTTACTTTGCCTTGCCGATCTTGTACATCCCCGTCCCGCAGACCGGGCACTCGCCCTTGGTCGCTGGCTTGCCGTTCTTCATGGTGACGGCGGTGGGGTTCTTCATCTCGCGCTGCGTCCGGCACTTCAGGCAGTAGGCTTCCATTTCGTTCCTCCTAGACTCCATCGCACGAGCCGACCACCGGCCCGCCTCCCAACTCGCAGGTAACGCATACGCTGATGAACAGTTCTGCGAGTCTAGATTCAGTCGGGACAATCATAGCTTCCCGCCTAGACTTGTCAAGCGAATCCGAGGCGTTTTCGAGCCTAATCCGGCCCAATTTCAGGAATCTGGCCAGATTCGGCCCAGAAGCGGCGCACAAGGGCCCGGATTCAGGGGTGCACGACCACTTTGGCAGGGTGCCAGCTTCCCTCAGGCCGCCTCTGGAGCACCCCCAGGAAGGCCCCCTCTACATCATATGCGCGGCAGATCTCGCCCGGCGATGCCGCCTTCGCCGACGTGGCGGGTTCGAGACGCAGATCGCGCCCCGCACGCACGTCGGTGGCGTGCAGAACGCTCACAATCGCGGCGCGGAGGCGCTCGACGGCGCGGTCGGGCGCGAGGATCGCATCCTCGAGACGACCCGCTTCGGCAAGCTTCGAGAGCGCCTCGGGCGGCGTTGCATCATCGGCGCTGAAGCCTCCGCTCGACGTGCGGCGGAGCGCGACGATGTGGGCGCCACAGCCGAGGCGCTGGCCGAGATCGTGGGCGAGCGAGCGGATGTACGTCCCCTTTCCGCACACCACTTCCAGCTCTGCATCGGGAGCTTCGAAGCTGAGCAGCGTGATGCGGTCGATACGCACGCGACGCGGCTTCAGCTCGACGGCCTCGCCGGCGCGCGCGTAGCGGTACAGGGGCTGGCCGGCGACCTTGATCGCGCTGTAGGCAGGCGGGAGCTGGTCGATGTCGCCGGTGAACTGCGGAAGGAGTGTCTCGACGGCCTCCGCAGTCGCGACCACGGGGTCTCCGGTGCTCGTGACCGCGCCCTCGGCGTCGTACGTGTCCGTGGCGGCGCCGAAGCGGACACGGGCGATGTAGGTCTTGGATTCGGCGTCCATGTACTCGATCAGGCGCGCAGCCTGTCCGACGGCCACCGGAAGTACGCCCGTCGCCAGCGGGTCGAGCGTACCGGCATGACCGACGCGGCGGACGCCCGTGAGCCGCCGGACGAGGGAGACCATCGCGAACGACGTGACGCCGGAGGGTTTGTCGACGATCAAGAAGCCGCCGGGAAACGTCATTCGCGCACGATAACGAACGCAGTTACCGGCAGTCCACGCAGGAGCAGCCGACGCTTGGAGTGGATGCGCAGCGCCTTCGGGAGCGCCTCGGCCAGCTCCCGCGGCTCGCCGGTCAGCACAACGGCGCGGCCGCCGGGTCGCAGGACGCGGGCGCACTCGCGAGCGAGCTGGCGATAGAGCTTGGGGAGTCCCGGCAGGGCTTCGTGCTTCCGGCCGTAGGGAGGGTTCGTGATGAGCACGTCGACCAAGGCGCCCGCCAGTGGAAGGCAGGTGGCGTCCCAGCGCACGAGAAGCGCCTGCTTGCCGGTGTTCGCGCGGGCCGCTTCGAGGGCGTCGGGGTCGATATCGCCGCCGGCGAGCCGGAGACCGCGCACGCACTCTGCCGCCTCCCGCAGGATGGTCCCGGCGCCGCACAGAGGGTCGACGACGGTCTCGCCCGGGTGGAGTCCGGCCAGCAGCACCAGGGCGCGCGCGACGGTCGGCTTCAGCGACGCGGGCAGGTGCGTGCGCTTCCAGGAGCGTTGCGCGAGGGTATCGTCGGAGAGGCGCACGCCAGCGATAAGGCGGCCCGACCGGCCTGGCTCCGGCCCTGGCATCGTGACCACCCTTGCTACAGGGCGACCGCCGGGGCGCGCGCCACGGGGACGGGCGGGCGGTGGCGGACCCATCGCCTGGACCCAAAGCTCGAGCGACGCGTGATCGCGCGCTGGCACCCACTTCGCCAGCATGCCGTCCAGCGCGCGGCCAAAGGCATGCTCGATGTCCTCACGCAGGAACGGATGCTGGCCGGCGAGCCGGGCGATGACCTTGTACGAGCGGCCGCGCTTTCCGGGACGCAAGGCATTGTGTGTCAGAAGAGCCCGTTCGATGGAGGCCCGCTCCAGCGCTCTCGCGGCGTGCCGCGGGGCGCCGCGCGCCGGGGGCAGCGGAACATCGAGCACTACCTGGAACACATCTTCGACGACGCCGCATCGAAAGGCGCCGGCAAGGTCGTCGGTCCGGAACAGTACAAGCCCATCGCGCTTGTCGACCCGCGCGATCGTCTCGGTGACCGTGGCGCCGGCCCGCCGCAGCTCGCCCGCGGCGATGTCCTCGAGGCCGGGCACTGTGAGTGCGTAGTACGCCGCCGGCCGTGACACCGCGGCCTCGCTCTTGCGCGCTGGTGGCGAATGAGGCGCGCGGCGCGGGGACCGCTTCGCGCTCGAAAGCGCTCGGCGGGCCGGCGATGCGGGCCGCGGGCTACGGTCCCGTGCGGGCATCGAGATCCTCGCGCAGCAGCCCCATGATTAGCTCGTCATAGTATGCCCCTCGCTGGAAATGGTGGCCCCGCCGGGTGCCTTCGAGCGCGAAGCCGACCTTCTCGTAGATCCGCCGGGCTGGCGCGTTCTCCGGGTCGACGCTGAGCTCCAGGCGGTGCAGGTTCAGATGGTCGAAGGCCCACTGGGCCGCGGCCCGGAGGGCGTCGTAGCCGTAGCCTTTGCCCCGGTCGTCGGCGCGCCAGATGCCGATGCCGACCATCGCGCAGCGGTTACGCTCATCGATGCGGAAAAGGTCGATGTCGCCGACAGCGCGGCCGTCGGCCTGGATGATGAACTCGAGCATATCCGCGGGAGGATTCGCGGTGTTCGCCTCGAACTCACGCTCCATCTCCTCCAGCGAGCGGGGCGGCTTGCGCCAGTCCCGAAGCTCTTCGCCTCTGCCGTCGGGCGACTGCGCTGCCTCCCACATCGCGCGCACGTCGTCGCGCTCGTACGCCCGCAGGATTACTCGCTCGCCAGCGATCCACGCCATCGCTATCGGTCCTTGGCGCGCGTTTTCGCCGGCCCGGGCAGCGTCTCGCCACGCTCCGCCGCGCTCTGACGCAGCAGGTCGGTCATCTCCTGCGCCTCCTCCATCGAGGTGTCGCTGACGAAGCGGAGGTTCGGCGTGTAGCGGAGCTTCACGCGGGCGCCCAGCTCGCGGCGGAGGAACGGGCGGGCCGATTCGAGCGCCTGCATCGTCGAACGCCGGTCCTCGTCGGTGCCGAGCACGCTGACGTAGGCACGGGCCTGACGCAGGTCGGGTGAGACGTCGACGCGCGTGATGGTCACCAGGCCGTGCATGCGCGGATCGTTGACCTCCTCGCGGAGGAGGTCGCTGAGTTCGCTGCGCAGCAGGTCGTTGATCTGGTCGGTGCGGCGGGTCATGGGTCCCTCAAACAGACAGCGCCTCCAGCGGAGGCGCATCCGTCTCAGATACGGGCTCGGCGGACTACGTCTCGCGCTCGACCTTGTAGAACTCGATCACGTCGCCTTCTTCGAACGACTCGAAGCCGTCGATCTGGATGCCACACTCGAAGTTCGTCTGCACATCGCGGACGTCTTCCTGGAATCGCTTCAGGGTGCCGATCTTGCCCTCGCCGATGACGGCGCCGTTCCGGAGGATGCGGGCGGTGTCCGTGCGGGTGATCGTGCCGTCGCGGACGAAGGAGCCCGCGATCGAGTTCTTGCGGGCCACGCGGAACACCTTGCGCACCTCGGCGTGCGAGGTCACGACCTCCTTGAAGGTCGGCTCCAGCATGCCCTTCAGCGCCTTCTCGACATCCTCGACGATGTTGTAGATGACGTTGTACCGCCGGATATCAACGCGCTCCTGCTGCGCGATGCGCTCCGCCCCACCTTCGGTCCCGGTGTTGAAAGCGATGATGACGCCCTTCGATGCGATAGCGAGCATCACGTCGGACTCGGTGACCGAGCCGGAGCCGGTGTGGATGATCTTCACCTTCACCTGTTCGTTGGTCAGCTTCTCCAGGGAGGTGCGGATCGGCTCGATCGAGCCCTGAACATCCGTCTTCAGGATTATGTTCAGTTCCTTGAGCTTCCCGGCGCTGATCTCGCCGAAGAGCGTGTCGAGCGTGACGTGCGGCTGTGCGTGCAGCGCCGCGGCCTCGCGCTCCCGTACGCGCTCCAGCACCGTGGTGCGCGCCGTGCGGTCGTCGGGGACGACGACGAGCGTCTCGCCCGCCTTCGGCACCGCCTGCAGGCCGAGAATCTCGGCCGGTTGGGACGGCCCGGCGTCCTTCAGCTTGCGGCCCGCCTCGTCATGCATCGCCTTGACGCGACCCATCGTCTCGCCGACGACGACGTAGTCACCGGTGTGGAGCGTGCCGGTCTTCACCAGCACGGTCGCCAGCGGGCCTTTGGTCTTGCTCAGCTCGGCCTCGATGACGATGCCGATCGCCGCCCGATCCGGGTTCGCCTTCAGGTCCAGGACTTCCGATACGACGAGGATGTTCGCCAGGAGGTCGTCGAGGCCCTGCTTGGTCTTCGCTGACACCGGGACGCAGGGCACTTCACCGCCCCACTCCTCGATGACGACGCCGTTCTCCGACAGCTCCGTCCGCACCTTGTCCGCGTTCGCGTCGTCGAGGTCGATCTTGTTCAGCGCCACGACGATCGGCACACCAGCCGCGCGCGCGTGGTCGATGGCTTCCTTCGTCTGGGGCATCACGCCGTCGTTCGCGGCCACGACGAGCACGGCCACGTCGGTCGTCTGGGCGCCGCGGGCGCGCATCTGCGTGAACGCCTCGTGGCCCGGCGTGTCGAGGAACGTGATCTGCTGGCCGTTCGCCTCCACCTGGTAGGCGCCGATGTGTTGCGTGATCCCGCCGTGCTCGGACGCGGCCACCTTCGCCTCGCGGATGGCGTCCAGCAGGCTTGTCTTGCCGTGGTCGACGTGGCCCATGATGGTCACGACCGGGGGCCGGGGCTGTAGCTTCGCGGGGTCTTCCTCGATCTGCGGGCGGCCCGTCTCGCGATCGACCGCCACCTCGGCGACTTCGGCCACGTGCTGCTCAGCGGGCTCGAAGCCCATATCGTGGGCGACGATCGCTGCCGTGTCGAAGTCAATGACCTGGTTAATCGAGGCCATGACCCCGTTCTTCATAAGCTCCTTGATGACCTCGACGGGGGATACGCCCATCAGGTCGCCGAGCTCTTTCACGGAGAGCACGCGCGGTATTTCGATCGTCCTTGCGCCCGTATCAGTCGTCATACGTCCCGATTCACTATCCCGGCGTCGCGGTCAATCCGGCCGCGTGCACCCGCAACTGCTCCATGTCCTGCGCCGGCACCGGCACCTTCAGCGCGCGGCCCAGCCGTTCCTTCCTCAGCGCCTCGTCCCAGCACTCGCGGCTCTCGTGGACGTAAGCGCCGCGGCCGTTCTTCTTGCCCGTCGGGTCCAGCTCGACCCGCCCGTCCGGCGTCCGCACGACCCGCACAAGACCCCGCTTCGCCTCCGTGCCACGGCACGCGATGCACGTGCGCTGGGGGACATGTCGCGGGCGAGGGCCAGTCTGCGGCTTCGGCATCTTACCAGTTGATGTCTTCCATGTCGGTCAGGTCGACATCTTCGTCCTCGTCCTCCGGCAGGATGCGGCGCGCGCCGCCGCCCTTCTTCTTCTTCGGCACCTGCCTGCCCGCCTCATCGTCACGGCGTCCCGGCGGTCCGCGCCGCTTTTCGCCGGGCTTCAGGACCTCGAGCGGCGGCCGCACCAGCTCCTCCGCGAAGCGGATCGTCGGGCGTGCCGGGCCACCGACGGGCGCGGCGGGTTCGGCCACTGGCGGCACGGCCTCGGCCGCGGCAGCCGCGGCGGCGGCCGCTGTCTCTTCCTCCTTGCGCGCGTACTCCAGCGCGATCTCTTCCTCCGGCGTCAGCGGACGGAGCGATGCGGCGGCCGCGGCCTCCGCGGCGATGCGCTTTACCTCTGCTTCCTTCTCCGCCAGCTCGCGGGCGCGGCGCATTGTGTCTTCGCGCGCCTGCGCCTGGACCTGCTCCAGCGTGAGGCCCTGCGCGGCCAGCTCCTCTTCGTACGCCGACTGGCTCTTGATGTCGATGCGCCAGCCGGTGAGCTTCGCCGCAAGGCGCGCGTTTTGCCCTTCCTTGCCGATCGCCAGTGAGAGCTGCCGGTCCGGCACCACGACCTCCGCGGTGTTCGACCTCGCGCCATCCTCGGTCACGGTCTCGTGGCTCATCACGCTCACGACCTGCGCCGGGCTCAGCGCGTTGGCCACGAAGCGCGCCGGCTCCGGGTCCCACACCACCACGTCGATGCGCTCGCCGTTGAGTTCGTTCACGATGTTCTGGATGCGGATGCCGCGCATGCCGACGCAGGCGCCGACCGGGTCGACGCCCTCCTGACGCGACCAGACGGCCACCTTCGAGCGGTAGCCGGCCTCCCGCGCGATCGACTTGATCTCCACGATGCCACGGAAGATCTCCGGCACCTCCAGCTCGAACAGCCGCCGCAGCAGGTCGCGGTGGGCGCGGGAGACGATGACCTGCGGCCCCTTCGCCGCCTTCTGCACCTCGATCACGAGGACCTTCAGGCGCTGGGCGGCGCGGTAGTGCTCGGTCCGCGACTGCTCGGGCGGCGGGAGGAGCGCCTCGGCCCGGCCCAGGTCGATGATGGCGTTTCGGCCCTCGAGCCGCTGCACGACGCCGGAGACGATGTCGCCTTCCTTGCCGGAATACTCGTCGAAGACCACCTCGCGCTCGGCCTCGCGCAGCCGCTGCAGCACGACCTGCTTCGCCGTCTGGGCGGCGATGCGGCCGGCGTTGGCGGGCGTCGCGTCGAACATGATCAACTCGCCGATGGCAGCGTCCGGCTTGATCCCGCGCGCCTCATCGAGCGTCATTTCGATCTTGTCGTCTTCCACCTGTTCGACGACGGTCCTCGCTGTGAAGACCTTAATGTTCCCGTCCTCGGGATGGATCTTCACGACCACGTTCGACTGGGCGAGGTTGTCCTTCTTGTAGGCCGAGGCCAGCGCCATCTCCACCGCCTCGAGGACGGTCTCTTTCGGCAGATTCTTTTCCGCTGCCAGCGCCGAGATTGCCGTGATGAACTCGCTCTTCATTCGCGAAACCCTTAACGAACAAAAAAGTGGGCTCGCGCCCACTCCCGTACGAGAGTATCCAAGGTTGCCTCCAGTATAGGGCCACGGATCCGGAGATCACAAGCCCGGTGCGGCCTCCGTCGCGGACGGCAGTATCTCCGCGGGCCGGACGCGGCCGTGGCCCGCTCCCGGCCCCCGGCGCTTGCGCAAACCGCAACGCCGGCCGCGCTGACTCCTCGCGCGCTGCGACGATAGACTGGGGCGTAGAGGCGGACCGGGACAGCTCACCCGCGCGGGCCTCCAGCCCGCGCTCGGTTGCGCTCTTCCGGCGCTCCAGTTCCGCGCTCGAGTTCCCGCACTCCAGTTCCCAGTGGAAGGCCCGCGCATTGCCCGCCATCGCCGCCGAGGACCTCGCGAAGCACTTCAGTCCGGACATCAGGGCCGTCGACGGCATCGCGCTCGATGTGCCCGAGGGCCAGATCTTCGGCTTCCTGGGCGCGAACGGCTCCGGCAAGACCACCACGGTCCGCATGCTGACGACACTGCTGCGACCGACCGCCGGCCGAGCGGAAGTCACCGGCCTGGATGTGACACGCCATCCGGGTGAAGTCCGCCGCCGCATCGGCGTGGCACTGCAGGAGGCGGGGCTCGACGACATCCAGACGGGCCGCGAGCTGCTGACGCTCTCCGCCCGGCTGTACCGGGTACCGCCGGCGGAGATCGGCGAGCGGGTCGCGCAGCTCTTACGCATCGTGGACCTGGAGGATGCGGCCGACCGCCGGCTGAAGACGTACTCGGGCGGGATGCAACGTCGGCTGGACCTGGCGGCCGCGCTGGTGCACCGGCCGAAGGTGGTGTTCCTCGACGAGCCGACGACGGGGCTGGACCCGATCAGCCGGGACGCGATCTGGCGCTACGTCGGCGAGCTGAATCGCAGCGAAGGGGTGACGTTCTTCCTCACCACGCAGTACCTGGAGGAGGCCGACCGCCTCTGCCACGACGTCGCGATCATGGACACCGGCCGCATCGTGGCCCAGGGCTCGCCGGAGGAGTTGAAGGCCAGCATCGGCACCGACGTCGTCTCGCTGCGGATCGACGGTGGGCCCGATGAACTGGCGCGCGCCGAGGAAGCGGTACGCCGGTTCGAGGGTATCGAGGACGTGCGGGTCGTCGACGATGCCGTGATCTGCTACGTGCGCGAGGGCAGCAGCGCCATCGCGAGGCTCGTGCTCCTGCTGGACGACGCGTCGTTGCGGGCGAAGGAGGTCACGCTGGCGCGCCCGACGCTGGACGACGTGTTCCTGAAGAAGACAGGCCACCACCTGGAGGCCGAAGACGCGAGCCCGCCGGCCGATCCCGCCGCGCGAGGCCCTCGCGGGAGGCGCCCATGAGACACGCCATCGGCGACAGCTACTTCCTCATGGTCCGCGCGCTGCGCGAGACGGCCCGACAGCCCGCGCTGGAGATCGGCAACGTGTTCATCCCGATCTTCTTCTTCGCCGTCACCGTCGGCGCCATCGGCAGTTCCGCCGCGCGGGCGTTCGGCGTGGACAACTACACGGGGTTCCAGATGCCGATCGCGGTGCTGCAGGGCGTCGCGGGCGCGGCGGGCGTCGCCGGGATCGGCACCGTCACCGACATCGAGCGCGGGTACTTCGACAAGCTGCTGCTGACGCCGGCCGCGCGGATCTCTCTGGCGATGGGCCGGCTGGCCGCCGACGGCGTGCGGATCTGCCTGCTCTCAGCGTTCATCCTCGTCGTCGGCCTCATCTTCGGTTCCGGGCTGGAGTCGGGACCGCTGGGCGCGGTGGCGCTCGTGGCCATGTCCGGGTCGTTCGGCCTGGCGTACTCCGGCATCGGCATGGCGCTGGCGCTGAAGACGGGGAGCGCGCAGGCGGCCCAGCTGGGCTTCCTGATCTTCTTCCCGCTGCTGTTTCTTTCGCCCGCGTTCGCGCCCAAGGAGTTCTTCGCGCCGTGGCTCGAGTTCCTGGCCACGGTCAACCCGGTGACGTACATCGTCGAGGGCATGCGCTCGCTGGTGCTGGACGGCTGGGACGCGGCGGCGCTGGCCAAGGCGTTCGGGGCGATCGTGGGCATGGGCGCGTTCACGATGACGCTGGTGCTGCTGGGCCTTCGCTCGCGCACGGCCTGATGCTTATCCGTGACTTCGCGCCGGCCGATCTTGACGCTGTGGTCCTGCTCAACGTCCGCGCGACTGATCCCCACGACACGGCAGAGAACAGCGTTCGCTACAGCCCTGACCTGCTCGACATCCCGAACGTCTACCAGAAGAGCGGGGCCTTTCTCGTCGGTGAAATCGACGGCGATATAGCAGCGATGGGCGCAATTCAATGGGCCGAGCGCGGCACCTTCATCCTTACGAGGATCAGAGTCGCCATCCCGCAGCAGCGTCAGGGCCTGGCGCGGAGGATCGTCGGTGCGCTGGAGGATCGTGCTCGCGCGCTGGGTGGCAGGACGATAACCCTGGACACAACGGATAAACAGGTGCCAGCGCAGCGCCTGTATGAGAGCCTGGGCTACACCTTCACGCACGACTCGGTCATCGAAAACCGGTTCGGAGTCTTCAACCTGGTGCACTACCGGAAGGAACTCTGACGGCATCCATCACGACTTCGACGCTACAGGGCACATTCTGTCCGGCCGAGCCACCCCCTGCTACTCTGTACGTCAGATGGACCCATCGCGAATACGCAACTTCTGCATCATCGCCCACATCGACCACGGCAAATCCACCCTCGCCGACCGCTTCCTGGAGATGACGGGCACCATCTCCCGGCGCGACATGGCCGAGCAGGTGCTGGACGCCATGGACCTCGAGCGGGAGAAGGGCGTCACGATCAAGGCGAAGGCCGTCCGCATGGCCTACACCGCGCGCGACGGCACGCCGTACGAGCTGAACCTGATCGACACACCGGGGCATGTGGACTTCGGGTACGAGGTCTCGCGGGCGCTCGCGGCGTGCGAAGGGGCGCTCCTCGTCGTGGACGCGGCGCAGGGGATCCAGGCGCAAACGCTGGCCAACGTCTACCTGGCGCTGGAGGCCGACCTGAAGCTGATCCCGGTCGTGAACAAGATCGACCTGCCCTCGGCCGAGCCGGAGCGCGTGGCGCAGGAGCTGGTCGACACGCTGGGGTTCTCGCCGGATGAGATCATGTTCGCCTCGGCGAAGGAGGGTACGGGCGCCGAAGACCTGCTCGAGACGATCGTCGACCGGGTCCCGCCGCCGAAGGGCGCCGCCGATGCCCCGCTGCGGGCGTTGATCTTCGACAGCAAGTACGACGCGTACAAGGGCGTCCTCGCCTACTGCCGCGTCATCGACGGGCGCGTCGACAACAAGCGCAAGCTGCGGCTCATGTCCACCGGTTTCACGGTCGAGCCGCTCGAGGTGGGCGTCTTTCGCCCCGGGCTCGACCCGGTGCCCGAACTCACTCTGGGCGAGGTCGGCTACATCGCCACCGGCCTGAAGACGGTGAAGGACTGCCGCGTCGGCGATACGCTCACCGACGACGGCAAGCCAGCGGCCGCGGCGCTTTCCGGCTACCGGCCGGCAAAGCCGATGGTGTTCGCGGGCCTCTACCCCGCGCAGGGGAACGAGTACCCGCTGCTGCGCGACGCGCTGGACAAGCTGCAGCTCACCGACGCGTCGCTGATCTACACGCCGGAGTCGTCGGGAGCGCTGGGTTTCGGGTTCCGGTGCGGCTTCCTGGGCCTCTTCCACATGGAGATCGTTCAGGAGCGGCTGGAGCGCGAGTACGACCTCGACCTGCTGGCGACGGCGCCGAGCGTCGAGTACGAGGTCACCAAGACGAACGGCGAAGAGGTCGTCGTCGACAGCCCGGCCGACCTGCCGCCGCCGCAGGAGATCGAGCAGATCCGCGAGCCATGGATGGACATCAGCGTGGTGTGCCCGGACCGGTACATCGGCGCGGTGATGGAGCTGGTGACGAGCAATCGGGGCGAGTTCAAGCGGATGGAGTACCTGCAGCACGGTGTGATCCAGGACGACGGCTCGAAGAAGGGCGAGGGGCGTGTGCTGCTGGAGTACCGCATCCCGCTGTCGCAGATCCTGGTGGACTTCTACGACGAGCTGAAGTCGCGCACGCAGGGGTACGCCAGCCTGGACTACAGCTTCAGCGAGAACCGGCCGGCGCCGCTGGTGAAGCTGGACATCCTGGTGAACGGTGAGCCCGTCGACGCGCTGTCGCTCATCACCCACCGCGAGAACGCCTCCCACCAGGGCCGGCTGCTGGTCGAGAAGCTGCGGTCGCTGATCCCGCGGCAGATGTTCGACGTGCCGCTACAGGCCGCGATCGGCGGGCGCATCGTCGCGCGGGAGACCATCCGTGCCATGCGCAAGAACGTGCTCGCCAAGTGCTACGGCGGCGACATCACGCGCAAGCGGAAGCTGCTCGAAAAGCAGAAGGAAGGCAAGCGGCGCATGAAGCGCGTCGGTAACGTCGAGATCCCGCAGGAAGCCTTCATGGCGGTGCTGCGGCTGGACAAGTAGCGGCACACGGAGCGTGTGCTCTCGTGCGTCAAACTGAAGATGTTGCGTGCGCTGCAAAGCTGCGCCGCAGCGAGACAACTCCCCTTTCGTCGCCATTGGTTGCTGCTGACACGGCGTAGCAGACCAAAGATGCTCCCTGAGCCATCTCGCGAGGTCGGTTCCTATCTCGCGGCCGCAGGGCGACGGCCGATCAAGACCCAGCGAGATCCTCCATCGGCCGCCTCCATAACCAACGGCTCGGGGCCACAGCGGCTCGGGACCGAGATAGAGTCACCGGGCGTGAGTAGATAATCGGTCAACTATAACGTGGGCCAGCTTCACCCGCCCTCGTATTGCCATTCAACTCAACCATTGACGCGCCGATGCTTAACGAGGGTCTATAAGATTGAGCGCGAATCTCGCTGAGGCGACGGTCATAACCGTCGGCGGCTTTCCAGGCGTAACTCTGCGTTCCGTCCGCCTTGTATTCGCGCCGTTCGCCGCCGCCTGCATCGCTATCGTTCAGCCCGTCGACTTTGACTACTGGTGGCAACGGCGAACCGGTGGCCTCATTCTCGAAACCCTGAGCATTCCACGCCAGGACCAATACTCATTCACGGCGCAAGGTGATCGGTGGATAGACCATGAGTGGTTATCGCAGGTCCTCATGTATGCGACCGAGTCTGCGGTCGGGTATCTCGGCCTGCTTATCGTCTCGCTTGCTCTAGGAGGAATCGCCTGGTGGCTGGTGTACCGCATCCTGCAAGCGGAAGGGGTCGCCGAGTTCCCCGCCTGGTTGCTCTCTCTGTCCCCGCTCCTGTTCGGAGCGATGTATTGGCGGGCACGGCCGGCGATGTTCACCGTGCTCCTGACAGCGTTCTTCCTGCATGAGCTGTACGCCTCGCGCCGAGGCGAGCGCCGATCACTCTGGCACTTGGCACCGCTGCTAGTCCTTTGGGCGAATCTCCATGCCGGATACGTCATTGGGTTGGGCCTTCTGGGAATATTTGCGCTCGCCACCCTAATCGAAACCCCGACTCGCCGGCGTCCCGAGATGTCATTCGCGCACGTGTTGAAAGTCACCGCCGTGGGCGTCGCTGTCACGAGCTTGACTCCATACACGTATGAAGGATGGCTTTACCCCTTGAGTTACCTTTCCACGGGAAACGCCAACCTGATGATTATCGACGAATGGCGCTCGCCGGACTTTCATGAGATCCGCAATCTGCCATTCGCACTGCTCCTGATTGGTCTCGTCCTCGTCGGGACAGCCCCTCGGCGCGACAACCTCTGGAATGTGCTCCTGACCATCTCATTTTCCGTGCTCGCGTTGCAGGCCGTCCGCCATCAAGTTCTTTTCGGTCTAGCGGCGCCAATCGCTCTCGGTGTGGCGCTGTCGGAAAGGTGGTCGTGGTGGACCAGGCCGCGGCCAGGCCTTGATCTTCCGCGGGCGATCAACCTGGTGGGGCTCATGGGCGTCATGGCCGCATTCGTAGCACTCATCGCCGCATCGCCGGCAGGACTTCCGCTCTGGTCGCCCCCAATCGAGGAGGGATCGCTGGGGTTTCCGAGGCGTGCCGTTCTCTTCATGAAGGAAAACGAGATCCGCGGCCGCGTATTCAATGACTACGCCTGGGGCGGCTATCTCATCGACAAGAGGTATCCGGACAATTTGGTGTTCATTGATGGGCGCGCCGATCCCTACGGCGAACTGTTATCGGAATACCCGCGCATTGCGAGCGGCGCGGCGTGGGAACCCGCCTTTGACAAATACAACGTCGAACTTGCGCTCATTCGCGTGGATACCCGGCTTGCACTGGAACTACAGGGGGCCGGCTGGGACATCCTCTACCAGGATGATCTCGCGATTCTCCTTCGCGCCCCGCAGCCCTTGGCTTTCGCCGAACACCTGGCATCTGATAGCACGCGTCGCACTTGACGCTCGCGGCTTCGGCACAGCCGTGTGCATCCGCAGTCACCTCCGCAACGTCACGTCGCCGGCTTCGACTCGCAGGAGCGTCCCGTCACCCGAACGGACGAGCAGCGCCCCGTCTTCGTCGACATCCTCCGCGGTGCCGTCGGCCTCGCCGCCCGGCCAGGAGGCATGCACCTGCTGGCCGAGCGTCATCAGGCGCTGCTTCCAGCGCTCTAGGGGCGATTCCCCCATCTTTGCCGCTGCATACAGCTCCTCGAACCGGAACAGGTAGGCCGCGAGCAGCGACTCGCGCTCGACCTCGCGGCCGAGTTCCGTGCGAAGGCTGGTGGCGATGTCGCGGATTTCGGGGTGGTCGCGCGCGTCGAAGTTCACGTTGATCCCGGCACCGACGAGCACGAGCGGCCGCCGCTCGTCGGTGAGGTCGGACTCAATGAGGATGCCCGCCAGCTTCCTCCACGTCTGTCCACTGTCCCCTGTCCCCTGTCCGCTAGTGACCACGACATCGTTCGGCCACTTGATCTCGGCGCGGAGGCCGCAGACGTCCTCGACGGCGTGAACCACGGCGAGCGGGGCGATCATGGCGACGTCGCGCAGGACGCTGTGCGGTGGCCGCAGGACGAGCGTCGATGCCAGGTTCACCGCCGGCGGCGTGATCCACGCGCGGCCCAGCCGTCCGCGGCCCGCGGTCTGCTCGTCGGCAGCGGCGACCGTGCCCTCGGCCGCGCCGTGCTGCGCGGCGTCGCGCGCGACGTCCATGGTCGAGCCTACGCTGGGCTCGAAGACGAGGTTGCGGCCAAATGCCTTCGTCCTCAGCAAGCTGTGCGACCGGGTAACATCGAAGGCGCTCACGCGTCGGCCTCCAGCCACTTCGGGTTCGCCGCCTCGAGCTTGGCTCGGACGGTGTCACGCACGTGGGCGAACACGAGCTTGCGCCACTCGCCGTCCCCGTCGCTGGCATCCGCATCGCCGTTTCGGATGCGCTCGGACAGCTCGGCACTGCGGTCCGCGATGGCCACCTTGAGGGCGGCGAGCGATCCCGGGCGCTGCGCCGGGCCGAGCAGCACGTCGAGGCCTGCCCACTCCTGCTCGAGCTGCGACTCCTCGTGCTGCAGCTCGCGGCGGACTGTCCGAATGACGTTCGCTGCTACGCGCGCGTTGTACTGGCGGGAGCCGGTCAGCCCGGGGACGAGTTGCTCGTCGAACAGCACCTCGACGGCCCGCAGGAGTTCGTCGACATTCGGCCGGTCATGCATCGAGCTTCCCTCCGCCGCGGTCCACTGTCTAGTGTCCGCCGTCCACTAACTTGAGCAGCTCCCACTCCGTCTCCGACGTGCGGCGGCCGATGCTGGCCAGCTCGACGCTGTTGCTGTGACCGTCGAGGTACGTCCGCCCCTGGCTGATACAGATGATGCCCCAGCGCAGGTTGCCGAACACCTCCCAGAAGCGCACGCGCTCGGGGTCGACCTTGCCGCCGCCGGCCGCCTCGTAGGCGGCGAAGAACTCCTCGCGGTCGCCGATGCCGCCGACGGGCTTGGGCCCGCCAAAGCGCCACGAGCGCACGCAGATGAAGCCCATGTCCTCGGCGGGGTCGCCGATGTGCGCCAACTCCCAGTCGAGCATCACCCGCAACCCCTCCGGGCCGAACAGTACGTTGCCGATGCGGAAGTCGCCGTGGGTGAGGCAGCGCGGCCCACCCCGCTCAGCGACGACCGGATGCCGGTGCAGCCAGCGGAAGGCCAGCTCGAACGCGGGATGCGGTTCCGGGGCGATCGCGCGGAAGATCTGCTCGTACCGCTGCAGCTCGAACTTCGCGGGGTTCTCCGCGTCCGGCGGGGCAGGCAGGCCCTCGAGCCCGTGCTTCGCCGGATCGATGCGGTGGATCTGCGCCAGCAGGTCGCCGAGCTGGGCCGGCAGCGCGCGCCGCGCTTCGGCGTACGCCTCTTCGCGCAAGAGCCGCCGTGGCAGCGTTTCGCCATCGACGCGCCGCACGAAGAACGACTCGCCCTTGCCGATGCTCTCGTCGCCGACCCACATCGGCTCGGGCGCCGCGACGCCCTCGTCGAACGCGGCCTTCATGAGCTGGAACTCCATCGGCCGGGAGAGCGCCTTCGCGGCGCCGCGAACGTCGCGCTGCAGGATGAGCGGCAGCGTTTCCTTCGTGCCGCCGCGCGCGACGACCGCGTCGAGCGACCAGGTCTCACGGGAAGCGCCGCCGGTGAGGCGGCGCAGGTCGGAAACGGCGGCAACGCCACCGGTCCTCGCGGCCAGAAACGTCTCGATATTCCGCGCCAGCTCGTGGTTCTCAGTGCTCAAGCGTCGCCCTCAGCAGGCGCGATCCTGTCCCCTGTCCACTACTCGACCTGGTCGAGGTACTCCGACAGCCCGTAGCCGACGGCCTCGCCGCAGCGGTACTCGGTCATGCCCTCGCCCACGTGCGTCACCATCCCACTCCGCCGGTTCCGCAGCGGGATGAACCCCATCACCTTTCCCGCGACGTCGAGCTTCTCGCCGGTGTTCAGCGTCAGGTGCGCGACCAGATCCCTGTGGAACAGCCCGTTGTCCTCGAAGTCTGTGTCGATATCAACGCCTACGATCTGGTCCATCTTGTCGCCGCGGTACACGACGCCGGCCTGCGTGCGGGTTTCGGGGTCACGCCAAACGGTCGAGACCATCATCCCGAAGTCGGGCGCGAAGTTGATCGTCAGCCAGCGGTAGCGGTGGATGGCCTGCCAGTACCGCGGGCCCCACGAGTGGTCGCGCAGCCCCAGCCCATCGATCTGCGTTACGACGCCGTCGATCTCCACCGTGCCGGTGACCTTCATGTGCTGCTCGTAGTGCGCCTTCGCGAACTCCTTCTCGGGGTCGACCACCTTGTGGCCGGCGCCGGTGCTGCCGTACGCCGGGCCCGCCGCCTCGTGGATGAGGTCGACCTTCACGGGCTTGTGCGGGTTGTTCTTGAACGCCGCGCTGGGGTCGGACATCTGAGACGGCTCGGTCAGGTAGACCGCACGGCCCTCGTATGTCGTCCGGAGCTTCTCCAGTCCCTCGATCACCTCGAACTTCATTCCGCCCGCGTCCATCGCGTCGTTGTCCGTGATCTCCGGACGTTTGAACTGGAAGAGAACGCTGCCGTCGGGTTGGTAGAGGACCAGCGTCATCTCGGCGTAGCCCTCGTTCGCGCGGTTGCCCAGCCGCAGGAAGCCGCCCGCGTTCTTCGCGCGGTCGAAGAAGTTGAAGTACATGCTCTCGTTGAAGTTCGACTC
>CAYJMG010000011.1:0-112366 GCA_964371355.1 uncultured Dehalococcoidia bacterium
AGCCCGTCGTTGTCGTCGTCCGTATCGCAGGCATCGCCGTCGCCGTCGCTGTTCGGCCACGTCCGGTCGTCCTGGGACGACGGCGGCGTCTGGTCGAGAAAATTGCCGTCCGCGTTCTCCTGCCCCGGGTTCGGGATGGTCGGGCAGTTGTCGGGGCTGTCTGTTATGCCGTCACTGTCGGAATCTGGATAGATACAGGCTGGTGTGCCGCAGTGGAGGATCACGAGCGATCCTGCCGTGTAGGTCGCGACGACCGGATAGCCGTTGCCGTCCAGCACCATGGATGGCTTGTTGCCGCCCGTCCCCAGGTAAGCGACGGTATCGCCGGCCCCCTCACAGTTCGGGTCATCACACCGAAGGATCCGCAGGCTCTGGGCGTACGTGTAGCTCACAACGGGGTTCCCGCTCGCTTCCAATACCACCGAGGCGTACTGAGCGTTGCTGCTGCCGCTCCCGGCACTTGGAGACGTTATGCTCTCGTCCCCACCAGAGCAGTTCGCGTCGTTGCAATGGAGGATTTGAAATCCCGCGAGTACCACGACCGGGTAGCCGTTCGTGTCCAGCGCGAGGGGCCCCAAGGCCTTCGCAGTCGAGGGAATAGTCAGGCTCTCGCCGCCGTCGATGCAGTCCGGATCATCGCAATGGAAGATCTGCTGTGCATCAAGGTACTTGTTGTACGCGCTCACGACAGGGAACCCGCTCGGGTCCAGTTCCAGCGACGGATTCATTGCCGAGATGTTAAACAAGGCTGCGCTCTCGTCTCCTCCGTCACAGAAGGGATCGTTGCAGTGCAGCACCTGCAGGCGAAAGTCTGGACCGTCATACGCATACACCACGACCGGATAGCCATTGGCGTCGAGCTCGAGGGAGATCTCCTGTAGTAAGGAGACGAATAGAGCCGCGCTTGGCGAGGTGATGCTATCATCACTCCCGGCACAATCCGGATCATTGCAGTGAAGAACGCGGATCCTGGACTCAAGAGTAGCCGTATCTCTTACGAGGTAGGCAACCACCGGATGTCCGTTTGCGTCCAGTTCCAGCGATGGCCACCAGGCCTGGCTGTTCGGGTCTGCGTCCGGCACGGTGATGCTTTCGTCGCCACCGCCGCAATTCGCATCGTTGCAACGCATCACGCGCAGGTCACCACCCGACTGATAGGCGACGACCGGATGGCCGCTCGCATCGAGAACGAGAGAGGGGCTGCTGCCAGTGTCCGGCGTCGTGACGCTGTTCTCCCCCACCGCCTCCGCTACGCGCGCCCCGCCGCCCCCAAACGACAGCATCGCGACGACTGTCGCGGCAACCGCGGCAATCTTCGTCCATCTCACGGGCACGCCCCCGCCGCTGCGATGAACCCCGCGATCATCAGTTGGTCCCCCGCGTTGACCGCCCCGTCCTTGTTCACGTCAAAGCTGACCAACCGCAGCGACGGCGACGCCTCACGCAGGATCTCCAGCACCATCAACAACTGGTCCCCCGCGTTCACCACCCGATCGTTGTTCAGCGACGCCGCCTCGCACCCGTCCTTCGCCATCCCGGTCGTCGGCGACCCGTCCTGATCCCCGTCCGTGTCCGCCAGGTCCGGGTTCGTGTTGTACCCGCACACCTCCACCCGCTCCGATAGCCGGTCCCCGTCCGCGTCCGCCGTCGTCCCGCACTGCGCCTGCGTCGGCCTGCTCCCCGCGCTCGTCGGATCCGTCCCCAGCGCGCACTCCGCCCCGTCGACCACCCGGTCGCCGTCGGTATCCCGCAGCACCGGATCCGTGGTCACGCTCCCGCACGCCGCACCCGAAGTCTCGTCCGCGTCCGACAGCCCGTCGTTGTCGTCGTCCGTATCGCAGGCATCGCCGTCGCCGTCGCTGTTCGCCCACGTCCGGTCGTCCTGCGTCCAGGGCGGAGACTGGTCGATGAAATTGCCGTCCGCGTTCTCCTGCCCGGGGTTTGCGATCCCGATGCAATTGTCGGCCGCGTCGGCGACACTGTCGCCGTCCTCATCGTCGGGTGGTGCGCCCGCGCACGGGTAGGATCCGCAGTGCAGAATCTTCAGGGCATATGGGTTCGACTCGTCGTTGTAGCTCACAACAGGAAGCCCATTTGCGCCCAGCGTGAGCGATGAGTGCTTCCCGACTTCGCCCAGCGTGTCAGGGGTGACGACACTGTCGTCGCCGCCGGCGCAGTTCGCATCGTTGCAGCGCAGGACCTTCAGGTCGCGGCTAACGTCTTCGTGATAGGTCACGACGGGATAGCCGCTGCTGTCAAGCTCAAGCGAAGTGAACATCCCACGTTGAAGCGCGGAATCCGGCGCCTCCTTGCTCTCGTCACCGCCTGTGCAGTTGGCATCATTACAGTGCAGGATTCTCAGGGTGTTGTTGGCGCCATCGTCGGCGATGTAGCTGACCACCGGGAGACCGGCGCCATCGAGCTCCAGTGAAGTGGTTGCGGCGCCGAGATCCGCGCCGACGTTGTCCACGGTCACCTTGCTGTCGTCGTTGCCGTCGCAGTTTGCATCGTTGCAGTGGAGGATCTTGAGGTAGCGCCCGCAAATCGGACACGTGGTGTTGTTGCGGAAGAAGAGCATAGATCCGGCATCCGCGTTGTAGCTCACCAGGGGATAGCCGTTCGCATCCAGGACCATCGAGAGCCACTGCCCGCCAGTCATCTCCGGCGTGGTGATGCTTTCATCCCCACCAGCGCAGTTCACGTCGTTACAGTGCACGATCTTGAGGCCGGTGTTGATGTCGGCGGTCGCGATGACAGGAAAGCCACTCGCATCCAACCGAAGTGACGTCGCGTCATGCACGGTTGCCCCTGGCTGCGTGATGCTCTCGTCGCCGCCCGAGCAATTGGGGTCGTTGCAGTGCAGCAGGCGCAGGTTCAGCAGGTTCGTCCTGTACGTCACAACCGGGTAGCCGCTCGTGTCGAGAACAATCGACGTCCGAGCGCTCCCCGTGTTGGCGTCCGGCGTTGTGATGCTCTCGTCGCCGCCGGCGCAGTTGGAGTCGTTGCAATGTATGATCTTCAGATTGCGGTTGGTCGTACCGTCCAGATAGCTCACGACGGGAAAGCCGCCCGCGTCCAGCACCAGCGATGAGTACGTGCCAAGTTGGACACCGGACAGCGTGTCGGGGCTCGTGATGCTGTTCTCTCCCACTGCCTGCGCGCTGGGTCTGCTACCAAAGGACAGCGCCGACGCGACGACGACCCCGATCCCCGCCAGCTTCACCCAATAACTACAGCGCATACTGCACCCCCGCAGGAGCCGAGCATACACCTACCCCACAGCGCCGTAAACCCCCCACACCCCACGCAAAGCGAAAGGGCGCTCCCACAAGCGCCCTCTGTCCCCTGTCCCCTGTCCCCTGTCCCCTGTCCCCTATTCCCTCCCAACCACCACCGTGCGCAGCGCGCAGTTCTCCAGCGGCGCCAGCTCGAACGCGTCCACCTCCACGCCCGCCAGCCGCTGCAGCAGCACGTTCATCGTCCCCCCGTGCGTCACCAGCACCAGCTCGCCCGCCGGCGGCGCCGCCCGCAGCGACGATAGCAGCGCGTCCACGCGCACGAACACGTCCGCCCAGCTCTCCCCGCCCTCGATCCGCACGCGCGGCGATCGCCACGACGCGATCGTCTCCTCGCCGATGTCCGCGTACAGCCGTCCCCGCGCCACCCCGAAGTTCCGCTCCCGCAACAGCGGCTCCCGGACGATGCGCAACCCCAGCCGATCACTAATGATCCCCGCCGTCTCCATCGTCCGCGCGTAGTCACTCGAAAGCAGCGCCAGCTCGCCGTCCGTCCGCGACGCCAGCATCTCCACCAGCCTCTCCGACACCGCCGCCGCCTGCGACCGCCCCAGCTCGCTCAGCGGCACTTCTGGCGTCTGGAACCGCCGCTCCGCGTTCCACGCCGTCTCCCCGTGCCGCACCAGGTGCAACGTGATCGTCGCCGTTTCCGTCCCCACTCCTGCCACAGCCTCCTTCATTCCCAACGACCAACCCCTAACGACCAAACCGCAGCGTCACGATCTCGTTCCCCCGCGCCCGCACGACGACGCCATCCACGCCGCGCTCGCAGTCCTCCAGGTGCTCCTCGTTCAGGTTCACCTGGCACACACGCCCGGCCGCCATCGGCACGTCGACCGTCGTCTCGGCTTCTATGTTCAGCGTGTTGTACACCCGCACGATGATCCCGTCGCCGTCCTCCGCGCGCTTGATCGCGCTCACCGCGAACGCCGGCGACGACACCGACACCAGCGACCCCTCCGCGGCGATCTGCCCCAACCCGTGCCGGTTCCACCGCGCCCGCATCGGCCGCAGGTGCTGCACCGCCGCCACATGCGCCTGCGCCGTAGCCCAGTCCCCCGCGTGCGGGATGATGCTGTAGTCGAACGTCCACGTGCCCGGCATCTGCGCCCCCGGCGTCGGGAGCTGCGGCCCCGCGCCCCCGCGCCGCGACAAGATGTCGCTCCGCGACAGCCACCCCACGCACCGCATCAACGTCACAGCGATCTCCGCGCCGTGGATCACAGCCGCCCCCGGCTGTGCGTCTCCCCCCACCACCTCATACTCCGGCAGCCCCCGGTTCGCAATCGTCAGCCCGAACGGTCGCTCCCCCTCTCCCACAGGGGGAGAGGGGGCCGGGGGGTGAGGGACCCCGTCCACGGACACGAACGCCTTCTGCGGATACGTGCCCAGCGGCTGCTCCATCCACGTCGCCGGATCCCACGCCGGCAACGCGATCGGCCGTTCGATCACCCCGAAGTGCTGGTCCGCCTTCGACACGCTCGTCTTGATCCCCGAAGGGAAGTGCACCCGCAGCCGGTGGTCCTCCGCCGCGTTCTCGACCACGGTGTGCACGTCGACCCGCGCGACACCCTCGGTCAGCGTCACCGTCGACGTGATCCGCTCCTCCACCGTCTCGCTCGACCGCGACGCCCGGTCCGCCGCGAGCCGCGCCGGCAGCCGGTACACGGACTCGATGATGAGCTGCGACACGCCTGGTGCGGGATGTTCGACGCGGATGTCGGGCGGCGCCGCAGGCCGATCGACGATCGTTTCCGTTTCCGGCACGCAGTAGTTGTACTCATCCCCCCGGTCGCCACCGTCAACGAAGTGATTCAGGCCGCGATAGGTTCTGCCTGTGCGTTTGTCGACAACGGTCAGCGTCTCGGTGTGATCAATGCTGACGGAGAAGATCTCATTTTCGATCCCGCTTCCCGCGTCTCGTTTCTCGCTTCCAGCCTCCGCCTTCTTCTCTCCCACGACGAGCCGGTACACCCGATACCCATACCCCGGCACGTCAGCCGCCACGAACCCGATCTCCGCCCGCGCGCTGTCGTATCCCGCAGGCGCCCCCTCCGGTATCGCAAACCGCTGCACCTCCCCGATCACCGACGCCGGAATGATCTTCTTCTCACCTCTCACACCCCACTTCCCACCTCCAACCTCGACGCCCACCACCGGCCGCTCCTCCGACCACGGCACCACCGCCGTCACGAACCCCGTCGCCGGCTGCGGCGTCGGATTGAACACCGCGATCGTGCCCAGCGGGTCCCCCGGCGCCAGCGCGCCGATCGCCCGCAGCGACTGCCGCACGATCTCCTCCCCCACCTGCTCGACCCAGTCGTACCGTTGCCGCATCTCATCGTGTACGCCGTCCACGCTGCAGCCGCAGATCGAGTCGTGTGGCTGGTTCTCCAGCAAGTGCCGCCACGCCCGGTCGACCAGCGCCGCGATTGACTCTTCCGACGTCGGGAACGGCATGTGCCCCGTCGTCGGCGGCAGCGGCTCCTTCCACTCCGGCGGCGCCTGCTTCCGCAGCATGTCCGTCCACGCGCTGAACGGCTCCGCCCAGTGCGCCAGCAAGTCCTCGCACGCCTGGTTCCGCTGCTT
This sequence comes from uncultured Dehalococcoidia bacterium, assembly GCA_964371355.1. Classification (GTDB taxonomy): domain Bacteria; phylum Chloroflexota; class Dehalococcoidia; order DSTF01; family JACRBR01; genus JACRBR01. The sequence continues at coordinate 5,886 of CAYJMG010000011.1, forward strand.
GATCCACATCCGCGCCGAGAGCACCCCCGGCAGCAGGTGCGCCCGCATCCCGCTCCGGAACTCCCCCTCGTGTACGGGCCACTCGCCCGCGCGCTCGCCCATGTACGCCCGCACCCGCGCGAACACCTCAGACAGCGACACGTGCTCCGCCGTCGCCGGCAGCGCCGAGCCTTCCATATCTGTATTCAACTCCCGCAGCATCGACGGCAGCTCCGGCTGCGCCGGCAGGTGGTCGCTCCCGTTCATCAGCAGCAGGTACGGCGTCGTCGATAGCGGCTCCAGCGCGTCCCGGATCGACCGCACCCGCGCCGACAGCGCCTTGATGTTGCGCGGCAGCGTCGCCGCCACGCCGTACCCCATCGGCTTGTGAATCGCCAGCACCTCGCTGCCGTCGGGCGAGCGCCAGAAGAACTCCGTCGTCTTCAGCGAATCGTCGGTGCCGCGCCACATCGTCGCGTCGCGGATCCCGAACCCGTTCAGGATCGCCGGCATGTGCGCGATCTGCCCGAACGGGTCGGGGATGTACCCCACCTTCATCACCGGCCCGAACCGCGCCGCCACCCGGTGCCCGCGCAGGAAGTTCCGCACGTGCGCCTCGCCCCCCGGCAGCGCCTCGTCCGGGATGATGTACCACGGCCCCACCTGCAGCTTCCCCGTCTGCACCAGCCGCTCGATGTCCTCCGCCCGGTCCGGCCGCACCTCCAGGTAGTCCTCGATCGGGATCGTGTGCCCGTCCAGCAGGAAGTGCTGGTACTCCGGGTCGCTGTCGAACAGCTCGATAAGGTGGTCAAACAACCCCACCAACCGCACCCGGAACGACTGGTACGGCAAATACCACTCCCGGTCCCAGTGCGTATGCGACACCACGCACAACACCCGCTGCCCGTCCACCTGCCCCGCCGTCACAGCCATCGTCCCACTCCCGCGCTCGTGCTGGATTCGCGCCGATGGTATCGAACCGGGGATATACGGGCACGGCGGAGCGGAAGCCTAAGCCTCACCGATTCGGGAGGGACAAGAGGCAGCAAGGACGCACTCTCCGCAGCGAGGCTTGCGTGCCCGACAGACGGTTCGACCGTGTACAACAAGATTCACATGCAGAGTGAACCGCAGGATATCCGGGATCTGTTCCTGAAGGGCATCTTGGGCCTTCTGGAGGGTTAAGCTCTCGTCCGCGAGGCCGAGTCTCTTCAGGACCCTCAAGACATGTGCATCGACGGGGAAAACATCCCGCCCGAGGCTGTACAGCATGACGCAGCGCGCGACCTTCTTCCCAACGCCGGGCAGGGTGACCAGATAGGCCTCTGCTTCCGCATCGTTCAGTCGATGCAGGCCCCTCAGATCGAGGTTCCCCTCCCGCTCGCGAATCGCTTTGAGCATCTCCCGAATTCGACGCGCCCGTTGATGGTAAAGCCCAATAGGCCGCAGCAGGTCGACAAGCTCGCCTTCATCCGCCGCCAGTACGGCGTCCCACGAAGAGAACCTCGTACGGATGCTGTCGTAAACCGCCGGCACGCCGAACTCCGTCATGACGGTGAGCGCAATGTAGACGAGTTCGTCCAGGGGGTCTGACTTGTTCCCGAGTGGCAACGCGTCTCGGCCAGGTCGGCCGTAGATAAGCGAAAGATCATCAGCTATTACGTGGAAGTTAGAGATGGCGGGCCCCTGAGCAACTCCGACCCTCTGGCTGTCACTGGCCGGCTACCGGTCCCTTGTGTCGGTCGACCCTCTTGAGGAGGCTGCTATCGCGAAGATCGAAGCCATGCTGTCACCGAGTCCACGACGGGACAGAAGCTGTCGTAGCTCGTCTAGGAGGCGGCCTCTGCCGGCGGCTCTGGCGGCTGCGATGCGCTGTCCCATCTCGAGCCGGTCAGCAATCAGGCTGGCGGGATCTGCCATGCCCGTGAGCCAAATAAGGAATGGTTCACCCACAACGTACTGGTATTGGAACCCACTGATGTCGCTATTCTCACCGGTCGAGGCGGGATACGTCTTGAACTCGTCCTTCGCCGCACCGCGGATCACGCCGATCATGGCCTTGACGCCGCGCCTTCCGGGTGTGCGCGTCCTCGCGTGCCGTAGAACCTTGTGCTTCAGAGCCCGCAGCGTCTGGGCCAGGCTTGACGAGTTCAGCGTGGTCTTCTGACTCTTCATTTCCACGACCCAGAGGAAGTCGTCCTTCTCGACCAGAAGATCTCCGGCACCAACGGACTGCGAGAGCGCGGTCAGGATCTGTTGCCATAGGTTGCCCATCATCGTCTCTTCGGACGACGACTCGTGCGCGCTCAGCGCCAGGTCGAGCCACTCCGAAGCCGTCGTGGCGCCCTTGAGCGCAAACAACAGGTGGTCCTTGGCTAGCAGCTTCTTCAGCAGATTCTGGTCAGAGTAATACGCGACACGCCGATTCGCGTAGTCTCCGATCACACGGCTAACGACTTCGCGAGCCTGCGCGGAAGGATCGTGTTGATTCATGCCAACGCCAAAGACGCGGGGCTACGCGAGTCTAGCCTTCGGCCCGTGGGTGCGGGAACTTTCCAGATAGCTGCCCAGCGCCTCTCCAACCGCTCTGCCAAGTCCAACAGGCACAGCGTTGCCGATCTGTTTGTACTTCTCCGCCGTTGGCCCGGCAAAGACCCAGTCGTCAGGAAACTGCTGAACCCTCGCATATTCTCGCACCGAAAGTACGCGATCCTTCGTCGGATGGCAAAGGCTGGTCCCCTTCTGAATGGGCGTCGCGGGCACGGTCGGCGAGGGACGGTCGAAACTCAGTCGGCGGAAGAAGCCCACCTTGCCACCATCGGATTCATATGCGCCACCAAGGGCTTCCCGGACCACATCTTCACCAAGATTGCGAAGGTAACGCCAATTCTGGCCCGGGGGGATGAGGCGCAAGAACTTCAGCCGCGCCTCGGAGTACTTCAAGAACTCAGGGTCTCGCTCACGCAGGCCCTTCAGAGCGTCGCGCAGCGTCCTCCACTTGTACGGCTGTTCGAGCGTTGGTACCTCCGCGTGCGAGGGCGGCAACAACTCGTCGATCGGCATGGCCTCCGGGATCCAGCGGGCGGAACCGAACTCATGATCCCTCGACCCCAGAAAGATCACCCGCTGGCGAAATTGCGGGACGCCGTAGTTCACAGCATCAACCAGGCCGTACACAACTTCGTAGCCCAGTTCGTCCCTCAGTTTGCTGAGGATAACGCGCAGAGCCGATCCCGGCTGTTCTTCCGGATCCAGAGGAGCGTGCTTGGAGCCGCGCAGGTGAAGCGGCCGATGCCTGATTGCCGCGGAGAGGATTCCGCGGACATTCTCCATGACGAAGAACCGCGGCTGTGCTGCGTCGACCACGCGCGCGAAGTCCTGAAACAAGCCGCCACGCACATCAAGAATGGAAGAGCGCTTGCCCGCTGTGCTGAACGACTGACAGGGAGGGCCACCCACCACCAGGTCGATCTGACCAGCATCGACGGCGGCGGCATCTAGTATGTCGTGAGCATCAATGTTCCGGATGTCGCCCTGGAGTAAGGGTAGTTCAGGGCGATTGTGGCGAATGGTCGCGCAGCACCACTTGTCTAACTCCACCACTGCACGCGTCTCGACTCCAGCTTGCTCCAAGCCGAGATCAAGGCCCATCGCACCGCTGAAGAGAGAAATCGAGGTTGCCAAGGAGCCTCCTGCCCAGACGTAGGGTCAGCCTATCATCTGGCTCATCAGCGGTCCACCTGGATAGGAATCCCTTTGCCCACGCGATTCCCACGCGGACTAGGCTCGAACGCAACCCGACAAGTAATTCGTGGTCGTCACGATAAGATGCGGGCCTTGTGATCGTGCTCGCAGAGGCCCAGCCGTTCAGCTTGCTCCTGGTGCCTGCAGGCTGCATGCCGCCAAATGTGTGACCCAACGTGCCCCTGAGCCAGCACGCAGCGGAGCCCTTCGGCCTCGTTGGTCTCGGCCGCCGCTTGGCATTTCGCGCGGGCGCGGTTCGCCATAGGCCGATACTAACAGAACATCTGTACGTCGTCAATACACGGTAGCGTGTGAAGCCACCAAGTTCCAGATTCAGTACCCCACCACCGCCCGGACCGGCACCGGCGCCACCACCCCCCGCCCCCCCAGCGCCTCCAGCTCCAGCAGGAACACCGCCCCCACCGCCTCCGCGCCCAGCATCCCCACCAGATCGCACGCCGCACGCGCCGTCCCCCCCGTCGCCAGCACGTCGTCCACGATCACCGCCCGCTGCCCCGGCACAAGCGCGTCCGCGTGGATGTCGAGCTGCCCCTGCGCGTACTCCAGCGCGTACTCCACCGACATCACCGCCGAAGGCAGCTTCCCCGGCTTCCGCACCGGCACGAACGGCACCCCCAGCCGCATCGCGATCGGCAGCCCGAACAAGAACCCCCGCGACTCCACCGCCACAATCGCGTCCGGCCACAGATCCGCCGCCAGCGACGTCATCGCATCCAGCGCGTACGCCAGCGCCGCCGGCTCGTGCAACAGCGGCGTGATATCCCGGAACAGGATCCCGGCCGACGGAAAGTCCGGCACGTCCCGTATGTACGACTTCAAATCCACGATCGAGAGCCTACCACCCCACCCACCCCGACCGAAGACCTCCCTCCGCGACGTGAAGGTCTCTCTTCCCACGTCTCACGTCTCACCTCTCACTTCCCGCTTCTCACTTCTCGCCGCTCGCTCCGCTATCCTCACCCCCATGACCACCACCACCCCCGAACCCGAACTCACCGACCCGATCGGCCTCTGCGGCCCCGACGGCCGCCTCAACCCCGGCGCCGTCGCCTGGTCACGCCACCCGCTGCACACCTGCAACCTGGGCCCACAGCTCGAACGCAAGAAGAAGTGGAACTACTGGGCCGTCACCTGCGAGGACTTCCTCTTCTCCGCTACCATCGCCGATGTTGAGCGCCTCCAGGTCGCCGGCACCTACCTCTACCACCGCGCGACCGGCCGCCACATCGACACCGGCGCCGCCCAGCCCCCCGGTACCATCGCCATCCCCGAGACCGTCGCCGGCGACATGACCATCGACCACCCGGCCCTGCGCGTCGAGCTGCTCGACGAAGGCACGGGCACGCGCATCCGCGTCCGCGCGAAGGACTTCGGCGGCGTGCCGATGGAGGCCGACATCCTCGTCCGGCGCCCGGCCGGACACGAGACCCTCAACGTCGTCATCCTCTGGACTGATGTGGAGTTCCAGTACACGTCGAAGCAGAACACGCTGCCCGCCTCCGGCTACGTCCTCCTGGGCGACGAGCGCCTCGAACTCACCCAACCGGCGTTCGGCTGCCTCGACTACGGCCGCGGCGTCTGGCCGCTGCACACGATCTGGAACTGGGGGTCCGCCTCCGGCATCCAGCGCGGCCGCACCATCGGACTCAACCTCGGCGGCCAGTGGACCGACGGCACCGGCATGACCGAGAACGGCATCTGCGTCGATGGCCGCCTCACCAAGATCAGCGAGGACCTCGTCTTCGAGTACGATCGCGCGGCCTGGATGAAGCCCTGGCGCGTCCGCACCTCCGTCACCGACCGCCTCGACCTGCGCTTCGACCCCGAGTTCGAGCGCGAATCGAAGAGTGGTCGCCGCGACAGCTACTTCAACGAGAGCCACCAGATGTTCGGCTGCTACTCCGGCCGCGTCACCACCGACGCTGGCGAGTCGATCGAGATCGATCGCCTCTTCGGCTGGATCGAAGAGCACGAAGCCCGCTGGTGACCGCACGCGTCTCCTCGCGCGAGCAGTGATCGTTATCACTCGACGCGATGCCGATCGTCGATCATCTCGCAGCGCGGCTTTCAGCCCGCCTGATCGTCGATCATCTCGCAGCGCGGGCTTTCAGCCCGCGTGATCGTCGTTCGCCCCGCCTCGGTCGCTAGTGCGTGCCATCATCCATCATCTCGCAGCGCGGGCTTTCAGCCCGCGTGATCGTCGTCGCCCGATAGATCAGTTCCGCGACAGCTCGCCGCCACGACCGCGGCCGAATCATCGCACCGCCAGATCGAACGCCCCGCCTCCGCGCTCCGCGTCCGCATCGTTCACCCCCGTCTCCATCGCCGGCTCGCCGTCGACGCGGAACGTAAGTGTGTCAAGCGCCACCGGATGCTCGGCGTTCATCCCTGCGAGCGAAGCCCAAAGCCTACCCGAGGAATCCCTCGCCGCTTCTGGATTCAATACACCGCCCGTTCCCTTGGGGTTCCAGCGCGGTCCGTATGGCTCCTGACCCTCGCCCCCGGCCTCGCCATCATTCGAGCATGCAGATCACGCGCGCGGCGACCGAGCGCGACGTCGCCGACCTCATCGAACGCCCGCCCCGCGCCCACATCGCGTACGCGCGCGACGGCCGCATCGAGGCCGTGCCCGTGGTCGCCCGCCACGACGGCGACGGTTGGCTCGTCCGGGCCACGCAGCCGCTTCCCCCCGGCCGCGCCATGCTCCTCATCGACGACGGCACGACGTACTTCGAGCTGCGCGGCGTGCGGTATCCCGGCGTGCTGCACGACGCCGACCCGGGACAGCCGGAGCAGCGCTTCGAGCCGGAGAAGACGATCGGCTGGCACTACGGCACCATGCGCGAGAGGCCGGAAGCATGATCCAGCTCGAGCCGGAGGTCCGCCGATTCCTCGGCCGGTCGATGAACGCCCGCATCGCCACCCTCTCGAAGGGCGGCCGCCCGCAGATCATGCCGCTGTTCTTCGTCCTGCGCGATGGTGAGATCCTGATGAACAACGCCGAGACCTCGCCCACCGTGCGCAACATCGCGCACAACCCCGAGGTCGAGCTGCTCTTCCTCGCCGACACCTCGCCGCGCGACCGGCGCTGCCTCCGCATCCGCGGCACGGCCGACTTCACGCAGGACCCGGCGGCGCTCAGCGCGATCGCCCGCCCGATGGCCCTGAAGTACTACGGCAACCTCCACGCCATCATCAGCACCCTGCGCAACCTGCGCCGCCTCTCGCCGATGGTCCGCTACCGCCGCGAGCGCCGCGGCGGCGTCATCCGCGTCCGACCCGAGTCATCCGAATTCCTCGACCTCCCCTGAGAACCCGTGCGTGGGGCGGGACCCGAACGGACACGTCTCTTAGACCTGTCCTCCACCGAGTTTCTTCGACCTGCCTTGAAACCGCGAACGATGTGGCCAGTCCCCTCGCCCGCGCATCCAGTTTCCCGCCTCCCGCCTCCCGCCTCCCACTTCTCACCTCCCACGTCCCACGTCCCACGTCCCACCTCTCAGCGTCACACCCCCGTCCGCGCGCCGGCGATCCGCCGCAACAGGCTCGCCGCGCTCAGGTCCGTCGCCCCGCCCGGGCTGACGTCGCGCCGCTCGAACGTGCGCAGCGTGAGCGCGACAAGCGCCGCCCCGCACCCCAGCAGCACGCCCACGTGCCACCACTCGATCCCGTACACAATCGGCAGGCCCGCACCGTAGTAGTAGAACGGCGTCGCGTACCGGATCGCCTCCAGCGACTCCACGCCGTTCGCCAGCGTGAAGAGGAAGTACGTCGCCGTCGTGAATCCGATCACCACGCCCGCCGCCATCCCGCGGTTCGGCGCCACCGCCCCCGCCCATAGCGAGAGCGCGTAGAAGAACAGCACGATGGGCAGCATATTCGCGCACGCCACCGCCAGGTCCCCCAGCCCGACCTCCATGTCAACCGTCGGCACCGACGCCAGGAACCCCGCATACCCCCCGGCGACGATCGCGACGGCCCCGATCACCGTCGCGGCCAGCTTCTGCAGCACCACCCAGCGCCTGCTCACCGGCTGCGCCAGCAGCAGGTCGATCGTGCCCGCGCTCTCCTCTCCCGCGATCGCCCCCGTCCCCGCGATGATCGCGAACACGATCGCCAGGATCTCCGTCCACCCGAAATAGCGCCCGGAGAGGTAGCCCGCGCCCGTCGCGAAGTCCAGGTCGCTCCCCAGGAACGCCTTCGCCGCCTCCGGGATGTCGAAGTTCTGCAGCGAGTCCCGCACGCTGGGCCACAACCACACCGACGTCGACGACATCGCGGCGAGGGCCAGCGCAAACCCCGCGACCTGCCACCGCTGGTCGCGCATCGCCTTCGCGAAGACGTTAAGCGGAGGCACGCCGCACCTCCTCGCCGTCGCTGCCGTCTCCGGCATCGGTGTAGTACGCCAGGAACACGTCCTCCAGGCTCGGCTGCTGCGTCCGCAGGTCCACGACCCGCTGCGTCGCGATCGCCTTCAACAGCGCGTCGACGCCGTCCTGCGCCTGCAGGTGCACCGTCGCGCCGTCCCGCCTCGTCTCCCGCACACCGGGCAGCGCGAACAACCCCGCCGGCGGCGGCGCAGCGAACGTCACCTCGATCACGTGCACGCTGCGCGACTTCAGCTTCGCCACCTCCTCCACCGCCACGATCTTCCCCGCCCGGATAATCGCCACCGACCGGCTGATGCGCTCCACCTCCGGCAGCACGTGCGACGAGAAGAACACCGTGCTCCCCTGTCGCGCCGCTTCTTCCAGCATCCGCACGACCTCGTCCTGCACCAGCGGGTCCAGCCCCGAGGTCGGCTCGTCCAGCACCAGCAGCTCCGGCCGGTGCAACAGCGCCTGCACCAGCCCCAGCTTCTGCCGGTTCCCCTTCGAGAGCGCGCGGATCCGCCGGCTCAGGTCCAGCTCCAGCCGCTCCACCAGCGACCGCCGGTACCCCGCGTCCCGCTTCTCCGGCCGGAACGAGTCGATGAAATCGAGGAACTCGTCGCCCCGCATCCCCTCGTACAGCCGCAGGTCCCCCGGCAGATAGCCAGCCCGCCGCCGCACCTCCATCGACTCCCGCTGGCAGTCGAACCCCAGCACCCGGGCCACGCCTGCGTCCGGCCGGATCAGGTCCAGCAGGATCCGGATGGTCGTCGTCTTCCCTGCGCCGTTCGGCCCCAGGAACCCGAAGATGCGCCCCGGCTCCACCACCAGGTCGATACCCGAGAGCGCGCGCGTCGCCCCGTACGATTTCTCGACCCCCCGAAGCTCAATCGCGTTCGTCACAGTGCCAGTGTACGCGTGCGCCCCGCTGATCACCGTCGGCGTCCTCCTTACGGGAAATCGCCCGCCAGGGACCGCTCCGGCGCGTGGAACTGCTCGCTTCCAGGAGGGGGTCCCGTGTATAGCGGCTTCGAGAAGTGTCATATCCTCAGATTCGGATGCTCGCATTTTAGATTCGTTGAACGGCAGTTTTCGTGTTGCCGGCTGGCCGCGGAGCGTGTGAGCCCGTCAGCTCGTCAGCTCGTCGGCAGCTGCGCCGGGTGCACGGACGCTGCCGCCGGACGAACGTACGCCGGCGCGACGCGATCTCCAAGCGCCGCGGATCACTTTGCGCGGGGTTACTGACGGATGCTGACAAACGCCCGCTCAGCCGGTCAGCCGCTCAGCCCGTCAGCGCATCAGCGACTACGTCGAGCGCACCGACGCTGCCGCCGGACGAACGTACGGCGGTTGCGACGCGACGTCCAGGCGTCGAGGATCACTTTGCGCCGGTCACTGACGGATGCTGACCCGCTGACAAGCTGATTAGCCGACAAGCGGACACGCCGACCGGCTGACGCGCCGACAGGCCTAACCCCTCGCGCGCCGCCCTCGCATCGCGACCAACGCCCCCGTCAACCCGACCGCCCCAGCCACCAACCCCAGCAGCCCCACGGCCACGCCATCACGCCCGCCGGGGCTCCCCGTCGCCGGCAACACCACGCCCCGCGGCCGCGGTGTCGCGGCCCCGCCCAGGACGCCCGTCGTCAGTGTCGACGACGGCACGGCCGTGCCAGCCGCGCCAGTGCTCGTCGCGCGCGGCGTGGGCGTGCCGGTCCGCCCGCGGCGTCGCCGTCGACGTGCGCGTGTGCGTCGGCCCCGCCGTGGTGGTGCCCTGCGGCGTGTTCGTCGATGTCGGGACCGCCGTCTCCGTCGGCGGCAGGAAGCTCGGCGTCCCCGGCGTATCCGTCGGCTTCGGGTCGGTCGGTGTCGACGTTTCCGTCGCCTTCGCCTCCAGCGTCGCCGTCGCCGTTTCAGTATCTCTAAGTTCCGCCGTGGGCGTAGCCGTCTCCGTCGCGCGCACTTCGACGGTTTCGCTCGCCTCGGCGGTCGCAGTTCCCGAAGGTCTTGTTGTGCCCGATGCCACCGCGGCCGGACTCCCCGCCCTCACAGTCGTCTCGGCGCCGCGCAGGACCAGTACAGCCACGACGATCGCGGCAAGGCCGAGGGCGAGTATGAGGCGTGGGGCGAGGCGTGGCAGCTGCATCGAGCGGCTCCGCGATCCTTCACTAGTGGTATGATCATCGCGCGGGGATTCGCCGCCGAGTAGACGAGACGGCCCCCCGCAACGGCAGCCCCTCACGGCGTCAAGCTACGGTCCGCCGTTTCGAAAAGAATTCGCCGAAAGTGATCAGCCACGCTTGGAGATCGCACGCCCAACCCCCCAAACTCGACCTCCCTATAGGAGGCGCACCCATGCCCACCACCGCATCCTCGCCGCCCCGGACCCTGAACGCCCGGCAGGCCCTCCAAGACAGAAGGAAAGGCGTGCGCGCCAGGGTCCGGTCCTTCACGCCCCGCCGCGCCAGTTCACGAAAACGCAGGAGAGGCCATTGTCCATGCCAGTAAGTGCATTTCTGCGAAACAATTCCCCTTCGCACGCTGCGCTTTCCGCCGCGTGCCGCGGACCGAAAACTGCCTTGAAGATGCACGCGGATCGCGAGCCGAGCAATGTCAGCGAAGGAGCCCGCCCGCGACCAAGAACCGAGACCTGACAACTGAGACACTGGGACACCTGATTTGACTTGGGGCGACAAACGTTGCTAGCCTGAGCCAAATCCGCCCGCGGGGCGGATTATGTATTGACGTAACCACGTGACGCCGATGAACCTCCTCAGCATGGCGATGCTCCAGCCCCGGGAGAGCCGGGGCGCCCGCATGGGATAGTTCCGCATCCCCGTGCCGCCGCGCGCACCCCCCGGACCCACGTCCGGATCCCGCGGCGCACCCCACAGGAGGTACGCCGACATGCCCTATACCAAAGCCCTCCGGTGCCGTGAGTGCGGGCGCGAATACCCGCTCGAGCCCCTCCACGTCTGCGAATTCTGCTTCGGCCCCCTCGAAGTCGCCTACGACTACGAGGCCATGCACCGCAACATCACCCGCGAGACCATCGAGCGCGGCCCCAACTCCGTCTGGCGCTACGCCGACCTCCTCCCCGCCGACCCCGCCTACGCCGTCGATATCAACGCCGGCTTCACCCCGCTCGTCCGCGCGAAGAACCTCGGCGAGCACTTCGGCCTCAAGAACCTCTGGATCAAGAACGACTGCGCCAACCCCACATGGTCCTTCAAGGACCGCGTCGTCACCGTCGCCGCCACCAAGGCGCGCGAGTTCGGCTTCGACACGCTCGCCTGCGCCTCCACCGGCAACCTCGCCAACAGCGTCTCCGCCCACGCCGCCTCGGCCGGTCTCGAAGCCTACGTCTTCATCCCGGCCGACCTCGAGCGCGGCAAGATCGTCGGCAGCAGCATCTACGGCGCAACGCTCGTCGCCGTCGACGGCAACTACGACGACGTCAACCGCCTCTGCAGCGAACTCGCCGACAAGTACCGCTGGGCCTTCGTCAACATCAACATGCGCCCGTACTACGCCGAAGGCAGCAAGACCCTCGCCTACGAGGTCGCGGAACAGCTCGGCTGGCGCGCGCCTGAGCACGTCGTCGCGCCCATGGCCTCCGGCTCGCTCTACGTGAAGATCTGGAAGGGCCTGCAAGAACTGTCGAAGCTCTGGCTCATCGACAGCGTCCAGACGAAGATGTCCGGCGCCCAGGCCCGCGGCTGCTCGCCGATCGTCACGGCGTACGAGGGCCACACGCACGACATCCGGCCCGTCCGCCCAAAGACGATCGCGAAGTCGCTCGCCATCGGGAATCCGGCCGATGGCTACTACGCACTCCAGGTGATGGAGGAGAGCGGCGGCTTCGGCGTCGCCTCCGAAGATGAAGAGATCGTCGAAGGCATCAAGCTGCTGGCCGAGAGCGAGGGCATCTTCGCCGAGACCGCTGGCGGCGTCGTCGTCGCCGGGCTCAAGAAGCTCGCCCTCGAAGGCAAGATCGCGCCGGACGAGCTGACGGTCGCCTACATCACAGGCAGCGGCCTGAAGACGCAGGAGGCCATCGAGGACGCGCTCGAAGAACCCCTGCACATCGCCCCGACGATGGCTTCGTTCGAGGCCAGCCTGGGTGAGCGCGCCGCCTCACGGGATGCGGCCGCTGCTGTCTGACGTGCGAGAGAATGATAGGTTGTAGGTTGTGAGGCCGTGCCGGCGCGGGCGCGAACCGCGCGGCACAAATGGCGTACAACCTCCCGCGAGTGAGGAGACTATGGCAAAGCAACGCGTGAAGTTCACGTTCCCACAGGAGCTGATCACACTGCCCATCATCTACGAGCTGGGCAAGCAGTTCAACATCGTCACGAACGTCCGGCGCGCCGACGTCACCGAAGACCGCGGCTGGGTCGTCCTCGAGATGGACGGCCCCATCGATGAGATCGAGCGGTCGCTTGAGTGGGTCGCCGCCAAGGGCGTCCGCGTCGACCCGGTGCAGGGCGACATCGTCGAGGGCTGAACGAAGCGATACGTGCAGAAAGACAGAGGGTTACGCACATGGCGTCCATTCGCATACCGATGCCGCTCCGCAAGCTCACCAACGAAGTCGACGTCGTGAACAGCGACGCACAGTCGTTGGGTGAGGCCGTCGACCGGCTCGAATCGGACTTCCCCGGCATCAAGGAACGCATCGTCGACGAGACGGGTCAGATCCGCCGCTTCGTGAACATCTACGTGAACGGCGAAGACGTCCGCTTCCTGGACAACCTCGCGACGGCCCTCAAGCCCGGCGACGAAGTGAGCATCGTCCCGGCAGTGGCAGGGGGCTAACCCTCGGCCAGTTTCGGACCTTGGTGCGTGCCGGTTAGGTAGTGCTTGGGGGAATTGCAGCGCCGGTTCCCGCGGGTCGAGAACGGAAGGGGAACGCGAATGACGATTCCATCCGTCCCGTTTCCGACGACCCGCTCAAATAACGTGGTAGCGCGAGCGTGGCGCTGGTACTTTACACAGTCAGCCGCTGCCACTGATGATGCGGTCGGCATCCTTGTGTGGTGGGAGATCCGACGCGTTCCGTACAACCTCGTGGTCGGTGCGGCGGGGATTGCCAGCATTGCCCTCTGGCTGTCCATCGGGTCACTGCCTTTGATGGCGGATCTGGCGAACTCCGATCGTTCGGCGGCGGCCGAGCCCCTGTCCGTGATGGCGGCACCATTCCTCTTCAACATTTGTTACACAGCAGGTTGGGTGTGCGAGATAACCCTCAAACAGCTTGGCGTGTTGCGGGCTGGATCGATCCTGTTGAAGCTCGGCACTGGCCTCTCGCTGTTCATGGTCTCCGCGCTTGGCGTGTGGTGGATCGGGGCGCTTCTCGTTGGAGTCTTTTCTGTCATGCTCCGGTCGGTGGTAGCCGCTTTGTGAACATCTACGTGAACGGCGAAGACGTGCGCTTCCTCGACAACCTCGCGACGGCCCTCAAGCACGGCGACGAGGTCAGCATCGTCCCCGCCGTCGCCGGCGGCGCTTGACTCCGCTGACTGCTTCTACCGCCGTAGATCCTATGCCAGGCCCGCCGAGCGCAGGTGATCGACTGCGTTCAGGCTTGTCATGGTTGGGTTGATCTTCCCGATCTCGATCGTCGTCTTCGACGCAACGTTGATCCGCAGCCGCCGGAAGTCCGCGAGCGGGAGATCCAGCGCCCGGCACACGACCGTGAGGATTACGAAGTTGTGTGTCACGGCGGCAACGTGTATCGGGTGTCCCACCTCCAATGGCGAATGTGCCTCCGCGATACGCTCGACAGCGGACCACGCGCGATCCTGCACTTCCCCCAACGTCTCGCCACCGGGCATGCGCACCTCCCCGAGCGACACGCCACCGGGCATGCGGGCCTCGGCGGGAGTGGCAAGCCACAAGCGGAGGAAGTCGGGATAGCGGTCACGGAGTTCCTCGCCGGTCAGATGCTCCATTTCGCCGACGTCCATCTCGATGAGGTCGGGCTCGATCGTGACGGATCCGCCCGTGGCGGTGGCGATGGCCTGCGCGGTCTCTCGGCAACGTTGGAGTGGGCTCGCGTAGATGACGGCCGGCGCATGCTCGAAGGAGGAGGCGAGTGCGCCTGCCTGAAGACGGCCCCGGTGGTTGAGGGGGACATCCGCGCGGCCCAGGGTGAGCCGCCCGCGGTTGTGTTCGGTCTCGCCGTGCCGGATGAGTGTGAGCAGCACCACGTCTCCTGTCGCTATTCCGCGAAGCGGCCGCGCGCCCGCCATGCTTCGCGCGCGGGTGACGCGCCGTCGAGGATCAGCTTCGTGCGGTGGATGCGCGCGGGCGCTGGCAGGCCCAGCGCGGCGACCACCTGCTCGGGCCGGCCGGAACCTGTGTTGTCGTTCTTGAGGCGCATGTGGAGACGGCAGCCGGTGGCATCCGCCTGTTCGACGCCGAGCGCGGCGACGTGCGCGCGGATGTCGTACGTCCGGATCTCCTGCTCGCGCTGGTGCTGCCAGGGGATGCTGTCAGCGGCGAGGAAGTCACTCACCGCGGACCGCGCGTCGACCCGCGATCGCGCTGTCGGGATCTCGACTGCGTACTCAGCGAAGCGGACCGCCGCCTGCAGCGCGGGGAGCCCGAGACCGACTTCCTGAGCCGAAACCAGCCCGGCGCCCGCCGGGAGCTGCTCCGCAAGCCGCCTCATGAACTGCTTCGGCTGTACCGGCTCCGAGAGGAACACATCCATCAGCTCCGCCTCGGAGGTCATTCCGACGGCCAGGGGCGCCGCGAGCGAGATCTGCGCGTGTGGCGAGAAGCCTTCGGAATACGCCACGGGCAGGTTGGCGCGCCTGAGGGCACGTTCCCAGAACCGCATCACATCGAGATGCGTGATGAACTTCAGCTCGTCGCCGCGGGAGAACGTGACGCGGAGGCGTTGTGCCTTCATGCCGGGAAACGCCCGCGCGTCAGCGTGCACGACATGCTACTGGCCGCCTTCGTCCAACCGCGTGATGACCACGGATTCGATCTTTACGCCCTTCACTTCGCTCACCGCGATGCGATAGCCGTTGAGCGAGATGCTCTCACCACCGTGCGGGATGTGCCCCAGCCGGTCGAGCACCAGGCCGGCGACCGTCTCGTAGTCGCCCTCTGGCAGGTTTATCTCGAGCTCGTCGCGCACGTCGTAGATGCTCATCCCGCCGTCGACCCTGGTGCGGCGCTCATCGATCTCGTCGTATTCCTCCGACGGCTGGCCCAGCTCGTCGACGACGCGGCCCACCATCTCCTCCAACAGCAGCTCCAGGGTCACGACGCCCGCCACACCCCCGTATTCGTCCACGGCAACCGCCATCTGCTGCCGTTCGTCCTGCATCTCCCAAAAGAGTTCCGACACCAGCTTGGTTTCGGGGATGAAGAAGGCGGGCCGCATCAGAGGCTCGATCGATGACTCCGGCGTGACCTCGCCGCTGGCCAGTGCTCGCAGGACGTCCTTGATGCTGATGATGCCAACCACGTTGTCGACGGTGTCGTCGTACACCGGAAAGCGCGAGTGGGGCGCCCCCCTGAACGTCTCGTAGAACTCGGCCACGGCCTCGTCCTTCTCGAGCCACACGACCTCAGTGCGGGGGATCATGATCTCGTTTGCCCGCCTGTCGTGGAAGTGGAAGACGCGATCCAGGAGTTCTGCCTCTTCCTCGCCGACGGCGCCCTCTTCCGCGCCGATGTCGATCAGCATGCGGAGCTCGGCCTCCGTCACGGTCGCGCCGACGCCTCCTCTCACGAAGAGGTTGGGGATCACGGCAAGGCCCGCAATCACCGGGCGCATCACCCAGACGAGCGCCTGGAGCGGAAGGGCGACGAGCATGGCGATCCGGTCCGCCGAGCGCGATGCGATGACCTTCGGCGAATACTCGCCGAACTCCGTTGTGATGAGCGGCACGGCCACGAGGGAGAACAGGTACCCCGGTTTGCCGAAAGCATCGATGAAAAGCAGCGTTCCGGCCGTCGAGACAAGAAAGACGAACACGTTCTGCAGCACGACGATGGCGCCGAAGAACGTGTCCTGCTGCGACTTCAGCCGGTCAAGGGCAATCGCGCGGCGATGCCCCTCCTCAGCAGCTGCCCGCACACGGATCCTGTTGGCGGCCACGACCGCGATCTCGATCGCATTGACGGACGCGTAGCCGATCAGCCCGGCGATGAACAGGACGATGGCAAGAGACGTCGGGATATTAAGAGAGGCTCCTTCGGCGAGGAGCGGCAGGGGAGTGAGTTGCATCAGGTGTGCGGGCGGTAGGCCCTCCCTCGGGACGACGTATCCCGTGTACGACCCAGTGTAGCGGACACGGCCTGGCGCAGGGTCCCACCCACGCGCCGGTCAGGACGACGGCGCTTCCCGGCTCGCGGGGGGCAACGCGGCCGCTTCACTGCCAGTGTCCAGCGCGAACGGCGGGTACTCATCCGCCAGCGACGCCAGGTACGCGAGGACGCGGACGTTCCAGCGCTGGTATCCACGGAGGAAACCGTAGATGCCCTCCGGGTAGGTCTCCTGTACGAGGATCATGATCGCGGCGATAAGAATCAGGATTCCCGCCACGATGCCCAGGATCGCGAGCACGACGACATGTGGGATCACGAGGATGATGCGGAGGAGCGCCTGTCCGGCGGTGGGTGTGCCCGTCGAACGCACGTCGAACCGCAACGTCTCGACGACGTTCTCGTTCGGCAACCGGTCGGTGAGCAGCCCGAGGTATGAGTACGCGGCCACGACGTATCGAAGCCATTTCACCATGTCCTGCTCGCATTCGGCGAGATACCGCTCGGCCCCCTTCTGCGAGATGAGGATGGCCGCGAGGACGGGAACGGCGAGCCAGATGAGCCCGTATAGCCAGCCGATCGCCCCGCCGAGGATGGCGAGGATGATCAAGATCAGGATGCGGATCACGATGTGCATGCGGTTGAAGCGCTCTGGCTGGGTGATGTCGAAGGCTGCTGGATAGGCGGTCATGTGGGGGGCTCCTTGTCGCGCTGCTGCACGCTCGATACAGATCGTATGACTTTGTGGCGAGCGTTGTCGAGAGTCTATTAGCCCGTCCTGCGCCGGGCGACCTTTCGCTTTGGCCGGTTCGGTAGGATGAACTTGTGCCAGACGGACCGGAGGCCCTGAAGCCGGCGGCGGGCGGCGGCCGCTCGTTCCTCGGCGTGCGGCGTATCTCGCCCCATGCGGATGGCGTCCACCTGTTCGATGACGAGGACATGGAAGTCGGTATCGTCCGCTATGGCGAACGGGTGTACGTGAACGGGCGCGTCATGTCTTTCACCGAGCGACCGGGAGAAAGCGATTGAAGCGCATCTTTTCGGTGATCTGCCTCGCTCTCCTCATCGCCGCCTCGGCATGTTCGCGCGGGGGAAGGGCATCCGACACGACGGCGGCCGGACCGGCCCACGACCCGGCCGCTACGGGCCCCTACCCCGTCGGGGTGACGACGGTCACCTTCGAGCGAACGTCGACGGTGGACGGCTCCCCTAGAACCCTGGAGACGGTCATCTGGTATCCGAGGGCGGACGGGATCGCCGGCTCCGAGCCGGGCGTGGACGCCTCGCCCGCAGATGCCGATGGCCCGTTCCCTATCGTCGTCTACTCGCACGGCAGCAGTGGCAAGCCTCTCTACCAGACATTCCTCACCGAGCACCTGGCCTCGCACGGATTCATCGTGGTGGCGCCTTCGCATCCCGGAAACACGTCGGACGACTGCTTCCCCTGCGGCCCCGACTCGATCCTGCCGTCGGCCCGGGAACGGCCCGCCGACGTGACGTTCGTTCTCGACAGAGTGCTCTCGATGCGCGAGGACCCCGCCAGCCTGCTAGGGTCGAGCGTCGATCCGGAGCGCACGGCCATCGTCGGTCATTCCTTTGGCGGCTGGACGGCGATCTACGTCGCGGCCGACGGCCGTTTCGATGCGGCCGTCGCGCAGGCGCCGGGACAGCCTGATGTCCTGCTCGACCGAGCCTCGAAGATCACGGCGCCGGTCATGATCATCGGGGCAGGCAAGGACGAGATCGTGTCGCCGGACGGCGTCCGGCGGCTGTATGAGGCGCTGACGGCCGCCGTGGCGAGGGAGTACGTATCGCTGCCGGAGGGCCACCACCTGTCGTTCGTGGATCGCTGCCTGGGCTGCACGGACGCGCTCACGGAAGAACGCGGGTGGGATCTCATCGACAGCTACACGACAGCCTGGCTGTACGTGCACGTCAAGGGTGACGACCGTTACGCGGAGTACCTCGACGCCCAGCCGCCAGACGCAATCGTGCTGCCGTAGGTCTTCCGTCCCCCGTTAGGTTGCGACGCGGTGTGCATGCGCCAGCCTGGCCTTTGCGACGAACAGGGCCGACAAGATGGTCGTGCCTGCGTAAAACAGACCCAGCACGCCCAGAACAGGATAGAACAGCGCGTCCAGCGTGGCGGCGTTCGGGTTGCACGCAGCGTCCACGTTAGCGTTGCACGATTCCGCGAGCGTCGTGATGGCGAGTGCCTGGAGCCCGACAATGAGGATGAACACGCGCGCAAGCGCGATCGCGATACCGGTCCGCCATCGACCGATGACCGCCCAGCCCAGGCCCGTCACACCGGCCAGCCACCAGAAGGGGCTGTCGAGTTCGCGCCCGGCGATGGGCGAGATCCAGACGAGCGCCGGAACAAGAGGCAGCAGTTCGAACCCGGGCGCGAACGTCCGTAGTCGAGCGATCGCGTCGAACCCGGCGCCGCGCACTTCCCGCTGTTCAATAGCCACGACAGTAGTATCGGCAGCCCGCCGAGCCTTCCGCTGGCGGCTCAGGCGGCGGCGCCCGTCCGCCGTTCCGCCGGATCCGCTTTCGGGTCGACCAGGATCGGCGTCACCTGCTGGAGCTTGGCGCGTGTATCGTCGATGAGCCGAACTGGATCGCTAATATCGCCGGAAAACGCGTTACCTGCGACCCGCACTCTCCAGGAATGGTCGTTCTTTGAGCGGTCGAATGCGAAGCGGAGCGCGCCGTGAAGCCGCTCTTCGGTTTGTTCGAACACCGCTGGCACGACACTCGGCGAGAGGACCGCGAGTTCGCCGGGCCGCAGCGCGGCCAGAGTGTCATACGGACTCAGGCTTTGCCGGAGCGCCGCCGCCACGTCCGAGAGCTCCTCGCGGTTCAGGCGTTGCAACTCGCCGTGCGGTCCCTGGCGGGTCGCCTGCAGCAGAAACACGCGGAAAGAACGATTGTCCACCGTTGCGCGGGCGATCTCGAGGTCCAGCCGGTCGAGGAAGTACTGCCTGTTGTGAAGCCCCGTGCTCTCGTCAAACAGCGCCGACCACGCGACGAGCATGTCGCGGCGTCGGGCCGCGCGCAGCAGGTACGCCATCGAGAGCACGCCAAGTCCGATCGCAAGCACCGAGAACATCACGGCGAGGCTGCCCGGGCCGGTGTAAGCGTCCGGATCCAGCCCCGAAGGCAGATACGGGATGATCCAGGCGAAGAACATGCCGGTCACGAACAGGGCGGCCACCCTGGCGAGCCGGCTCAGTTTGAGATCGCGGAGGTAATGCTCCTCAATCTGGCTGGCGTCCATGGCTGGCGGCCTGGGTGAAGCGGACACGACGAACCCCCGTGCTATGAATCACGCTCTCTCTACAGCATCGACAGGGATCGCCATTAAGGGAGATCTACCAGCAGTCGAGTTCCTATCTCAATCTGGTGACGCGAGGCGGCCGGCCGGCTTCGGGGGCGTGGGCAGTTGCTCAGCAACTGAGGCACTTACGCGCTCCAGCACTTCGTTGGAAGAGGGGGTTGGCTGCGAGCACACCGCAGGCCTGGTTCCTTCGCCGGATCGCCGGGCGAGCGGCTCGCGAGCAGGGTTGGTGGGCCCTCAGGGATTCGAACCCTGGACCGACGGATTAAAAGTCTCGTGCTCTGTCCACTGAGCTACGGGGGCTCATCAAGAGGTTACCTGAATCTGACAAGGTCGAGTGCCCCGCACACTCCAAAACGAATCCGGTGCTCTTGCCCGCTGGCCATGTAAGCAGCAGATTAGATCACGGCCCGGCCGTCAGCGCAAGCCATCGGACTGGCTCGCTCAGTGTGGTGCTACGAACTCTCGCTGGCGATCTGCACGCCGACGATATGGCTTCGGTCTCCTACGCATGTGCGGCGAGCGAACCTCGCTCGACCGACTTAGACTGCGAGCGAGAATCGAACCGTTAGAGGACTAGTATGAGACCATTTAAGCCCTTGGTGTTGGCGGCAGTAGCTCGCGCGCGGCCGGGTCTGATTCTATTCCCGTCAGGCATACTTCTCGGAGTGGCGACCAACATATTTTCAACACTTGCAGTTACGGATCCTCTGCGCCATCGTTCGGAGTTAGCTACGAGCAGCGCCCTGCTGCTAATTTGTTCGGCCATCCTCTTCCTGATTGCATCGCTGAGGGAATCGGCGGAGGAGGCGTGGCGAAACGGAGGGGCACTGCCCGGTCAGTTGCAGGATTACCTTGAGCTTTCCTCGGGCAGGTTGTGCTTATTGACGATCGGAGCGCTCGTCACGTTCATTACGGCTCTAGTTGTGCTAATTCTCTCTTAGACATGGCATTTCGATCACTTGAGGAAGAACTCAGGCGCGCGCGTTCAGGAGCAACGTGGGACAGGCTGATGCGCGGCGAGGTCGCCGTTCATCCGACCGACTTTCACGAGCTGAACCTTCGGATAACTGACCGTGGGCTTGCCCTTGTGCTCGGTGATCCGGCGAGGGGGAAAACCACAACGCTCCTGTCTTTCGGATTCGAGTGCCTGCGAACAGGCTGGCGCGTCTTCTACGCAGGGTTAGACTCCTCCGGCTTCGAGGATTGCACGAAGGCCATTCTTTCGTCTAATCGACTGCGGCAGAAGTCGCTGTTCTTACTAGATGATTGCCATCGTGCGCCTCTAACTGCTGTGCGTCTGACTGAAGAATTCTTCAGCCAGGCGAGAGGAAACGCTCACGTGTTACTCGCATCACGTCGCGTTGACTATCCGCCAGCAGACGAAGGGGACTTTCTAGTCTGGCTGAGGACCAAGGGATGCATTTTTCAGACTCGCCCGAGCAAGGAACAGATTCGATTCATCCTCTCAACGTCCTTAGGTATCCAACCAGGCGAGGTCGAGCAGGAGATGCTCGAGTCACTTACCGCACGAACCGGTGACAATCTCCGGATATTGGGCTATTACCTTCGAAACTGGGATCCAGCGAAGGAGTCCATTGACAAGGTGAGCGACGACCAAGTCATCAAGCATCTAGCTGCGGAATACGGACTGAATGACCCGTCCGCGCGCGCACCTCTGCTGCGCGCCGCAGGCGTGTACTCGTGGGACATTCCAGTCAACGAAGAGTTCATAGCAGAGTCAGTATCGTCGCTGAGATCCCATGGTCTCCTATCAAATAGGGGTGGGTATTACTACTTAGCGCACAGCGTCGATGCGGAGTGGCTGCTTAGAGCGGCTGAACAACTGCGGTTGCTAGGTGTTTCAGCGTCGGAATTCTCCCAGCAGACTCTGCTCGAGTACGCAGCAACTGCCCCACCAAATCTTCCTCAAGTCCTACTGGCGGCTCACCGTAGGTCACCGGAGCTCCTGCTGGCAATCGTAAACACCACGTCAGCCGAGACTCTTCGAAAGTGGCAAACGACGTGTCGCTTGGACGACATTTTGCAGATGGTCCAAATCCTCAAGGACACTACCGCTGTCTTGGCCCCGCGAGATTGGATAAACGCCGACGTGCTCTGGTCTCGAGCAAGGGATACGCCGGAACGGGTCCGTATTCTCGATCGAATTGCGAGGCTATCGCCAATGACGGCCGACTTCATTTGGCAAAACTGGTCCCGGAACATCCTTCCCGTGCTCCCGGTTGACACAACCATTAAGTCGCTCACGCTGCTAGGAAGAGCCCTCAAGAAGATCGGACCCTCCCATGGCAGGCATTTGGAAGGATTCTTAGCATCTCCTAGCGGTGCGGCGGCGGTGAGCACAATTTGCATGACCACGCCGCTCAACGAGCTTGCCGAGTTCCTCACACCTGGCGCCGGCTTCCGTCGATCAACTGTCCTAAGAGCGTGGGACATCCTCCGTAACTCGGAGGACTTGTTCGATCGTGTAGAGGGCACTGTGGGTGATGATCCCGCTCTGTTCGTACGTTTGTTTTCAACCTTCTGCCTTCTTGATCGATCGTACGGGCGACGCTTGTGGGCTCGAACCAAGGGTCAGGTCGCACTATCGATGACGAACCGCCAAAAGGGCATGGTCTTCCGCTGGGTCTGCAGATTCAGCAGACTCGAAAAGGACATTCGCCTCGAGGCATGGGACCTCCTGAAACTCGAAGCCGTAGATCCGCGCGACTTTTATCAAAGTACCGCGGGTGTGTCGGAGTTTGTAGCGGGCCTTCTGTCGGTCGAGGGTGACGTTCTACGCCTCGGTAATTGGGTGGCTCCACTTGGAAAGTGGCCCGGGGCAAGTGTGAAGGCCCTTATTGTCGGCCTGAACTCACGCCACAAGGTCCAACTGGTTCGTCTGTTGATTTCCCTTGGGCAACGCGACGCCGTCTATCGGGCAGTTCGTTACATGACGCCGTCAGATCTCCAGCAGCTTTTGGACGACACGGCTCGTTACGTTTCGTTCGAAGAATCCGAGGCGCTCAATGCGGCCCTCTCGGCCGCACCTGCGCGACATCTATGGCGCTTCGGCAAGGAAGGACTGGAGGCCCGCTATGTTCAGTTCTCTGACTTGATCGCGTCCGGCGAGGAACAGGAGGCGCTCGCATTGCTGCCCGAATGTCCGAATGATTCGACACTTTGGTCGGGCCTTCTACGGATTGAAGGTGCTCCTCGAACGCCATTAGTACATGAAATCGGCAAGCGTGGACTCGGCAAGTTTAGTTACTGGGACCTCAACAGACTGGTGTTCGCGCTCATTTCCACTATTTCAATGGATGACACTAAGAGGATCGTGCTTGGTGTGGAGAACGAGTCTTGGCTGAGGATCCTCCGTCGGATATCCGAACAGAATCTTGCGTTGCTTTTGATTAACCTAACGATGGTCACACCGGAGCTCGCACGTTCCTTGATAATTGGTCTCGAATTGTCGGATCGTCTATCCAAAATGAAGAATCCGTTGGCCAGGGGAGCCCTATTGGGTCTTGCGCAGTACCACGGTAGTTCTGCGGGAGGAACCGACTCTCGTTCAGCATGTGAAGCAGTCGCGATGAATGCGGGGGAGTATACGGAGGTCATGCAACTGGGCTTTTGCCTCCTGGCCTGTCCGGCTTCGCCCGAGATAGTTGGACAAATCGAAAGTCAGCTGGAAAGCCTGCTCGCTGGATCGCACTTACCGCCCGCTGGTCTCGAACTCCTCATGAGAGTACGAACGCTTTATCGTGCGCTCATCGGAAATACTCCAGAGTTAGAAGTCCAGAGTTAGAAGTCCGGTGCTCTGTCCACTGAGCTACGGGGGCTCATCAAGACGTTACCTGAATCTGAGACGGTCGAGCGCAGCGCACACTCCAAAACGAATCCGGTGCTCTTGCCCGCTGGCCATCTAAGCACCGGATTATAACTTGCTCGACCGACCCGACAATCCCGTCGAACACACACTCACCGACGAGTTGAACAAAAGAGGTAGCCTACGAAAGTGATTGGCGACCACTTAACACCATTCGCAACCGCCGACGCTTCCTGTACTCGGGAGGGCTACGACATCGTCGTGTCCCCGGATCTGGTGGAGCTACTTGCCAAACGGATCGCCGGACTACGCTTGACGCGTGCGACTTTCGAGGCGTGGAGCCAAGCCGCTCCCTCTAACTTGTCCACTTTGCCGCAGACCGTGGATGCGTTCTTACGGTCGGCGTTTCGGCCATGGACACAGGAGACAACACGTCTCGGCGACGTTTCCGAAGATCTATTCGCTTGGCTTCGCGAAACCTCCGTCCCCACCTTGATCCTATCTCGGGCAAAGGAAGAGTCACTTTCGTCAGCAACTCCCGGGTGGGATTTGTTAGAGATTCACTCAGAGCGAGCGGTATTTTGGGCGATCCTCTGGGAGGTCAAGGGCACTGACACCAGTGTCGTACGGCAAACGCGTCTTGCTTGTGAGCAACTGAAAACCCGATCCCATGAGTGGCTTGTCAGGCTTTCCAAGCTCTTGGAGGACAAGCTGTTTGATCAGGATCCGGAGCTTGCCGGGTTCGCCGCCGAACTTCATCGTCTGTGTTATCGCGAAGAAGAGCAGTTTCACGTGGGCGTTGCGGCGGCCTCCGAAACGGCGGCATGCCCCGTCGAACCGTTCAACTTGTTTCATGACGAATCCCCGGGGGTGCCGGCGAATCGGCATGCGGTTTTCGTCAGGATCGACGGCTATCTCCAGCTCAGAGAGGATGTCGCCAAATGGATCCTTGGATAACGGTCGAGCGACCGGAAATAGAGGGAATCCTCTTCAGCCAAAGCCGTGGCACGATCTTCCACGAAAAACTGCGACGTAAGCTGAGTGAAATCCATCACCTGTATCTCACCGTTTCCCTTGCGGCTACGCCACGCGGCGCACCCGAGGAGCATCATTCGTCAGTGGCGTTCTTGCGGGATGCTGCGTACGACATGCTGAGGTACTGTCTCCGTAGAGACGAAGGACTGACTGAAGATGAAAAGAGCAACGCCTTCGCGCTAGCTGGCTACGTCTTCGAGCTCCTTTCTAAACTGTCCTCTGACGAGCCGGACTCCATGCGCCAGCTTCTCACGCTCGCTGCGATCTCCAACAGCCTGGCCTTCTTTGAGGCTAACGCCGCGGTGTTGGCGCGGCGGATTGTTGGAGACTCGTCAAGCCCGACGTTCTCGTTAGCACATGCGCGCGAACAATCGGGGATGCCCAGCAATCTCGACTTACTTCCGTTGCTCCTGCTAAGCCGAGCATTTGCGCTTATTCGCTCTTTGAGCACTGTATTGCGAGCTGAACTCGCGACGGCTGATGACACCATGCGTTCACGAGTGAATACAGGGATCCTCACCGATACGCAGTCTGCGAGGGAAGCATCGCGGATCGGTCTCGCGCGCGCCGTGCTGCAGACGACGGAATTCATGCTGTCTGGCAGGGTCGAGGATCGAGACGAGTCGCTCTCACATCTCGAATATGCGAAAGCGAACGCGTTGGCTTCTGACGATCCAGAGACCTACTGGACTGTCGTTTTGTTCGATGAAGCGGTCCGGCACATGCTTTCTCGGTCTATCTGGACGGCGTTGAGCTCATTGCCCAGGACATACCTTGAAGGCATTACGACTGGTTCGGACCCCGTCGTGGAACTCTGGTCATCCCAGTTGCGCGCCTTACGGGTCGGAGCAGAGGAGGGATTCACAGGATTGCTCGACCCAGCATTGCGGCGCGTTGCTATCGGCATGCCAACCAGTGCCGGAAAAACTCTCCTAGCTGAGTTCTCGATTGTTGCTGCGCTGACGGAAGCGACTGATGCAGAGGCTCGTCCGCCAATATGCATCTATGTGGCGCCGACGCGGGCGCTGGTCGCCGAGGTGATCTCCAAGTTGCACGGACACCTCGTGCAGAGCGGAATAAGTGTCACGGGGCTAGTGGGCGCATTTGACGACTCAACGTACTGGGACGATCTCTTTGAGACGGTCGGAGCCAGAGTACTGGTAATGACTCAAGAGCGGCTGTCGGCGCTCATAGCTCAGCACCCAGAACTACTCGAACAATGCAGACTCTTTGTCTTCGATGAAGCGCATCTCACCTCAGAAGGGGCACGGGGATGGGTGTTGGAAGCCACCATCAGTTGGGTGTCGAATCTTTCGCCGGAGACTGCCTCAGCGAAGATGCTCTTCATTTCAGCAGCGATGCGACCGGACGAGTTGTTCCTATCGTGGATATCAGACGGCGCGCGACACTCGAAGGCGGAAGCCTTCACGGATTGGCGTCCCACGCGTCAACTGCTCGGTGTGTGCCACTTTCCAACCCCACCATGGCCGAGCCAGTTTCCGAATGAGCACAATGGCGTTAAGCGGTGGCGAGCCTCGGGGACACTCTCTTACGTGTCCAAGCGAGAAGACATTTCTTTAGACCCGGTAAGAAGCATCGAAGGGGTAGCAACCTGCGAGCTCGTCTCCGAGTACGTGACCGAGCGCAACCATAGTCGATGGAAGTGGAAGGCGGGCGATTCGACGGGCTGCGTTTCACATGCCTCGCAGCTGGTTAGTCGCTTGGGCGCCCTTGGTCCAACCTTAGTCTACTTTCCGAAGGTCGATCAACTACGTCAGTTCACCGATGCTATGGGCGAGTTGTTGCAGCCTGGAGTTTACTCAGGCGACGAAGAACTCGCCGCGTATCTCGGACTCGCACTGGGGGCTAACTACCCGCTCACGAGGGCCGTCCGAAACGGATTTGCGTATCATCACGCGAAGCTGCCTCGCGATGTCCGGTACGAGATTGAGCTAGCGTTTCGAGAACGCCGGGTTCAAGTTCTGGCTACCACCACAACGCTCGCCGAGGGCGTCAATCTGCCGGCTTCAAACCTGGTGGTCGCCGATACTGGCATCCCATTTGTCGACTATGGAGGACTTTCTCAGGAGAAGTTCTTGAACATCGTGGGTCGCGCCGGCCGAGCGATGTTGGAGACAGAGGGGATGGTGGTGTTCATGGAGAACCCCAACCCTCTTGAAAGGGCGGAGAAGTGGCAGGACTATCTCTTCCCCGCATCGGGCCTCCTTACCGCTAGGTCGGCCTTCGCCTCTGACGAGAA
Source organism: uncultured Dehalococcoidia bacterium (assembly GCA_964371355.1). GTDB lineage: Bacteria > Chloroflexota > Dehalococcoidia > DSTF01 > JACRBR01 > JACRBR01. The sequence goes on from CAYJMG010000011.1 coordinate 32,756, forward strand.
GCTTGTGGATCTCCTCGAAACCTCGCTCCCAAGAGTGACGAGCCAAAGTATCTCGAATATCACCGCGGATGGGCTGGGCAGAGGCGCGAAGTTCCGGACCGTTGCCGAGCTGCTCCGGATGATGCAGACGTTCGTCCTCGCTGGGCTGACACTGCCCAATGCCCCTACCACGGATCCAGACGCATTTGCCGATTTCCTGCTCTCGAAGACGCTGCTAGGAAGAAGTCCTCTCGGCGACTATGGCGACCTCCTCCGTTCATTCATGATTCAAACGACGACTGATCTGACTACGAGATTGTCTCGGAACCAACTCAGCGCATTCCGCCAGACGTCCCTGCCTGCGACGGCTAACGAAGTGCTGAGCGAAATCGCAACGGCATTCATTTCGCGGTTCGAGCCGTTTAACGACTTCGACGCGCAAATGGTTGTGAACTGGTTGGTTCCGCAGCTGGCAGATTGTTGTCCCGAGCTAACTCCAGAACCGATCCGGCGCGCAAGCGGCAATGCCCGGATCGTACCGATCGATCACGCGGCTGTCACATGGAAATGGATCGAGGAAGGAAGCTCGTTGCCAGAAATAGCAGAACGCTACTTTGCGGATGTCATAGATCCTAACTTGCGAATCGAACGTGCCGTCCAGTACGTCAGTGACTTCTTCGACTACCGACTTCCCTGGGCGTTGTCCGCGTTCACACTAATGCTCGAACACCAGGTCAGGGAGTCGAATCTTGAGTCTGAGTTCGAAGACTCGCGGTTCAAGCGTTACCTATTGGCGCTTCCCGCGTACGTGCGCTTTGGCGTACATTCTCCGCCCGCTGCGTTCCTCTCTATCGCAGGCCTGCAGTCACGCCGTTGCGCGCGCGCCTTAGCGGAGTCGTATGATGGACCAAGTCGGCCCGAGACCGGATTGTCGTCAAACCTCCGTGACTGGCTGCTCACGCTTGATCCACAGGGCATCCCACCTTCATCAGAACTGTCACCCCGGGAGTTACGCACCGCATTCAGACAACTCGAGCCCGCCCGATCGCGGATGGCGGAACCTCTATGGTCGACGTTACAAGTATATGTCGCCGGTTGGCGCTTTCATGGCGGGGAGGGAGTTTCGGAAGCCCTTGAACCGGGTACTCGATTGGCCCTTCGTCGGCAGCCCGAGAACCTTATCGATCCATATGCAGTGCAAGTGATCTACGGAGCGACGGTGTTAGGATACGTCCCTGCCGATGTCGCGCCCCAGGTCGCGAGCGCGCTCGATGCCGACGCTGCTGTTAGATGCGCAGTTGCTGAATATGACGAGGACAGACCGTCGTACCAAAGGTTGCGTATCACCATCGCCCGCTGACGGTAGAGGGAGGGCCCCGATCATCAATCAGAGGCCCTCCGTGGTTTCGAACCAGCCTTCTGCGTTCAGGAGGTCGTCGAATCCCTTCGCCTGAGCTCGGTCCCAACGAGCTGAGCGGACGTAGAAGTCGCGGGCGAAAAACTCCCTCAGCGCCCTGCGGTTCGTGATGTCGTCATCGGGATCTTCGTCCAGCGCGATGATGACGTTCTCGATTAAACCGAGTCGTAGTTCGCGTCGGTCGATGGCGCGCCAGTTGGTCTTGCCAGCGATCCCGACACAGAGCGAACCGATCAGATCCGATGAAATGTCCGCATTCAGGACACCCTCTATTACATAGGCGGTGAAAGGATCACGAACGTACCCAGGGAAGCTGAAGTGCGCGGGCGCTCCTGAACCCGTTCCGCCGCTTCTTCCAAATGATGAGAGCCACATCCTCTTGCCTAGACTTGGATCGTTCGGTCTGATCTGAAGACCAACTATTTGCTCGTCCGGATCCGACACCGGAAGCAGAAGCCCCGGTGGGCCGTTGAACATCGGTCGCTCATTCTGATCGATGTAGAAACCCGGGAAGCGGTAGATCCTCAGGCCGAACTCGTCCATTGCCCGGCCGGCTAGTATCGCCCTCTCCCGGGAGGATGGCCAGCTGCGGTATCGCCGCCGATCAATCTGATCAGGATCTAAACGCCGCTGCGGACTTCGCAAATGATCGAAATGGCGCTTAGCAAGCGTGAGATTGGCGAGGAGCCACTCGATGACCGCCGCACGCTGACGCTGATCGAACGCTGGATGAGTCGGCAAGTGCTTCGGCGGGGGCGGTGCCAGCGTGTCGCTCAACCGATGAAGGTGGCCTCCCATGCCGCTCCGAGCCGGCCAGTCGCTCTCAGTCCGCATGCAGAGACAGACCTCTCCGTTCGCCGACAAGGCGCACCAAGTGGCTCGACCACAGACAGGGCAAGGTTCGCGTCTTGTGACACGGCGCCAATCCCCCATCAGAGAAACTCTCTCAGCGTGTGATGGGTTCCGAAGTAAAGGTCACGCTCGATGCCGACGCCGTAGGGGCCACGCACCGACTCCAGTTCGGAAAGCGAGAAGTAACCGAATTCCTTCTCCAACCCGTCCACCAAGCCGAAGAACAGGTCCTCGCCGTCGAACTCGGTCGCGTACCACGTCCAGTTGGACGTAGGCGTGAAGAACTTGACGATGATCGGCGCATCCATTCCCAAGCCTTCTGTGCTCCGGAGCGGTGGGAGCGCCATCCGGATCTCCATGGTCAGGAGCTTCATGATGCGTCGCCCTTCGCAGTCGCTCGTAGCAACTGCTTTGCAGCCACGTGGCACGAGCATTTGCAGCGCGTCGCTCCCTCGTTCTCGATCTCTTCGCACATGTGGTCGCCGATCTCCGAGCCGAGCGTGACACAGAGCAGCTCGCACTCGTCTTCCGGCGCCATGGCTTCTTCGGCGGCGGATTGCAGGCACATCTCGCAGACGCCAGTGTTCGCGTTCAATCTCGACACCTCCTTGCCGGCAGTCATGGACTGATAGGCAACAAAATGGGAGAGCGACCTCTTCGATCTCTCTCCCTTCGATGTATTCGCTCGCCGCTGGCTATTCGGTTGTAACAGACTCCTTTCTCGTTGTTCCCTGGTACTTCCGGATCAGTCCCACGAACAGAGCGCCCTTCGACGTCCGCACGCGGCCTTCCCGGTGCGCCAGTCGTACTTCGCTGAGAGCCTCGAACACCCTATGTTCGGGCACGGTTTGAGCGACCTTCCGATAGAAGCCCAAACTGTGCTCGTCATGTAGGACATCAAGCATCTCGCGCGCCAGCCAATCTCGGCGCGCACGCGCGTCCGCATCCACTCTAGGCTTAGCCGCGTTAACGCGGTTTTGTCTGTCTTCCTCTTCGTCTTTCTTAAGAGGGCGGACATCTGTGTCCGGATTGACCCGGTCATCTGTGTCCGGGTCCGGCGTGAACATCGAGACGTATGCGCTTATCTCCTCCTCTGAGGGCTCCTCAATCCAGAGCACGCTTGTGCGGCTGGGCCGCAGTTCACGCGTGAGGAGTCCCACCCGCTCCAGCGCCGCCAGGTGCCTACGGATGGTCCGTTCGGTTGTGCCGCGAAGCGACGCAAGCGTGCGCAGAGACGGATAGACGAAGCCCTTACGCAGTCCAGCTCCATCACTCCAGTCGAAACTGTCGATCGCCTGATACGTCAGCTTTTCGGCGTCCGTCAACATGCGGTAACCGAACAAGAGAACGTTCGGTGTCATCGTGTAGTGATGCCGCATACGGTTGCGGCGGCGGATCTGCACCTGGTCGTCGTTGTTCATGGTGCTTGTGCGCGCGTGCGCGTCTGCGCGCGTGCGTGCGTGTCCTCGCGCGTGCGCGCGTATGCATCAAGCAATGAAATGTCGAGCATTTCCGGGGTTGTTCCATCTAGGATGCGGTCGAGGATCTCCATCGCCAAACCGATGATCGCGCTCCGCGTTGTCCGGCGGTCGGTCGGGTAGAGCAACGAGTAGTAGCGATCAACGAGCTCCGCCTGGTCCTCAGGCAGGTTCACGCTGAGGTGCAACACCTTCTTCTTCGATGGCCTTCGGGCCGGTAGAGATGTCTTGGCCAATCGACTGGAATCTGTCATTAGCTGGGAGAACATGCGCTCATCCGCCATGGGGAACCTCCTTGGCGTCGATGCGTAGTCCGGACGCTGCGAGGGAGATGGCTGGCTCGTCGATGACGCGATTGTTGGCGGAGAGTCCAGCCAGTAGGGCCATATCGCAGATCTGACAGATGGTGCGTGGAAGGCCGAGTGACGCCCTGAAGATCGCCAGTGCCGCCTGACGCGTAAAGGGATTCTCGTTGGCACCAGCCACGGTCATCCGAAAGGCGATCATGTCCTCGGTGTCATGCGCGTCGAGCGCGGCCAATGCACTCGGGAACATGCGGCTCTTGAGCTCAGGCACGGCGTCAATCTTCGACGCGAGCTCGTTCTGACCCAAGAGGACGACCTGCAACAGTTTTTCCGTTGCGGTCTCGTAGTTGAGCAGGAAGTGGATGAGCTTGAGCAGCGGCCGACGAAGGGTTTGCGCTTCGTCGATCAAGAGGACCGGCACAACATTCGCCGCGTGCTGTTCACGAAGAAAAGAAGCAAAGTTGCGGAGCGTCTCGTCGAAAGAGCGCTCCGTCTTGACGCCAAATTCCTTAGCGATCGTGCGGAGGAACGTGTTGGGCGTTTTGAGGTCGGGAGCTATCAGGATCGCTACCGCGTAGCGGGAGTCTTCGCTGAGCTGCTGGTGGAGGCGCCGGGCGATGGTCGTTTTGCCGGAGCCGATGGGGCCGAACACGTAGACCGGGCCGATACGGCCTTCGATCATGTACTGGCACTTGGAGAGCACCTCTTGATGCTGAGGTGCTAGAAAAAGAAATCGCGGGTCAGGAGAGATTCGGAACGGCTTCTCCTTCAGGCCGTAGAACGCTTCATACATGGACCTCCTTGATAGTGATTGACTTGCATGATTACTATCTCGCGACTGGACCAACTTGTCAATGGGGTAGTTGAAAGTGCGCCAAAGAGAACGCCCGCCTGACGCAGTTGCGTCGATGACGGGCGTTTTGCTATTCGAATGTCACGGTTGGTGGCTGTGCTCCACGGCGTTCGTATTTGATCCCTGGTGCGCGAACCTCAGCGTGACGGATCGACAGCGCGAGTAGCACTTCCTCCGGTAGGATCGAGTCTGTTCCAGCCTCCAAGATTCGTTGCATCTCCTCTTCGGCGGGCGGCGGCATCCGGAGGAATCCCAGGACGACGACGTGCGTGCGACCGTTCAGCACAACGCGGTACACGCTGGCATCAACGTCGTGGCTGAACACGAGATCGCGCGCTCGTTCGTAGATGGCGCCGCCCTCTTCGAAGGAATCGAACGCGAAGGAGAGCACCCAGCCCTCAATCATTGGGCCGACGGAATCGTCCACGGACGGGCCTCCTTTCCTCGCTCCGTGCTCCCTCCTCGCTGGGCTCTTCGTCGCGCAGCATCGGCCTGATGCGGTAAACGAGCTGGCGCACCCGGGCGGCCGCGCGATCGAGTTGTTCGAGCGCGTCCGCCAGATCCTCGCGAGTCGTTTCTGCACCGTCTTCCTCGTTGCGAGTTCGACGCTGGTGTTTGTCGTTCGGCACTTTCTTCACTCCTTGGCACTAGCTCGGACTGACCAACTGCAACAGATCGGCGAACGCCTGTTGTGCCGGCGCGATGGTTAGCTGGACGGGCTTCTTGATCAGCAACAGGAAGAGTGCGGCCTCCTGCGCGGCCATGAGGGCCTCTTGATTGGCGCTACGCTGGGCATCGGTATAGCTGTCATAGCGATCCCGTAGCCTGGTGGCGTCCTCGGGATCGAGGACGATCGGACTCTCCTCGTCGCATTCCGTACAGTCGAGCAGGGGGAGGGAGTGCGCGAGGCAGATGAATACGCGCTCGGGTTCGTGTTCGTAGCAGGTCTCGCAGCTCCCGACACTGCACTCCCTTCCCTGGTCATGGGCTTCAGCCTGCTCCTTCTTCTGCGCCTTGGTGAGTTTCGTTGGGTGCTTCTTTTCGCGCCGCGCGCGTTGCGCTTGGGCGATTTCCTGCCGGGTATTCCAGTCGAGCTCCGAAGCCGCCCACTCGTTGAGCGACTTCACTTCGACCGGCGTCGGCAGCCTCACATCGAGCGTGAGCGTGAGTGTGCTTTCGCGGCCGTGTTCGCTCCCGGTGACTTTGGCGTGGGTGATCGTGGCCCTGCTCTGCATGGCAATTCCTTTCTCGCTGTGGCGTACGGTGGGGTTGATAGGCGAGAGAGCCCAGAAGGCGTGGAGAGACAGGTTTGCTGCGCAAACCCTTCCTGGAAACGGACCAAACGGGTGAATTCGGGCAAGGGCGCGTCGAGACGCGTTCATCTCGACCCTTGCCGGAAGAGGGCGAAGCCCTAGTGCTGGTTGTGGGGTGCGGGGCGGGCGCTTGTCGGTTGTGGGAGCTCTCTCGGTGATTCGATTATACGCCGGTTCTGCAAGAACTCGGGATGGGCAGGCAGTACGCTCGTGGCCTGTAAGGGTTGATGATCCGGTGTGGCCATCAACCGCTATATCAGCGTGGATGTTCGGGACGCGGGCTTCAAGAGGGCATCCATAAAATCGCCGGACGATTTCGCAGACGCCCTCCCTCTTGACGCCCTCACGATGCCCTAGTTGAGAGGCTGCAATGCGCCAGGAAACGCGCGTCTGCTATAGGTCTCCACATCGGCCGATAGTGGGAGGATCCGCCGAACTATGAGCCTGGAGGGCGGCATCGCCCGAAATCGCCGAGCCTAATTCGTGCGTGGTGTCGGAGAGTGAACATTGTGCGACGTGCTCGAGGAACTCTTGGAACAACAGACCGGACGCTGGAGGTCCTGTGAACGGGGCAGGAGTACCGTCTCGTAGTTGGGGCAACCGCCTTAGGCGGTCAGGTACTTATGGTGCGAACGCCACGCTTTAGCCTCATCCAGTCATATCGCGCCTTGTTGCGCTTGTCGTCGATGGTTTGGCGGAGCCAGTCTGCGTTTATCGGCCGCACTACAGCGACAAGCGAGGCTAATTCCGAACTGGATATGATAAGAGCCTCTCGCCGCCTGCCGCTCAAGTTCCGCGAAGCGCCTCCGCCCGAGATCAACACACTCCCTATTTCGCCGGGCCGTAATCGCGACGAACCCTCTTGACTCAGCAAGATGCCGGACGGGGGTTGAATGGAGGGCATCCGTGGCTTGAACAACAGGAGGTCCCCGCGCTGTATGCACGAGAACCGGTAGGTGGTCATGGCTATCACGAATGCCGCCTCCCTATGCCACATCGCAAGCGGTATGACTATTGAAATGCGCTCGGCTGAAGGCAACTCTCTCACCAACCCCTGCTTGAACAAGCCGAGAGCAACAGTAACCTCAACTAGATCTCGCCGCGTGCGCTGGCTAAGCGGCGGCATCCCGACAAACTGGTAAAGCTCGGGCTCGGATACGCGGTAGGTGATACTAGTCTTACCGCGCGTCATGGATTCTGAGCTGCGATCCGATGGCCGGCCGCGTTCGAGAACAAGCTGACTAAGGTCCAGACCCCTTTGGCGCAGCCGCCTTCGGAGCCGCCACACGGCGCTCTGGCTTATGCCTAGTGCTGCCCCGAGCGCTCCATCCGAGCCGACGTAGCCGTTCTCGCGGTACATACGACGCGCCGCCTCGATCAGCGCCGCCTGGCGCCTTGTGGGTCGCTCGGAACCTGTAGTCACGATAGATCATTAAAAGATCATTGACGGTTCCGTCAAGTCTAAGACATCTTGGATCGTAGGAAGAGACACGAAGAGAGTGCTTCTCGAGAGCGCTGAAAAAGATGATGGGCGTCCTCGCGCAGATAATCATGGATGTCGCTAAAGCGCTGGCCGATGCCCGCGCGAAGCGCGAGCGACTCGCGTTGGGTCTAGCGGCACTGGGCGGGCTCTGGGTGATGGGATTGGCATTTCCTCCTCTGAGCAGAGCCTGGATCGGTCCAGCTCTCGCGGGCATCGTTGTCTCGGGAATCCTCGTCCTCTTGCTGCCAGGCATGCGGCGGCGAGACCCGGCACGCCGCTCGCCGAGGAGGCGGCTATTACAGAGTAGTGCCAGCGGCGGTGGCATCTGGCTTCTGGTCAGTGTGCACCTTCTAACGCTTGCGATCCCCAGCGCTGCCGAGTGGCTTCACGACCACTTTTGGACCTTATATGTTCGCACCGCCGCCACGATCGCGCTCGTGTTCGTTTCGATCTGGTTTGGTCGCCTAGTGCTGTAATCGGTCGGATGAACAGCGCGTCTGCTGCGTCTGCGGTCGGAGACGGATGGCTAGCGCATCACTCGGCTGGCTAACGCCGCGGCGAACTCCCGAATGGAGCCGCACCGACGCAACCAGAAGACCCCGCACCCAGTGCTAGACCGCATGGGAGGCCTCCGCTTGAGCGAGTTCACGATCTCGGCGAGCCTCTCCATGAAATGTGCAACGTGGGAACGTAGCGGAGACATAGGGAGTTTGCCGATAGCCCTGCTCCGCATGGTTGGTTGAGACTACGCCGAGAATGCTGGTGGAGAGAACAGTCGTTTGAATTCGCCGTCGGAGATGCGCTGCTATTTCTGTGCTGATGTGATCGCAACGGATCACTTTCCGCGCGCTGACGAAGACGGCTCGGCACTTGTGCTGGACGACGGCAATTCTGGTCCGGTGCAGCACTTTGCTCACCGGCAGTGCGCTGCGAAATCCAGGTTGCCTCATTCCGCGATGCGCATCGCAGAGCTAGAGCCAATCGATATTCTCGAAGAAGGTCAGGTGAGGTCCCACGGCCGTTTGTGGGGTGCTGAGCTTTCCGCCGCGATTCGGCGGGCCTACAGGGTCGGCTGGGAAGAGAACTCGTCAGTCGTGAACAGCGTGCCGAAGCTCTTCAGGATTCGCCTGAACGATCCGGATGGGGAAGGATTCCATCGTGACTACTTGGCCCGGCTCGTTGAAACACCCTGAGGGATGCAGGCGATGACCGCGCGCTACAACCTGCGCCATACCTCGATCGAGTCGACGGCCTGCTTGAATTGAACAACGCGCTCAGCAAGCAGGGGGCGGCGGCCTCGGTTGGTGAGTTACAAATCGCCGCGGAATGCTCGATCCAGGATCGCCTGAGTTAGCGGGCCGAACCGGTGGTGGGCAGAGCCCCATCGTTTCTCAACGATGTCTGCGATTGCAGTCAGCGCGTCAACTCGCTTAGCAATCTCATCCTGCTCAGGCAAGGCGACCTGGGGCAATTCGAGGGCAGCGACAATTCTTTGGTTTAGGTTCGTCATGGTGGAACCCACCGACGTCGCATCTAGGGCCTCGACCAGCTGGGGACTTCGTAGGACCATCGATAGAAAGCGTGGGCGCCACGACTGCTGATCGGCTCGGAGAATCATGGAGCCGGTGCCACATAGGTAACCGTCCGCGTCCAATGTCACGACCGCTGCACGTCCCATTTCTCCTCGTCTACCCAGCACAACGTCGCCAACCTTCAGGCGGTACGCCGCCAATTCGTGTGCCTTGTCTTGACGTACCGCAACATTGGGGCTTGGGAAAATCAGCCCGTCCCTGATGTGCGTGGGATTGACTAGAGGGACGCCGCCTGACACGTAGTCAGAGCGATGGAGCACGGAGCCGAACGGGCCGATCCTGACGCCAATTTTGCTGACTGCTAATGGCTTGTAGGTCCAGTCGGCGCCGTCTTGCTCGGCCCGCCAGTCCTCGGTCAATCGTCCGGACACCGCTGCCGCCAGCACCGACTTGCGGAACTTGCGCATTATCTTTGGTACGCGGTCCAGCCGCTCGCGCGTCGCCGCAACCCGATCGAGAAGGTTGTCGAGCTTCGCGACGATGCGGCGCTGTTCTTCGATGGGTGGAAGCGGGATGAGCGTCTGGGTCAGCTTGTCACGGCCAATGCTCGCCTGGGAGACGTGGTTGTTGCAGATTGCCTCGAAGTATCCCTCTCGCCACTTCTGGTGAAGCACATAAGCGCAGAAGCGCGGAGCCAGGACGTCTACACGAGTGCGAATCCTCGTCATGTGGTTTGAGAATGCATTCGCCACCGTGAGGTCGTACAGCGCCGTCTTTCCCACGAGCTCCGGGCTGTTCGTGTTGTTGAAAAGAACGTCCCCGCATCGAAGCAGTCCGGCCTCGCCGGGGACCTTGTCCGCGGGGACGTACTTCAAGTCTTGCAGTGTGATCTTGCCGTCGTTCGAGACATTCATGGGGCGCAGATGCGGGACTCCATCGCCCGTGCGATTATTCAGGCCCGAAGCAAACCCCGTTTGCAGTGGCTCGCGCAGGCAGTCGGCCAAGCGAACTACACAGAACTCGTCTTGAACGCCCGCGTCCCTCATGCCTGTTCGCTGGCCCCAGCAACCCGTAGCGCTGTAGTGGCTCCGTTCGTGGATTCCAGGGCCCCCAAGATCTGGTTCAACTCCAAGATCGCTCCCTCGAGCTCGGCGATGGCGTCTGTGGCAAGCTCCTCTGGTTCGGGAAGGTCGCCTTCCTCATCGAGCGGCTCGTCTCGCAACCAACGCAGGCTGTCCAGCTTGAATTCGCGCTCTTCGATCTCCTTGATGTGAAACCTGCGCCAGCGGTCGTCTGTCGAATCGGATGGGTCACGCTTCCATCGGCCGAAGGGGTCGCCACCGAAACACCGCTCGAAGTCAGCGAAATGCTGAGGCGTGAGGGGGCGATCCTTCTTCGTGATCGGACGCACGTTCGAACGCGCGTCGTAGATCCACGTGTGGTCTGTCGGCGCACCCTTGGTGAAGAAGATGACGTTCGTCTTTGTGCCGGGGCTATAAGGCGTGAACGTGCCGCGCGGCAGCCGTAGTACGGTGTGCAGTTCGCAGTCCTGCACCAGGATCTCGAACACCTCGCCGGCCTGGTCGGCGAAAAGGCAGTTGTCGGGCAACACCACAGCCGCCCGACCTCCGGGCTTGAGCGCGGTAAGGATGTGCTGCAGGAAGTTGAGCTGCTTGTTCGATGTGTGGATCGTGAAATCGTCGCGCTCAGGCGCCTGCCCGGCTCCCTTCGTGCCGAAGGGAGGGTTCGTCAGCACCACGTCGAACTTCGGGCCGCTCGGCACGTCGTAGATCGAGTCAGCGAGGGTTACCTCCGGCTCTAGTCCGTGGAGGTACAGGTTCATCAGCGCGAGCCTGCGTGGCCGCGCCACCAGGTCCTGCCCGAAATACGTGCCATGCTTGACGCGCTTCGCCACGTTCCGGTCGAGCGCACCGCCCTTCGTCTCCTCGATGAGCCACTCGTACGCACACACGAGAAAGCCGCCGCTCCCGCACGCCGGGTCTCCGATGGTGAAGTTGGTGCTCTTTCGTGGGTCGGGCTTGACGCACCGAACGATGGACTGAATGAGGATGCGCGGTGTGAAGTACTGGCCCGCACCCTTCTTGCCTTCACTCGCTGCTTTCTCCAGTAGCCCTTCGAAGGCTTCGGCCTTCACATCCACGTCGAGGGAGGTCCAGTCGGTTTCATCGATGAGACTGATCAGCTTCTTGAGGTTGACCGGGTTGTTGAAACGCGACTGCGCTCCCGAGAAGATGTCTCCGAGTATGCCGCTCTCGCGTCCCAGCCGCCGCAGAGTGTCGATGTAGCCGTCCGTCAGCTCCGTTCCGCTGAGCTTGGAGAGCGTCGGCCAATCGGTTGCCTTCGGCAGCTCGATGCCACGCTCGTCGGCCATCTTGAGAAACAGAAGGTACGTTATCTGCTCGATGTAGTCGCCATAGTCGATGCCGTCGTGCCGTAGCGTGTGGCAGAACCCCCAGAGCTTCTGGACAACATCGGTCATGCCGCCACCGCCTCATTGAGCTCGCGAATCACGCGATCCAGTTGACCTTGGAAGACGCGGTTCGCGACGCCCCAACCGCCAGCGCGGTCGAGCACCGGGACGGATTCAAAGTCCTCTTTCGAGATCGACAGGTTCTGCACGAGGTGCTCTCGTATCCGGTCGAGCCACGCTCGCTGCTCGACCGTCAGGTCGCGCCCTGCGCTGACTTTCACGACCGCGAGGCGCACCCGCTCCTCAGCCGTGAGCAACGGCTGTTTCTCGTCCGCTGCGTGTTTGACCATTGAAATGATGTCTACCAGAGCCTTACCGTAGTGCTCTTTGTGCACACGCTCAAGATTGTCAACCGTGAAGCGCTGGGGCGCACGGGTGAGCTTCATTCTTAGCTCCCCGAGGGCGTCTGTGCTCCAGTCTCCTGGTCGGTCAAGCAGCACTCGGATCGCCTCTACCTGATCCGGGTTGTCGCACACGAACCGCTCGAATGCGACGAGGTAGTCCTCGGGCTTGTACTCCTTGCCATCGGCGCCTTTGATCAAGAACTGCGACGTGACCTTGTCCTCCACGTCGTAGCCAATCGTGAAGGTCCGTGGCGGCCGAGGATAGTTCACGAGCAAGTCTTGGAAGGGCTGGCTGCGCAACAGCTGCATCTCGCGCGCAAAGTCGCGACGCAGCCGCTCTGAGAGCTCTCTGGCATATCTTCCGACGTCGCCATCCTGGACGAACGCCGCGAACAACTCCCGCGCTTCGCCTGACATCTCCTTATCGATGCGCTGCAGGCGCTTGACGAGGCAGCGCACGTTGTAATCTCGGTCGCGGTTCTGCCAGATGGCTTCGATGATCTGCATAATGGTGCGCGAGGGCTTGTCTGGTGGCTCGAAGGTGATCGCCGTCGCGTTGCGGAAGTACTCAATCAGCGTCCCGCCGAAGCAGTCGAAGACCGTGAAGTGAGACTTGTCTGGCGCGTACCAGTCGCCGGTTCGGGTGCCGCGGCCCAACATCTGCTCAAAGAGGATGCGCGACTTCACGGGCCGCATGAAGACGATGTACTCGAGATCCTTGATGTCGATGCCGGTGCTCAGCAGGTCCACGGTCACGACGATGGCCGGCTTCGGCCGGTTTCGGAACTCGCGGATGTGTTGCAGCGGGCGGTCTACCTTCCCGGTGATCTTTTGAACGAAGTCATCGCCACCACCGAAGACCTCTCGGGCGAGGCGCACGATCTGTGACGCGTGGGATGTATGCGGCATGTCGTGCACGGCGAAGATGAGGGTCTTCGGAAACCGCCTATATCGCTGCTGGTGTTCGTCGGCGTACTTCTTGAGCTCCTGTAGGACCTTGCGGTTGGAGTCCGGCGAGGTGATCTTCCGCTCGACCTCGGTGGCGTCGTACTGACGCTCGTCTTCGAGCCGGTCGAGTTGCTCGACCCCTGTCTTCGGATCGACCTCGCCTACGTTAGCGCCAGCTTCGAGAAACACGCCGTTCATCCTCACGTCGGACTCGACCGCCACCACGTTGTAGTCGACTAAGTGACCTTCGCGGACGGCCCGCTCGTACTCGTAGCGGAAAACGACCTCTGTGAAGTAGGCCTTCGTGTGCGCGGCCGGGGTCGCGGTCAGGCCGATCTTGATGGCATCGAAGTGGTCTAGGGTGTTTCGCCACACAGAGAGCTCGGCTGAGGTGTAGCCACGGTGGCACTCGTCAGCCACGATCAAATCGAAGGCGTGGATCGGGATGTCCAGCTGATTCTCGTCCTCCTGTATCTCGTCCTCGTCATCACCGCCGAAGGCAGCTCCGCGGCCGAAGAGATTGATGGCCATTCTCTGGATGGTCGAGACGTAGACGAACGCCTCCTTGCCGGTGGGATCGGTGAGATAAGACTGCGGGAGAACCGACGGATCGAACTTGTCCTCCTCTCCGAGGTCGCCCGACTGGAAGCGCTGGCTGTAGACCTCGTAGATGTTGGTGAACTTCAGGCCGGGTTCGGCCTCGCATGAACCGAACTCCCTCACGGCCTGGGCCGCGAGAGCACGGCGATCTACGAGGAAGAGCACGCGATTCGCGACGCCCGCTTTCATGAGCCGATAGATCTGGTTGACCATGAGGCGCGTCTTACCCGTGCCGGTCGCCATAGCAACAAGCATCTGGCGTTTTCGCGCCGTGAGAGCGCCCTCAATCGCGGCGACGGCTTCCCACTGATAGTCACGTAAGACGCTGGTGCCCGTTGGCAGCGTGGTCAGCGTGTCGAGCCCATCTTCGAGTTCGCGGGACAGCATCTCTTCGATGGCTCCCGGTGTGTGGAAGCGTGCAATCCTGCGCTGAACGTTCAGTGGGTGACGGACATCGCGGAACCAGATGATCTCGCCGTTGGTGGAATACAGAAATGGGACGCCGAAGCCGTGCGCGCTGAAGCCGGTACCCTTCAGCCCGCGAGCGTATCGTTCCGCCTGCTTCAGGACTTCCTGGGGCTCGGTGCCTACCTTCTTGGCCTCGGCGACGCCGACGAGATGGCCACTAAGTGTCCAAGCGTAGTCCGCCGGCCCGTTGTCCGTCGGCAGTTCGGTCAGCGCGGTCGGAGCCTGGGGAAGCTGCGTCCCCTGGTCGCCGCGCGCGACGGCCCAGCCCGCCGCCTTCAGCTTCGGGTCAATGCGTTCGCGCCGCGTCTTCCATTCAAGCTCGTCCCGTTCGACCAAGCTCCGTCCCCCAAAGGTTCGTCTACGCGTAAGAGAATATCCCATAGTCGCGGGGTATAGCGTCATGGCTTGACGCGCCGTCGCGAGGCCGGCGACGGCGCGAACTACGGGTCTGTTGGGGTCGCGGAAAATGAAGGTGCAAGCCGAAAGCCCGCGACTATAGGTCTGCTCGTTGTTCGGCCGTGTGTTCACTTCTATAGTTTGAACTGGCCCGAATAGGGGTCAGGAGGCCGTTGGACCGCGAGGAGCTAATCTCGCTCTCCGAGGCGGCGGCCGAGGCGGGACTCAGTGCGAAGCACCTTGGACTACTGGCACGTCAGGGGAAGCTGGAAGCCCGCAAGATCGGGCGCAACTGGGTCACGACCACGAGGGCCGTTCGCCGGTACCTGAGGGATTCGGAAATGCGCAGCCAGGATCCCTACAAAAACAGGCGTTGAAAGTATACGGTATACGCCCTACACTTGAGCCCAGTCTCAAGGGGGTTGTCATGCCTCGAAGGTATCGAACGTCGGCCAGTAAGGCTCTTCCCTGGAACCGGGTGGGCGTGGTGCTTGTTGGTGCCCTTCTAGTGGCGGCATGCGGCGACTCGCCTTCTACGGCCCTGCCGACAGCAACTTCATCGGCGAGCAATGGCTTGGATGCCGCCGCCCGCGAAACCATCAGGTCGGCACCCTTATGTGACGGGGAGGAGCCGGTACCGGGTGAAATCAAAGAGGAACTCGACTCCAAGCTCGCATCGCACAGTGGCATATTTGGGGTGGTCTGCGTCGGAGCCGTAGAAGATCCGCCCTTCATGAAGATTCGCGTTGTCGTCATGCATAAGGCCGGCGTGGGTCAGCCAGTCCGAGAAGTCGAAGACTTCCGTGACTACGAGACCAAGGATGGCGAGTGGCGTGATATCTCCAGCTCCCTTGTGTTCGGCTGGACCCCGACAGATAGACAGCAGGAAGCTGAGAGCGAAGCCGCCCGGCAAACGTTCGAGGCCGGGGCAGCTCAGGCCAGTGCTACAAGACAGGCCGGTGTAGCTGCGCGCGAAACCGCGCAGGCAAGGTTCGCCTCACTCTCTTTCAAGTCCGTCGAAGTGGAGTGGTACGACACCAGTCAGCTTGAAGCGGGTCTTCCCGTCTTGTATTTGAGATTCGAGCTGAGCGGGGTGAGCGAAATTGATCCGAATGCTCCTAGGTTGTTGGCTGAGGCGGTGATCCGCTTCTCAAACGGACGTGAGGTGCCTTATGCATCCTACGGCGACTGCTGTTCCAGTTTTGAGAAACCGGAGCCAGGCGAGGTCTTTCTTGAAGTCTCTGTAGACGTCGATACGAGTCGGGGAGCTATTCAAGCTCCGCCCGCTTCAGATCTGGTCGCAATGGTCGAAGGTGCCCAGGTTGTTGAAGCGCGAGTTCTCGATGTCCAGGGCCGAATTGTGGGTACATGGCCATAGGCGCGACTCCTATTTGAAAGTCCGATCGGTTCGGCCTGGATAGTGTATGGCCTATGCCATATAGTGACCTGCCACGCGTGAGCCTTTCGCAGGAGGTGTCCGATGACGGACGGCGGCAGCGGAGGCTGAAGGCGAGAAGCCGGGCACAGCCCGGCTTCCTCGTTACCACGACCAATCAATCCTGTATAGCGAACCGATCGGCGGTGACTTCACGGTCATCACGAGTTCTTTTGTGCCTGGCCTTGCGACAAAGGGCATTCGAGCGGCGTGTGACGTCGCCACATGAACATTCTCTGGTTCCTTACCGATGGGGAACCGGATCGCGATCCTAGCGTTCTCAGTCGGGTTGAACGGCATGAATTCCCAGCCCTCGCGCTCTTCTTTGAACCCATGGTGGATGGTGCGTGTTGTGTAGATCTCGATTTCGTCGCCACGTCCGGCCGGCTTCTTCAGCGCGGAGATTAAGACCTGCTTTCCTTGTAGTTGTGCGACTTCGGCGAGTTCCGTTGGCGTAGAGCAGTAGGACTTGAGCTGATCGCCCTTGCCCCAGATGTGGTGGGTGACGAAGTGGAGTTCAGGCGCCATGACGCGCAACCTTTGATACGACTCGAAAACTGCCTCAAGTCCAAAGGCGTCCCGGAAGGACAGGCGTACTACGTACGCCAACAGCTCATACGGGTAGTGCATCTCTTTATTGTCTCATTCGGAGTCAACCATCATGCGGGCGGCTGGGACGGCGTCTCGGGTTGCGCTGCGTCTTCGACTTCCGAATCGTAGACTCGCGCCTCGTCGCGACGGAGCCTCGTGAAGTACTGCGGGGCCTTCAACGATGCCCGACTTTCTGGTGCTATCGCGTAGTCGCGTCGCGTTGCCTTGAGCACGGAGTCCACCAGCCGCTCCCGAAAAGGGGAGGCCGGGAACAGCGGTCGCGTAGTCGCAGTCAACTGCGAGCCATCCGCAAGCCGTGCCATGGCAGTGTAGTTAGGAAGCTGCGTAAGTTGATTTGCTATTTCGCGCTCCTGCTCGGCATATGTTGGCTTGTCAGCGACAAGTCGCTGGCGATCGCTTCTTGCCCACGGATAGCGGGTTGGATCCAGTTCTCCCAACTCTCGCTTTATCGCTAACTTGGCCGCCGTCGTTTCGGCGAGGCGAAGTGCAATGTCGACCCGCTTCTCAACGTCCTCCTCTTGAGGATGTAGGCTGGCTCCGCGCTCCAGCCGCCAGACTTCGTCGAGTCGATGGCGAACCCCCGTTAGCCATGCGTTGAGTTCGACTTCCCGCTTTCGCAGCGTTGCCCAGGCGACTAGGAGTGCATGCGGCTCGCGGCCTTCCGCAGTCTCGCGGGCGAGGATAAGTCCGATCTCCTCATCTGGTATCTCGACGTCCGGGTCCGGGCGCCAGCCTCGCTGTTGTGGAGTACTGTCGAATTCGCGGCACACGTCCTCTGCGTCGCGTCCGGTTAGCCGAAAACAGATGGTGGATCCGCAGTTGACGGTGGCGCCGCGCATTTCGTAATCGATTTGTTCGCGGTGCTGATGCGCAATCGTTATGGTCACCCCGTACTTCCGCGCCTCGGAGAGGAGCAGCTTGAAACTGTCGGTCGCAAACGCCTGAAACTCGTCGGCAATGAGGTGAAACTGCTTGCGCTCGGTTGTGGGTGTGTCGCCTCGTGCCAGAGATGCCACGACCAGGCGACTCAAGAGCATGGAGCCGATGAGCTGACTGTTGTCCTCTCCCAGAGCGCCCTTCGAAAGGTTGACGAGCAGAACCCTTCCGTCGTCCATCACGCGGCGCAGGTCAAGCGTGTTACGTCGGTCGCGATTGCAAACGATGTCGAACACGAGCGGGTTGAGCAGAAACCGGCGAAGCTTGTTCGTGGTTGACGATGAGTACTTGATCTGGTCCCAGGTAACAGCGCTGCCAGAGCGACTTCTGCCGATGTTGTCGTAGAAGTCACGCCAATACCGCCTCACCATGTCGTTTTCGATGTAGTCGTAGAAGTCCACGCGAAACCGTTGGTCAAAGAGGAAGTCGTAGGCCTCTTTTAGCGTCGCGTTGTAGCGGTGCGTCTCGTCGATAACGTCCACACGTTCTGCAAGTTGGTGATCTAGCATCGCGAGTGTCAGGCTGCGAAGAAGGTCTTCAAGCTGTGGCCCCCACGAGTCTCCATAGAGTCGCTTGAACACGCCGACGACCTCGGAGCACACCGTGTCCTTATTCACTTTCTCGTCGCAGTCAAAGAGGTTGAAGGGGACAGGGTGTTCTCGGTCGGCAGGGTTGAGGTAGATGAGCCGTTCGAGGTGCTCCTCCGGGCAGTTGTCGATGATGTCCTCAACCAGGTCGCCGTGTGGGTCAAGGACCATGAGGCCGTCACCCCGGGCGATGTCGGAAAGTGCCAGTCGCGCGAGCATCGTGCTCTTGCCAGTGCCGGTGCGGCCAAGGACGTAGAGGTGCTGCGCACGGACGGATGGCGGAATACGCCACGCGCCACCGTCTGCGCAATCACCCAGCGTCGCCCAATCTTCGTCCGTCGCCCCCGAGGAGGGCGCTGGTGCCGTCGCGTCGGGCGACTGACCAGACTCGTTCATGAAGAATGCTCTCCGGATGCAACCGATTTAGCGAGGTGAACCAGAATAGGCTCCCACCCTGGGCCGCCTCCGCCCAAGAGCGGGCGCGCTCTACGCGCCGAGGGTCCCTGCGGTTGTCGGCGACTACAAAGAGTACGCGAAGATGGCGTACGGGAAAGGCTCGTTGATAGGCACCGCTTACCTTCCATTCACCATAGCCGCGGACCTTCCGCTTGAACGGCCCCTCCTCGACTGTGCCGCGGTCGAGTTCAAGAGCGAACGCCCATCGGCCCGCAAGGACGAAGTACCCGTCCGGGATGATCGTGATCTTCTGTTGGTCATCCAGAGGATCGCTGACACGATGGGCGGGAGCCCGTCGCTTTAGTTCACGCTCGTCAATCCAGTCAAGTTCAAGCTCGGCGCTGTGCGCCGCAAGCGTGACGATAGTCCGAAAGTCATTGATACCAAGGGTGTGCTCCATATAGAGCGGCTCGCGGCGGCCATCTCTTGGCCGCCAGTCTATTTCCGCTCGACGAAGTTCGAAGGCTTCCGCCACAACGTCAGCACCGCGGGAGTCGAGCGTGTAGTAGACGCGAGCTGCGCCAAAGGCCGAGCGAAGAGGAAGGAAGCGACGTTGCAGATATCGGTTGTGGTACAGAAGAGAGAGCCGGCGTTTGCAGTACGAGGTCGTTGACGGGGTGAACTCAAGCTTCTCGACCTGTTCGCGCGTCATATACCGGAAGTCCGCCACCCATCTCAAAATTCGCAGGTCACGGTCAGTGAGCTGCATCGGTGGCGGAGTTTCGGACCGCTTATTGCGCGGCAGTCTGACGCTGCTCATGTGGACCTCCAGGTAGGTCCACCGACCGGACCTGGCCGGGCGCTTGGTGAGCAGCGACTGTCTGCCTTGCCGCGCGAGGGAAGGGGGTCAAGGGGGAATTCCCGAAGCGCGGGGTTCGTTGTCGGCGTGAGCCGACCCAGACCCGTTAGGGGCGACGGCAAGCCTCGTAAGAGGTGCCGCCGCCGGCCCGGTCCGCCGCCCGGTTGCCCACGGCAACCGAAACAGGCGGCGGAACGGGGCTGGGTCGGGTCCGTGGAGGGTAGCCCGTAGGGAGGAGCCACGAGCCCGACAACGAACCTGACCGACAGCCATCCCTTGCAATGGCGCATGCCATTCTCTAGCTGTCGGTCTCCGCTTCCCCCTTGCTCGACGCGAGGGCTCGATGCCCGAAGCGTCGAGGATCTTGCCTGCGTCGTTTGCGCGCCTAGTGTTGGCTGTTGATGGCCTGCACCTACGTCCAACAGTAAGAGCCAATAGCTCATTGAAGCTCCTCCTGCTGTCGTAGGTACCACAGGTCGAGCCTGAGTTGCTTTGTCTGCACGACAGGATCACGAGGGATGCGGGAGTCAGTGGCGAGAATCGCTAGCACTCGAGCCTTCAGGAGGCCCTTCAGGCGGGCGTAAGCTACGCGGGCACTAGAGGCCTGAGCATTCAAATCAGGGAACGCCGGAGTGAATGCGACGTAGCCGCGCGCTGTGCGCGTAATGAGCACGAGATAAGACGCTGTTCGATTCATAGGGTGGGTCGGCCAAGACGAGCGTGTCGGCGGCTGCTTTACCCCAGGCGGCGACGACGCCGGCGCCCTCGGTAAACAGATGCGCCTCATACTGCCCCTTCGCGACGAACAGATACAGGGCCGACCCGCGACAATTCTTGACTCGTTGCCACCCGCTTTTCAAGACGGTCAATCCTGTTCGTTCTCGATCAAACCCTTGCCCGGCAGTCAACATGCCTGGCGGCCCACGCCTAGTAGAATGACGGTGAAGGGAGGCGGCATTTGTCGTAGAGGCGTTGCGGTCCGGACAGTCTTCACGTGAATGATTGATGGAGGTGTCCATGACTCAGGCAACGCTTCAAGCGCGACTTGCTTCTGCCAATGCGTTTACACGACTGCTGCGGGAGAAGTACGAAGCGCACGACAAGTCGCAAGCCGACATGGCGCGGGACGCGTGGATAGACCCCGGCTACCTGTCGAAACTGCTATCGGGCGAGAAGACCAGCCCGAGCAGAGACCTGGTGATCCGGTTAGCGGTCTTCGGGCTGAGGCTCCCGCGCTACGACACGGACGACCTGCTGCTCGCTGCGGGCTTCGCCCCGCTCACCAACGAGCGTCAGCGCGAACTAGGCTGAGCGAAGGCTGACCGGCCGCCGCCTCCCTCCCTACTTCACGACTCTGAGCCTGCGTGGCCTTCGTGGCTGCACACGACGCGAGTTCGCCGTGGAGCCTCCGAGCACCAGGTCCATCGGTGAACTGCGGCGCTCGATAAGGCTACGCTGGACGTTCGCTGCCGCCACGTAGCGCCGGACCATCTCGAGGCTGGTGTGCCCGAGAATTTGCTGCAGCCGCAGCGGGTCGCCGACTTCGCGGCATAGATATTGTGTCGCGAAGGTGTGCCGGAGTAGGTGGCAATGGACACGAGGTACCCCGGCCTTCTTCCCTGCACGCTTCACCACTTCGTCGAGCGCATCGACGTTGAGTGGAGTGCCGTTTGAGCTGAGGAATAAGTGGGGATTTTCTGCAATCTCGAACTGCGCCCGGAACCGGTCACGCCAGCGCAGCAGCGCTTCCTGACAGCGCTGACCGATAGGGACCAGCCGTTCTTTGTTTCCCTTGCCCAACACCTTGAGATAGCCCTGGGCGAGGTGGGCGTCCTCTGTGCGAAGGCTGGCGAGCTCTGAGGCGCGCAAACCGCAATCGAGGAAGGTTAGGAGGATGCCGTAGTTGCGGGCACCAAATGGATCGTCCTCATCGAATGTAGCGACTAATCGGCCTACCTCCTCATCTGAGAGGACTTCGGTCACCTTCTGCTGAATCCTTGGTGGTTTGACCGCCTTGAGGACGTTCGTTTCGGTGTAACCGTCCTCATGCAGCCACGTCGCGAAGGCACGCAGCGCTCGCACGAACCCCTGGACGTATGAACTCGATAGCGCTCCCGCACGTGTTGGCCCGTATGGATTGTTCGCGTTGATGATGGTACGGCCCTGCAGGTCAGCGACGTACTCGCGAACGCTCGGAACAGTCACGTCCGCGAGCTTCGCCCGAGGTCCAAGAAAGCGCTCAAAGAGTTCGAGCTTCTCGTTGTACCAGCGGATGGTCGCCGGCGACTTGCCGGTCGTCCGGTTATAGACGCTGTACGCGTCTCTGAGGACCTTGAAGGATGTGTTGCTCTTGTCCATGTCCGTCCAATGTGTCCGCCGCGGCATGATTCCTCCCAGCGCCTTCCGGCGCAGTGAATGGCGGACAGGAACACACCGACGGATTCGTCTTGGCCGGCAGGCACCATCGAGAAATCCGGTGCTCGCGAATGCCGGAAAGGAGCGCCGTACGAGCGCTCTTCCCTCCTCGCAGATTCAGGCTTGATAGGTGGTGGGCCCTCAGGGATTCGAACCCTGGACCGACGGATTAAAAGTCCGCTGCTCTGCCAGACTGAGCTAAGGGCCCTGTCCAGTGTAGACGTTTGGGTGATTGGACGCAGTGACGGTTGCGGGTGCGACGTCGGGTTAGGGGGAAGATGGAGGAGGGAGCAAAGGCCGCTCCTCCTCCCCACAACCATAGACTGACCATGAATTGAGCGAGCGTCAGGGGCTGGCGTCGGGCGACACTTCCGGGACAGAAGTAACTGCGGGCTCCGGCGTCGGTTCCGGGAGCATGCTGACGCTCTGCATCATCAGAATGGGGATGTCGGCGGCATCGCCGTAGAGCGCGCGCAAGGCCGACGGGTCGCCGACGCGGATGGTCCCGTCGGGCGCGGTAATGCGGAGCTGCACCTCGTCGAAACGGCTGTTCCCGGCCGGGCTGATGTACCAGTACATGTCTCCGGTCATGGTGCTGAGGACGACGAAGGATTGTCCGTCCTGTGTCTGCAGGCGGATGAGCGTGGGAATGCCCGTCGACGGTAGGTCCGGGTACCAGCCGGTCCCGGGCCCGGGCGCCAGCAACTTCAGGCGGCCAGCCTGCAGCGAGTGCAGCTTGATCGCGCCCAGTTCTACAAGGGGTGTCGCGCCGAACACCACGTGGTCCGTCGGGAGTTCCACCGCTTCGCCGGTAGATGGTGTCTGCGACGGGCCCGGCGTGACGCTGGGCGCTCCGGTGGGCTGAGCCGTGGGTGTGTCGCCGGGAAGCTCCGTCGGTTCGGCAGTCGCCGGGATCGGTGTCGGTGTACTGACGACCACCAGGGCCGTCACGACGCTGGGCAGCTTTTCGGGGTCCGCGATGATGACCTCGTGGGCCGTGCTCGCGCCCGCGGCCGAAATCGCCCTGGCGACCTGCAGCTGACCCTGTGCCGCGGGATCGACGTGACGCTGGGCGGCGTTCAGGACGGCCGTGCCCTTTTCCGACACTTCCTGCAGCCGACCGGCGTCATGCGCGTCCCAGCCGCCATCAGCAGCCTCATCGACGAGCGGCCGCGTCTGGTCGACGAGACGGTTGATGACACCCGGTCCGATGATCTTGCCCTTGCTGGCCATCCGCTCGATCTCGTGAATGCGCTCCTCGGCGATATCGAGCTTAACGTCGCGTTCCTGCGCGTCAGTGAAGGCGAGGGCGAGGCGCACTCGCTCCGTCTGGAGCTTCACTGGATAGCGCCACTCGCCGGGCAATGCGGCGTCTGCCGTCGCGACGGTGTAAGCGGAGAACCCGACGAAGATGCTGAGAGCGGCGGCGAGGCCCGCGAATGCGCGCACTGGCGTACCGAGACCAAGGAGCCGGCGTGGTGTCTGCTCAACTCGCTCTTTGCGCACGCGCTGGGCCGCGAGCAGGAACCGCACGCGGGCCGCGGTGAAGAACGATGGCCGTGGTTCCGCGTCGAGCGCTTCCTGGAGCCGCTGCCCGCTGGCGATGAGGAACCGCTCCCGCGCCCGCGCCGCCCACTCAGGCCGTGGGGCCTCGACCCTGGGAACGAGCAGGGCCTGGGCGACCAATAGACGTGGGCGTAGTGCAGCGGCGTGCTCCGGGTAGCGCCGGAGGCAGTCGTCGATGCTCCAGCGCTCGTTCATGAGCGCTTCCACGCATTCGTCCAGCAGCCGTTCGATCTGTTCCATGGTCTCTGTCTAGGTCGCCCCTACTTCGTCCCGTCTCGGTCGGGAATCAGCATTTTCTGCAGTTTCGCGACCGCCTTGTGCTGTAGCGCCTTGATGTTGCCCTCGCGCTTGCCCAGCGCCTTTGCTGTGTCGGCGATGGACAGCCCAACCGCAAAACGCAGCGCGATCACTTCCCGTTGCGCATCCGGCAGCAACGCCGCCGCCGCGCGGACCTCCTCGAGCGTGATTCGCTCCTCGATCGCATACGCTACGTCGTGGCGCCCATCCGCCAGGTCCAGCGGTATCTCCGCGGGGGGACCCCCGCGCTGGGCCGCGCGCCGGAAG
The DNA here is from genome assembly GCA_964371355.1 of uncultured Dehalococcoidia bacterium. Taxonomy (GTDB): domain Bacteria; phylum Chloroflexota; class Dehalococcoidia; order DSTF01; family JACRBR01; genus JACRBR01. The sequence continues at coordinate 56,585 of CAYJMG010000011.1, forward strand.
TGGGTGGCGACGCAGTTGTGTGCGATGCGGAAGACCCACGAAGAGAACGGGACGTCCTTCCAGCGGAAATCCCCGATTGCTCCCAGGAGCTTCAGGAAGACTTCTTCCGTCAGGTCCTCCGCTTCGTGGGTGTTGCCAATGCGAGCCACCGTATAGCGATAGACCCGAGGCATGTACCAGTCGTACAGGTCGGCCAGCGCTTGCTGGTCGCCTTCGCGGGCACGATCGACCGTCGCGCGCTCCAGTTCCGGCGAAATCACCTGGAGTGCGGGGAAATCCATGCCCGAGGCTTCGCGACTGAACGAAGTCAACGGGGGCATGGTACCCGCGGCTCAGAAAGGGCGTCCACGCGATAGTCCTGTACATCCACAGGTAGAACGCCTGAATGGGGACAAAGGTTAACCATAATGATCCTCGATGGGCAGCGTGAGCTGAATCTGAGCTGAAATCTACTACGTCGGTGTGGCCTTGACGGTTCCGCGGGCCTTCCCGTAGGTGTGCCGCGGGCTTACGGGCGGGGCTGGGGCGCGGCCACGCCGCCCTCCCAGCGGGAGAGGGCATCCTGCCACGCGGCGTAGGGGCGGGGGACGGCGTCCTGCCACGTGCCAGGGATGAGCGCAAAGACGGGCGAGAGACGCGCGTATCGCATCCGATAGTAGAGCACCGAAATGAGGTCATTGCGCACGCTGCTACCGCTGGTAGTAACGAGGTCAGCCAGACGATCGCGGACCTGCTGAGGCACCTGGCCGGACGGATACGTGTCGCCGAGCAGACGCAGTGATTCACCCTCTCCCAGCTCGCCTCCCACAACCCACTGGTGGCGAGCCTCCTCGATATTGCCACCCGCGGCATGCCAGAAGCCGAACTCTGTACGGGCTGGGCCGAAGTCGGGTTGGCGCTCGATGGCGTACTGGAGGTGGCCGTAGGCCTCGTCGCGTTCGCCGAGCATCAGGAGGATCTTCGCGAGCGACACGCGGAGCGCGAGGTCGTTGCCCAGGCTCCCCGTGAACGCGAGGAACTGGCAGTCGTCCCGCGCGGTCTCCAGCCCATCGAGCGCCGTCGAAGCCCCGGTGCGATACGCCTCGACGAGGTATGCGCCGTAGGTGCAGGGGTTGAAGCCGATAGTCGATGCTTGGAGGATCTCGTCGAGGTGCTGCCGCCGCCACGGAGTCATCTCCCAGAAGGTGGAGTTGGCAAGCCCCGCGTCCATCGAGATCACCTGGCCGTACGTACTGATCGCGTCCTGATCGCGACCCAGATCCTCGTAGACTTCACCCGCCACCAGCACGGGCGTCACGTGGTAGTCGGCCAACCTCGTCACCTGGGCTTCGCGCGCAGCGTCGTCATCGCGTCCGGACATCTCGTAAACGCGAGCGAGGTTGGCGCGCGCCAGGTCGCTGCGCGGATCGATCGCAACCGCGCGCTCGAGATGGATCCTCGCGGCGGTGAGCAGCGCGTCGTCCCGGCGCCCTGTATTGGCGTACGCCGTCGCTTGCGCGACGCCGAGCTCGAGCTGGTAGACCATCATGCTGGAGTCAGCGTCGACGGCGTCCTGAAGACGCGCGATGCCCGCCGCTTCGCCCTGGTTCCACGCGTCGAGACCACGCCAGAAGTCATGGTGCGCGGTGTCGACGCGGTACCAGCCGTAGAACAACGGGAGCAGAAGCAGGAGTACGGCCAGGCGTCCGCCGAGCGAGGCGAACCGCCACGCCGCGCCAACGGGCGAGACAGCCGGCGGCTGCGGTCGCACCGACTCCAGGTAGCTGCGGGCGGCGATCGCCCCAACGAACGCCAGCGCGAATGCCGGAGCTTTCCAGATGTTGCCGGCATCGAGTTGCTGGTGCATCGAGAAGCCGACGAGCGCGGCGGCACAGGCGACCACAGTGAGCCTGGCTTCGAGCGGACCTTCTCGCCAGGTCCGCCACAGCATGTAGGCAACGGCAGCGGCGAGCGCGAGCAACGCGGCCAGGCCAAGCAAGCCGGCGTCGTCCGCAACCTGCAGGAACCCGTTATGCGCGTGCTGCGTATGCACGGCAAACTGCTGGGGATGCTCGCCGTACTGCGGATACAGCAGGCCGAAGGTGTTGGGTCCGCTCCCGGTCAGCAGGTTATCTGTGAACACGTCGGCGCCGGCCTGCCAAGCGTCCTCGCGGGCGGAGAGGGAACCACGGAACAACCAACCCGGCCGCGTCGAGGAGTTCGCGAGAAACGCGAGAGCCCCGAACACGGTGAGGCCCAGCGCGCCCGCGACGGCGGCGAGGGCCGTGGGGCTAAGCCCGCTGGGAACAAAGGCTTCCCAGGTGAGCCTCCCATCATCCCGCTCGCGCTCGTACACGCTACAGGTGATCCAGGCGGCGACGACGCCGAGAGGAACGGCGACCGCCGCACCGATCCAGCCGCCGCGCGACAGCGTGAGGAAGATGGCCCAGCCGGCGGCGAACAGGCCCGCAAAGCCCAGGATTCGCTCGCTGCGGACGACGGGACGATACGCGCTGAACGCATAGAAGGGCAGCAGCAGGACCAGCACCATCGCCAGGACGTTGGGGTGGTCGCTGACGTTGTGGACCCGAGGTACCGTCGGCGGGAAGACGTTTCCGGCGTCGATGCCCTCGACGTCGTTCGTGAGCCGCAGGTAGTCGGCGTAGTCGTTCCCGACGACCCACAACGCGTAGAGCGACAACGCAAGCCCGCTGATCATGAACGCGAAGCGAAGCGAGCGGGCTGTGAGCAACGGAAACCCGGACAGGATGTAGAAGGCACCGATAGCGGCGCCGAGCAACAAGACCGGCTCCAGACTGGCGCGCCAGTCGATCGAGCCTTTCGTGGCGACGGCGTACGCACCGATGACCGCGAGGACCGGGAGATCGAGGGGCGTGCCACCGGGGAGGCGCCGCACGACGGCGAGGTACGCCACATACAGGACAGCGGCGACCGCGAACACGAGATGGAGTGTCAACGTCTGCGGAAAGACGTGGAAGCTCAGCGCGGGCATGGGCACGAAGATGAAGTAGCCCGCCCAGGCGCCGGCCAGAAGCAGCGCGAGGAGCGAAGCGACATCGCGAGGGCTGATCTTGCGGGGGAGCCAGCGTGCGATCACCGGGGGCCGACGGGTATCGACGCGCGCTGTTTCGTTGATCGTCGTGCGTGGGGCTGCGGACACGTTGCTCCCGGGCGCGCGAATGCGAACAGCGGCGGAGGTGCAGCGCCCGTCGAGTGTATCATGGCACGAGCATGTTCAGGCTCGCCCCTCTCGTCACCACGATCACAGCGACGTTTGTCCTCGCAGGCTGCTCGGGTTCGTCGGACGGCGGTGCGCCGGATGCAACTGTACGCGGCCTGACACCGGCACCGGAGTTGCGTACGATCGATGTACAACTTGGCGATCGGAGCATCACGGTCGAGGTTGCCGATGATCCCGAGGAGCGCGTGCAGGGGCTCAGTGATCGCGAGGGAATGGCGGCTGACTCGGGGTTGCTGTTCGTGTGGGAGGAAGAAGGTCCGTACCAGCTCTGGATGAAGGGCATGCGCTTCCCACTGGATTTCGTCTGGCTCGACGCGTCGCAGACGGTCATCGAGGTCCATGAGAACGTCCAGCCACAACCGGGCGCGGCGGACGCGGAACTCAAGCGCTACGCGCCGGACGGCCCTTCGCGCTTCGTCATCGAACTCAACGCCGGCGCCGCGGCGCGGCTGGGCATCGATGCGGGTGACGTGCTGGTCTTCGACAAGGACAGCGACTGATGGCCCTCTAACCGCGGCCGGCGAGGTCGCGCTTGCCCTGCTTGCTGGCGAGCGCGGCGTGGTTGAGGATGTTGCGCGCCATCGACGACTCCTGCTCCGAGGAGCGGGCGGCGTAGATCTCGGCGCGGACGGCGTGGACATCGCTCGACTGCGGCTCCGCGAGCACGGCGTACTCGACAATGTGGCAGGCGAGACGCGCGTTGCCCCCGTCCTTCAGTGCGCGGGCGCGGTCAAGCACGTTCTGTATGCCGCCGGCGAGTGCGACCCATTCCCGGGCCTGCTCCGCGCGGGGCGCGGGGAGGAGATTATCGGGCTCGCCGTCGTACCAGCCGCCGTAGAGGCGCCAGATGTTGCGCAGGATGAACTGCGGGTGGTCGTACACGGGGCGCAGGTAGGGCTTCGCGAGCAGGTGCTCGGGCATCTTCACTTCGTGGAGGACCGTGTCGAGGGTCACGCCCTGGTTCATGAGAGCCACCGTCTGCTCCTCGAGCGATTCGAGCAGCTCCGCCGTGTCGGTGAGGGCCTGGAAGACACGGTCCCTACCGAATATCGGGATGCCGTGGCCGGGGATCATCGTCTCGGCACCGAGCGCTGACATCTCGCGCAGCGCGGAGGCCCACTCGCCACAGAAGCGCTGCACCTTCTGCGGGTTGCCGGCGTTGGGGGCAGCCCAGATGAAGAGATCGCCCGGGGCGAGGATCTTCTTCTCCGGGATCCAGGTCCAGGTGGCGTCGTCGGTCTCGCCGCGGGCGTGGCGAAGCTCGAAGGTGAGATCGCCGCTGCGGAAGGTGATGCGATCGGCGTAGGTCACGTCGGCGTAGCGGAACTCGCCGGGCCACTGGAAGCGGTCGACGGGGAAGGCGAATTGGCGGACGTTGATGGCGGTGTTCCAGCCGCGTGTCCTTTTGTACCGGTCGAAGTTCGGTCCGAGACCCTCGTGGCCGTAGACGAGCGGGGCGGCCCAGCCCTTCTCCTTCGCTTCCTGCTCGAACGGGGCGACGCCGAAGATGTGGTCGATGTGATGGTGGGAGTAGACGGCGGCGGCGAGGCGGCGATCGGGGCGCCAGGCGCGGACCGCCTCATGCAGCGGTTTCGTGTCGGTGAAGGCGCCTGTGTCGAGCATGACGAGCGCCTCGCCGGTGTCCACGGTGTTCGCGCTGGCGAACCCCTTGTAGTAAAGGACGCCGTCGAGGATCTCGTCGCCCTCGCGGTACTGGGCGGTGACTGGATGCGCTTCGCCGGAACTCAGCGTGCCATTCCACAGGCGCTCGGCGACATCACGGATCTTCGACATGGTTCCTCCTCCGGCACGGCTGGCCGCAGTGTAGGCCGGGCGCGCGTCAGGTGTAAGAGGCGGGGGCGCAGAGATGAGAACAGCGCCTGCGTTTCGCAGGCGCTGTTCTCATTTGCTAATGCCTATCGAGTTGCTAGTAATCCATGGGCGGCGGAGCGGGTGCTGCCGAAGGTGGCTCTGGGATCTCCGTGACGAGGGTCTCGGTGGTGAGCACCATCGCGGCGATGCTGGCCGCATTCTCGAGCGCGGAGCGGGTGACCTTGGCCGGGTCGATGATGCCGGCCTTGAGCATGTCCACGTACGTTTCGTTGCGGGCGTCGTAGCCGTAGCTCTTGCTCTTGCCGGCGCCGGTGCGGACGTTCTCGATCACGACGGAGCCTTCGAGGCCGCCGTTCTCGGCGATGATCCGCATGGGCTCCTCGAGCGCGCGCTCGAGGATGGCTGCGCCCGTGCGCTCGTCGCCGATGAGCTTCTCCTTCGCCTTCACGACGGCGTCGATGGCGCGAAGCAGCGTGACACCTCCACCGGGGACGATGCCCTCCTCGACCGCGGCGCGGGTCGCCGAAAGCGCGTCCTCGACGCGGAGCTTCTTCTCCTTGAGTTCGACCTCGGTGGCGGCGCCCACCTTGATGACGGCGACGCCCCCGGCGAGCTTGGCCAGGCGCTCCTGGAGCTTCTCGCGGTCGAACTCCGAGGTGGCCTCATCGATCTGCGCCTTGATCTGGCGGATGCGGTCCTGGATGGCCTTGTCGGTGCCGCTGCCCTCGATGAAGGTCGTCTCGTCTTTGGTGGCGACGACGCGCCGCGCCCGGCCCAGGTCGCCGACCTGCGCGTTCTCGACCTTGAGGCCCATGTCCTCAGTGATGAAGGCGCCGCCCGTGAGGATCGCGATGTCTTCGAGCATGGCCTTGCGGCGGTCACCGAAACCGGGCGCCTTGACGACCAGCGCGCTGATGGTGCCTCGGAGCTTGTTCACGACCAGCGTCGCCAGCGCTTCACCATCGCAGTCATCGCAGATAATCACGAAGTTCTTCGTGACCTGCAGAACCTTCTCGAGTACCGGCAGGATGTCGGCGACGGCGCTGATCTTCTTGTCGGTGATGAGGATGTAGGGCTCGTCGAGCGAGGCTTCCATGCGCTCACTGTTGGTAACGAAGTAGGGAGAGACGTAGCCGCGGTCGATGGACATACCCTCGACAAACTCAGTCTCGAACTTGATTCCCTTCGACTCCTCGACGGTGATGACACCGTCTTTGCCGACCTTCTCCATGACCTCGGCGATCATCGTGCCCACCTCTTCGTCGGCGGCGGAGATGGTGGCGACCTGGGCGATCTGGGCGCGGCCGGACACTGGCGTGGCGATCTCACGAATGGCGCTGATGGCCGCCTTGACGCCCTCCTCGAGGCCGCGCTTGAGGGCCATCGGATTGGCGCCCGCCGCAACGTTCTTCATGCCCTCGCGGACCATCGCCTGGCCGAGGACCGTGGCTGTCGTGGTCCCGTCGCCCGCGATGTCGTTGGTCTTGGTGGCGATCTCCTTCGCGAGCTGCGCACCCATGTTCTCGAATGGGTCCTTGAGCTCGATCTCCTTGGCGATGGAGACGCCGTCGTTGACGACGGCGGGGGCGCCGAACTTCTTGTCGAGCACGACGTTGCGCCCCCGGGGCCCGAGCGTCACCTTGAGGGCGTCGGCAAGCGCGTCGACGCCCGCCTTGAGCGAGCGACGCGCCTCTTCATCGAATACCAGTTGCTTGGCCATGTTCTTCTCCAGTTCTCGGTGGTCCAGCTATGAGTTGGTCAGTGCCCCGGAGCATGCAGTTTCACGGAATCGGCACGAGTCCGATCCCGCACGCGACTCAAAACGGAAACTGGCGAACGGATGCTGACAACTACTCAACCTTGGCGAGGACGTCCTTCTCGGAGATGACGATAAGCTCCTCGCGATCGATCTTCACTTCCTGGCCGGTGTACTTCGCGTAGAGGACGCGGTCGCCGACGCGCACGTCCATGGCGATGCGCTTGCCGTTGTCGTCGAGCCGGCCGGGGCCGGCCGCGATCACCGTGCCCTGCTGGGGCTTTTCCTTCGCGGTGTCCGGGATGAGGATGCCGCTCGCGAGCACCTCCTCCTGGACGACGGGCTTGATCACGATGCGGTCGTGGAGAGGCACGAGCTTACTGGCGCCCTTCGAACCGTTCTTTCCCGCCTTTGGGGCCGTCTTGACTGCCGTCTTGGCCACGGTAAACCTCCTCTAGGTGTCTGCTGAGCGGATTCCAAAGCTAGTTTGAGGTGATGTTAGCACTCGTAGCACCTGAGTGCTAGACGATGATACGCCACCAGGGGACTTCGGATCAAGCGGGGGACCGTTCCAGGCTCCAAGGGCGGAGGTACACGGATCCGTGTATGCTGATTGGCATGGCCGGACGACGAAGGGCGACGTGGGGCGCAGACTCCGTGCGCAACCTGAGGCGCCACATGCAGCTCACGCAGGAGCAGCTCGCGGAGGCGCTCGGCGTGCGGCAGCAGACAGTGAGCGAGTGGGAGACCGGGATGTACCGGCCGCGCGGCGCGAGCGACCGCCTCCTGACCATCATTGCGGACGACGCGGGGTACAAGTACACGACGCCTGCCGGGCCCGCGCAACAGCACCCGGACAGCGAGTCATGACAGCGTTCTTGATCGCTGATACGCCGACGGGGGCCGACGCAGAGGCCGTGCCCGTTGCTCCGTCCGATGGCCCACCCGCGAACCCGCGCCATCCGTGTCGATCTCAGAAGCTGAGCGAGGGCCAACTGGTCGAGCTGTGGCGCGGTCAGCGGTTCCCGGCAGGGGCGCTGGTGACGCGACAGGGCGTTCCGGTGCGCGTGATCTCGCCCGGCAGACCAGGACGGGGGCCGGGCCCCGATTTCCGCGGCGCCGCGATCGCCGGGCCGTCCGGCGTGACGCTGCGTGGCGACGTGGAGCTGCACGTGCGATCTTCGATGTTCGGCGCGCATGGGCACGGTGCGGACGCCGCGTACGCCCACGTGGTGCTGCACGTGGTGTTCGAGGACGACACGGGGGCGGATACACCGCTGCCGGGCGGGAAGACGGCGCCCGTCGTGGCGCTGGCACCGTGGGTGGCGCGGCGGGCCGACGAGCTGGAGCGCTGGCTCGCGCGGCCACTGCTCTGGCGGGAGCCGTGCCACGACTCGGTCATGCGGATGGGGCTGGACGGGGTGACGGCCGCGCTGGACGCGGAGGGCGCCCGGCGGTTCGAGGAAAAGACGCAGCGGTTCGCCGAGATGGCCTCGGCATCCGGGTTGGAGCAGGCGATCTACGAGGGGTTGATGGAGGCGCTGGGGTACGGCGGGAACGCCGCACAGATGCGTGCGTTGGCGTGCCTCCTGCCGTGGGCGCGACTGCGGGAGCTGACGGCGGAGCATGCGGACCCACTCGCCGCGATGGAAGGTCTGCTGCTGGGATCGGCGGGGCTGCTGCCGTCGCAGCGGGAGCACCGGGGGCCGGTGGAGCCGTATGTGAGTTCGCTGGAGCGAGCGTTTCAGCGCTCCGGCCTGCGGGCGCTGCCGGGCGGGACCTGGAAGCTGTGGGGTGTGCGCCCCGAGAACTACCCGGCGCGGCGGATCGCCGGGGCGGCGGCGCTGTTCGGGCGGCTGGATTCGCCGGTGGCGGCGTTGAGCATCGTCGGGGCACGAAGCGTGCGGGAGGCAACCGGGCCGTTGCTGGTGACGGCGCGTGGGTTCTGGCTGCGGCGCTACGACGTGTGCGCGGGACCGTGCCGGTTGCCGCCGGCCTTCGTGGGACGATCGCGGGCGCTGGAGATGCTGGTGAACGTGGTGTTGCCGGCAGGCGCGGCATCCGACGACGAAGAGGTGGCGGCGGCGGCGCGGGTGCTCTTCGACAGGCTGCCGCGACCAGCGGTCTACGGGGCGACGAGGTTCATCGAGAATGCCCTGGCGTCGGAGGGCATCAGGGTGCCGGTGAACGCGCGGCGCGCGCAAGGGTTGTTGGCACTGGGCCGCGACTGGTGCACGCGGAACGGATGCGGGCGCTGTCCCCTCAGTTAGTTGCCTGGCGGCTGGTGCGCTGGTCGCCGGCCTGCGCGACGATCGGCCGCGCAGGGCCGGTGGCGAACTTCATACCGGGCTGCGGGTCGAGATCCCAGCCGGCGCGCAGGTCCTCGAAGCGGTGGTGAGCACAGGCGGCGATCATGGCGCCGTTGTCGGTGCAGAGGACGGGCGGCGGGGCGAAGACGGGCAGCGGTGAGCGCCGAACTAGGGTCTCGCGCAGCGGCGTGTTGGCGGCGACCCCGCCCGAGAGCAGGATGCAGCGCGCGCCCTCGCGGACGGCGGCGTCAACGGCCTTTCTGGTGAGCACGTCGACGACCGAAGCCTGAAAGGCGGCGGCGATCTCTTCGCGCGGCGGGGGCGGGCGGGACTCGCCCCGGACGGTGTGGAGGACGGCGGTCTTGAGGCCGCTGAAGGAGAAGTCGTCGGTGCCCTTGAGCCAGGCGCGGGGGAGGCGCAGGCGCGGGTTGCCGGCGGTGGATGTCTTGCGGGCGGTGCGCTCGATGGCGGGTCCGCCGGGGAAGCCGAGTCCGAGCATGCGGGCGGCCTTGTCGAAGGCCTCGCCGGCGGCGTCGTCGCGGGTGCGGCCGATGCGACGCTGGTCGCCGTGGGCGCGCATGAGGACGAGGTCGGTGTGGCCGCCGGAGACGATGAGTCCGAGGGCGGGGAGCTCTGGGACGCGGTAAGGCCGGTCTTCCACTTCGAGCCAGTTGGCGTAGAGATGTGCCTCGAGGTGGTTGACGCCGAGGAGGGGGACGCCGTGGGCGTAGGCGAGGGCCTTGGCTGTGTTCACGCCGACGAGCAGGGCGCCGGCGAGGCCGGGGCCGGCGGTGACGGCGACGGCAGCGAGGTTGCGCCAGGTGACGGACGCCTCGGCGAGGGCGGCGTCGACGACCTGGAGGATGACCTCAAGGTGGTGACGGGAGGCGACCTCCGGGACGACGCCGCCGTAGGGGGCGTGGAGGTGAAACTGAGAGGCGATGACGTTGGAGCGGACGCGGCGGCCGCCCTCGACGACGGCGGCGGCGGTCTCGTCGCAGGAGGTTTCGATGCCGAGGATCACGGTCATTAGTCGTTAGTCTGTAGGGGTCGGGTCGCTGGTCGCTGGTGATTGGTTACCTATGTGATTGGCGGGCTACACCGGGAGGGGGAGGTCGATGGGGTGGCGGCGGACTTCGGCCATGATGCGGGCGGCGGTGGCTTCGTCGGGGGCGCACATGGGGAGGCGGAACGGGCCGCACTCGAACCCGAGCTGGTTGAGGGCGTACTTCACGGGGATGGGGTTGGTGACGATGAAGAGCGCGTCGATGAGAGGCAGGAGGCGGCGATGGATCGCGGCAGCGCGGGCCGTCTCGCCGTCGGCCATGGCGGCGACGAGTTGGGCGAGCTGGCGGCCGACGAGGTGGGAGGCGACCGAGATGACGCCGTGCCCGCCGAGGGCCATGATCCCGAAGGTGTCCTCGTCGTTGCCGGACCAGACGCGGAAGGACGGGCCTGCGTCCTCGATGATGCGGGCGATCTGGGCCATGTTGGCGCTGGACTCTTTGACCCCGAGGATGTTGCCCTCTCTCGAGAGGCGGACCTGGGTGTCGGCGGTCATATTGACGCCGGTGCGGCCGGGGATGTTGTACATGATGCAGGGGCGCTCGACGGCCTGGGCGATCGCGGCGAAGTGGCGGTAGAGGCCCTCTTGGGTCGGCTTGTTGTAGTAGGGGGCGGTAAGCAGCACCGCATCGGCGCCCGCGCGGACGGCCTCGCGCGAAAATTCGATGCTGTCGGCGGTACAGTTGTCGCCGGAACCGGCGATGACCCAACCGCGTTCGCCGACGGCGTCTTTCACCTCGCCCCAGAGCCGGACCTTCTCGGCGATGGAGATGGTGGGGGCTTCGCCGGTCGTACCAGTTATGACAAGTCCTTGCGAGCCGGAATCGAGGAGGGCGATGGCCAGGCGGCGGGCCTGGGCGTAGTCGATGGCGCCATCGGGCCGCATGGGGGTGACCATGGCGGTGAGGAGTCGTCCGGGGTCCAGGTTGGTCATGGCTCGTACCTGCGGATGGAGTTTGTTTTGGATTTCTCGGCTTAGGGGCCGGGAGGGCACGTTTTCCCACTCGCGGGGGCTTCGGCGCCGAGCGCGCCAGGTACCGCCGGGGAGGTCGACACGTTCGCTGAGGCGATCATACGGGGTGGCGGGTCGGATCTCCAAGCGTACCGTGGCACTTTGGGGAGATTTTCGCACCGCAAACCGCGGCGCGGGCGCTCACCGCGGGCGCAACGCCCGGGCTCGCCCTCTAGACGAGGCCGCGCTTGATCATTTCTTCGGCGATCTGGATGGCGTTGAGGGCGGCGCCTTTGCGGATGTTGTCGTTGGAGATCCACATGGCGATGCCGTTGGGGTTGGACATGTCCTCGCGGATGCGGCCGACGTAGACGGGGTCCTTGTGAGCGGCGGCGCGCGGCGTGGGGTAGAGGTTGACGGCGGGCTCGTCCTGGACGACGACACCGGGTGCATCGCGCAGGATCTCGCGGACGTCGTCGGCCTTCATGGGGCGCTCGAACTCGACGTGTGCGGCGACGCTGTGGGCGAAGAACACGGGGACGCGCACGCAGGTGGCGGAGAGAGGGAGATCGGGCTCGTGCATGATCTTGCGCGTCTCGGCCATCATCTTCCACTCCTCCTTCGTGTAGCCGCTGTCCATGAAGGTGTCTACATGCGGCAGGACGTTGAAGGCGATCTCGTGGGGATAGACGTGGGGAACGCTGCCGTGGCCCTTCGACCAGGCGTGCGACTGCTCTTCCAACTCGTGGACGGCGGCGGTGCCGGTGCCGGAGACGGACTGGTAGGTGTCGGCGACGACGCGGGTGACGCGGTTGAGCTTATGGAGCGGCCAGAGGCACATGACGAGCGGCGTCGTGGAGCAGTTGGGGATGGCGACGATGTTCTTGTGGCAGGCCACATCGTCGGGGTTGATCTCGGGCACGACGAGGGGAACGTCGGGCTCCTGGCGCCACACGCTTGAGTCGTCGATGGCGATGGCGCCGACTTTCCGCGCGACCTCGCCGTACTCCTTCGAGGCGGCGCTGGTGGCGGAGATGAAGACGAAGTCGGCGCCCTTGATGGCGTCGTGGGTGGTGACCTCGACGGTGATCTCGCCTTCACCGAAGTGGATGCGGGTACCGGCGGAGCGCTCAGTGGCGAGGAGCTTCAGCGACTTGAGGGGGAAGCGGCGCTCCTGGGCGATCGTGAGGAACTCGCGACCGACGACGCCAGTGGCGCCGATGACGGCGACGTTATACAGCTTCTGCCCAGACATGGCGTGTATCCCCGAACTTGCTCCAGAAATGAGATCAGCCGCGTGCGCGGCCTCGACCACATGATACACGATTGGGTTGGGCGTTGGGCGTTGGGCCGTTGGGGCTTGGGGCTGGGATTGGTCGTTGGGCGTCAGGGGGTGGAGGTGAGAGAGGCGGGCGGGGGGATTAGTTGACCTCGGCGGCCAGTTCGGTGAAGAGGCCGTCGAGGAGATCGCGGGCGAACTCTTCGCCGCGAAGGGGGATGGAGGCCACGCGCCAGTTGATGCGGCGATTGCTGGCCGAGCGGCGCTCCATCTCGGTGCGCAGGCGGTAGGCGGCTGCGCGGGCTTCGTCGCCGTTGGTCTCGGGGAGGAAGCCGACTATGTAGGCGCCCTCGACCCACTCCAGGTTGTCGGAGCGGCGGAGAACCTCGCGGACGGTCTTGACGGCGAACTCGGACTCGACCCGGGAGATGCGCTCGCCGGCGAGAAGGCGTGGAGTGATGACGATGACTGAGAGGGGCCGGTCGTAGCGGCGGGCCCGCCAGATCTCGTCGTCGAGGGCCTGGAGCATGCTTGCGGGCACGGCGAAATGGACGGCGCCGGGGGCGGACGCAGACGGAGACGGGGGAGCGGGTTCCCTCTTGAAGAGCGGCATAAGCTCCTTCCTATAGATGAGGTCGGCGAGGGAGGGGACGGGCTGAATGGGCGTGCCGTTACAGTGTCGCGACGGTTTGGGGAAGGCTGTGCGGGCGGCCGCGGGGGTGTGTAGGCTGGACGACCATGAGGCGATGGGAGACAGGGACAACGGAGCTGGCGGACGGGGTATTCGCCTACGTGCAGGCTACGGGCGCCTTCTGCATCGCGAACGCGGGGATCATCGCGGGCGGGGCGGTGGGGACGACGGTGGTGGACGCGCTGTTCACGCCGGCCATGACACGCACACTCATCGACCAGGTGAAGCGCGTGTCGATGCGTCCTATCGCGCGGCTGGTGAGCACGCACCACCATGTGGACCACACGCTGGGCAACGCGCTGTTTCCGCGCGACACGGAGATCCTGGCGCACGCGCGGGCGAAGGCGGAGATGGAGCGGGTGGGGCTGGGCGTGCTGCGGATCATCGAGCGGATGGCGCCACACTTCGCGGGTCAGCTTGAAGACATCGAGGAGCGGCTGCCGGACGTCACGTTCGACGGCGAGGCGCTGGAGATCGAGGCGGGCGGGAGAAGTGCGCGGCTGCTGCACTTCGGGACGGCGCACACGCGCGGAGACGTGATGGTGCACCTGCCGGCGGAGAAGATCCTGTTCCTGGGCGACGTTGGGTTCTTCGAGGTGACGCCGATGGCGTTCGAGGGCCACGTGGGGAACTGGATCCGGACGTGCGACCGGGTGCTGGAGGAGATCGACGCGGAGGTGCTGGTGCCGGGGCACGGGCCTATCGGCACGAAGGAGGAGCTGCGGGCCTTCCGGGGTTATCTACGATTGGTGTATGAGGGATCGCGGGCGGCGTTCGATGCCGGGGCGACGGAGGCGGAGGCAGTGGCGTCATTCGATCTGGGGAAGTATGCGGAGTGGGGGGAGCCAGAGCGGCTCTCGATCAACGTGGCGCGGTGCTTTCAGGAGTTTCGGGGGGAGATCGCTGACGCTTAGTGGACAGTTAACAGTGGACAGTGGACAGACAAGGGACAAAGGAAGTTGGGAGTAGGAGCGAGCAATGGAGATTCGGACGAAGGACGTGGTGTTTCCGGCGAACGGGGTGGAGGGGGCGGGGTACCTGGCGCAGCCTGACGATGCGATGACGCATCCGGGCGTGATCGTGATCCAGGAGTGGTGGGGGCTGGACGGGCACATCAAGAGCATCGCGGAGCGCTTTGCGCGCGAGGGGTTCGTGGCGCTGGCGCCGGACATGTACCACGGGCAGATCGCGACGGAACCGGACGAAGCGCGGAAGCTGGCGATGGCGCTGAACCGGGATCAGGCGGCGAAGGATCTGGGCGGGGCGGCCGCATATCTGGTCTCGCTGGCCGAGGTGACTCCGAAGAAGATCGGGGCGATAGGTTTCTGCATGGGCGGGAGCATGACGCTGATGCTGGCGGCGGCGAACAGTGACGTCGCGGCGGCGGCGCCGTTTTATGCCGGCTTCAGGCCGGGGCCGGATGAGTTGGCGCGGATCGAGGCGGAGCTGTTCTGCGCGTTCGGGGCGGAGGACGGCGGGATACCGCTGGACCAGGTGCGTGTCTTCGAGGAGACGCTGCGGGCGCAGGGGAAGAACGCGGTAGTGAAGGTGTACGAAGGGGCGCCGCACTCGTTCTTCAACGATACGAAGGAGAGCTACCGTCCGGCGGCGGCGCAGGACGCATGGGAGCACGCGCTGGACCTGTTTCGGCGGGTGCTGGTTTAGGGGACGGAGAGGCGATAGCGGACAGGGGCCAGTCGACAGGGGACAGGGGGCAAGCCTGGGCCGGTGACGAATGACCAATGAGTGGGACGGTGGCAACGGGGACGACGTCGAGGACGAGGAGGAGTTCGGGCCGGGGAGCGCGGACTACGACCTTTCGGAGGAGCACGGGTATCGGTGGGAGCCGGAGGGAGACGGGGGCGGCGGCCCGATCCCGCAGTGGGCGATGGTGTTGGTGACGTTGCTGGTGGTGTCGGGGCTGTTGCTGCCGGCGGTGCTGTTGATCTATCGGTACGGGTAGTCGTTGGCCGTTAGTCGTTAGCGTTCAGGCAGGGACGAGGTCGCGATCGCGATTTGTGGTGACGGCCCATTCTTCGAGCTGCGTTGGGGCGGTGGGGTGGCGGCGGACGGGCTGGGCATAGTCGGCGGGGATGTCGATGGAGTCGGGATCGACCGCCTGCTCGTTGACGAAACGGCTGACCTCGGACTTGTTGGCGTCGTACATGGCGCCGACAGTGGGGGCGACGAGGATCGACATCCAGCCGGACATGATGGCGGCGGCGGCATCAGCGAGGGGGCGCGCGATGGTGTCGAGCGCCTGCGGCCGGGCAAGGCCGAAGGGGTCGAGCCAGGATCGGGCGCCGGCGCGCAGGTATGCGGTCCAGAGGTCGGTGTTGTTGGCGGCGGCGTCGAACGCGCCCGGGCGCGCGCCCCCGCTGTGGCGGTCCTGTTCCATGTCAGTCGCTTCCCGGCCCGGGGCTGGTGGTGACGGGGTGTCGCCGGCAATCAGCGTGCCCGGGTCCGTCGGTCTGCCCGGCCTGGCCGGCCGGGCTGGATCATGAGCCAGCGGCTCGAGTCCCTATGATAGCGCACGGCTGCAAGGTTGTCAGGCAGGCAGTACGACGATTTGGTTACGGATCTGGAGGCTTTTCGACACGGCAAGAGGAGGTGGTTGGCCTCCGGCCGGGAGCGGTCAGCGGTCAGCGGTCAGTTTGGGATCGTGGGGCCGCTGGCCGGGGGCGGACAGGTTTAAGGACCTGTCCGTACGGGTACGTCCGTACGGGATTGTGACTCGTCTGTTGTAGGGCTGGTGCGCGGTTACTTTATGGGGACGGACCAGTCGGCGCCGGAGGCTTCGGGGGTCATGCGCTCTTCGTCGGGGTGCTTCTCGTCGTACTTGGAGGTGATGTAGTACATGAGGATGGACTCTTCTTCGCCGAGGGACATGTAGCCGTGCCAGACGCCGGGGGGGATGCTGAGGACGCGGCGGTTGTTGTCGCCGAGGTAGACCCACTTCACGTTGCGGGCGTCGTCCATGAGGCCGACTTTCAGGTTGCCCTTGATGACGAACCAGTGGTCGGTCTGGTGCTGGTGGCGGTGCCAGGCGACGACGCGGTTGGGGTAGGCCCAGGTGATGTTGATGTCGCCGGCCATGTCTACGGTGCCATCGCCGGTGAAGCCGAAGACGTCGCAGGCGCGGCGGGCGCGGTCGTCGTCGAAGAGGCGGGGGACGGACAGCGTGGCGTCGGCGACGGTGTTTTTCTTGCTGGCGGGCTTGCGGGCGGCGTCACGGGCGGCCTGGCGGGCAGGCTTGCGGCCGCTGGCGGAGGCCTTTGTCGGCGCGGGCTTCTTTGTGGTTTTCGGCACGTGGTCGTCCTTCCGCGGGAGGCGGGCACGGTGCGGCGCGCCCTTCGGTGATGTGGTCTCCGGTGCGCCGCGATTTGTCCGGTGTGTGCCGGGCGCAGCCTGCTGCGCCTCTCTGTCGTCACTTCGCGGTCGCGGCGATGTGGCCCTTTCGCTGCAGGTAGTCGTGCAAGGCTTCGCGCCAGGGGCGGAGGGGGCTGAGGCCTGCCGCCGCGAGCGCGTCGTTCGCGAGCACAGAATACTCGGGGCGGGCGGCTTTCGCACCGAAGGCGGCGGTGGTGGTGGGAGCGAGGTCGGGATGGAGGCCACATTCCTGGAAGATGGCGCGAGCGAAGTCGTACCAGGAGCACTGGCCGGCGCCGGTGACGTGGTAGGTGCCGAAGCGGCCGGTGGCGGCGACCTGGAGCAGCTTCGCTGCGAGGTCGGGGGTGAAGGTGGGGGAGAGGGTCTGGTCGTCGACGACGGTGATGGTCTTGCCTTCGACGTCGCGGGCGAGGCGAAGCATGGTCTCGACGAAGTTGCCGCCCTTGCCGGCGGCGCCGGCGACACCGAAGAGGCCGGACGAGCGGACGATGTAGTGGCGCGGGAGGGTGGCGCGGATGAGCTGTTCGCCGGCGGCCTTGCTGACACCGTAGACGTTGATGGCGTCGGGCGGGTCGGACTCGGTGTAGGGGCGTGCGGCGCGGCCGCCGAAGACGTAGTCGGTGCTCATGTGCATGAGGGCGGCGCTGTGTTCGGCGCAGGCATCGGCGAGGTGTTTGACGGCGACGGCGTTGACGGCGAAGGCCTTTGCGGCCTCGGCCTCGCAGACGTCGACGTTGTGGAAGGCGGCGGTGTTGAAGACGAGATCGGGTTTGTGGCGGGCGACGATGTCGAAGACGCGCTCGCGGCCGGTGACGTCGACGTCGTCGATGGTGAGGGGGACGAGATCGGCGGCGGGCCAGGCGGCGCAGACGTCGGTGCCGAGCTGTCCGTTGGCGCCGATGAGGAGGGTTCGCATGAGTTCTCAGTTCTCAGTGGTCAGTTGCTAGTCGGTAGTTGGTAGTTGGTAGTCGCTGGTTGGGTCGTTGTCAGAAGAAACTGAGGGCTGGCAACGGCTTTCCCCCTAGAAGACGGAGGGGAAGCCCTGGAGGCTGGCGTGAGCTTCTTCGAGCAAGGTCATCCAAGCGATGTTGTAGTAGCGGGGGTGGGTGAAGTCGACGGGGCCATCGCGCTCGATCCACTGGAGCATGGTCTCGATGGACTCGAGGACACTGACCTGGGGCTCGAAGCCGGTGGTGCGGATCTTGTGGCCGGCGCACTTGTAGTCGCGGGTGATCTCGGGGAGGGGGGCCTCCTGGAGTTCGACGTGGAACTTGCGCATCTGTGCGGAGCCGGCGACGAGCATGGCGAGCTCACGGATCTGGTAGTTGTCGTGCATGACGTTGAAGATCTGGCCGCCGACCTGGTCGATGGGGGCCTCGAGGCAGTGGATGTGAGCACGGGCGACGTCCGTGACGTCGACGAGGGGGCGCCACATCCAGCCGCCGCCGTGGAGTGAGAGCCGGCCACGGAGGAGAGCGTCCTTCACGAACGTGTTGACGACGAGGTCGAAGCGCATGCGAGGGCTGTAGCCGTAGACCGTGCCCTGGCGGAGGATGACGGGCTGGAACTCATCGCTCGTAAGCTGGAGGAGGGCCTCTTCGCCGGCCTTCTTGGAGGTGGCGTAGGCGCCGCGAGGGCGGACATCGGTGGTCTCGTCGTAGACCTGGCCCGCGGGGAGGCCGTCGTAGATGGAGCAGGAGGAGCCAAAGGTGAGGCGCTGGATGCCGCGGCGCTTGCAGGCCTCGGCGAGGGCGCGGGTGGCGACGGTGTTCATCTCCCAGTTGGCGGCGGGGTTGTACTCGGCAGTGGGGTCGTTGGAGAGGCCGGCCATGTGGATGACGCCGTGGACATCATCGAGGAGGTCATCGGACATGGAGCGGACGTCGCCGCGAACGATCTCGACGTTCTCCTTGAGCCGGGCGAGGGGACCCTCGCCCCAGTAGAGGCGGTCGACGACGCGGACGCCGTAGCCGCGCTCGACGAGCATTTCGCAGAGGACGGCGCCGATGTAGCCGGCGCCGCCGGTGACGAGGATTCTGTTCACGTGTGCCGGTCCTTTCCCGTTCCCCCGATCCCATCCGATCCGTCAGCCAGTCAGTTTGTCAGTCTTTCGGGCGGCCACGCAGGGCCGCCCCTACACACTCGAACCGTCCATCCTGGCGCGATGAAGCGGCGGTCGTCGTCACTGCATGCAGGGCGCAGCAGACTGCGCGCCTACGCCGGATGCGGCGTTGACATCATCCGTCATTCGCGGCGGGTGACGATGTGCCTTTGTCGCCGACGCCGATGTAGGTGAAGCCGGCGGCGCGGGCGGCTTCGGCGGAGATGACGGCGCGGCCATCGATGATGAGGCGGCCGCGCATGTGCTCGCGGACGATGGCAAGGTCGGCCTCGGCGAACTCCCGGCAGTCGGTGAGGACCATGAGTGCGTCGGCCTCATCGAGGGGATCGTACAAGGTGTCACAGAGGACATCGGCGCCAACGAGGGGCAGCGCGTTGGGCTCGGCGAGGGGGTCGAAGGCGCGAACGACGGCGCCGAGGGATATGAGGCGGCGGACGACGTTGATGGCGGGCGACTCCCGGACGTCGTTGGTGCCGCCCTTGAAGGCGAGGCCCCAGACGGCGATGCGCTTGCCCGCGACGGGGCCGACAGCCTCGTGGAGCTGTTCGACGAGGCGGCCCGCGCGCTGCTCGTTGACGGAGGTCACGGCGCGGGCGACGTGCATTTCGACGCCAAGCTCCTCGCCACTGCGGGTGAGGGTGCGGAGGTCCTTCGGGAGGCAGGAGCCGCCGAAGCCGATACCGGCGTTGAGATAGGCTCGGTCGCCGACGCGCGAATCGAGCTTGATGATGCGGCTAACCGACGCGATATCGGCGCCGGCGGCGGCGGCGAGGTCGGACATCTCGTTGATGAAAGAGATCTGGGTGGCGAGGTAGGCGTTGGCGGCGTACTTCGCCAGCTCGGCCGTGGGGATGTCGGTGATG
Source organism: uncultured Dehalococcoidia bacterium (assembly GCA_964371355.1). Taxonomy (GTDB): domain Bacteria; phylum Chloroflexota; class Dehalococcoidia; order DSTF01; family JACRBR01; genus JACRBR01. The sequence goes on from CAYJMG010000011.1 coordinate 76,086, forward strand.
ATGAGGGGGGCGTCGATGGAGGCATAGAGGCGGCGCATGAGGGCGGCGGTCTCGTCGTCCTCGACGCCAACGACGATGCGGTCGGGGTGCATGAAGGCCTCGTAGGCTTTGCCTTCGACGAGGAACTCCGGGTTGGAGGCGACGGGGACGCGGGCGCCGTTGCCGCGCGCGCGGGCGATGATCTCGCCGACGCGGTTGGTGGTGCCCAGCGGCGCGGTGCTGCGGAGGACGACGGTGGCGTCGGAGCGCAGGCGGCGGCCGGTCTCGCGTGCAGCCTCCTCGACGAAGGCGGTGCCGAACTCGCCGGGGGTCTGGACGGAGATCATCACGACCTGGGGATTGGAGGCCAGAGCCTCATCGAGCGCGGTGGTGAAGGTGATGGAGGGGCCGAAGCGCTGGAGAGCGTCCTGGAGGCCGGGCTCGTGGATGGGAACGAGGCCGGACTGGATGGTGGCGACGCGATCGCGGTCGACATCGACGCCGGTGACGGGATGACCGAGTGTGGCGAGGCCGACGGCGGTGGTGAGGCCGACGTAGCCGAGGCCGATCACGGTGACGGTGACGGGCGCGGTGTCGCTGGTGGATGGTTGCTGGCTCATTCGTCGTTTGCGGCGGCCTCACGCATGGCGTCGGCGTAGTCGCGGCGGCGTTCGCGGTAGAGAAGCTCCTCGATCATACGGCGGTTCCAAGAGAGGGCGGAAGCGACGAGGCTGAGCACGAAGACCTGAGCGCCGACGGTGGTCATAACGCCACCAATGATGAGGGACTGGATGTGGCCTTCGCCATCGCCCTGCCAGTAGAAGTAGAGGAAGCGCAGGAGCGGGTAGGTGCCCGCGACGACGGAGAGGATGCCCAGGACGGAGAAGGTGCGGATGGGCTGGTAGACGGCGTAGCTGCGGACGATCACGGCGAGGGCGCGGGCGATGTGGCCCAGGACGCCGCCCATGAGGCGGGAGGGGCGCTGGACCTCGCGAGCCGGGATGGAGACATCGACGATGGTCATGCCCTGTTCCATGGCAGCGATGAGGGTTTCGTGGGTGTAGGTGTAGCCAGCGATGACGTTCATGCGCATGGCAGCCTCGCGGTCGTAGGCGCGGAAGCCGCTGGAAACGTCGATGTCGTCGGGCAGGCCGACGAGCTTGCGGACAAGCGTGGAGCCGAGCAAGTTGCCGTACCTGTGGCTGGCCTTCATCTTCACCTGGCGTACGCCACGCGAGCCGACGACGATATCGGCGCGGCCGGCAACGATCGGAGAGATGAGATCGGGGATACGCGACTGGTCGTAGTGGTTGTCGGCGTCGGTGTTGACGATGACGTCGGCGCCGCGTGCGAGGGCGGCATCGATGGCGTCCTTGAAGGTGCGGGCGAGGCCGAGGCGGCGGTTATGGGAGATGACGTAATCGGCGCCTGCGGCCCAGGCAGTGGTGACGGTGGCGTCGGTGGAGCCGTCGTCGAGGACGAGGACGCGGACGGAGGCGACGCCGGGGATCTCCCGCGGGATCTCGCGGATGACCTCGCCGATGTTCTCCTCTTCGTTGTGGGCGGGGATGGTCACGATGAGGTTGAGGCGCGGCCGGGTGTCGCCCTCGGCGGCGGCGGCGCGGCGGATCTGGTCGGCAGCAATGGGGTTCATGGTCATGAGCCGGGCGCTCCTGTCACGGTCCGAGGATCGGACGCAGGGGTCGTATCGAGGGCGGCAGGGCCGGCGAGGGCGGAGGCGTAGATCTCGACGGTGCGCTCGCCGATGGCGTCCCAACCCATCGAAGCGGCGAGGGTGAGCGAGTTGACGCTCATGCGGTCGCGGAGGGCCTCGTCACCAAGAACGCGAGTGACGGCGTGGGCGAGCGCAGCGACATCGCCGGGGGGCACGATGGCGTCCTGGTCGAGCACGAGGTCGGGCAGGCCGCCGGTGTTGGTGACGATGAGGGGGCGGCCGAAGGGAAGCGCGCGCATGCCGACGCCGGACTGTGCATCGAAGTGTGTGTAAGGCAGGACGACGGCATCGGCGGCGACGAAGTAGGGCTCGATCTCGTTGGCGGGAAGGTACTCGAGCCGGAGGAGCACGCGGTCTGCGAGATTGAGTTCGTCGATAAGGCGCTGGTGGGGGGCCCAATCGCCCCAGGGCTGACCGGCGATGACGAGCAGCGCGCGGGGATCTTCGGCGGCGACGCGGGCGAAGGCGCGGATGAGGACATCGACGCCCTTGTATGGGCGGATGTTGCCGAAGCAGAGGGCTACGCGGGCGCCGCTATCGATGCCGAGCCGAAGGCGGGCCTCGCGGCGGCTGATGCCGGTGCGGGGCGTCTCGAGGACGCCGTGGGGGAGGACGTGGACGCGGGCGGGGTCGCAGCGGAGCATGCGGACGAGCGCGGTCTTGTTGGCCTCGGAGTGGACTACGTAGGTGTGGGCGAAGCGGAAGGCAGCGCGATTGGCGAGGCGCTGGATGAGGCCGCGCTCGTGGGGGTGGACGTTGTGCGCCGTCATGACGACGCGCTTGCCGCGCAGGCGGGCGATGGCGAGGAGCGTGACGTAGACGGGGGCGAGGGCGTAGCTCCACCACTGGGCGTGGACGACCTGGCCGCGCATACGGAGGCCGGCCCAGGCCCAGGAGAACGGGTTGTACCAGCGAAGGGCAGCGCGCAACTTCACGCCCAGGAAAAGCGGCGGGCGGCCGGAGGGCTCGTCGGGGCGGCCGCCGGGGTAGAACCAGCGGGGGTAGATGCTGCGGAAGCCGACGAAATCGACCTGGAGGTCGCCGCGGCGGTCGAGGGCATCGAGGAGGCCGGCGGTGTAGGCGGAGACGCCCTTCACCGGCGGGAGCGAGCCTATGACGGTGACGCCACGGACGCGCGGGGCGCGCAGCGTCGCGGGGTCGGGGCCTGGGGAATGAGGTTGCCGCTGTGCAAGCACGGCGATGCTCCCGGGCTCGTCTCGACTGCGGCGGGCGGGGAGCCGTTTCGAGGTGAACGAAGCTACGGAGACGCTGCCACCAGTGTCCGGGCCGTCATCATATGCCGGGTCCGGCGGCCTCGTCAACGTAAGGAACGGGGGGTGGCGGGTGTGTATTGCCGTGGTTGGTTGACATCGGGATGTGAGAGGTGAGAAGTGAGAACGATGCAGCCTTGGGCGCTGAGAGGATGTCAACCCCGAGCCCGTCTCCGGATCTTCGACAAGGGGAGCGCTTGCGCATGGAGGTGGGTGGAGGTGTGACGCGTGGGTGCTGCTCGGCTGCGGCCTACATCGAGGCGGCGGCGGTGGAAGCGTCGGTGGTGATGTGGCGGTCCAGCCAGTTGGCGATGTCCTGGGCTACGAGGTCCTTTTCGGGTTCGTTGAGGACCTCGTGGTGGAGGCCCTCGTAGATCTTGAGGGTCTTGTCGAGGGACGAGGCGGTGTCGTAGAGGCGCTGGCTGCCTTCGGTGGCGACGAGCTGGTCGGCGGCGCCGTGGAGTATGAGGAGGGGGAGAGTGATCTCGCGCATGTGGCGCTGCGTGTAGCGGCCGCCGCGGATCATGGCGCCGAGGAGGGCGAGGGGCATCTTGCCACGGTAGTTCAGGGGGTCGTTGTCGTAATCGGCGACGACGGCGGGGTCGCGGGAGACGGCGGCGGCGGCGAGGGAGCGGAGGCGGAGCCTCGGGAAGAGCCGGGCGAGGAGGAGCATGATGCGGGGCAGGATGCCGCTGGTGGTGCCCTTTGCGGGGAGGACGGCGCCGGAGAAGATGAGGCCCTGGATCCCGGCGCGATGCTCGCCGCGAGGGAGGCGGTCGCAGGCGTAGAGGGCGAGGATGGCGCCACCCATGCTGTGGCCGAGGAGGAAGATGGGGAGGCCGGGCGCCTGCTCGCGCACGCGGGCCAATGCGGCGTCGACGTCGTCGAGGTACTCGTTCATCGAGCGGATGAAGACGCGGTCGCCATCGGAGCGACCGTGGCCGCGGAGGTCGAAGGCGAAGACGGCGTGGCCGCGGGCGACGAGTTGGCGGGCGGTCCAGTCGTAGCGTCCGGAGTGCTCGGCGTAGCCGTGGATGATGAGGACGGCGGCGCGAGGCGGGCCATCGGGGCGCCAGGTGCGCTCGTAGAGACGTGGGCTGTCCGCCAACGAGCCATCGAGGGAAGGGAAGTAGGACTCGGCGGTCTGCATGGAGGGAGTGTGCCAGCCGGGTGGAGGTGGGGGTAGGCGGGGATCACTGCTGACGGGCGGTGTCAGCAGGCCGGGATGGATGAGGGCTACAATTGAGTCCCTCCACAACTGCTCCGGTGAGGCGTCGATGTCAGCATTCGAGAACTTCCATCCGGCGGTGCGGGCGTGGTTCGAGCGGAAGTTCGAGCGGCCGACTGACGCGCAGCGCGCGGGGTGGGATGCGATCGCGCAGGGGCGGGACACGCTGATCTGCGCGCCGACGGGGTCGGGGAAGACGCTGGCGGCGTTTCTTTCGACGATCGATGCGTTGTTCCGTGAGGGCGCCAAGCGCGGGGAAGGTGACAACGGTGCATCGCGCAATCACGACACCTCACCCCCCGACCCCCTCTCCACGGCGTGGAGAGGGGGAGACCGGCGAGAGGGCACGGTGGCTCAGGACGGAGCTGGGTTCCCGGCCGGCGAGAGCACAGCCGTCCCCGGCTGTGCCACGTCGGGCGACCCATCTTCGGGCGGCTCTCAACACGGTCAGTCGTCGAGTGCGACGCTCGCGGGCGAGGGCGCCCGCGCTCCATCTGACGGGCGCGCGATCGAGATTGTGTATGTGTCGCCGCTGAAGGCGCTTTCGAGCGACATCCAGCGGAACCTGGAGGCGCCGCTGGCGGAGATCCGGGGGGTGGCGCGGGAGATGGGGATGGAGCCGCCGGAGATCCGGACGGCGCTACGAACGGGGGACACGACGCAGGCGCAGCGGGCGGCGATCCTGCGCGACGTGCCACACATCCTGATCACGACGCCGGAGTCCCTGTACCTGATGTTGACGGCGGAGCGGAGCCGGCGGCTGCTGGGCGGGGTGCGGACGGTGATCGTCGACGAGCTGCACGCGCTGATGCGGGACAAGCGCGGGAGTCACTTGATGCTGACGCTGGCGCGGCTGGACGCGCTGTGCGCGGAGGCGGGGGCGGCGCGACCGGTGCGGGTGGGGCTTTCGGCGACGGTTCACCCGATCGAGCTTGCGGCGCGGTATCTGGCGGGACGTGAGAAGTGGGAAGTGGGAAGTGAGACGCGAGAGGCGAGAAACGCGAAGGATGGAGCTTCGGTGCTGTCCGAGCACCTCACCCCCCGGCCCCCTCTCCACGGCGTGGAAAGGGGGAGCGCGCCAGAGTGCACGATCGTCGACGTGGGGCACCGGCGGGATCTGGATCTGGCGGTTGAGGTGCCGCCGGAGGAGCTGCAGGCGGTCGCGAGCGCGGAGCAGTGGCGGGACATCTACGACCGGATCGCGGCGCTGATCGGCGAACACCGGACGACGCTGGTGTTCGTGAACACACGGCGGCTGGCGGAGCGGGTGGCGCACAACCTGCAGCAGCGGCTGGGCGAAGAGCACGTGGCGGCGCACCACGGATCGCTGTCGAAGGAGCGGCGGCTGCGGATGGAGCAGCGGTTGAAGGACGGCGAGATGCGGGCGGTGGTGGCAACGGCGTCGCTGGAGCTGGGGATCGACGTGGGGACGGTGGACCTGGTGTGTCAGATCGGGTCGCCGCGGGCGATCACGACGTTCCTGCAGCGGATCGGGCGATCGGGGCACGCGCTGGGGCGGACGTCGAAGGGGCGGCTGTTCGCGACGACACGCGACGAGCTGGTGGAGTGCGCGGCTCTGATCCGCGCGGTGCGACGGGGGGTGCTGGACACGGTGGAGCCGCCGATGGCGCCGCTGGACATCCTGGCACAGCAGATCGTTGCGGAGTGCGCGTGCCGGGAATGGGACGAGGACGCGCTGTTCGCGATGGTGCGGCAGGCGACGCCGTACGCGGAGCTGGAGCGGCGCGATTTCGACGACGTGATCGAGATGCTGAGCGAAGGCGTGGCGGTGCGCGTGGGGCGCGGGCGGGCGCTGCTGCACCGCGACCGGATCAACCGCACAGTGAAGGGACGGCGTTCGGCGCGGCTGACGGCGCTGACGGCAGGCGGGGCGATCCCGGAGCTGGCGGACTACCGGGTGGTGCTGGATCCGGACGAGACGTTCATCGGGACGGTGAACGAAGACTGGGCGATCGAGTCGATGGCGGGGGACGTGTTCTTGCTGGGGTCGCACTCGTGGAAGATCCGGCGGGTGGAGTCGGGCCGCGGGGTGTTGCGGGTGGAGGACGCGCAGGGGCGGCCGCCGAGCGTGCCGTTCTGGCTGGGGGAGGCGCCGGGGAGGACGTGGGAGCTTTCGGCGGAGGTGTCCGCGCTGCGGCGAGACGTGGGACGCGGGACGCGGGACACGGGACACGAGGTGCGGGGAAGCACGCGGGAGTGGCTGCGGGGCGAGTGCGGCGTGGATGAGGGCGGCGCGGAGCAGATCGCGCGGTACATCGGGGCGGAGGTGGAGGCGCTGGGGGTGGTGCCGTCGGACACGGACGTGGTGTACGAGCGGTTCTTCGACGATGCGGGCGGGATGCAGCTGGTGGTGCACGCACCGTTCGGGGCGCGGGTAAACCGGGCGTTTGGGCTGGCGTTGCGGAAGCGGTTCTGCGTGCGGTTCGACTTCGAGCTGCAGGCGGCGGCGGACGACAACGCGGTTGTGCTTTCGATGGGGCCGCAGCACAGCTTCCCGCTGGAGGAGGCGTTTCAGTTCGTGCGGGCGGAGAACCTGCGGGCATCGCTGGAGCAGGCGATCCTGTACGCGCCGATGTGGGGCACGCGGTGGCGGTGGAACGCGACGCGGGCGCTGCAGGTGCTGCGCAGCAACGCGGGGAAGCAGGTGCCGCCGCCGATCCAGCGGATGCGGGCGGATGACCTGCTGGCGGCGGTATTCCCGCTGCAGGTGGGATGCCAGGAGAACGTGAGCGGGCCGCTGGAGCTGCCGGACCACCCACTGATCCGGCAGACGGTGCGCGACTGCCTGTACGAGGCGATGGACAGCGAGCGGATGCAGGGCGTGCTGGAGCGCATCGAGCGCGGAGAGATCCGGCTGCACGCGAGGGACACGACGGAGCCTTCGCCGTTCGCGCACGAGCTGCTGAACGGCAGTCCCTTTACGTTCCTGGACAACGCGCCGCTGGAGGAGCGGCGGACGCGCGCGGTGTCGTTGCGGCGGACGCTGCCGGAGAGCCAGCGGGATCTCGGGGTGCTGGACGAGAGCGCGATCGAGCGGGTGCGGGATGAGGCGCGGCCGGCGCCGCGGGATGCGGAGGAGCTGCACGACGTGCTCTTGCAGTTGATGGCGGTGCCGGCGGGAGCGGAGTGGGCGCAGCAGGCTGTCTCGGCGGCGACGCTTCGAGCGTCCCTACACGACGAGCGCGGCGCCACCGAAGGTCGTGGGACTATTGGTGCGGAGTGGGCGCAGCAGGCTGCGCCCCTACATGACGAGCTTGCCGCTGCCGGGCGTGGTGGGGCCGTCGAGACATCGGCTGGGCGACTGTGGTTTGCGGCGGAGAACTTGCGGGCGATCGAGGTGCTGTACCCGGGGGCGGAGATCGCGCCTCGAGTTGTACTGCCGCCGCACCTGGACGCTGCGGCGCCCGCGCGGGAGGAGGCGGTGCTGGCGGCGGTGCGGGGGCACATGGAGTACCTGGGGCCGGTGACGGCGATGGGGCTTGCGGCGATGCTGGGGTTGGGCGAGGGGGAAGTGACGTCGGCGCTGGCGTGGCTGGAGGGCGAGGGGATCGTGCTGCGGGGCACCCTCACCCCCCGGCCCCCTCTCCCACAAGGGGAGAGGGGGAGCGCGGAGGTTGAGTGGTGCGACCGGCGGTTGCTGGCACGGATCCACCGTTTGACGCTGGACCGCCTGCGGAGCGAGATCGAGCCGGTGAGCGCGCAGGACTACATGCGTTACCTGTTCGCGCGGCAGCACGTGTCGGGCGGGCGGCGGCTGGAGGGGAAGCGCGGGGTGCTGGACGCGATCGCGCAGCTGCAGGGGTTCGAAATCTCCGCGGTGGCGTGGGAGCGGGACGTGCTGCCATCGCGCGTGCTGAACTACGACCCGCGGTGGCTGGACGAGATGGCACTGGCGGGTGAGGTGGCGTGGGCGCGGCTTTCGCTGAAGAAGACGACAGGCACGGGCCGGGCGGCATCGCCGCAGCGGGCGACGCCGATAACGCTAACGATGCGGCGGGATCTGGGGTGGCTGCTGGAGTCGGTGCGCGGCACCGAGGAGCCACAGGACCCGGCAACGGGAGCGGCGGCGGCGACGCTGGACGCGCTGCGGCAGCACGGGGCACTGTTCTTCGACGATCTGGCGGCGGCGAGCCGACAGCTCCCGGTCCAACTGGAAGAAGCGCTGTGGGATCTGGTGGCGCGCGGGCTGGTGACGGGCGACGGGTTCTCGTCGTTGCGGCAGATCATGACGCCGGCGGGATCGTCGCGGTCGGCTCGGGCGGCGCGGAGGCACAGCCGGTACGGCGGTGGGCGGCTGTCGCGATCGGCGCAGCCGCAGGGGCGATGGTCGATCGTGCATCGGTACCAGCCAGAGCCCTCGCCGGCGGACGAGCTGGCGGAGCAGGTGGCCCGGCAACTGCTGGCGCGATACGGGGTAGTGTTTCGGGACGTGGTGGCGCGCGAGAACTTCGTGGTGGCGTGGCGCGACGTGATCCGCGCGCTGCGGCGGATGGAGATGCGCGGGGACGTGCGGGGTGGGCGGTTCGTGAGCGGATTCGTGGGGGAGCAGTACGCGCTGCCGGAGGCGGTGGACGGGCTGCGGCGCATGCGGCGGGAGCCGCGGACGGGGGAGACGGTGCGAGTCAACGCGGCGGATCCGCTGAACCTAGCAGGGATCATCACGCCGGGGCCGCGGGTGGCGTCGGCCCATACGAACGCGGTGATTTACCGGGACGGCGTAGTGGTGGCGGTGGAGGAGGGGCGGCGGGTGGTGTCGCGCGAGGAACCGGTCACACGGTGACGGTTCACGGGTCACGCGACGCGTTCCGCACCGCCGACGACGCGCCGCGACGCCACACGTAGTTGAACCCGTCGTTGGGGAAGAACGCTGGCTGATAGTCGAGACGCGTCCCGCCGGCGCTCAGGTGATCCTGGAGCCCGGCGTAGTTGAGGGCCACGGGACAGTGGTAGCAGATGAGCGACGTTGCGAGCGGCGGAGCACCGGTCCGCGATGTGAAGAGGGCGCGGGCGGCCTGGAACCGCTCATTGTTCCAGGCCTCGCGGAAGGTTGACGTGGCCATGCTCGCCAGCGGGACAACGGGTTCTGCTCGCGAGGTGGGGTAGGCGCCAAGCGAACCGAAGTCGTCCTGCGGCTGGTAGGCGCCGCAGCATGGCGAGACCGAGCCATCGACGGTGACTGTCGCGCGTTGCCAGAGGTAGTAGCACTTGATGGGTGGTGAATGCGCTTCTGCCTCGAAGTCATCACCCTCAACCCAACCCTTCGACACATAGAGTTCCATGTCGAGCTCGGCCGCCTTTGCGCGAGCGAGTTCGACTTCATGCCGGTTGTGGGGAAAGACGTGGTACGCCCAGGCGATGCGCGGGTACGGTGAGCAAAGGCGCTCCTTGGCCGCATTGACGCGGCGCACGTTGTTGAAGACGACCTCGATGTCGCCGCCCCGGCGGTACTGTTCGTAGGACGCCTGCGTCGCGCCGTCGAGCGGCACGCCCAGCACGGCCAGGCCGGAGCGTACAAGAGCATCGATGCGATCGTCGTCGACGGGCATGGAGAAGTTCGTGCTGATCGTGGTGCCTACGCCACGCCGGTATGCCATGGCGACCATATCGGCAATATGCGGATGAAGCAGAGGATCACCCCACTTAAAGGGTTCCACGAAAAGTAGCCGGTCGCCGAGCTCGTCCAAGAGCTTCTCAAACAGCTCGAGGCGTGCGTAGCCTTTCGCCCGTCCCTTGATGCCCGCGCCCGTGAAGCAGGCGGGGCACCGGAGGTTGCACGTGTTGTTACCTTCAAAGTGAAGGCCGAGCGGGTAGCCACGCAGAGCCAAGCGGCCGGTGAACTCCTCATACCTGGACAGGTAGAAGTTGAGAAGGCGCTTCGCCGTGAGCCGAGTGCGGGGGTACCGAGGGGGAGTGAGCCATCGGCGGTACGTGGCTACCCGCTCTCGCGCGACGTTCAGGCGAACACCCGGCATCGGAATCACCACGCTTCGGAATGTGCGAAGGAGGCTATCGTAGCCGCAGAGCGGCCGGAGCGTCAATCGGCGGAAGGAGCGATCGGCGCGGCTCCCTATTCCGCACAGGGGCGGCGCCGGTACCCTGCGGGCGATGAAATCGGTCGATCTTGTGATCCCCTGTTACAACGAGGAGCGCGGGCTGGCGCGGAGCGTCGAGGCGCTGCGGGCGTGGTGCGCGGAGCATCTTGGCGCGTACAAGTGGCGGGTGGTGGTGGCGGACAACGCATCAACGGACGGGACGCTGGCGGTGGCGCAGGAGCTGGCGGCGCAGGATCCGGACTACGTGCGGTACATCCACCTGGACCGGAAGGGACGCGGGCGGGCGCTGACGAAGGCGTGGCTGGAGACGGACGCGGACGCGATGTGTTACATGGACGTGGACCTCTCGACGGACGTGAACATGATCACGCCGCTGCTGGCCGGGGTGCTGGAGGAGGGGTACGACGTCGCGTACGGGTCGCGCGTCTCGAAGGGGAGCGACATCGAGCGGTCGTGGAAGCGGGAGATCAACTCGCGGGGGTTCATCACCTTTATCAAGCTGCTGTTCTGGACGAAGACGTCGGACTACCAGTGCGGGTTCAAGGCGATGACGGGCGAGGCGGCGCGGGCGATCCTGCCGCACGTGCGGGACGGGGAGTGGTTCTGGGATACGGAGATGCTGATCATCGCGGAGAAGGGCGGGTGGAAACTGAAGGAAGTGCCGGTGCGGTGGGTGGAGGACCCGGACTCGAGGGTGAAGTTTCCGCAGGACATCATCAAGATGGGGAGTCAGTTGGTGAAGTTGAGGTTTCGGCGCGGGTTGCCGCGGCGCGGGGAGCAGTAGACAGGGGACAAAAGCGGGGGACGTGAGCAGCGATGCGGGCTCGGGCCCGCGTTTTCGTTACAGCTCTACGTAGATGTCGTCGCCTTCGACTCTGGTGGGATAGCTGGGGAGGTTCCGCTTGAGGAAGCCGGGGAAGGTGGCGTCCATGAGGGATTTGTACCAGGCGGGGTGGGTGACCCAGCTACAGACGCCGCCATCGGCCACGTCGTATTTGGCGCCGTGGAGGGCGCATTCGACGACGGTGCCATCGAGCTTGCCATTGTGGAGGTGGCCGCGAAGGTGGGTGCAGCGATCGCCGACGGCGTAGGCTTCGCCGTCAATATTGGCGACGAGGATCTCCTTGCCCTTCGCCTTGACGCCCTTCATGGTGCCGGGCGGTATGTCGGACAGGCTGGCGACACGCACGAATTCGGCCACGGAACCTCCTTGCCCGGCAATCGGGCGCGATTGTACCCAAGGCGTACGTCAAGCGCTACCGAAACGGGTTGCGGGCCATTGGGCCCGTTGTGACCAACTAGACAGCGGGATGGGGCCCACGGGGGGCCGGGGTGCGATAGAATCGGACGCGCATCGCCGCACTTCCCCCGCCCGCGGCCGCGTTCGGGTGCCAGGTTTTGTACGTTGGGCTCGGGGAGCAGCCGCAACGCGCAGCTTGACGGCCCGTTGTTACCTGAGAGAGGGCCGTTGGCGCTTCCACCGGGGAGGCCGCGTCCCGCTCTGGACTAGATCTGGACCACATGCGAATGCTCACCCGCACGCTCCTGCTCCTGTTGCCCGCGATACTGGCCGCGATGCTGTATGCATCGCCGCAGCGCGCGACACCGACTGCCGAGGCGGCGAACGGCGCCTGGACGGGCGAGTACTTCAACAACACGACGCTGACGGGAGGCGCCGTCACGACGGTGACGGAGCCGGCGGACACGATTCCCAGCTCGACACCGACGCTGGACTTCTACTGGGACGGGTCGCCGCAGCCCGGCGTGAACGCCAACGCGTGGAGTGTGCGGTGGACGCGCGTGGACACGTGGGTGGCGGGGACGTATCGCTTCACATCGCAGACCGACGACGGAATGCGGATCTACATCGACACGAACAACAACGGTGGCGACGTACTGGAGTTGAACGCCTGGTACGACCAGGCGCCGACGACGTGGTACACGGACGTGACGCTGCCGGCGGGGACGCACCAGATCAAGGTGGAGTTCTACGACAGTGCGAACGCGGCCACGGCGTACCTGCGGGTGGAGAACCTGACATCGTTGCCCGCGGGCTGGACGGGTGAGTACTTCAACAACAAGAACCTGACGGGCTCGCCGGTCTTCACGCGGACGAAGGAGCCGGACCCGGCGTTCGACTGGTCGACGGGCTCGCCCGACCCGGCGATCGACCCGGACACGTTCAGCGTGCGCTGGACGCAGACCATGAACTTCAATGAGGGCGTATACGAGTTCACGACGATGAGCGACGACGGGGTGCGCGTCTACGTCGACGGGCAGCTAATCCTGGACTACTGGATCGACCAGGGCGGCGATGTACACACGGCGAACATGCAGATGACTTCGGGACCGCACACGGTGGTGGTGGAGTACTACGAGAACGCGGGCGGGGCGTTGATGTACTTCACGTACGCGTTCCGGCCGGACCTGGGCGGCTTCGTGACGGACACGGTGGTGTCTGGCCTGTTCGTGCCGACGGCGTTCGCGTTCGCGCCGGACGGGCGGATCTTCTTCACGTTCAAGGACGGGCGGGTGATGATCTACAAGAACGGCGCGCTGCTGGGGACGCCGTACTACACGGTGTCGCCGGTAAACGACTTCCAGGACCGCGGCCTGCTGGGGATCGCGCTGGACCCGAACTTCGCATCGAACGGGTACGTGTACCTGGCGTACACATACGACAACAATCCGGCGGATATCAGCGGGCCGAAGACGGCGCAGGTGATCCGGGTGAACGCGAGCACGCCGAGCGGCGACGTTGCGAGCGGTGCATCGAAGCTGGTGCTGCTGGGGTCGGTGACAGGGAACGCGTCGGACCCGTCCTGTGAGGACTGGGCGCTGACGGCGGACTGCATCCCTTCGGACTACGACAGCCACACGATCGGCAACCTGCGGTTCGGGGCCGACGGGATGCTGTACGTAGCGACGGGGGACGCCGCAAGCTACGCGAGCGTGGACGTGCGGGCGCTGCGCTCGCAGTGTATCGGGCAGGTATCGAGCAACTGCCCGGGAAGCGCAGCGCGTCTTTCGGGAAAGATTCTGCGCGTGAACCCGGCGAACGGGCAGGGCCTTTCGGACAACCCGTTCTACACGGGCACAGCGACGGACACGCGATCGAAGATCTGGGCGTACGGGGTGCGGAACTCGTTCCGGTACACGTTCAAGCCGGGCACCAATGTGATGTTCGCGGGAGACGTGGGGTGGGACGCGTACGAAGAGCAGAACGTGATCACGGCGGGCGACAACCTGGGGTGGCCGTGCTACGAGGGCGAAGACGTGCAGCCGGGGTACGCGGCGTACTCGATCTGCCAGAGCCTCTCGTCGGGGAGCGTGACGTTCGGGATATACACGTACGCTCACCCGCCCGGTGCGGCGGCGGTGGGCGGGGCGTTCACGGGGACGAACGGCTATAGCCCGACGTATCAGAACGCGTACTTCTTTGCGGACTACTCCCGCGACGAGATCAGCACGCTGAAGGTGGACGCGTCGAACAACATCGTGCCGGGCAGCCTGAGCGTGTTCACGAACGCTGCCGACGGGCCAGTGCAGCTAGAGGTGAACCCGGCGGACGGGGACGTGTACTACCTGTCGATCAACACGGGCGAGCTGCGCCGGATCACCTACGTCGGCGGTAACCTGCCGCCGGTGGCGGTGGCGAGCGCGACGCCGATCGCGGGGCTGGCGCCGCTGCAGGTGCAGTTCAGCAGCGCGGGGTCGTCGGACCTGGACGCGACGACGAACCTGGGCGCGCCCACGCCGTTCGGGACAGGCTCGCACGCGCACGGGGTGGTGGTCGTCGACCTGAACGGCGATAGCAAGAACGACCTTGTGACGGTGAACGCGGGCGCGAACACGATGAGCGTGCTGCTGGGGAACGGCGACGGGACGTTCCAGGCGGCGGTGAACTACGCGACGGCCAGCGAGCCGAAGGCGGTGGTCCTGGGCGACGTGAGTGGCGACGGGAAGCTGGACGCCGTCACATCGAACCAGGGGACAAACAACGTCAGCGTGCTGAAGGGCAACGGCAACGGGACGTTCCAGGCGAAGACGGACTACGCGGCGTGTTCGGGCGCGCACGAGTCGACGCTGGCATTGCTAAACGGGGACGCGTTTCTGGACATCGCGTGCGCGGGATGGGGGGCATCGCAGGCCGGCGTGCTGCTGGGCAACGGCGACGGGACCTTCCAGGCGATGACGACGTCTGGTGTGGGCTCTGCGCCTCACTCGATCGTGGCGGGGCTGTTCAACGCCGACGCGAACCTGGACCTGGCAACGGCGAACAACGGTTCGGCGAACGTGAGCGTGCTGCTGGGTAACGGCAACGGGACCTTCCAGGCGGCCGTGAACTACGGCGCCGGCTCGGGGCCGCACTCGTTGCGATCGGCGGACCTGAACGGCGACGGGGAGCTGGACCTGGTGACGGCGAACAACACGAGCAACAACGCGAGCGTGCTGCTGGGTAACGGCGACGGGACGTTCCAGGCCAAGACGGACTACGCGACCGGCACCACGCCGAAGGGCGTGACCATCGCTGACCTGAACGGCGACAGCGACCTGGACATCCTGACGGCGAACATCAACGGGAACTACCCGACGCTGATCAACCCGGGCGGGGACACGATCAGCCTGCTGCTGGGAAATGGTAACGGGACATTCCAGGCGAAGACGGACTACGCGACGGGGCAGGGGCCGTTTGCGGTGGCGACCGGGCTGCTGAACGGCGACGCGAACCCGGACGTGGTGACAGCGAACTGGTGGGACAACGGTGTGGCCGTGCTGCTGCACGGCACGGGACAGCCGATCACGTACTTCTGGGACTTCGGGGACGGCACAAACTCGACGGAAGCGAACCCGTTACACACATACACGACAAACGGCAACAAGACGGTGACGCTGACGGTTACGGACCCGTTCTTCCTGACGGACGAGGCGCAACTGACGATCCAGGTGGGCAACACGCCGCCGGTGGCGACGCTGTCGTCCCCCGGGGATGGGTCGAACTACGACATCGGGGACCTCATCACGCTATCGGGCAGCGCGACGGACGCGCAGGACGGCACGATTCCGGGCAGCAGCCTGGGGTGGAGCGTCGTACTGGTGCACTGCTCGGACGGGACGTACACGGACTGCCACAACCACCCGTACTACACGACGACCGGATCGAGCGGGAGTTTCACGATCGAAGATCATGGCGACACGGTGTACTACGAGGTTTACCTGACGGCGACGGACAGTGGGGGTCTGACGGACACCGAGAAGTCGACGATTACCGCGAACACGGTCGACATCACGTTCACGTCGAACCAGACGGAAATCCAGGTGGCGGTGGACAGCACGAGCCAGACGGTGCCGTTCACGCGAACAGTGCCGCGCAAGTCGAGCCACGTGATCTTCGCGTCGTCGCCTCAGAGCCCGGGCGGGAGCCCACTGTATTTCACGGGCTGGTCGGACGCCGGGGCGCAGCAGCACACGATCCAGGCGAACGCGACCGGCACGTACACGGTGACGTTCAGCCCGCCGACCCCGACGCCGACGAATACGCCAACGGCCACGAACACGGCGACCGCGACGGCCACGCCAACGCCGACGAATACACCCACACCGACGCCAACGCCGACGAATACGAGCACGCCGACACCCACACCGACGCCGACACCGACGACGACGCCCGGGCTGCCGACCGACACGCCGACGGCGACATCGACGAACACGGCCGTGCCCACGCCGACCGACACCTCGACGCCGACGAGCACGCCGACATCGACGCCGTGCGCAGGCGACGTGGACTGCGACGGGGTCGCGGACGCGAGCGACAACTGCGTGACGGTGCCGAACCCGCTACAGGAGTGGAGCGACCGGAACTTCTACGACCAGACGCCGCCCTCGACGCAGGACGACTTCACCTGGATAAACTCGGACGCGACCGGCGACGCATGCGACAGCGACGACGACAACGACGGCATCAGCGACGTGGACGAGGCGAGCGGCGCCGCCTGCGCGGGGCAGATCACGAACCCGGCGGTGCGCGACACCGACGGCGACCGGGTGCTGGACGGCGCGGAATGCACGCTGGGCGCCGACCCGACGAGCAATGCCACGAAGCCAACGGCGGCAGCGTGCGCGGCGCACCTGGGCGTGACGCAGACGACGGACACGGACGGTGACCGCGTCCGCGACTACGTCGAGTTCTGCGGCTATAACAGCAACCCGAACGACAACGATACGGATGACGACCAGGACGGTTCGCCAACGAAGGGGCTGGCGCGAGACGGCTGCGAAGTGGCGTCGCTGAACAACGACCGGGTCGTGAACTCGGCGGACCAGGCGCTGCTGGCGATCGAGATAGCGCGCGAGCCCAGCCAGGTGCTGCGGATCGTGAACATGGACCTGAACAAGGACGGTGGCGTCAACGCGGGTGACCAGCTTCTGGCGGCGGAGTTCATCACGTTCGCGGGTTCCTGTCCGTAGTTCCTGTCCGCCCTTTCCGTCCGTAGCATCCGGCATCCCTGCGGAAACCGCAGTCTCACCGCCGATCTCGGGCCCGGGCATGGGCGTTATGCTGTCCTCCGGGAGGTGCGCCATGGTGGACGACCGTGACGACTTCGACGGCATCGATATAAGCGGGCCCTGGGGCGGGATCCGCTTCGGCTCGGGATTCCGGCGGGACTGGGAGGCGATGGACTCGGACGGGGACGCGGAATACCGGCGAATCCGGCGACGGGTGCGGCGGCGGCTGGGTTTCTACCGGAACCTGGCGCTGTTCGTATTCGTGGTGGGCGGGCTTGCACTGTTGGACGGGCTGACGGGCGGGGGCTGGTGGGTGCAGTGGGTGGCGGTGATCTGGGGCGCGTTCCTGGCAATGGAGTTCTTCACGAGCTTCATCGGCCCGACATTCTGGGGCAAGGACGCTGAGGAGCGGATGGTGCGGCGGGAGATGGAGCGGCGGCGCGGGCGCGTGAACGTGATGCAGCCGCCGGACGACGAGACGCCGACTTCCTGAGTCCTTTCCGAGAGCAGCGCAGCTCGACACTTCAACGTCCTCAACGTGTGCTCGCGCCGGCGATTTGACCGCCTGCGGGACACGGGCCTAAACTCGCAGCGAGGAGGGGCGTTGAGAGGAAGCACCGTTTCGCGCGATGCGGGGCTGTGGCGCGACCTGGGCATTCTGCGCCGTTACATCTGGCTCCCCCTGGTCTCGATTGTCGTCGCGATGGGCGTTGCGCTGGCGCTGGGCGCAGCCGTCGAGGACGGGGACGCGGCGCGGTTCCGGGTGAACGTGGTGGTGGACGCGCTGCCGCCGCTGTTCGGGCCGGCGGTGCTGCCGGGGCCGTTCGACTATGCGGCACTGGCGACAAGCGACGACGTAGTGGCGGAGGTAGCCGCGCGCACGGGCATCGACGCGGTGGCGCTGCGGCCGCGGATGCGCGCGGAGCCGCGGGTGAACAGCGCCGAGATCAGCCTTACGGTCACGGGAGCGGGCGCGCTGGAGGTTGCGCGGGCGTGGGAGGCGGCGTTCGCGGAGGCGGCCGTGGCGGCGACGCCGGGCATCGAGCGGCGGCTGGTGGAGCCGTATGGGGCCCAGGCGGAGCAGGCTCGCGGACGGCTGGAGACCGCAGCAGCGGCGGCGAACGCGAATCCGGGCGACGCGGTATTGCAGCAGGAGCTGGCGGCGGCAGAGGAGAACTACAAGACGGCGTCGATGCTGGTGCAGTCGTACGACACGGTGGCGGCAACGATGACGGCGGCGGCCTTTACGCTGAAGGCGCCGCACGAGTACGGCGGTGGGCCGGGTTCGATGCCGGCACGCCTGGGAGCCGCGGCGGCGATCGGGCTGCTGGCGGGGGTGGTGGGAGCGCTGGCTCTGAACCGGCTGCTCCGACGAAGCGCGAGTAGCGTGTATGGTGTGGGGGACACACCCGTCGCCACCCAGCGCGAGACCTCGTCAGTAAGGTGAATACTTGGCTTCCTACAGTCCCTCACGTCCGTTTCACGCCGCCGTGTACGAGCGCATCGTCACGGCGCACGCAAGTCTGAAGGCGCTCTCGCAGTCGAGCGAGCCGCTGCGCGCGGTCATGCGACGGGAGGCCCTGAAGATGGGGTTGCCTTCTCTGTTCATGAGCGCGAAGTCGACCGAGGCGGCGTTGCCGGAGAATGCGGCCACGACGGCCGCGAACCAGCTGGAGAAGCTGGTCGCGGAGCGGCACCGGATCAGCGGCATCCTGAACTTCAACGCGCCGCGCATCAACTACGGTCTGGTGCTACTGGGGCAGGACTGCGGCGCCTTCGACCTGCGGCAGGACGTATCGCAGATCCGGTCGCAGCGACTCTCCGATGCGATCCGGGCGTTCGTGGAAGCGGGTATGGCGACGAGCACGTTCGCCGGCGTCTGAGGCGATGCGCGTCCTGCTGATCTGCGCGCTGGACGTGTGGTCGCTGGACCAGGGCAAGGGCGCGCCGACGCTGGAGCGGACACTCCGGGCGTACAGCGAGTGCGGGCACACGATCGACGCGGTCCTGCCGGACATCGGGGCGAACCACTTCTACCGCGGAAGCGAGCACACAGCGCGGCCGGAGTCGCGGCCGTCGATCCCGGGCGTGACGTTCCACACCTTTCACATGCCGAGCATTCGCGACCTGCCCGTGCCTTCACTGCCGAATCCCGTTGCGGCTATCGACCAGAAGCTGCGGTTCGCACTGGCGTTTCCCTGGCTGGCGGCGAAGCGGGCGGAGGGGCTGCTGAAGCAGCGGGCGGAGGCGTTCGACGCGATCTATGCGTACGAGGTACACGGCGTGCTGGCGGCGCGGCTTCTGCGCCGGCGTGGTGACAGGCTGCCGTTGATCACGCGGTTCCAGGGGACGGTAATGCACCCGGCACTGAGCGACCGGTTGCTGTACCTGCGGCGGTACGAGGAAGCGCTGGCGCTGAAGACGGCGGCGGATCTGGTGATCATGACGGACGACGGGACCCAGGGCGACCGGGTGCTGGCGCGTCTGAACCCGGGCGTCCGGGGACGGGTGAAGTTCTGGCGCAACGGGCTCGACCTCGACCGGCTGCACGCACCGTCGGCGGAGGAACGCGCGACCGCGCGCGCCGTGCTCGGTGTGGGGGACGGGGCGTTTGTGATGCTGACAGCTTCGCGGCTGGCGACGTGGAAGCGGGTGGACCGGGCGATCCGGGCGCTGCCGAAGGTGCGGTCGTGGGCGGCGAACGCGCTGCTGGTGGTGGTGGGTGACGGTGAGGAGCGGGCGCGGCTGGAGGCGCTGGCGCGGACTCTGGGCGTGAGCGGCAACGTGCGGTTCGCCGGCGCCGTCCCGCAGCCGGAGGTGATGGGGTACATGCACGCGGCCGACGTGTTCCTGGCGATCGCGGACCTGTCGAACGTGGGCAACCCGCTGCTGGAGGCGATGGCGTGCGGGAGCTGCATCGTCGCGGTGGACGCGGGTGACACGCGGGAGCTTATCGCCGACAACGTGACGGGGCGGCTGGTCGACAGCTCGAACCGGTCGGGGATTGCGCGGCCGCTGGAAGAGCGGCTGGCTGACCTGCTGGTGACGCTGGCGAACGACAGCGGGCAGCGCTCGCGGCTGGCGGCGGGCGCGGCATCATACGCGCGCGAGCGGTTCTGGACGTGGGAGCAGCGGATGGCGACGGAGGTCGAGGCGGTGGAGGAGTTGGTGGGGGCCGGCGCGCACACCGAGGCGGTACCTGACATCGGCGGATGAAGGCTGGGCTGGTGCATGCTGGCGCCAGAGGAGCACGCCATGGGTCGCAAGATCCGCGAGATGACCGCGTTAGTCGAACGGGAAGGCTACCTCTACGTATCGCTTTGCCCGCACCTGGATGTTGCCAACCAGGGGCAGACATCGAAGAGGCGCGGACGAACCTCATCGAGGCGCTGGAGTCGTTTTTCGAGGCGGCCTCAGGAAGCAGAGCGGAGGCTGGCGTCCGAGTTCTACGTTACGCGCGT
This sequence comes from uncultured Dehalococcoidia bacterium, assembly GCA_964371355.1. Classification (GTDB taxonomy): domain Bacteria; phylum Chloroflexota; class Dehalococcoidia; order DSTF01; family JACRBR01; genus JACRBR01. The sequence continues at coordinate 96,341 of CAYJMG010000011.1, forward strand.
GGAGGTCGCTGTTGGCTAGGCCCCGCGTCCCCCGGGAGCAAGGCTTCACTGAGATTCGACAGCACGGCAGCCATGTGGTGATGCAGTTAGTGGCCGAACAGGCAGTTCGCGCGGTCCCAGTGCCGCTCCATCGCGAAGTCGCGCCCGACACGTTGTTGTCCATCCTCCGACAGTGAGGACTGCCTCGAGGGTTGTTCGAGGCGGAGTAAGCGGCACCGCGATGGTTGCGGGATACACTCTCCTTCGATGATTGAGCCTGAGGCGCCGATGGAGGCGCCGGTGCGCGGTTCCGTGCTGGGCCACGTGAATGTGGTGATGCTGACGTACCTGGCAGACGGGGCGCTGGCGTTCGCGACGGGAATCCTGATCGCACGGACGCTGGGGCCGGGCGGCCGCGGTGCGTACGGGCTGTTTGTTGTGTCGACGGCGTTCGGGCAGCTCCTGCTGGGCCTGGGGGTGGGGAACGCGGCCATCTACTACGTGAACAAGCGCGAGCTTGCGATACGGGACGTGGTCTCGGCGATGCACCTGGTGACGGTGTTCGCGCTGGCCGTAACAGCGGTCGCCGTGGCGGTGGTGACTCCGTTCGTGGACGACGGCTTGTTCGGCGGGGGTGTCTCGCCGTGGCTGCTGGCGGCGGGCGTGCCGGCGATGCTGTACTGGAACCTGATGCGACTGGCGCTGCAAGCGGAGAGCCGATTTGTGGCGCTGGGTGTAGCGACGGTGTCGCAACAGGCGGTGCTGGTGACGGCGGTGGCGGTGCTGGCGGTGGCGGGCGATCCGACCACCGCCCAGGTGGTGGGGTGCATGGCGGGTGCAACGGCGGCGGCGGGCGTGCTCTCGCTGGGGCTGGTGGGGCCGGGGCGGGTTGACCTGGGGCAGGTGATACGGCCGCGGGGCGCGACGCTGCGGAAACTAGCGGGATTCGGGCTGCAGGGGGAGACGGGAAACCTGCTGCAGCTGCTGAACTACCGGCTGGACCAGTACATCGTGCGGGCGTACGTGGGACTGGCAGGCGTCGGCGTGTACGCGGTGAGCGCGTCGATGACGGAGGCGATCTTCGTGATGGCGAACGCGGTGGCGCTGGTGCTGCTGCCGCGGCTAACGGCGGACGAGGACGAGGCGCATTGGATGGCGCCGCTGGCCGCGCGGAACACGATGGCGCTCGCCGCGGCGGGCGCAATTGCGCTAGCAGTGGCGGCACCGGTGCTTGTGCCGCTGGCGTTCGGTGAACAGTATGAGGACAGCGTGCGGCCGCTGTGGCTGTTGCTGCCGGGGACGGTGGCGCTGTGCGGCTCGAAGGTGCTGACGAGCTACGTGTTCAGCAAGGGGCAGCCGCTGGTGAACACGGGGATCACCATGGTATCGCTGGTGGTGACGGTGACGGCGGACCTGCTGTTGATCCCATGGCTGGACGTGAACGGTGCGGCGATCGCGTCGTCGCTGGCATACGGGGTGCACTTCGTGATGGCCCTGGTGGCGTACGGCCGTATCTCGGGACGGTCGCCGTTGGTGGTGCTCGTGCCGGGGAACGAGGATGTGCGGCTGTACCGGGACGCGGCGCGGGCGATGATGGCGCGCGTCTTCCGCCGGACGGCGGTCGAGCCGGAACGGCCGCAGCAGGCGTGAGCGGCATCGAGCGCGTGGACGACGGGCGGCGGCTGCGCATCGCGGTGTTGGGGGACTTCGACGGCGTACACACGCGTTCGTGGGTGCGATGGTTCGTCGCGCGGGGGCACGACGTGCACGCGATCTCGTTCTATCCGCCGGCTGCGGCCGTCGAGGGGGTGACCGTGCATGCGCTGCGGCCGGTGCGGCAGGCCGCGGGTGGAGGTGCGACAGCGCAGACGAGCGCGGGGCGCGGCGGGATCGCGCGCGGGCTGTTGCGGCTGGCACACGGGGTGCGATATCGGCGGGCCGGCTTGGGGCGGGCCGTGCGGGAGATTGCGCCGGACGTGTTTCACGGCCATTTCCTGGTGGAGCATGGGTTTTACGGCGCGCTGGCGGGGGTGCATCCGTACGTGGTGACGGCGTGGGGATCGGACGTGCTTGTCGAACCGGGGCGGGATCCGGTGTCGCGCTGGATCGCGAAGTGGACGCTGCAACGAGCGGAGCTGGTGACGTCGAACAATGCGTACATGGCGGAGCGGATGGTCGCGCTGGGTGCGGTGCGGACGAAGGTACAGGTCGTTGTGCTGGGAACGGACGCGTACTTCGGCGAGAGGTGGGCGTCGTCGGTGAACGTGCGGGGGCGGGTAGGCGACGAGAGCCCGACGATCCTGAGCACGCGTGCGCACGAGCGCCTGTACAACATCGCGGAGATCATCGACGCGTACGGCATCGCGCGGAGGCGCGGGGTGGAGGCGCGGTTGGTCGTGGCGCACGGGGGGTCGCTGACGGATGAGCTGCGCGCGCGCGCGGTGACGGCTGGCGGGGAGGTGGAGTTCGTGGGGACGGTGGATGCGGCGCGGCTGCGCGACCTGATGACTGGGGCGGAGGCGTTCGTGTCGGTACCGTCGTCGGACGGGACCTCGGTGGCGCTGCTGCAAGCGATGGCGGCGGGATGTTTCCCGATCGTGTCGGATCTGGAGACGCAGCGGGAGTGGGTGGATGACGGCGTGAACGGACTGCGCGTGCAGGTGGGAGCGCCCGAGGGGCTGGCGGAGGCGATGGCGCGCGCGCTGGGCGACGGTAGGCTGCGGCGCCGCGCGGCCGAGGCGAACCGGCGGATCGTCGCGGAGCGGGGGACGAACGAGGCACAGATGGAAAAGATGGAAGCGCTGTACCTGGGACTCGCGGGGCGAGCGTAACGGGCGGCGTCGGGCCGCTTTGGGGCGGCCACATTACAATGCTGGCATGACGTCAGAGTTGATGCGGCACTCACTGGAGCTGGCGGCGGGCGTGGAGGGGAGCACGAGCCCGAACCCGTGGGTGGGTTGTGTGCTGGTGCGGGACGGCGCCGTCGTGGGTGAGGGGGCGACGCAGCCGCCGCCGGGGCCGCACGCGGAAGCACTGGCACTGCAGCGCGCGGGCGAGGCGGCGCGGGGGGCGACGGCGTACGTGACGCTGGAGCCGCACTCGTTCCAGGGGCGGACGGCGCCGTGCACAGACGCGCTGATCGACGCGGGCGTGGGAGCGGTGCACGTCGCGCTGCTGGATCCAAACCCGGAGGTTTCGGGCCGCGGGATCGAGCAGTTGCGCGCGGCCGGCGTGCAGGTGACGGTCGGGGACGGCGGTGTGGAGGCAGCGAAGCTGCTGGAGGCGTACCTGAAGTGGCGGGGCAGCGGCCTGCCGTTCGTGGTGGTGAAGTTCGCGGCGACGCTTGACGGGAAGATCGCTGCGGCAAGCGGCGACTCGCGCTGGGTGGCGGGGGAAAAGGCGCGGGCGTGGGCGCACGGGTTCCGGACGAAGATCGACGCGATCATGTGCGGCGTGAACAACGTGCTGCTGGACGACCCGCAGCTCACGGCGCGGCCGGGCGGCGTAACGGCGGAGCAACAGCCGCTGCGTATCGTGGCGGACTCGCGGGGGAGGACGCCGCTGGAGGCGAAGGTGCTGGGCTCGGGCGGGAAGACGCTTATCGCGACGACAGGAGCGGCGCCGGAAGCGTGGCGTCGCGCGGTGGAAGCTAGGGGCGCGGAGGCGCTGGAGATGCCCGCTGACGGTGAGGGGCGCGTCGACCTGCGTGCGCTGGTGGCCGAGTTGGGGCGACGCGAGGTGCTGTCTTTGCTGGTTGAAGGCGGCGGCGTGCTGCACGCGGGGTTCTTCGCGGCGGGGCTGGTCGACAAGGTGCACGCGATCATCGCGCCGAAGATCGTCGGGGGGACAGCGTACCCGGCGGTGGCGGGCAGGGGCGCGGAGCGCATGGCGCAGGCGGTGACGTTGCAGGACGTGGAGACGGTGCGGCTGGGCGACGACGTGGCGTTCGTGGGGTATCCGATCCGGGCATAGGATTTTGTGCGATTGTTGCGCCTTTCACGCTGGAAACGGTGCTCGGCTGCGATTTCGTCAGCGCCAACTCCGCGCTTTGACGAGAGTGGTACTTAGCGTTAGAGTGACACTAACTCCGGAGGTCCCATGTTTACGGGCATCATTGAGGAAGTCGGCGAGGTCAGCACTCACGCCGATGGCGAGATCGTCATCAAGGCGAAGAAGGTGCTGTGGGGTACGAATCTGGGCGACAGCATCTCCGTGAACGGGGTGGACCTGACCGCGAAGCACTTCGACGAAGAGGGCTTCAGCGCGAACGTGATGCCGGAGACGTACCGGTGCACCAACCTGGGCGACCTGAAGCCGGGCGACCCGATCAACCTCGAGCGGTCGGTGCAGCTTGCCGGCCGGCTGAGCGGGCACATCGTGCGGGGCGTGGTGGAGGCGACGGGGACGATCGACTCGTTCACGCCGGAGGGCGACGCGATCCTGCTGCGAGTGAAGGCGCCACCGGAGATCCTGCGATACGTGATTATGAAGGGGCCGGTCGCGATCGATGGGATCAGCCTGACGGTGATGGCGAAGGACGACGAATCGTTCTCGGTGTCGCTGGTGCAATTCACGCAGGACAACACGAACCTGTACGCGCGGGGCCCCGGCGACCGCGTGAACCTGGAGACGGACATCATCGCCCGATACGTCGAGGCGATGCTCGAGGACCGGAACCTCGTTGCAGGCCGGTAGCGCGATCTCCTCTCGCCCGTGGCGAGGGGCAGAGGGGGAGAGGGATCCGATGCAACCAGAGCTGCCGCAGATCTCGCAAAAGGAAGTGCGCCGCGCAAAGGGCCTGGCGACGATCGAGGAAGCCATCGAGGAGTTCCGGAACGGCCGCTTCGTCATCATCATCGACGACGAGGACAGGGAGAACGAGGGTGACCTGACGATTCCGGCGCAGTTTGCGACGCCCGAGGCCATCAACTTCATGGCGAAGCACGGGCGAGGGCTGGTCTGCGTGCCCATGACGGCGGAGCGGCTGGACGAGCTGCACATCCCGATGATGGTGAATCAGAACGACTCGCACTTCGGGACGCCGTTCACGATCGGCGTGGAGGCGCGGTCGGGCGTGACGACTGGTATCTCGGCGGCGGACCGGGCGCGGACGACGCAGGTGCTGATCGATCCGAAGACGAAGCCGAACGACCTGGTGATGCCGGGGCACACGTTCCCGCTGCGCGCCCGCGATGGCGGGGTGCTGGTACGAGCGGGGCAGACCGAGGCGACGGTGGACCTGTGCAAGCTGGCGGGGCTGTACCCGGCGGGCGTGCTGTGCGAGGTCATGAACGACGACGGGACGATGTCGCGGCTGCCCGAGCTGAAGAAGTTCGCCCGGAAGCACAACCTGAAGATCATCAGCGTCACGCAGCTGATCCAGTACCGGCAGCAGAAGGAAAAGCTGGTACACCGCGTCGCGGAGTCGAAGCTGCCGACAGAGTTCGGCGAGTGGACGTGCATCGCGTACCGTGCAATGACGGACGCCGACGAGCACCTGGCGCTGGTGATGGGCGATGTGTCGGGCGAAGAGCCGGTGCTGGTGCGTGTACACAGCCAGTGCGTGACGGGGGACGTTTTTGCCTCGCGGCGGTGCGACTGCGGCGAGCAGCTTTCGATGGCGATGAAGATGATCGCCGAGATCGGGCGCGGGGCGATCGTGTACATGAGGCAAGAGGGGCGCGGTATCGGGCTGCACAACAAGATCCGGGCGTACAACCTGCAGGACGGTGGGCTGGACACGGTGGAGGCGAACGAGGCGCTGGGGTTCCCGGCGGACCGCCGTGACTACGGGATCGGGATGCAGATCCTGGTGGACCTTGGGATGAAGAACCTGCGGCTGATCACGAACAACCCGGCGAAGCGCGCGGGCTTGGAAGGGTACGGGCTGAACGTGGTGGAGCGCGTGCCGGCGGAGGCGACGCCGAACAAGCACAACCTGCGCTACCTGGAGACGAAGCGGAAGAAGATGGGACATCTGCTGGGGTGATCCAGCCAGTCAGCCTCTCAGCTGGTCAGCTCGTCGGCCAAGTTAGGCAGCGTCAGCCTCTCAGCTCGTCAGCCAGTTGGTCGCAGCGACCGCGGCACGGACGACGCACGGCGAAACGAGGACCGCGCCACGTTCCCTCGATCAGGACATAACCCTTGTCTGTAGGAAGCTGCGCTGTCTCACGAGCTGAGAGGCTGACGCGCCCAAATAGTCCATCCGTACCATTTCGGCGGGGGCGGGGATCGGGGATGCTTGCAGGTGCGGGATGATACGCTGTGCGCGTCCCGGAGGAATCGTTGACCAAGGGCGGGTTTAGCCTCGAAGGCGGCCTCGACGCGACGGGCTTGCGCGTGGCGGTTGTGACGGCGCGGTTTAACGCGCACGTAACGGGCCCGCTGTACGATGGTTGCAGGGACGAGCTTGGCGCGCACGGCCTGGACCTGGAGACGCTGACGACGATCGAGGTGCCCGGCTGTTTTGAGCTGCCGATTGTGGCGAAGACGCTGGCGGCGACGGGCGACTACGACACGGTGGTGTGCCTGGGGGCCGTGATCCGGGGAGACACTCCGCACTTCGACTACGTGTCATCCGGGACGGCGAGCGGCATCCAGCGAGCGGCGCTGGACAGCGGCGTACCGGTGATCTTTGGCGTGTTGACAACGGACAACGAGGAGCAGGCGCTGGCCCGTATCGGGGGTAGCGCGGGACACAAGGGCCGGGAGGCGGCGCTGACGGCGATCGAGATGGTGCACACCATGCGCCGGATCCGCGGCCCGGACGGCTGATGACAGACGAACGAACCACTGCCTCGCCCGTGGGCACACGGGCCACCCGCCAGAGGAGGCTGACCAATGGCAATCAAGGCTGACGAGGTCGTCCATCCGGACGAGATCCAGGACGAGTTCGACTGGGAGTCGGCGGCTGACGGCGAGCCGGTCGATGCTTCGACGAAGAAGACGCTGTCGCTGGCGCACCGGGCGGTGGCGAAGTTCCCGGAGCTGAAGGGGAAGTACAAGGCGTACGCGGGGGCGGCGGCGATCGTCTCGAGCACGGCCACGCTGGTGGCGGCGGTGGCGATCTCCCGGAAGATGAAGCGCGGTATGTCGGCCGAGAAGGCGCTGGCAGCGCTGACGGCGGCGGACCTGGAGAACGCGGTAGGGGTCGCGGGCCGGGGCCAACGGTACACGCGGCTGCTGCGCAAGCTGAAGCTGCGGCGGAGCAAGCCCGACTAACGCCAGCGGTATCGAGCGCTCATACTGAGGCGTGCGATACGGGCGCCGCGGCGGCTCTTTCTACGTGAACTTCAAGAGTCCTCGTAAAGAGGACTTTGGCGTCCCCGGGCTCGTCGTGCGCTTCCTGATCAACGTGGCGGCGCTGTGGATCGCGCAGTTCCTCGTCCCGGGATTCGACATCGAGAGCGTGGCGGCGTTGATTTTCGGCGCGCTGATCTTCGGCGTCCTAAACGCCGTCATCAAGCCGATCGTGTCCATCGTCTCCTGTCCGCTAACGTGCCTGACGCTGGGCTTCTTCTTGCTCATCGTGAACGCGATCATGCTCGGCCTGACGGGATGGGTGGCGGGGTGGTTCGACCTGGCGTTTACGGTGGACGGCTTCTGGGCTGCATTCCTGGGGGCGCTCGTCATCGCGGTCACGAGCGCCCTGCTTTCGACGTGGGCGGACGGCGCGATCCTGGGCAAGCACGAGCGGTACGAGGACGACTGGTAGCGGCCCTTTCTGGGCAGCGGGGTGTGACATGGACGGCGACGTCATCGAGGTGCTGATCGAGATCCCGCGGGGGAGCCGGAACAAGTACGAGTACGACGAGAAGCGCGGCGTGCTGCGACTGGACCGAACGCTGTACTCGTCGGTGCATTATCCGACGGACTACGGGTACATCCCGGGGACGCACGCCGATGATGGCGACCACCTGGACGTGCTGGTGATCGTCGAGGAACCGACGGTGCCGGGGTGCCACGTCGATGTCCGACCGATCGGCGTGTTGCGGATGCGCGACGACAAGGGACTGGACGACAAGATCATCGCCGTGCCGGTGGCGGACCCGCGGTTCGCGCAGGTGCGCGAGTTTGCGGACATCGCCCCGCACTGGCAGCGGGAGATCGAGCAGTTTTTCCGGACGTACAAAGAACTCCAGGAGCTTGCGGTCGACATCTACGGCTGGGGCGACCGCGCGGAGGCGTGGCGCATCATCGCGGCGGCGAAGGCGGCGGCGCGTTGACGCCCAGGCTGGTCATCGCTACGAACAACCGGGGGAAGCTGCGTGAGTACGAGGAGCTGCTTGACGGCTGCGGGTTAGAGCTTGTCACGCCCGGGGACCTGGGGCTCGCGTTCGACCCGGAGGAGACGGGCGCTACGTTCGCGGAGAATGCTACGCTGAAGGCGGCCGAGGCGGGGCGCATGAGCGGCCTGCCGGCGCTGGCCGATGATTCCGGGCTCGAAGTCGATGCCCTCGACGGACGCCCGGGTTTGTTTTCGGCGCGTTATGCTGGTGGGAGCCGAACGAGCGACGACATCACGGAGGCGGAACAGTTGCGCCTCCTGCTGGGGGAGCTGGAGGGCGTACCGGACGAGCGCAGGACGGCGCGGTTTGTGTGCGCGATTGCGATCGTGGCGCCGGGGACAGCGGCTCGATTGGTCCAGGCGGCGTGGGAGGGGAGCATCGCGCACGAGGCGCGGGGTACGCACGGGTTTGGGTACGACCCGGTGTTCGTGGTCCCGGGATACGGGGGCAGGACGAGCGCGGAGCTGCCACCGGCGGAGAAGAACCGCATCAGCCATCGCGGGCAGGCGGCGGCGATGGCGCGGGACGCACTGAAGGAACTTTTCGGGTGACGCTGCAACAGGTTGACGTGCAGGACACAGGCGGCGCGCGGCCCCACGACCTTCGGGGGCGGCCGGTGCGTGACCTGCGGATCTCGGTGACGGACCGGTGCAATTTTCGGTGCCGGTACTGCATGCCGCGCGAGGTGTTCGGGGCGGACTGGGAGTTCCTGCCGCGCGACGAGATCCTGTCGTTCGAGGAGATCGCGCGGCTGGCGGGGATCTTCGCAGGGCTGGGTGTGCAGAAGCTGCGGTTGACAGGGGGCGAGCCGCTGCTGCGGTCTGGGCTGCCGGAGCTGATCCGGATGTTGCGGGCGATCGAGGACGTGGACCTAGCGGTGACGACGAACGGGTCGCTGCTGGCGGCGCAAGCCCAGGCGCTGGCGGAGGCGGGATTGCGGCGGATCACGGTGAGCCTTGACTCTCTGGACGACGGCGTGTTCCGGTCGATGAACGACGCGGGGTTCGGTGTGGACCGGGTGCTCGAGGGCATCGCGGCGGCATCCGCGGCCGGGCTGCCCGTGAAAATCAACTGCGTGGTGAAGCGAGCCATCAACGAGCACACGGTGGTGGAACTGGCACGATGGGCGCGGGAGGGCGGGCACATCGTGCGGTTCATCGAGTATATGGACGTGGGGCACACGAACGGCTGGCGGCTGGACGACGTGGTGCCGGGTGAAGAGATCGTGCGGCGCATCGGGCAGGCGATGCCGCTGGAACCGGCGGACGCGAACTACCGTGGCGAGGTGGCGCAGCGGTGGCGGTACGCGGACGGCGGTGGCGAGGTTGGGGTGATCACGTCGGTGACGCAGCCGTTCTGCGGTGACTGCACACGGGCGCGGATCTCGGCCGACGGAAAGCTGTACACGTGCCTGTTCGCCACGCAGGGCGTGGATCTACGGGCGCGGGTACGGGATCGCAGCAGCGACGACGAGATCGCGGCGGTGGTGCGCGACGTGTGGATGACGCGCGACGACAGGTACTCGGAGCTGCGGTCGGCGGCGACTTCGGAACTCGCGAAGGTAGAGATGTCGTACATAGGCGGGTAGTGGTTGGGCGTTGGTCGCTAGGGGGAAGAGCGATGGCTGGACGCAAGGCGAAGGTCACCAGGCTGTCTCATATCGATGCCCGCGGGCGGGCGAAGATGGTCGACGTCTCGGCCAAGGACGAGACGATGCGGACGGCAACGGCGCGCGGGCGCATCGTGATGCAGGCGGAGACACTGGGGCTGATCCAGCGCGGCGGGGTGGCGAAGGGCGATGTGCTGGCCGTGGCGCAGATTGCCGGAGTGATGGCGGCGAAGCGCACGCACGAACTGATTCCGATGTGCCACCCGCTGCTGCTGACGGGGATCGACATGACATTGACCCCCGACGAGACGGCGCACGCCGTGGAGATCGAGGCGACGGTGCGGACGACAGGGAAGACGGGCGTGGAGATGGAGGCGCTGACGGCGGTGACGGTGGCGGGGCTGACGGTGTACGACATGTGCAAGGCCGTGGACCGGGGGATGCGGATCGAGCGGGTGCGGCTGGTGGCGAAGTCGGGCGGGAAGTCGGGGGAGTTCAGGGCGAGATAGTGGGCACTCGACAGTTCACGGTGGACAGTGGGCAGTTCAGGCGTGTTGTGAGCTGTTGGCGCTGGCGCACCGAACACTGAGGTATCAGCGGCAAGATTCTTCGCCGCGCTCAGAATGGCATTCCGGCCGCCGCTAATTCAGCGGATACACCTCTCTCTTACGTCCGACGTAGTAGGAGGCCTCTTCGTAGCCGGCGCGGCGGGCCCATGCGGCGGCTTCGTCGAAGGCGTGGCCGACGTGTTTGGGGTAGTGGGCGTCGGAGGCGAGGGTGATGGGGAGGCCGGCGGCCTTCGCGCGCTCGACGAGGGGGAGGTCGGGGAAGATCTCGGTGCGGCAGCGGAGGCCGTTGGTGTTGAGTTCGATGGCCGTGCCAGTGGAGGCCGCGCCCTCGATGATGGCGGCGTGCAGGGGCGTTTCATCGGTGGGGCGGTGGCCGAACTTCTTCAGCACATCGGGGTGGGTGAGGACGTCGGCGAGGCCGGTCTGGGCGAGCTGTTTCATGAGGGCGCCGTACTGAGACCAGGCCTGGGCGATGTCGCGCTTCTCCCACTCGAAGAGGAATACGTTGTCATCGATGCCCCAGGCGCCGATGTAGTGGACGGAGCCGAGGACCACGTCCCAGTCGTAGGGGGCGAGGAAATCGCGGAGGACTTCGGCCTTGCCTGGGATCCAGTCCATCTCGAGGCCGAGGTACACGGGGAGGCCGGCGCTCTTCGCCGCCTCGACGACGCGCACGTAGTCGGCGACGCTGCCGCTGACGTGATCCTTCCAGTAGTGCGCAACCATGGCGGCCAGGCGCGGGTCGGGGTCAGCGTCCCACCAGCCGTAGAGGGCTTTGTACGCCTCCTCGAACCGGAAGAGGTGCTCCGTGATGCAGATGGCGTCGATGCCGCCCGCTTCGGCAGCGCGGAGGTATTCGTCGATGCGCTCACGGGTCATCGGGGGCTTCTCGCCGTGCGGCTGGAGGTGGACGTGGCAGTCTACGAGCATGATGTGGTGGACAGTTCACGGTGGACAGTTGACAGCGGGCTTCGGGGGCGCGTCATCGGAGGCCGACCTTCGCAAGCGGGGGTTCCATGCCTTCGATGAGGGTGACGATATGCGTGGCGGCTTCTGCGGCGAGCTCTTCGGTGATGGTGGGGGCGGAGAAGGCACGGTGGAGACGGGTCCAGCTGGGGGTCCACTCCTCGAGTTCGTAATCGGGGCCCACGGCGGCGGCGACTTCGTCGGCGTGGTCGGCGAGGAGGTTGGCGGCGCCGTAGCTGCGGTCGCGGCCGGCTTCGAAGTGGAGGCCGATCTCGAGGCGCTGGGTCTTACGCTGGACCCAACACTCGTAGTGCATCCAGTGGTCGCCGCGCCAGTACTGCACGTAGCCGAAGCGCTGGCGTGTCTCCCAGGAGCGGTAGGCGCGCGATCCCAGGCGCTCGCGCACGCCATCGTCGACGAGGGCGAGGAAGTCGCGGATGCGGAGGGAGGGCTGGCGGGCGGCGCGAACCGGCGCCTCGCCGAGCTTGCGTTTCACCGGCATGGGTTGAGTGTAGGGAAGGCGGCGTCGGGGCGCGAGAACACCGGGCAGCGAGAGGGGCGGCACTTGCAACGCCGCCATCTGTCGCCGAGGGACCTGCGAGGGCGGGCCTGTTCCCCTGCTGCTGCGCGACTCTCGGCGGGCAACCCTTCGGCGCGCCGAATAGGCCTGTGTGTTAGTACGAACCGACGGACAGGTCTTTCGACCTGTCCGTACGATACCCGGTCCGTGCGCGGGCATTACCCAGCTCTCATCGCCAATGTGGGCGTGGGGTCGAGGCGGATGCCAGGGCCCATGGTGGTGGTGAGGGTGATGCTCTTGATGAAGATGCCCTTGCCGCCGGAGGGCTTGGCCTTGACGATCTCCGAGACGATGACGCCCATGTTCTCTTCGAGCGCCGTCTCGTCGAAGGAGACCTTGCCGATGGGGACGTGGATGATGGCGGTGCGGTCGAGGCGGAACTCGACGCGGCCCTGGCGGGCCTCGTTCACGGCCTTGGCCATGTCGTCGCCCTCGACGACAGTGCCGGAGCGCGGGTTGGGCATGAGGCCCTTGGGGCCGAGGACGCGGCCGAGACGGCCGACCTTGCCCATGAGGCTGCGCTCGGCGATGGCGATGTCGAACTCGGTGTAGCCGCCCTCGACCTTCTTGATGAGTTCGTCGCCGCCGACCTCATCGGCGCCCGCTTCCTGGGCGTTGCGGGCGGCCTCACCTTCGGCGAAGACGAGGACGCGGACGGTCTTGCCGAGACCGTGGGGCAGGAGGGCGGTGCCGCGGATCTGCTGGTCGGCATGCCGGGGGTCGAGGCCGGTGCGCAGGTGGAGCTCGACGGTCTCGTCGAACTTCACGAAAGAGGTTTCCTTGGCGAGCCTGATCGCCTCATCGGGGGTGTAGAGCTTGTCGGGGTCCACGAGCTTCGACTTCTCGATGTACTTCTTGCCGTGCTTTGGCATCTCGTCCGTTCTCCTGTCGCCTGTGGCGACTGTCCCATCCGGCGACGTTACCCCTGGTCTGCGGGGCCGAGCCGGCCTACTTGCGGTTGCGTTCGGCCTTCGTCGTCCGGCTATGCCGCGAGTTGCGGCGCTTACCTGTTGACCTGCATCCATCCCGGATCGGTGGCGCTGGGGACAGGTCCAAAGACCTGTCCGTACGAGAATGTTGTCGCGTCCGTAGGGGTATGTCGTCGCGCCCGCGGCGAAACCGCTCTTCTTAACTCACCTCAATGCCCATGCTGCGGGCCGTGCCCTCGACCATGCGCATTGCGGCATCAACGTCATTCGCGTTGAGGTCCTTCATCTTCATCTCGGCGATCTTCTTGATCTGATCGCGGCTCAGGGTGCCGACCTTCTCGCGCTTCTGGGCACGGCTGCCCTTCTCGAGGCCCGCGGCCTTCTTCAGGAGATCGCTGGCGGGCGGGGTCTTAAGGACGAAGGTGAACGAGCGATCCTCGAAGACTGTGATCTCGGCGGGGACGATCATACCGGCCTGGCTGGAGGTTTTCTCGTTGTACTCCTTGCAGAAGCCCATGATGTTGATGCCGTGCTGACCCAGCGCCGGGCCGACGGGCGGAGCAGGGTTGGCTTTACCGGCTTCGATCTGGAGGGTGAGGACAGCGCGGATCTTCTTTGCCATGTTGGTTCTCCTGACGCTCCCTCTCCGGTTGGCGGCCGGTGAGGTCTAACGCGCTGGCCGCGGCTGCGGCCGTGTCTTCGTTTCCGCGCGGGTGATGCCCGCTCTCTCGCACACGGGCTCAAAGCCCGCGCTGCGAAGTGATTACTGACCCGCGCGGGCTGAAGGCCGGCGCTACGGGTACTACGGTCGTTGTGTCGCTACAACCTTTCCACCTGGAGGAAGTCCAGTTCGACGGGGGTTTCGCGGCCGAAGAAGGAGACGAGGACTTTGACCTTGCCCTTCTCCAGGTTGATGTCGTCGACCGTGCCATGGAAGTCCATGAAGGGGCCATCGACGATACGGACCTTCTGGCCGACCTCGAAACCGACCTTGACCTTCGGGGCTTCGACGCGCATCTGGCGGAGGATCCGCTTGACCTCCGGGGGCTCGAGCGGGACCGGGCGCGTGCCCGAGCCGACGAAGCCGGTGACGCCGGGGGTGTTGCGGACGACGAACCAGGCGCGGCTGGACTCGACGTCGTCCTCCTTGAGTTCGATCATCTGGGTGAGGACGTATCCGGGAAAGATCTTGCGGGCGACCGTGCGGCGCTGGCCATCGCGGATCTCGATCTCGTCCTCAGTGGGGACGACGACCTGGAAGATGAGATCCTTGGCGTCCATTGTCTGGATGCGGTGCTCGAGGTTGGTCTTCACCTTGTTCTCGTAGCCCGAGTAGGTGTGGATGACGTACCAGGCGCGGCCTTCCTGTATGGCCTCGTCTTCGGGCGATTCGCCGCCGCCATCGGGCGCCAGCTGATCGATTTCCGCGGTGGCTTTGCCTTTGCGGGCCATAAAACAGCTACCTCAGGAGTGTGTTTTCGACGAGCCAGCTGAAGCCCAGGTCGACGCCACCCAGCATGAGGCCGATGGCGACGGCGACGGCGACAACCGCGACGGTGAGGCGCGTGACCTCCTCGCGGGCAGGCCAAGTGACCTTCTTGAGCTCGTTGACGATGTCTTGCATGGAGCGCCCGAGGAACGGGATGCGCTCGAGCGGCGTGCGGCGCTTCTTGGCCTCGGCGACGGCCTCTGCGGAGACCTGCTGCTTCTGGGGACGGGGGCCGGATGGCTTGAAGGACGGGGCCTTCGCCGGCGGCTTGGTGACCATCTGTTGGCGGCGCATCGCGCGGCTCATGTTGTCCCCTTCAGGCGGACCTTGACCGCCCAGAATTGGTTTGGGCGCAGCCGTCGCCTGACGGCGACCCTGCGAGCGCCCCTACATCTCTAACGCACCTCACGGTGGGGCTTGTGCAGCCGGCACCGCGGGCAGAACTTGCTCAACTCGAGGCGTTCGGGGTCGTTCCGGCGGTTCTTGCTGGTTGTGTAGGTACGCTCCTTGCACTCGGTGCAAGCGAGCGTGATGATCTGCCGGTCTTCCTTCTTCGCCATCGGGCGTCCCTCGACTCCTGCCTTGCTTACCGGCGAGCGGGGGGCGGTCCGGCCATGCGGCCTTCGACCTGCCCCCTACAAGCTACCAGTTACTCGAGAATCTTCGTCACGGCTCCGGCGCCGACGGTGCGGCCGCCCTCGCGGATGGCGAACCGGAGTCCGTCTTCGACGGCGACGGGCGTAATCAGTTCGACGGTCATCTTGACGTTGTCGCCGGGCATCACCATCTCGACACCCTCGGGCAAGCCGATGGTGCCGGTCACGTCGGTGGTGCGGATGTAGAACTGTGGCCGGTAGCCGGGGAGGAACGGCGTGTGCCGGCCACCCTCGTCCTTCGAGAGGACGTAGACTTCGGCCTCGAACTTCTTGTGAGGTGTGATGGACCCTGACTTGCACAACACCTGGCCGCGCTCGATGTCCTCGCGCTCGATGCCGCGGAGGAGGCAGCCGACGTTGTCGCCGGCCTGGCCCTGATCGAGTGTCTTCTGGAACATCTCGACGCCGGTGACGACCGTCTTGCGGGACTCGCCGAAACCGACGATCTCGATCTCGTCGCCGACCTTCACGATGCCGCGCTCGACACGGCCGGTGACGACGGTGCCGCGGCCCTTGATGCCGAAGACGTCTTCGACGGGCATGAGGAACGGCAGGTCGACGGGGCGATCCGGTGTCGGGATGTAGCTGTCTACGGCATTCATCAGTTCGATGATGCTGGCGTAGGCGGGGTCGTTCGCGTCGTCGCTGGTGCCGTTCATGGCCGCGAGGGCGCTGCCGCGGATGATGGGGATGTCATCGCCGGGGAAGCCCTGCTTCGAGAGCAGCTCGCGCAGCTCGAGTTCGACCAGGTCCAACAGCTCCGGGTCATCCATCTGGTCGACCTTGTTCAGGTAGACGACCATGGCCGGCACCTGCACCTGCTTCGCGAGCAGGACGTGCTCGCGGGTTTGGGGCATGGGGCCTTCGGGCGCGGCGACGACGAGGATGGCGCCGTCCATCTGGGCCGCGCCGGTGATCATGTTCTTGATGTAGTCGGCGTGGCCGGGGCAGTCGACGTGCG
>CAYJMG010000012.1:0-38484 GCA_964371355.1 uncultured Dehalococcoidia bacterium
GACGGGGGGGGCGGGCGCGCCCCCCCCCCCCGGTCTTTTTGGAGTGAGTTGAAATGAGCAAGTTGTTCGCCAGGCCCGATGCACCATGGCTTATCTCGGCCGTCGTGGCGTGCGTCATGCTGGCCGGCGCACTTTTCGTCCCCCTCTGGAGCATGGAGCTCGTTGCCCCCCAGTACCCCGCCGGCCTCGTCATGAAGGCCTACGGGTACAAGTTCGCCGACGACCCCAACAGCTACTACGACGACGTGCGCGAAATCAACGAACTGAACCACTACATCGGCATGAAGCCCATCAAGGAAGTCACCGAGATGAAGCTGTTCGTGCCGGGCGTCATCGCCCTGATCGCCGCCACGGTGATCGGCTCGTTCGTCGCCTGGCAGCGGCGCTGGCTGCGGCTGCTCCTGATCTTCGGCTTCTGGACGATGCCCCTGTTCTTCATCGCAGACCTGCAGTTCTGGCTGTATCGCTACGGCCACACCATGGATTCGAAGGCCCCGCTCAACACCGGCTCCTTCACCCCGAAGGTGTTCGGTTCGACGAGCGTCTGGAACTTCCACTCCGAGAACCGCTTCGAGATCGGGTTCTACCTGATGGCCGGCGCTGCTCTCGTCATCACATTCGGTCCGGTCCTGGGGCTTTTGGCCAGGCGGCTGCGCGAGCGAAAGCGCGCAGCCGCTCACGGCGAGCAGATGACCTCCCTCGCCCCCAGCCATAGCCACTTCACCGCGCTGAAGGTGATCCTGATCCTCGCCGTGGCCGCTCTTCCGCTCCTCGCGCGGGCGCGTGTCTCCGCGCAAGACGGCAGCCCTTCGGCGCTGACCATACAGCAGCGCATCGACGCCGCGCAGGCGGAAGAGATCATCGTGGTGGATGGAGGCGTCCATCACGAGCGCATCGTCATAGACAAACCAATTACGATCGTCGGGCGCAACTGGCCCGTCATCGACGGGGATGGTCAGGGCGACGTCGTGACCATCTCCGCCGACGACGCTGTCGTCTCCGGCTTCGAGGTTCGCGGCAGCAGCAAGAGCATCTCCGCCGAGCCGGCCGCCATCAAAGTCAAGAGCGCTGACCGCGTGAAGGTCACCGGCAACCGTGTCCGCGACTCTTACTTCGCCCTGCACATGACGGACTCAGTCGGCAGTGCCGTCGAGGGCAACGACTTCCGCGCCGGTACGGGTGTCCCCGAAGAGCGCCGGGGCCACGGGATGTATCTGTGGCAGGTCAACGACTCCACCATCAACCAGAACACTGTCCGCGACGCGGCCGATGCCATCCACCTGGAGTTCTCCGAGAACAACCTCGTCGTGGAGAACGAAGCCTACGACAGCCGCTATGCGCTGCACTTCATGTACGCGCACCGCAACAAGATCGTGCGCAACCAGTTCCACGACAACTTGGCCGGCGCCGTCCTGATGTTCTCCCACGAGCTGATCGTGAAGGACAATGACTTCTCGTCCAACCGCGAGGGCGCGACCGGTGCTGGCATGCTGCTCAAAGACAATGACAACATCTTCGTCGAAGGCAACCGCCTAATTCGCAACAAGTTCGGTCTGTCCGTCGAGGGCACCCCGCAGACTGTCGGCACGACTGCCGTCTTCCAGCGAAACCTCTTCGCCCTGAACGACGTCGGCATCGCGCTGACGTCGACCTCACCGATCACCTTCGTGGAGAACGCCGTGATCGACAACGTCGTGCAGGTGAAGGCGCTTAGCGGCTCCATCGCCCACGCGCCGGCCGATTCGGCAGCGCCGCAGGGAAGTGGCGCCGGGCTGCCCGGGGGTGCAGTCTGGTCCAGCAACGGCCGCGGCAACTACTGGAGCGACTACCGCGGCTACGACCAGGACGGCGATGGCGTCGGCGACCAGCCGTATCGCCCGCGGCCTGCCTTCGCCGGCCAGCTCGCAGACAACGACACGCTGCGCCTGTTCCAGTTCACCCCCGCCCAGCAGGCCATCGACCTCGCTGCCGAGATGTTCCCGGTGTTCCGCTACGACGCGGTGATCGAGGACGGCCACCCGCTGCAGGCGCCGCCGGAAGGACTCACCTTGTCCGGTGGCGGCGGGCGAAACGTGCCCCTGCTCGCCGTTAGCACATTACTCGCCGTACTCGCCGCTGCCCTCGTCGTCACCGTGGGCGGCCTGCGCATCGGCGTGCGCCTTCCCGCCCGCGTGGGCGGCCCCCAGGCTCGAGGTGGCCTTGCAGCATAAGGAGCGAATGCCATGGAAGCCCCTCTCGCCGTCAGCGTGCGGCATCTCAGCAAGAGCTACGGCTCGGCGCGCGTCCTCGATGACGTGAGCTTCGACGTACCCGCCGGCACCTGCGTCGCCCTCCTCGGTGGCAACGGCGCCGGCAAGACAACGACCCTGAAGTGCCTGCTCGGTGTGGTGGCCTTCAAGGGTGACGTCGAGGTCGCCGGCGTCCCCGTGAAGTCGCGGGGCAAGGACGCCCGCCGCAAGATCGGCTATGTCCCGCAGATCCCCGCAGTCGGTGAGCAGGACACCTGCCTCGATGCGCTGTCGTTCATCGCCGAGCTGCGCCGCGTGGACGCCGCCCGCGTCGGCTGGGCGCTCGAGACGGCGGACCTGACTGACCAGGCCCGCATGAAGGTCGCCGAACTCTCCGGCGGCATGCGCCAGCGCCTCGCTGTCGCGGCCGCGCTGCTGTCCGACCCTCCGCTGCTGCTTCTTGACGAGCCCGCCTCCAGCCTCGACGCCCGTGCCCGCCACGAGCTGCACGAGATGATCGCCCGGCTCCGCGCCGAGGGCCGCACCATCGTCCTGTCCACCCATGTCCTGGACCATCTGGAGCGACTGGCCGACCGGCTCCTCATCCTCGACGCGGGGCGGCTGGCGTTCGCCGGCACAGTCGGCGAACTCTCGAGCCGCATCCGCGGCAACCGCTTCGTCGTCAACCTCAACGGCAACTCCCCCCGCGACTTCATGAACGCGCTCGTCGTCGCGGGCATCGGTCCCGAGCGCGTCAAGCCCGCCGGGCTGCCCTGGGAGGAGATGCTGCAAGCGGCGTCCGAATCCGACGCTGCGTCTCAGGAGGAGCGATCATGACCGCCGTTCTTACCCTTGCCCGCAAGGAAGTGCGTGAAGCAGTCAACAGCACCTGGCTCATCGCCTACGCGGTGCTCTTCACCTTGCTCGCGCTCGGCCTTTCGTACCTCGGCCAACGAAACCTCGGCAGCGTCGGCTTCGAAAACTTCAGCCGCACGACCGCCAGCCTGCTGAACCTCTGCCTGCTCCTGGCGCCGCTCGCCGCCCTCACCCTGGGATCCGGCGCCATCGCCGGCGACCGCGAGCGAGGCACGCTCACCTACCTGCTGTCCCAGCCCCTCGACCGCTGGGAGATCCTCATGGGGAAGTACCTGGGCCTCGCCGCCTCCATCGGCCTCGCCACCACCTTGGGCTTCGGCGTCGCCGGCGCCGTCATCGCCCTGCAGACGTCCGCGATGGACCTCGGCACCTACCTGCTGTTCCTCGGCCTCGTGCTCGCGCTCATCGTGATCATGACCGGCATCGGCCTCGCCCTCTCCGTCGTCTCGAAGAGCCGCGTGCAGGCCCTCGGCCTCGCCATGCTCGTCTGGTTTGTGGTCGCTTTCGTGTTCGACCTCGTGCTCATCGGCATGGTGTCCGCCACGTCTCTCCACGGAGGCGGCCTGCTGCTCGCGCTGCTGCTGAACCCCATCGAGATCGTCCGCGTCCTGGCCATCATCCAGCTCGAGCCCGACCTGCAGATCCTCGGCCCCTTCGGCTCGTACCTGCTCGAGCGGGTGGGCCGCACCAGCGCGACCGTCATCCTCAGCGCCGCCCTGGTGCTATGGGTGGCGCTGCCCGTGACCATCGCGTCGTGGCTCTTTGAGTCGCGTGAGGACTGATGGCTTGTGGGAGCAGTAACCTTGCCGCTCCGCGGGAGGCCGTACCAGATTCGCCCGCCGATCCGGCCTTGCAACCCACCTGCCAAAAGGCAGGCTCCGCCCCGTCCATGAGGCCCTGCTACGGCCCTGCGCTGCGGCGCTAGTCTGTGCCTAGCTTCGGACCCCCGGCCGAAGGAGGGACCTATGGCGCGTCCGCTTCGCCAGTTGGACGACCCGCTGCCTGCTCCCGAGACCCTCATGGATGTCGGTCTCCGGCTGCTGGCCTTGATTGATGCGCGCCGCCTGCACGAGTGGCAGTGCTTCCACCTCTCCGTGACCCAGCTGCGCTATCTGCAGGTACTCGCGGAGTACGAAGAGGCGCCCCGGCTGTCGGAGGTCGCCCAGCGGACCCGCGTGCATCCCGCCCACATCACCTCGATGACCAAGCGCATGCAAGCCCTGGGCCTCATCGATCTGGTCGTCGATCCCGCCGACCGCCGCGCGCGACGCGTCGCGCTGACCCAGCTGGGCCGTGCCGCCTTCTACGGGCAGGAGTCGATGTGGCGTTCGTACGCCCTGGCGCTAACCGCCGGGCTGCGGTCCGACCAGACCCGCTTGTTGGCCGAGAACCTCAAGCGCCTCAGCTCGATGCTGCTGGGATCGCATCGGCCGGCCAAGCGGCAACGCCCACGCCGCGTGGCGCCAGGTGCACTGTCAGGAATGCCGCTTCAGCCGATACGGCCTCTTCGAACGCCGCCCCCAGGTACGCGTCGAAGTGCCCGGTCGGCAGTGCCATAAGGCGCGCCCCCGGCGTCCGCATCGCCGTCGCGATCGTCGCCCCCGGCGGCGTCACGGTGTCGCGCATGCCGGCCACGAACAGGGTCGGGCTTGTGATGCCACGCGTCGAGCGGCCCGGCCGGAACAGTGCCATCTCTATCACGATGCGCGCGGCGACGATGTTCCGCCACGATGGCGCCCTCCGCACGATGGAGAGGTAGCCCGGCTCGGACTCTGGTGTCGTCATCGCGGCCATGGTGCCCGGCGGCCCCACCACGCGGATGTAGTGCGGGGGCCGCCGCAACAGCCTCCGTGCCTCGTCGCGCAGGCCTGCCAGGCCTATGCGCAGGGACTGCCTCAGCCCCTCGCCCTGCGCGGCCGCGAGAGAATCCACGAACGGGAAGTGCAGCACGGCCGCGGCGAAGTCGTGGTCGCGCTTGAGGATTTCGATTACGTGCGCGCCGCCGAACGACGTCGCCCACAGCGCGAGCCGCCCGCGGTCCACGTCGCCCCGCCCGCGAGCGTGCGCGATCGCCGCGCGCCAGTCGGCCTGCTGCCTGCGAATGTTGATGACCTGTCGCGGTTCACCGTCACTGGCGCCGAAGTTGCGATAGTCGAACACCAGACACGCCAGCCCCGCCGACGCGAAACGCTCGGCGAAGGCGTCGAGTTGCGCCTCCTTCACCGCCGCGAAGCCGTGGCCCATCACGACACACGGCCACGGAGGCGCTTCCGCATCGTCGGATACGTCGTCGGGTGTATAGAACCAGCCGGCGATACGCTCGCCGCCCGATGTGAACGAAATGTCCTCGCGCCTCATGCGGTGTGGCTCCGCGGGTTCAGCAGCAGCTCGGCTGCTCGCCCGCGGCCCGCGCTCCGCACGAGCACGACGGCGCCGCCGCGTTCGGGTTCGTGATGGTGAAGCCCGACCGCATCACGTCTTCGACGAAGTCGATCTCCGCCCCGTGCAGCAGCGGTGCGCTCTCCGGGTCGACGACCAGTGTCAGCTCCCGGACCCGCAGGACAGCGTCGTTCGGCGCCTCCGCCTCGACGATCTCCATCCCGTACTGGTAGCCGGAGCAACCCCCGCCTGCCACGAACACGCGCAGGATCCCGTCCTCCGCGCCTCGCTCGCGTAGCAGCGACGCGATGCGTTCGCCGGCCCGCTCCGTGATGTTGATCAGTGTCTCCGCTGTGGTTTCCATGGCGCCTCCTGGCATGAGAACGGTGGTCTGGCACACATGATGGGGCCCGCGGCGCGCCGACCGGCAGGGCCACTCGGCACCGTCCCCACAGCCGATCGTTCCCTTCGCCGAAATCAGTGCCTTTCCCCCGACCTGGGCCAGCACCTCCATCCTCGCTTATCCGTCCGCCATCTCCGGACCGCCGACCCCTAACGACTATCGGCCCCTCGCGGGGGGCCATTCGACACAGGGATCTGCCGCCCGTCCCTGCTAGCGTGGCGCTCGTATGGGTGCACCCGCGAAGCCCGCGACCGCCGTCCAACAGGCCGCCTCCGTCGACGGCGGCGAGATCGTCGCGCGCACGCTGCTACAGCACGGCGTGACCGTCGCCTTCACCCTTCATGGCGGCCACCTTGACGCCATCTTCCAGTCCGCCATGGATCATGGCCTCCGCCTTGTCGATACCCGGCACGAACAGGCTGCCGGCCACGCCGCCGATGGTTGGGCGCGCAGCACCGGGAGCGTCGGCGTTGCCATCGTCACCGCCGGTCCGGGCGTCACGGACGTCGTCACCGCCGTCGCCAATGCCTACGTCGACTGCGTCCCGATCCTCGTGATTGGCGGGCGGAGCCCGCTCGCCGATGACGAGCGTCTCCCACTGCAGGGCGGCTTCTCACAAGTCGATCTGATGCGCCCGATCACCAAGTGGGCGGCTTCCGTGACCCGCATCGACCGCCTCGCCGACCACCTTGCGCAGGCTTTGCGCATCGCCACGACCGGCCGCCCCGGCCCGGTCTTCCTCGAAATCCCCGCCGACGTGCTGTTCGCTCGCACCGACGCCGCCCGCTTCACTCCCGGCCCGCCCCACGCCATCGATGCGCCCGCGCCGGCGCCCCGCGCGGTGTCGCGCATCGTCGAAACGCTGGCTGCGGCACGCCGTCCGCTCATCATGGCCGGTGGTGGCGTGTGGTTCGCCGGCGCGACCGAAGCCCTGCGCCAGTTCGCCGAAGTGACGGGTATCCCCGTCGTCGCGAACGGCCGCGGCCGTGCCGCACTGCCCGAAGACCACGGCCTCTCGGCCGGCGGCTTCACTACCATGGCCGCGCTTCCCCCGGGACAGGGTCCCGACGTCGTCCTGCTGCTCGGCGCCCGGCTCGGCCTGTTCACCGGCAGCCCCAACCGTCCCTTCATTCCGCCGGACGCGACCGTGTTCCAGGTCGATGTCGAACCCGAGGAGATCGGCCGCAACCGCGACATCGACCTCGGCCTGGCGGCCGATTGCGGCCACGTTCTCCGCGCGCTTCTCGCCGATGCCGGCTTCCACCAGTGGCCCGACCGCGCCGCCTGGGTCGCCATGCTGCAGGCGATCCGCAACACGATGCGTGCCGCAATCGGCGGCGCGCAGACCGGCGACGAGCTGCCCATCCACCCATATCGCCTCGCCCGCGATCTCGCGGCCTACCTGGATCGCGAGACCGATGTCCTCGTCGCCGACGGCGGCGAGACGTCGTTCTGGGCCGAGTCCGCGTCGTTGATCAAGCGCCCCGGTCACTGGCTCTCCCACGGCTACCTCGGCTGTCTCGGCACCGGCATCCCGTTCGCCATGGCCGCACAGATCGCACACCCGGAAAGCCGGGTCGTCTGCATTACGGGCGATGGCTCCGTCGGCCTCAACTTCGCGGAGTTCGACACGCTGGCGCGGCATGGCCTCCCGGTCGTCGTCGTGGTCAACAACGACCAGCAGTGGGGCATGTCGAAGCACGGCCAGGAGCTGATGTACGGCAAAGACCGCACCGTCGTGTCAGAGCTGGGCGTCGTACGCTACGACCGCGCCGCCGAGGGGTTCGGCTGCTACGCCGAGCTTGTCGAGGACCCGCGCGACATCACGCTCGCCCTCGACCGTGCGTTCGCGAGCGGCCGCCCCGCGTGCATCAACGTCCTCACCGATCCCGGTGTCATCGCGCCCATCACGATCGCCATGGTCGGCGCCGCTGCCGGTGCCGCCTCGTCGAAGAACAACGACGGCCAGGTCACCATGCCCTACTACGGCGTCCGCGACAAAGCCTGACCCCGCGTCATGCGTGGCTGATGTGCGGCGCGGCGTGCGCCCGCTCCCGGTTGCCGCGCACGCAAATCGTCGTGCCCGCGCCGGGCGTGCTTTCGACATCCAGTTCCGCGTCGATCACCCGCGCGCGGTCGCCGATGTTCCCCAGCCCCCGGTGGCCCAGGCCCCGCCGCGCCAGCATGTCGAACCCGCGCCCGTTGTCGGCCACCGTCAGCGCGTACGTGTCGCCGTTGCCGATGAGCGTCACCGTGGCGCGCGATGCACGCGCGTGCTTCGCGACGTTCGCCAGCGCCTCCTGGACGATGTGGAACAGGTTCTCCGCCAGGTCGTCGGGCAGCGCGGCGGCGTCCACGTGCTCGATCTTCACCTCGACGTCGACGAGCGAGTTCACCTGGACTTCCCGCGCCAGGTCGGCCAGCGCCTCCTCCAGGTTCTGCGACGAAAACGCCGCCGGCCGCAAGTGGAAGATGTAGCTCCGGATGTCCTTGATCACCTGGTCCAAGTCGTTTACCGCCTTGTCCAGCCGTTTCGAGACGAAATCGGGTTCGTCCGCGACCACGTCGGCGCACTCCTCCAGGTTCAGCCCCACCCCGTACAGCGCCTGGATCACGCCGTCGTGCAGGTCCATCCCGATCCGTTCCCGCTCTTCGAGAATCGCAAGGTCCTGCGATCGCCGCAGCAGCCGCGCGTTCTCGATCGAGGCCGCCGCCTGCGCCGCGAACAGCGTCACCATCTCCTCGTCTTCGTGGGTGAACTCTTCGGCCCCCTGCTTCTCGGTCAGGTACAGCCGCCCGACGATGCTGCGCTTGTACACCACGGGCACGCCCAGCAGGCTGTGCATCTCCGGGTGCCCCGGCGGAAATCCCACCGAGCGCGGGTCCTGCGATAGATCCCGCAGCCGCAGCACGGTGCCCTGGTGGATGATCCCCAGCAGTCCCCGCCCCTTTGGCGGCGGCCCGATGCGCTCCCGCTCTCCCTGGCTGATGCCCGACGTGATGAACGCCTCGATCCCGCCATCCTCGGCGCGAATGGCCAGCGCGCCGTAGCGCGCGTTTGTGATTTCGCGCGCCAGGTCGACGAACTTCTGCAGCAGCGGCTCCAGCGTCATGTCCGACGCCAGCGAGATGCTCGCGCTCTGCACGGCCGCGATCTGCTGATTGCGTTCCAGCAGCCGCCCCTGGATCCGCCCCAGGATCCCGAAGATGAACACCGAGAACGCCGCCGCGCCGATGACCACCGCCAGCAGCGTGATCGCCAGCGCCAGCAATGGCGAGCCGTCGAGGAGGACGTGCAGCGTGGCTTCGACGGCCGCGACGAACACAACCGGGGCCACGATGGTGAGCCGGCGCAGATTGCGCAGCGCACGGGTCACCTGCGCGTCCGGCGACCCGATCTCTGGGCCGCTCCGCACCTCTGGTCCGCGTTCGGCCATCGCCACTCGATACCTCGCTTTCCAGCGTACGACATCGAGCCATTTGGCCCTTTCCGCGACTCCCCGCTCCCCGTACCGTGCCGCCATGCTGACAGGCGTCGTGCTCGCGGGCGGCCACACCGCCTCTTTCAACGGGAACAAGGCCGGCGCCGTGCTGGAGGGAATACCCGTCGTCCAGTACGTCCTTGACGCGCTCGCATCCGTCGTCGACGACATCGTGATCACGACCGGCCCGGACCAGCCACTGCCTGATGTGCGCTGCGAGCTGCCCGTCGTGGTCTGCGAGGACCTGCTGCCGGAGCGCGGCCCGCTCACTGGCATCCTCACCGGCCTCCAGTGCGCGCGTTCCGAATACACCGTCGTCGTGCCCTGCGACACACCCTTCGTCGAGCCAACCCTCCTGCGCTCGCTAATCGCGCTCCGCCACGGCTATGACGCCGTCGTGCCCGTCGTCGGCGGACGCCCGCGCCCTCTGCCCGCCGTCTACCGGAAGACCTGCATCCCGGCGCTGGAGCGCGCCCTGAACGGCGACGACCTCTCGGTGACCTCATTCCTGCTCCACGTGCGGCCCTGCGTCCTCGAGGAGCACCGTGTTCGCGAGACCGATCCCGAGCTGCGATCGTTCGTCAATATCAACCGCCCCCGCGACGCCGCGAAGGCCCGACGCGCCCTCGCTCCGCGCTAGCCCCGCCGCGGGGCTCGCCGACACGCGAAGATCCCCATCGGTATTGATGCTCTGGATCGCACACGCGGCCCTCTTGCAACGCTTCTGCAAGAATCCGGCGCGCGTTGAGTGGATCTCGGGCATGCAGCGTGGGCCATAGTGTGAGCGACCGCCGCCGCGTCATCGCGTGAGCGGTGCTCTGACCCCCGCCCGGTGGCGGATGGACGAGAAGAAGAGAGGACCGGTACCCCCCGGGTCCTCTCTTCTTGTCCCTGCAATCGAGTGTCGAGCTGCCCGGGATCTGTCTCCGTCGCCCTTCGATGAGTGCGAGCGCCGGAGCGGGATCCCGCCACGATCCCGGCTCCGGCGCCGCCCCCTTGGGGCGTCCACCCGCGAAGGGTGTTGACCGGCCCGTCCCAGCGAAGATAGCGCGCATATATGCCTGAACGCGTCAACGGTGCCGCGTCGAGCCGTTGCGATTTCATCACAGCCCTGCCCCCCTGTTTCGTCCTCCGCCCACTGCTTCTCGCCGCTGCGACCGCTCTGCCTGGGCCTCCGCTTGCAGCTTCGTGCCGATGTCCAGCCTGCGTTCAGCCACCGGGCTGGCTCCCTGGCTTCGCGAGTCCCGCTCGACGCGACGAGAACCACAGTAGCGAGGTTCTCCCCAGCCCCAGGCTCACAACTCGTGATATGCGGGCGAAAGCGCCGTCATCCAACATATCCCCGGAAAACAGCGCGAGCGGGAGGAATCACCCGATGCCCCTGGAACCACTCGTCCTTGCGATCGATGATGAGGCTGCGCTGCTGCGTCTCATCAAGCTGGAGCTTGCCGGCGAAGGCCTGCGCATCATCACCGCTCAGAGCGGCGCGGAGGGCATTCGGATCGAGGAGGAGCACCGGCCAGACCTCGTGCTACTCGATATCTCCATGCCCGAGATGGATGGCTTCGAAGTCATGCGTCAACTGCGCGATCGCACGAACGTGCCCATCATCCTGCTCACTGCGCGCGGCAGCGACAGAGACAAGGTCCGCGGCCTCGAGCTGGGGGCCGACGACTACCTCCCCAAGCCCTTCAGCCCCGCCGAGCTCAGCGCACGCGTGCGCGCCGTCCTCCGTCGTGCCATAGGCGCCTCCGGGGCGGAATCAACCGTCGAGGCGGGCAACGTCACCGTCGACCTGCATCGCCGCCTCGTGTCGAAGGAAGGCAGCATCGTCGAGCTGACGCGCACGGAGTGGCTGTTGCTTCAGTACCTGGCCGCCAACCCCGGACGCGTCATGCTCAACGCCGAATTGCTCAGCAAGGTGTGGGGACCGGAGTATCGCGGCGACCTCCAGTATCTTCGCGTGTGGGTCTCTCGCCTGCGGAAGAAGCTCGAGGATGATCCCACGAACCCGCAGATCATCAAGACCTTCCAGGGCATCGGCTACATGTTCGACCGCCCCGGCGCCGAGGCACCCGTCGAGGAGAGCCCCGTCGACGACAGCGCAGCCGTCGTGAGCTGACAGCCGATCGCATGCCCACGCCCCGCCGCCGCCGCGCGTGGGCATGCTCGCGTGCTCGCCCGGGGAGACGCGACGACACGGGCCCGTCAGTCCTGCGCGTGGTCCGCGGTCTTCTCGGCGGTCACCGCTTCCGTCATGGCCGGATCCAGGGCATGCCCGTCGGGCACGAACATGTACCCGATCCCTTGGAACGTCCTGATCAGCCGCGGGTGGGACGGCTCCTCTTCCAGCTTCTTCCGCAGGCGGGAGACCCACACACGAAGGTACTGCAAGTCGTCGCGGTACTCCGGTCCCCAGACCTTGCTGAGCAACTCCCCATTGAGCATTACCTTGCCCGGATACGTCGCCAGGTGCTGAAGCAGCATCCACTCGGTCCGCGTCAGCGACACCAGCTCGCCGTGCTTCATCACCAGCCTGCGGTTGAGGTGCACCTCCACGGGACCGGCACGCACTACGCTGTCCGCGCCGGGCATCCCCGTCGAGCGGCGCAGCACCGCCCGCACGCGCGCGCTCAACTCGTCCGGGCTGAATGGCTTCGCGACGTAGTCGTCCGCCCCCATCTCCAGCCCGCGCACCTTGTCGGCTTCGCCGCCCTTCGCCGTCAGGAGGATCACCGGGATCGCACTCCGTTCCCGCAGCCGGCGCATCAGCTCCAGCCCCGTCATCTCCGGCATCACGATGTCCAGCAGCGCGATATCGGGATGGTGCTCCTCGGCCGCGTGCAGTGCCTCCGGCCCGCTCGCCGCCGTGATCACCCGGAACCCCTGCGTCGTCAGCTCCAGCTTGATCAGACGCAGGATGCCCGGCTCGTCGTCCACCGCCAGCACCATCGGGCCCGTCGTCATGCCGTCACCTCCGGCTCAAACGGTAGTGTAAATCCCACTTCGGTCCCCCCTTCTTCCCTCGCCATGGCCCAAATTTGACCGCCCTGAGCCTCTACCAGCCGCTTGCACACCGCCAGCCCGATGCCCGCTCCCGGCACGCTGTCCGACGCGCGCGGCGAGCGGTAGAAGGCCTGGAACAGGTGGGCCGATTCCTCCGCCGTAATCCCGATGCCGGCGTCCAGCACCCGCACCGCCGCCTGCTCGTCGCTCCGGTTGATCACGACCGTCAGCAGCTTGTCCCGCGGGCTGTACTTCTCGGCGTTGCTCAGCAGGTTCCGCAGCGTCTGCTCGACGTACGCCGACTCTCCGCGCGCCGGGGCCATCCCCGCCTCGTCTCGCACGGCGATCGTCCGCTCCGGGTATCGCGCCAGGTGCTCGTTCACGGCTTTCGCCACGATGCGGCTCAGCAGGATCGGCTCCATCGGGATCGTCTCTCCCGCCTCGATCCGCGCCAGGACGAACATGTTGTCCACCAGCTGCTGCAACCGCATAGACTCCTGTTCGATGTCATTCATCGCCGCCGCGATCGTCTCGGCGTCCAACTGACCCGAGAGCCGGCGCAGCACCTGCGCGTTCCCGAAGATCGTCGTGATCGGTGTCCGCAGCTCGTGCGAGACCAGCCCCAGGAACTCGTCCTTTGCCGCCCCCGCCCGCTGCAGGTCGATCGCCGCCCGGTGCGCCTCCTCCTCCGATTGGCGCCGGTCATGGACATCCAGCGACACCCCGACCCACGCCTGCACTTCCCCCGAGGAGTCCCGCAACGGCGCGGTGTGCGTCAGGTGCCAGCGATACTGTCCGTCGGCCCGCCGGATCCGGTACTCCGCGGCGAATGGACGAGCCGCCTGCACCAGGCCCACCCACGCGCCGCGCCCGTCCCGCACGTCGTCCGGGTGAATCAGCTCCACCCACCGCGCCCCCCGGAACCCCTCGATCTCGCGGCCGCAATACTCAAGGAGTTGCCGGTTGCAGTACTGCACCTCGCCCGCCGCCGTCGTGGTCAACACCAGCGCCGGCATCGTCTCCGCCAGGGCGTGGTACAGCTCTTCGCTCACAGCGGTCCGGCGCTCGCTCTCTCGCAAGGCTTGCTCCGCCTCATGCCGCCCCGTCACGTCGATGCACGACCCGATGAACCCGGCGAACTCCCCGTTCGCATATCGCGGCGTGCCCGCGTCCAGCACCCACCGGTACGCACGGTCGTACCGTCTCAACCGGTACTCCATCTCGAACGGCGCGCGCGCCGCGAAGTGCCTGCGATAGATCTCCATGCATCGGTCCAGGTCGTCCCGGTGCACGCCCTCCGCCCAGCCATCGCCCGCCTCCTCGTCCAGACCCCGCCCGCGAAACGCCAGCCACCGGTCGTTGAAGTACACGCAGCCGGCCGTCTCGTCTGAGACCCACAGCATCACCGGCGCGCTATTCGCGATAGCGCGAAACCACTCCGCCGCTGGCACACCCGCGAACGTGGGCGCGGCCGCTCGCGTCTTCCCGGAGTCGGGCCAGCCCGATCCGGCCATGGCGTTCTCCCCCAACGCTAGCTTGCCCGTCAGTCGATACTCCGGCCGCTGCCGGGGCCTCGTCCGGATGCTAACAGCGTTAGCTTCGACGACCCGAAACAGTGCCATGCATGCGGATTGCAGATTCGTGACAGAATCGCTTGACGGCGCTTCCGCCGCCTGCGGATCGCCTTGCGGTGGCATGGCAAGCGACAGCGCCCTGGCTTGCCGGAGCCAGGGCGCTGAGGATCGGATCGAGGAGGATCGAGGAATATCGCCGCGCGCTACTCAGAAAGCTCCTCGTACCATGCCTCGGCGAGCGCCCGCACGGGCTCCTCGCAGGCGTCGGACGTCTCACCGAAGGGAGCGAAGCAGACGACGTCGCCGGTGATCGCCCCCTTCGCGAACTGAAGCTCGTAGAACGTCCCGTCGTACGATGTGAAGGCGGATACCCTGCCGGTCTCGCCTGGATCTAGAGCCGCGTCACCGGTGATGCCGTCGACGAATCCTCCCGCCCACGCTGCGGCCGCGTCCTCGTCTCCCAGCCGGAACAGCGTGACCTCGATCGCCAGGTCCGGCTCGCCGTCCAGGCCATACCGGCGCAGCGCCAGCGTCTTTGCCCCCAGCTCCTCCAGCAGGTCGCGGACCGCGATGGGGTCTCCGCTGTCGTCGGCGAGTGCCCAGGACTCGATCGGAATCGTCGCCGTCCCCAACACGGTGCCGGCGCCCGCACCCTCGGCGGCGTCCTCCGAAGGCAAGAGGTCCTCGACCCAACCCGGGAGCGTAGCCGGATCGAGCGTGCCGTCGAGGAAGGCTTCGATGTCGCCTTCGATGCTGTCGAATAACGCCGCCATGTCACGCGGGGCCCCGAACTCCCCCTCCGACAGGAACGTCACGCGGCCCACCACGGGGCCCAGCCGGAAGCGCAACGTCGTCTCCAGCGGCGGCAGGCCCGTCTCTTCACTGTCCGATTCGCGCGTGAAGTACCGCGAGTCGTCCCCGACCGCCGGCCCCCGCACTGTGTCGCTCCCTCCGTCGTTGTCGCTGCTGATGTCGTCCAGCCCGCTCTCCGCGGCATCCTCATCCTCAAATAGGATCAGCGTCGCCTGGACCATCTCCGTCCTGTCCCCGCCAACAGTCTGGAAGGTCTGCCCGACCCAGAACTCCTCCCCCTCGGTTCCGGATGGCGTGGGGTCGAATCCCAGGTTGAACTCGGGGAAAGCCGGCCACCACGGACCCGTGCCCGAAAGTACCTCCTCGATGTCGTCCGCGCCCAGCATGGCCGCGTAGAGCCCCTCGATAGTCGGCTCGTTTTCCGAGGCGGGTGGGTTGTCCGTCTCGTCCTTCTCGTCCGCCTCGTCGGCCGCATTCGTCTTTTCGCTCTTGCTCTCTTCCGCGACCTCCGTCGCTTCGGACTCGTCGTCATTGTCCGAGGAGTCCTCGCCGCCGCCACCCCCGCACGCCATTCCGACCAAGAGGAAGATCCCGACGATCGCGATGAGCGCGCTCTTGTACACGGTGCCTCCTTCCACGCGCTTCGCTGCCGATCGCGCGCGGCCTTCTCCCGGGATATCGACGGCGCTCTCCCGCCCGCGCACGCCTCCCGGCGCGCGTCTCGCATTTGTGCCCTGTTCGTTATTGACGGGTGATGCTGCCGGGGTGATTCATCCGGCGGAGCCGGGTGCCGCCACCCGGCCCGACCGGTCACGGGCGTGGGATCCACGCGCGAAGAATCCGCACGCGCGGCTCCCCTGTGTTGAGAATCCTGCCGCCCGTCTCCGCTCGACATCCGCCTCTCCCCGCGTTACAGTAGTTGTAGGAGCAATTACTAGAGAGGTCGCCCATGCCCGCCGTCAGCGCCGATACGCTAACCCTCCCGCGCATCAGCCAGCTTGCCTGGAGCGAGACCTCGTGGCGTCCGGTGGCGTCGGTCGTGACCGCGAACCGGCAACTCGAGGGCGAAGGCTTCGTCGTCCGGCGACCCTTCCCCTCCTACGACCTCTCGCTGGCCGACCCCTTCCTCCTCCTCGATCACCTGGGCGCCGTCGAGTACGCGCCCGGCGAAGCGAAGGGCACGCCCTGGCACCCGCACCGCGGTTTCGAGACCGTTACCTACATCATGGACGGCGCCTTCGAGCACCAGGACACGACCGGTGGCGGCGGCCTCATCGCCGACGGCGCCACGCAGTGGATGACGGCGGGCGCCGGCATCCAGCACATCGAACGCCCGCCCGACGCGCTCGTCACGAAGGGTGGCCTCTTCCACGGCGTGCAGCTCTGGGTCAACCTGCCCGCTGCCCAGAAGTGGGTCCCGCCGCGCTACCAGGACATCGAAGCGCGCGACGTGGCCATGCTCTCCAGCCACGACGGCGCATCCCTCGTCCGCGTCATCGCCGGCGAAGTCGCTGGCCACCGCGGCCCCGGCGTCACCTACACGCCGATCGCGTACGCGCACGCCACCGTCGCGCCCGGCTCCCGCCTCGACCTGCCGTGGTCACGCGACTTCAACGCGCTCGTGTATGTGCTCGCCGGCCGCGGCTACGCCGGTCGCGAGGAGCGCCCGCTCGACGAAGGGCAACTCGCCGTCTTCGGCC
This sequence comes from uncultured Dehalococcoidia bacterium, assembly GCA_964371355.1. Lineage (GTDB taxonomy): Bacteria > Chloroflexota > Dehalococcoidia > DSTF01 > JACRBR01 > JACRBR01. The sequence continues at coordinate 16,462 of CAYJMG010000012.1, forward strand.
CCGGCGAAGCCATCACCATCAGAGCCGCCGAAGAGCAGCCCGTCGCCTCGAGGAACGGCTGGGAGGTCCTCGTCCTCGGCGGCCTCCCCATCCGTGAGCAGGTCGCCCGCTACGGCCCCTTCGTCATGAACACCCGCGAAGAGATCATGCAGGCCATCAAGGACTTCAACGAAGGCCGCATGGGCACCATCCCCGCCACCAGAGTCCCCCACCGCACCTCCCGCGACGAGCCCCTGTAGGTCAGGGTCGCTGTAGGAGCGCAGCCTGCTGCGCCCTCGTCGGTCGATCCGCCCACGCCACATGCGACAGCGTCGCCGGAGCCCCAAAACCCGTCATCCTGAGCCGCAGGCGAAGGATCTTCGTCCTCCACCCACCACACCTCATTTGCGACAGCGCCACCGAACGCCCTCCTCGCACCTCCCGCGTCCCGCGTCCCTCCTCGCACCTCCCGCGTCCCGCGTCCCTCCTCGCACCTCCCGCGTCCCGCGTCCCGCTTCGCACCTCCCGCGTCCCGCTTCGCACCTCCCACTTCCCACTTCCCACCTCCCACCTCTCACTTCTCACCTCCCACCTCTCACTTCTCACCTCCCACTTCTCACCGCTACCATGCGCCCATGCCCGTCACACGTCTCCTCATCGCCAACCGCGGCGAGATCGCCGTCCGCATCGCCCGCGCCGCCGCCGCCCTTGGCCTCCCGACCGTCGCTGTGTACTCCGAGGACGACGCCCGCTCCCTCCACACCCGTCGCGCCGATGACGCACGGGCGCTGCGCGGCCGCGGCCCCGCCGCCTACCTCGACATCGACCAGCTCATCGCGACAGCGAAGGACGCCGCCTGCGACGCCGTACACCCCGGCTACGGCTTCCTCAGCGAGAATCCCGCCTTCGCCCAGTGCTGCACCGATGCCGGCCTCACCTTCGTCGGCCCCCGGCCCGAGATCCTCGGCCTCTTCGGCGACAAGGCCCGCGCCCGCATGCTCGCCGAACGCCTCGGCGTCCCCGTGCTTCCCGGCTCCGAGGCCCCAACCTCGCTCGACCATGCCCGCGCGTTCCTCGCCTCGCTTGGCGAAGGCGCGGCCATGATGATCAAGGCCGTCGCCGGCGGTGGCGGCCGTGGCATGCGCGTCGTCCGCTCAGACGAAGACGTCGCCGAGGCCTACGCTCGCTGCCAGTCCGAGGCGCAGTCCGCCTTCGGCGACTCCTCCGTGTATGTCGAGCAGCTCTTACCGCGCGCCCGCCACCTCGAGGTGCAGCTCCTCGGCGACGGCACCGGCGCCGTCACGCACCTGTGGGAGCGCGACTGCTCCCTCCAGCGCCGGCACCAGAAGCTCGTCGAGATCGCCCCCGCGCCGGGCCTCTCGCCCGCCGCCCGCGACGGCCCCGTCCGCGACGGCATCATCGATGCCGCCGTTCGCCTCGCCGCCGAGGTTCGCCTCGACAGCCTCTGCACCTTCGAGTTCCTCGTCGACACCTCCGCGTCCGGCGCCGACCTGCCCTGGTACTTCATCGAGGCGAACCCCCGCCTGCAGGTCGAACACACGATCACGGAGGAGATCACCGGCATCGACCTCGTGCGCGCCCAGCTCCAGCTCGCCGCTGGCAACACCCTCGCCGCGCTCGGGCTCGAGCAGCGCCACATCGCCGAGCCACGCGGCTGTGCGATCCAGCTCCGCATCAACATGGAGACCATGACCCATGACGGCGCCGTACGCCCCTCAGGCGGCACGCTCGCCGCCTTCGAGCCACCGTCCGGCCCCGGCGTGCGCGTCGATACCTTCGCCTACGCCGGCTACACCACCAGTCCGTCCTTCGACTCGCTGCTGGCGAAGCTGATCGTGCATTCGGCGTCGGGCGATGTCGCGGATGCGGCCGCTCGCGCCTACCGCGCCCTGTGTGAGTTCCGCATCGAGGGCGTCGAGACCAACATCCCGCTGCTGCAGAACCTCGTCACGCACCCCGAAGTCGCGTCGGCCGCCGTCGACACGCGCTTCGTCGAGGACCACCTCGGCGACCTCCTCGCACCCGCCGCCCACCCGCGCCTCTACGTCGGCGCCGAAGCGGCACCCCGCCCGACGACCATCGCCGGCGCCCGCATCGACACAACCGACCCGCTCGCCGTCCTCCACCACGGCAAATCCCCCGACGTGCCACAGCCGCACGGATCACAGCCGCCCCCGGCTGTGGACTCCCCGGCCGAGATAGCCGCAGCATTACCAGAACCCCCCACCGGCGCCGTCGCCCTCCGCGCCCCCATCCAGGGCACCATCATCTCCATCGACGTCGCCGAAGGCGACCTCGTCCGCCCCGGCCAGCGCCTCTTCGTCATGGAGGCGATGAAGATGGAGCACCTGATCGCCGCCGAGGCGGGCGGCCGCGTCCACCGCATCACCGTCGCAGTCGGCGATGCCGTCTTCGAGGGCCACCCCCTCGCCTTCATCGAAGAGATGGTGCTCGAAGCCGCGGACGCCGCCGCCGAAGGGCAGGTCGACCTCGACCGCATCCGCCCCGATCTCGTCGAGGTGCACCAGCGGCACGCGGTCGGCCTCGACGCCGCGCGCCCCGACGCCGTCGCCCGCCGCCGCCGCACACAGCAGCGCACCGCGCGCGAGAACATCGAGGATCTGTGTGATGTCGGATCGTTCGTCGAATACGGCCCGCTCGTCATCGCCGCGCAGCGCCGCCGGCGTCCCGTCGAGGAGCTGATCGAGAGGACGCCTGCCGACGGCCTCGTCGCCGGCATCGGGACGGTGAACGCCGGCCAGTGCGATCCGTCGCGCGCCCGCGTGATCGCGATGTCCTACGACTACACCGTGCTTGCGGGCACGCAGGGCATGCAGAACCACCGCAAGAAGGACCGCATGTTCGAGCTGGCCGAAAAGTGGCGGCTCCCCATCGTCTTCTTCACTGAGGGCGGTGGCGGCCGGCCCGGCGACACCGACGGCCTGGGCGTCGCCGGCCTCGACTGCCTCGCCTTCAACTACTTCGGCAAGCTCAGCGGCCTCGTCCCGCTCGTCGGCGTCGTCTCCGGCCGCTGCTTCGCCGGCAACGCCGCGCTTCTCGGCTGCTGCGATGTCGTCATCGCGACGAAGGACGCCAACATCGGCATGGGTGGCCCCGCCATGATCGAAGGCGGCGGCCTCGGCATCTTCCGCCCGGATGAGGTGGGGCCGAGCGACGTGCAGTACGCGAACGGCGTTATCGACGTGCTCGTCGACGACGAGGCGCAAGCGGTGCAGGCCGCGAAGCGCTATCTCTCGTACTTCCAGGGCCCGCTCTCGAAGTGGGATGCCGCCGACCAGCGCCTCCTGCGCACCATCATCCCCGAGAACCGCCGCCGCGTGTACGACGTCCGCACCGTCATCGAAACGCTCGCCGACAGCGGCTCCGTGCTCGAGCTGCGGCGCGCCTTCGGCCCCGGCATGGTCACTGCGCTCGCCCGCGTCGAAGGCCGTCCGATAGGCATCATCGCCAACAACCCGATGCACCTCGCCGGAGCCATCGACAGCGACGGCGCCGACAAGGCCGCTCGCTTCATGCAGCTCTGCGACGCCTTCGACATCCCGATCCTGTTCCTCTGCGACACGCCCGGCATCATGGTCGGCCCCGAAGTCGAGAAGACCGCGCTCGTCCGTCACGCCGCCCGCATGTTCGTCACCGGCGCCAGCGTCACCGTGCCGTGCTTCACCATCATCCTGCGCAAGGGCTACGGGCTCGGCGCGCAGGCGATGGCCGCCGGCTCCTTCAAAGCGCCGTTCTTCACCGTCGCCTGGCCCACCGGCGAGTTCGGCGGCATGGGCCTGGAAGGCGCCGTCAAGCTCGGCTTCCGCAACGAACTCGCCGCCATCGAGGACCCCGGGCAGCGCCGCAAGCAGTTCGAAGAGATGGTCGAGCGCATGTACACCCACGGCAAAGCCGTCAACACCGCCTCCCACTTCGAGATCGACGACGTCATCGACCCCATCGACTCCCGCCGCTGGATCACCGCCGCCCTCCGCTCCCTCCCCCCATCACCCCCACGCACGGAAAAGAAGCGCCCCAACATCGACACCTGGTGATCGCCTCCCGTCACTCCGAGCGCAGCGAAGGGTCTTGTGGCGTCGAGGAATCCGCGCGGATCATTGGACGCGCCGTCCGCCGTCCAAAGAGGCTGGCGTACCTGGACATCAACTCCGCAGCGCGGGTTTTGAGCCCGCGCGGTTGAGTAGCCGAGAGCGCGATATCTCGGACGAGTCCATAGCAGCGGAGCCTCTCGCCGAGTCGCCGGCGACAGCTCCGCCCGATGCCGTGTCAAGAAGTCGGTCGACCTTCAAGAATCGGCCGCACCTCGCACGTCCAACTTCCAGCTTCGCCCCGAACCGGCCACAATGAAACATGCCCGAACCCCACTCGCCCAATGGTGCCGCTCCTGAGCGCATCACCATCGCCCACACGTCCGACCTGCACATCGGCGGCCGCTGGCATCCCGACGCCGAACTCACGAGCCTCCGCGCCGTCCTCGATGCCGCCACCGAGGCCGCCGCGCACGTCCTCATCCTCGCTGGCGATGTCTTCGACACGAACCGCACTCCGCTCCCCATCGTCGAGCGCGCGGCCAACATGCTCGCCGATGCCCCCATCCGCGTCGTCGTCCTCCCCGGCAATCACGACCCCGCCACCAGGGACGCCGTCTACCGCCTCCGGGAACTCGACGACGTTCCCAACGTCTACGTCATCGGCGTCAGCGTCGCCGATACGGTCCAGTTCGCCGATCTTGACCTCGATGTCTGGGGCACGCCCCACCTCGACTACGTCGACATGGCCCCGCTGGCCGAGCCCCGGGTCCGAGAGGCGAAGTGGCACATCGCCGTTGCCCACGGCCACTACGTCCGCGGCCCCCACGACCACCACCGGAGCTGGCTCATTCACGACGACGAGATCAACGCCACCCGCGCCGACTACGTCGCGCTCGGCCACTGGGACGTCCCCCAGCCCGCTGGCGACGGCTCCGTCCCCGCCTACTACTCCGGCTCTCCCGATGTCGCCCAGACCCTGAACGTCGTCCGCCTCACGCCCGCCGGCGCCGAAGTACGCCGTCACCCCCTCCGCCTCGACCAGTGATCCGCGGTGGCCGTACGTCCGAACTAACCCCTAACGACCAACGACCAACCCCTGATCCCACGCCGGTGCCCGCGCGTAGTACCATCCAGGCGACCAGCCACTCGTCAGAACCAGCGACACCTAACGCCCAACGCCCAACGCCTAACCCCTAACAACGATGTCTGCCTATCCACCCATTCCGCACGACGACTCCAGCCGCATAGCCGCGTTGCGCCGGTACGACATCCTCGACACGCCGCCCGATGCCACCTTCGACCGTATCGCCGCCGCCGCGGCCGCCGTATTCGACGTGCCGATCGCGGTGATCAACCTGGTAGACGAGGTGCGCGGCTACTTCAAGGCGCGCCACGGTGTCACCATCGAGGGCGCGCCACGCGACCAGATGATTTGCTCCTCCGTCATCGTCCAGGACGACGTCGTCGTCTATCAGGATGCCCGTGTCGACCCCTACACGGCCCAGCTTCCCGGCGTCCACGCGTTCGACGTCGGTTTCTACGCCGCCGCCCCGCTCCACACCGCGGACGGCTACAACCTCGGCACGCTCTGCGTTATCGACAACCGCCCCCACGAGCCCACCGAGAAGCAGAAGCGGCTGCTCGCCGACCTGGCGGCCGTCGTCATCGACGAGATGGAGCTGCGCCTCGCCGCCCGCCGCCTCGCCGAAGCCGAGGTCGCCCTTCGCCGCACCAACCTCCAGCTCCAGGCCGCCAACCGCAACAAGAGCGAGTTCCTGGCCCGCATGTCTCACGAGCTCCGCACACCCCTTAACGCCATCCTGGGCGCGTCCGAGCTTCTGGGCGATGGGCTCTTTGGCGATCTCAACGAGAAGCAGGCCGAGTACGTCGGCGACATCCACCAGAGCGGCCGCCACCTCCTGAGCCTCATCAACGATATCCTCGATCTCTCGAAGATCGAGTCCGGCCGCATGGAGCTGCAGCTCGGCGATGTCTCGCTGCAGGCGCTCGTGCAGAGCGCGGCCACCATCATCCGCAGCTTCGCGGCGACCAAGGCGATCGCCCTGACCGTCGACGTGCCCGGGGTCGACGTAGTCCTCCGCGCAGACGAGCGCAAGCTCAAGCAGATCGCCTACAACCTGCTGAGCAACGCCGTGAAATTCACCCCGGAACGCGGGGCCATCACGCTCTCCGCCGAAGTCACTGCCGGTCATCTGGCGATGTCGGTCACTGATACCGGCCCCGGCATCCCGGCCGAGTACGCCGACCGCGTGTTCGAGGAGTTTTTCCAGCTCCCCGGCGAACCCGAAGGCACCGGCCTTGGCCTCGCCGTCGCCCGCCGCCTCGCCGAGCTGCACGGGGGCCACGTCGAGCTTGACGCGACGCACCGGCCAGGCGCGCGCTTCGTCGCTACGCTGCCGCTTCGTCCAGCAGCTCCCTGACCGTCGCCACGAACTCACCGAACCGCAGCGGCTTCGCCATGTAGCGGTCGCACCCGCTCGCCAGGATCCGGTCTTCGTCGCCCGGCATCGCGTGTGCCGTCACCGCCACCACCGGCACTGCCGCCGTCGCAGCGGCGGCCCGCAACCGCCGGATGGCCTCCAGACCGTCCATCCCCGGAAGCTGCACGTCCATCACCACGAGGTCGATGGCCGCCTCCCTCGCGATCGCCAGCCCCGCCTCGCCCGTCTCTGCCTCCGCGACTTCATATCCGTTCGCGCGCAGCACGTCCCGCACCAGTTTCCGGCTCACCGCGTCATCCTCGACCACAAGAATCGTCTTACCCACGCGCCTTCCTCGCAATAGCGGCGGAGCGTTGGCTCCGCTCGGTCTCCGTTTCACTCCGAAGGCTCGGTCTACACAGCCGTTGCTTGTCCCTTGCAGCTTGCGATGGTTCGCTCCCCTGTTCCCTGTCCCCTGTCCCCCGCGTGTTCGGCTCTTCGGTGCCCGCCGCCCGCGGGATCACACGAGAAGAAACTCGTCAATCAGCCGCACCAGCGCCCCCACATCCCCCATGTACGGCACCAGCGCGTCCCCGTCCACCAGCTCGAGCCGCGCGTCCGGCAGCGCCGCCGCCAGCTCCTGCGTGATCCGCACGTCGAACGCCGGCACCCCGCGGCGATTCATCACCAGCGCCCGCGGCGAGACCCGCGCCAGCAGCCCCGTCACATCCACGGACTCCAGCAGCGGCCCCATGCGCCGCTCCATCTCGCTCGTCGTGCTCTCCCTCAACAGGTCCGCCGTCCGCCGCGCGATCTCCGGCTGGGGCCAGCCCCAGAGTGCGTTCGCGACCATGTCCGTGTACAGCTCCCAGTCCTTTTCGCGCGCCGCCGCGAACGCCTGCATGCGCGGCTCCTCGAACCGGTCCGCCGCCCGCGCGTGCGTCGACCATAGCACCAGCTCGCTCACCCGCTCCGGATGCTCGGCCGCGTACGCCATCGCTACCGGTCCGCTCCGGAACAGCGCCAGCAGCGCGACCCGCTCGTGCCCCGCGTGCCGCACGACTGCGTCGAGGTCACGCACGTGCGCCTCCAGCGAGATGTCATCGATCTCCCGCGTCGAGAGCCCGCTGCCGCGCCCGTCGTAGTGGATCAGCGTGTGGTTTCGCGCCAGCGCCTCGTAGAAGAAGCGGTACTCGGGCAGCTCCCACTCGCGCTGGATGTGGCTGAACGGCATCGTCGGCAGCAGCACCAGCGGCGGTCCTCCGCCCGTCGCCCAAAGTGCGGTCCGTACGCCGTCGGTCGTCGCTGTGTACTCGATGGGAGGGTGCTCGCGCTCCGGCAGCTCCAGCGCCGCCGCGGGCATCAGCCCCTCCGCCCGCGAGAACCGATAGCCGAAGCCGCGTTCCGTGCGGATGCGCACCGGTTCACCCGGATCCGCTTCCAGCTTCTTCCGAAGACGTGACACGAACACGCGCAGGTAATCGATCTCGTCCGCGTACTCCGGCCCCCAGACCTCGCGCAGCAGCGTCTCGTACGGCAGCACTCGGTCCGGCGTCCGGGCCAGCGCCACCAGCAGCCTGAACTCCGTCGGCGAAAGCTCCACCGGAAGCCCGCGCAGCACCACGCTGTGGGCCGCTTCGTCGATTGTCAGGCCGCGGTCGGAGTACAAGATCCCGCCGCCGGCCACCGGCCCTGCGCCCGTCGCCGCCCGCCGCAACATCGCCGCCACGCGCGCCATCAGGTGCCGTGGCGAGACCGGCTTCGAGACGAAGTCGTCGGCCCCCGCCTCGAAACCGCGGACGATCTCGTCCTCGCGGTCCAGCGAAGTCAACATAATGATGGGCACGTCGGTGAGTTCCCGGATCCGCGCGCAGGTCGTCCAGCCGTCCATCCCCGGCATCATCACGTCCAGCACCACCGCGTCCGGCCGTTCGGCGAACAGCGCACGGAGCCCCGCCGCCCCGTCGCCCGCCTCGTCCACGTCGTACCCCGCATGCTGCAGGGCGTCGCGCAGAAGCTTCCGGTCGGTCGCGTTGTCGTCGATCAGCAGCACCCGAGCCACGCGCACATCATCGCCCGCCCGTCCCCGTGGTTCAATCGAGTCGATAGCTGGCGAGTTGAAAGCTGGCGTTTATGCCGCGTTCAGGTACGCCGCCGATACTGGCTCCGTCCGGTCGGGGTGGCCGGCCCAGCCGGGGAGGGCGCGATGGCCGCGAAGGTGGCAAACGAAGCCGGCACAGCGGATGGAAGCGACCTTCGGGACGAGGACACCGCGCTGCTCGAAGCCATCCGCGCCGGCGATCAGTCAGCGATGACCGCGTTGTACGACCGCGTGGGTCGCCAGGCCTACGGCCTCGCCTACCGGATCCTCAACGACTCATCCGCCGCCGAGGACGCCGTCCAGGAGGCGTTCGTCTCCGTCTGGCGCCAGGCGTCGCGCCTCGACGCCTCCCGCGGCCGGGTCAGCTCACTCCTGATGACGATGGTGCACCACAAGGCCATTGACATGGTCCGCGCGCGCCGCGGCCATGCGCCGCTGGGCGACGAGCACGACACCATCGCCGCCCGCGACCGCCCCATCATCGAGATCGTCACCGGCAGCTTCGAGGCGCAGGCCGTCCGCCGCGCCGTCGCCCTCCTTCCCGATGACCAGCGCAAGACCGTCGTCCTCGCCTACTTCGAAGGCCGCACATCCAGCGAGATCGCCCTGATCACCGGCGTCCCCCAGGGCACGGTCAAGAGCCGCCTTCGCCTCGCCATGGAGAAGCTCCGCTGCACCCTGACCCCACCCATCGGCTACTGATGGCTCCCGCTGCACGGGCCACTTGATAACTCCCGCAGCGCGGGCTGAAAGCCCGCGCGGTCCCCGACCAACCCCGGGCGACATAGAAGTGCCCACGGTTGTCGCTCGTGCAGCGCCTCCTGCGGCGCGGGTATTCAGCCCGGGCCGTGTCCACAACTGCGCCGAGGGCCCGTTGACACTCGTACACCAATCGTCGGATACTAACCAAGCGGTCGGAACTCTTCGACCAAATGGTCAGGATTTGCAGGAGCGGGAGCGGCGCCTGTGTCCCAGTCATCCTCCACACAGCCCCAGGCCCTGACCGCCCCCCACGTCCTCGAGTACCCGTACACCCGAAGCACTGGCGAGGTCATCGGCCGCTTCTTCGCCGCGCTCAAGGAGCGCCGCATTGTGGGCATCCGCGCCCGCGACGGACGCGTGCTCGTCCCCCCGCAGGAGTACGATCCCGAGACCGCCGAGTCCCTCGACGACTGGGTCGACGTAGGGCAGTCCGGCACGGTCACCACCTGGACCTGGATCGAGCATCCCCGCCCCAAACACCCCCTCCAGCACCCCTTCGCCTTCGCCCTCATCCGCCTCGATGGCGCCGACACAGCCATGCTCCACGTCGTCGACGCCGGGGACCCCGCCCGCATGTCCACCCGCATGCGCGTCCGCGCCCAATGGCGCGAAGACCCCCAGGGCGACATAACCGACATCGCATGCTTCATCCCGGAGGCGCCATGAGAAGCCTCGCGATCGGATTCTCGGCACCAGGACTTGCCACCGCCCGTAGGGACAGGTCTTTAGACCTGTCCTCGCGCCGGGATGGCGTACCCAGCCGCAACTCGGCCACGTCTGCCCAATCGAAGCTCCCCCTCTCCACGTCGTGGAGAGGGGGCCGGGGGGTGAGGTGCAGTGACACCCCCAGACCTCCTATGCGCCCTCTGCGCCTCCGCGGTGTGAACAAGAGGAAGGCGGGCCAGCCTGATGACTGACAACTCCCCGCACGGCGTCGTCTCCCGCCCCATCCGCCTCGACTACACCTACACCGCGGGCGCCGCATCCTCGCGCTTCCTCAAGAGCATCCTCCAGAAGAAGCTCCTGGGCCAACGTTGCCCCGATTGCCGCAAGGTCTATGTTCCGCCGCGCGGCGCCTGCCCCACATGTGGCGTCGCCACGCGCGACGAGGTCGAAGTGAACGACACCGGCATCGTCACCACCTTCTGCATCGTGAACATCCCCTTCCCAGGTATGGCCGTGAAGCCACCGTTCGCTGCCGCCTCCGTCCTCCTCGACGGCGCCGGCATCGCGATCTTCCACCTCTTGCAGGAGGTGCCGGCCGAGGACGTGCGCATGGGCCTCCGCGTCCAGGCAGTCTGGGTTCCCGACGCCGAGCTGCAGCCCACGCTCGAGAGCATCCGCTACTTCAAGCCCACCGGCGAGCCCGACGCGCCCTACGACACGTACAAGGACCACCTGTGATGCGTGGATCCAGCGCGGACGTCCCCACCCGCAAAGCGAAAGGTAGCGGCGGAGCTTTAGCGGGAATGATCGGTTTGACACAGTACCCGCCGAGGCTCCACAATGCCGCGGAATGAGACTTCGCGGCGGCTCGTTACTGGGAGCAAGGGTGCTTGGCCGTACCACGAGGGAAGGCATCTCATCGTGGCTCTAAGGCAGTTCGTGTTCGCGGATGAGAGCGGAACGCATGACGGCTCTCGTTACTGCATTGTCGCGGGTTATCGAGGATCGCCCGGGCAATGGGAGCGGTTCAAGCCAGCCTGGAACAAAATCCTCGCGAGCGAGCACGCCCCGCCCTTCCACACCAATGTTTTTCTGAGTCGCCGCGTCCGGGGACACATCCCCAATCCCTATGCCAAATGGTCCGAGCGAAGGGCAAAGGATTACTTCGGACGGCTACTCAAACAGATTTCTGACCGAAAGGTCTATTCGGTCGGGTGTGCCGTGGACATCCCTGCGTTCAATGCGCTGAGCTATGGCGAGCGTTGCGCGTTGACCGACAACTTGGATGGGAAGAACCCCCAGCCGCGCAAACTTGCGCCGTACTATCTCGCATTCCGCACGATGCTGGGCGCGGCCATCGAGGGCACACACCCTGATACCGAACTCCACTTCCGCTTCGCACTTCAGGACGAATACAACGATCATGCCAAGAAGATGTTCAGGGAGATCAGGGAGCACGGGAAGGTCGGCACTGAACACCAGTTGGCGAGCGTGGATTTCTGGGATGCTGCAAAGTGGCCGGGGCTCCAGGCCGCCGACATCTACGCGAGCCATTGGTACAACGCATCGGTTACTCCACGGTCACGACTGAACAAAACGAATACAGCAAGCATGAACATGCTCACGCGCGACGGTCGAGGCGTTTCCATCTACGATGCTGATGGATTGGAGCGTGTACTCGGTTCCGTTGTTTCGCCTCAAGAACGCCAGTTCCTGCGGAATATGAAACAGCCGAACGGACGACGGAGATGATCGTTCGCTCGTCACGGCATACTATCGGCGCGGAAGGGATTGATCGCACACTGGATCGAGCCGTAGCGCGTCGCCGTGCATCCGTCCCCTCCAGACAGGTCATCGCCGATGCCGAACAAACGATCACGATAGCCCTCCGCGCACGGGGGAAGTTTGATCAGGTCGGCCTCCTTGTGCGCCGGTTGGGTCTCATAGGCGAGCGTCGGCGACTTGTCCAGCACCTCCCGCCATTTCTCCGCCCACGGAGCGACAGCATCTACCACCACCCTCGCATCGTCGGCGTCGCAACCTGTAAGGCCGAGCGGGCGATCGGGAGTTTCGGAATCACCGCCGCAAGCGGCGGTGCCAAACACGATAAATGCGAGCGTTACGGCGATGATCCGCATCTTGTTACACTCCCCGTATGGCCGACAAACCGAAGCAGACCCGCGCTCAACCTCTCAACCTCTCTGGCATGGATTTTGACGACATGCTGCAACGCCTCATACATGCGGGGCCGATGCCGACGGAGCTCAAGAAGGTTCGTCCTCCGCGCCCTTCGCCTGCTTCCCGAGGTACCAGTCGAGCCGCCCGCCGACGCCAGCCAAAAACACGTTGAAGCGGTCTTCGTCTGTTATGTGACGGGTGTTGTGCCGGAAGGCATACTCCTGAACGTACTGGTTCAGGTATCCCGCATCGACGTGATGATATGTCCCCACGAGGCCCCGCTTGAGGATCGACCAGAACGACTCGATCCCCTGCGTGTGAACCTCGCCGCGCACGTACTCGCTCTTGTGGCGGATCACGTCATGCGGGAGCATCTTGGCGATGTTGCTGTAGACCATGTGCTCGTCAGTCATCAGACGCGAGTTGTCGCGGTCAACGCCGTGCCACACAGCACGGTCTACGGCGTCCCGGTTGACCTTCGGTATCACCTGAGCCCGGATGCGGCCACCGCGCTCCTTTATGCCGAATACGGGGGTCTTCTTGGCCCATGCTTCGGTGATTGCATCACTCATGGTGCGGGTCTTTATCCGGTGCTCGCGGTGGCCGCGCGGCTTGCCGCCGACGTAGGTTTCGTCGGCCTCAATGGTGCCCTTGAGCTTGCGGGGGTTCTTGTCCGTCATGGCCCAGCGAATCCGGTGGCACATGAACCATGCCGCCTCATAGGTGACGCCAAACTCACGGGCGATCTGGTGGGCGCTGACGGACTTCTTGGACACGACCATCCGCTGCGCGACGATCAGCCATGTGCGAAGGGGGATCTTCGAGTCCTCGAAAATGGTGCCCTTCGTTACGCTGAACTGACGCCGACACGCCTTGCAGTTGTAGAGCGACCGGGCAGGCACCACACGATCAGGCTTGCCCTTGCGCGGGTACGTCTTGGCCGCGATCTCCATGCGCGTAATGTCGGAGCCGCCGCAATCCTCAAAGGCGCACACGAGGCCGTTGGGCCATCGCTTCGATTCAAGGAACGCTCGCGCATCGGCTTCGGTGCGGAGCCTATCGGTCAGGTTCGGGGTGTGTCCCTTGCGCTTCGGTTCGCTGTTCATACCCCCCATTCTAGGAGGTTCACCGTGCTGTGTCAAGCCGATCATTCCCGCTTTAGCTCCGCTCGGTGCCGCATCCGAGGTGAACGCAACATCTCGCGCGACGGTGCGACAGTTCCGTCATTCTGAGCGCAGCGAAGAATCTTGCCGCATCCCAACACATCATCTTCGCGCGATAGCGCCTGAAATTTCGCATTACGCGTTCGCGCTCCGTTGTGTTCCTCTGCGCCCTCCGCGTCTCTGCGTGCATTCCCCTGCTGAAGCAGAGGCAGACCATGCGTGAAGTCGCCGTCGTTGCCTTCGCCCAGTCCCGCTACGTGCGCCAGGACCTCGAGCTGAACGAGGTCGAGATGCTGATGCCCGTTATCCACGAGGCGCTCGAACGCTCGGGCATTCCGCGCCAGGAGATCGGCTTCACCGTCTCCGGTTCGTGCGATTACCTCGCCGGGCAGCCCTTCGCCTTCGTCACCGCGCTTGACGCCGTGGGCGCCTGGCCCCCCATCCGCGAGTCTCACGTCGAGATGGATGGCGCCTGGGCGCTGTACGAGGCCTGGGTCCGTCTGCAGTGCGCGCGTCCCGGGGACGCCGTCGAGTCCGCCCTCGTGTACTCGTTCGGCAAGTCCTCGCTCGGCGACATCCGCGATGTCATGACACTGCAACTCGACCCCTACTACGTCGCGCCGCTCTGGCCCGACACCGTCGCCGTCGCCGCGCTCCAGGCTCGCGCCCTGCTCGACGCCGGCGTCTGCACCGAGCGCGACTTGGCCGCTGTCGCTGTCCGCAGCCGCCGCGACGGGAAGTCCAACCCCTCGGCGCAGGTCACCGGCGATTTCGATGTCGATGCTCTCCTCGCCGAGCCCTATATCGCCTCCCCCCTGCGCGCGCACGACTGCCCGCCCATCTCGGATGGCGCGGCTGCCGTCGTCCTCGCCGCCGGCGATCTCGCCCGCCGCGTCTGCAAGCGTCCGGCGTGGATCACCGGTATCGATCACCGCATCGAGCCGCACGGACTGGGCGTGCGAGACCTCACGGCATCGGCATCGACGCAGCTCGCCGGCCTGCGAGCGGGCGTCGCGCAGGGCAAGGTCGATGTCGTCGAGTTCCACGCCCCGTTCACCCACCAGGAGATCATCCTGCGCCGCGCCCTCGGCCTCCATCTCGACGACAGCGTGCGCGTGAACCCCTCCGGTGGCGCGCTCGCCGCCAACGCCGTCATGGTCGCCGGCCTCGCGCGTATCGGCGAGGCCGCACAGCGCGTCATCGACGGCGACGCCACCCGCGCCCTCGCCCACGCCACCTCCGGCCCCTGCCTCCAACAAAACCTCGTCTGCGTCTTGGAGGCATCGTCATGAGGGGCAAGCTCCAGATCACACCCTCCGCAGCGCGGGCTGAAAGCCCGCGCGGATTGCACCGACGCGTCCCGAAGCCGGGCGCCGGAAGCTGGAAGCTGGACCGCCTCTTGCCACCAATCCAGCTCCCAGCTTCCAGCCTCCAGCTTCCTCCCGTCGAAGAGGCGACGCTCGCGAACTGTTCACTGTCCACTGTCCACTGTCCACGTTCGCTCCGGACGACGACCGCGCTCGACGCGACGGAGCTGCTGCCATGAGCAATCGAGTAGCAGTGATTGGCATCGGCCAGACAAAATACGCCTCCAAGCGCCCCGACGTCTCCATGCCCGGGCTCGTGCGTGAGGCTGCGCAGCGCGCGCTCGACGACGCAGCCCTAACCTGGCGCGACGTCGACGCCGTCGTCATCGGCAAGGCCCCCGACATGTTCGAGGGCGTCATGATGCCCGAGCTCTACCTCGCCGATGCGCTCGGCGCCGCCGGCAAGCCCATCATGCGCGTCCACACCGCCGGCAGCGTCGGCGGCTCGACGGCCATCGTCGCCGCACACCTCGTCGAGGCCGGCGTCCACGACCGCGTGCTCACCGTCGCCTACGAGAAGCAGTCCGAGTCCGACGCGATGTGGGCCCTCACGGTCCGCGCGCCGTTCTCACCGAACACCGTTGGCGGCGCGGGCGGCTACTTCGCGCCCTACATCCGCGCCTACATGCGGCGGTCGGGCGCTCCGCCGGACACGGGGATGCGGACGGTGCTGAAAGATCGGCTCAACGCGCTCAAGAACCCGTACGCCCACCTCCACCAACCCGACATCACGCTCGAGACGGTCGCCGCCTCGCCGATGCTCTGGGATCCGATCCGCTACGCCGAGACCTGTCCGTCCTCCGACGGCGCCTGCGCCATGGTCCTCGCGTCGGAGTCCGCCGCCGCGAAGGCGCCCCGTAGGCCCGCCTGGATCCACGCCACCGCGATGCGCTCCGAGCCCACCATGTTCTCCGGCCGCGACCAGGTGAACCCCCGCGCAGGCAGAGACTGCGCCGCCGATGTCTACAAGCAGGCCGGCATCAGCAATCCGCGCAAGGAGATCGACTGCGCCGAGATCTACGTGCCGTTCTCGTGGTTCGAGGCGATGTGGATGGAGAACTTGGGTATCGCGCCCGAAGGCGAGGGCTGGAAGATGGTGCAGTCCGGCGCCACCGCGATGGACGGCGACTTCCCCGTCAACATGTCCGGCGGTGTACTATCGTCAAACCCGATAGGTGCCTCCGGCATGATCCGCTTCGCCGAGGCCGCCATGCAGGTCCGCGGCACGGCCGGCGCCCACCAGCTCGATGGCGTCCACCGCGCCCTCGGCCACGCGTACGGCGGCGGCTCCCAGTTCTTCTCCATGTGGATAGTGGGCAGCGAGAAACCATGAGCGAAGAGGACGTTATCGTTATTCGTTCGCTCGAAGGCCGCTTCAGAGAGGCTCTTCGTGACGACGACATGGATACGCTCGCCGGTCTGACAGTCGACGAATATACATTCGTGAGCGATTACGGGATCGAGACGCGCGATCAATGGCTCGCGGGAATCGCGGCCGAGAAGAAGAAGGCCGGCCACCGAAGCATTGTGTATGAGGATGAACGTATTGATATCCACGGTGATTGCGCGGTCTTCTATGCAGAACAGTGGATCGAGTTTCCTGTGAACGATGAGATGACCGAGGAGTGGGCGCACCTCGTAACAGATGTCTGGCTTCACCGAGGCGGCGAATGGAAATTGGCCCGGCGGCACTCATCTGGCTACCAAAAGAAGAATCCATCCTATCGCCGTCAACGAGAGCACGTGTGAGCATGCGATTCCAACTCGCCGACCTCTTGGAATCCGTCGCCGACGCCATCCCCGCCCGCGAGGCCATCGTGTACGGCGACCGCCGCCTCACATTCCGCCAGTTCGATAATCGAGCGACCCAGCTCGCCCACTACCTGCGCCAGCAGGGCATCGGCCCCGGCGACCGTGTCGGCCTCTACCTCTACAACTGCAACGAGTACCTCGAGGGCGCCCTCGCCGCCTTCAAGCTCGGCGCCTCACCCGTCAACATCAACTTCCGCTACGTCGAGGAAGAGCTGCGCTACCTCTGCGACGACGCCGACCTCAAGGCCATGATCTTCCACCGCCAGTTCGCTCCCCGCGTCGCCGTGGTCATCGACAAGCTCCCCCTCCTCAAGACCCTCATCGTCGTAGAAGACGCCACGGCCACCGTAGGGGCGCAACCTGTTGCGCCCTCCCCGGTCGAGTACGAGGCAGCAATCTCAAACCAACCCACCGCGCGCGACTTCCCCGAGCGCTCCGGCAAGGACATCTACCTCCTCTACACCGGCGGCACCACCGGTATGCCCAAGGGTGTCATGTGGCGTCACGAAGACGTCTTTTTCGCCGGCCTCCAGGGCGGCAACCCCGGCGGCCCCGACATCACCGCCCCCGAACAGCTCGCCGAACTGGCCGCCGCCGCGGCCAACCCCACTGTCACACTCCCCGTCGCCCCGCTCATGCACGGCAACGGCCACTGGGCCTCCATGATCGGCATGCACGGCGGCGGCAAGGTCGTCCTGGCCACCTCCCGCCGCCTCGACCCGCACGAGATCTGGTCCCTCGTCGAGCGCGAGCGCGTCAGCGTCCTTTCCATCGTCGGCGACGCCATGGCCCGCCCCATGGCCCAGGCCCTCGAAGAAGGCCACCCCCCGGATGGAGCACAGCCGCCCCCGGCAGTGGGAGGTGGATCACAGGCGCCCTCGCCTGTGCGTCAGCCGAGTGGATCACAGTCGCCCTCGCCTGTGCGTCAGCCGAGTGGATCACAGGCGCCCTCGCCTGTGCGTCAGCCCAGTGGATCACAGCCGCCCCCGGCCGTGGGAGATGGAGCACAGCAGATCCCACCTGCGCAGGCCGGCATCTCCCGTCTCACCTCTCAAGTCTCACCTCGCTCGCCCTACGACACTTCGTCCGTCATTGCCCTCTCCTCCGCAGGCGCCCTCTTCTCCGAGGACGTGAAAGATCGCCTGCGCGAAATGAAGGCGGCCATGCTCATCATCGACGCCTTTGGCATGTCCGAGGCCGGCCACCAGGGCATGAACCTCGGCAAGAACGCCGATGGCAAACTCCGCTTCCAGATCGACGCCTTCACCGCCGTCCTCGACGAAGCCCTCCGCCGCATCGAGCCCGGCTCCGGCAAGGTCGGCATGCTCGCCCGCACCGGCCGCCTCCCCCTCGGCTACTGGAAGGATCCCGAGAAGACCGCAAAGACCTTCGTCATCGACCCCGACGGCAACCGCTGGGTCACCGCCGGCGACATGGCCACCGTCGAGCCCGATGGCACCGTCGTCGTCCTCGGCCGCGGCTCCCTCTGCATCAACTCCGGCGGCGAGAAGATCTACCCCGAAGAGGTCGAGCTCGCCCTCCGCTCCCACCCCGGCGTATACGACGCCGTCGTTGTCGGCGTCCCCGACGAGCGCTGGGGCCAGCGCGTCGCCGCCGTCGTCCAGCCCCAACCCAACACCACCCTCACCCTCGACGACCTCACCGCCCACTGCGCCACCCACATCGCCCGCTACAAGTTCCCCCGCGAACTCCACCTCGTCCCCGAAATGCACCGCTCCCCCTCCGGCAAAGCCGACTACAAGTGGGCCAAAGACGTCGCCCTGGGAGGCGCGAAGTGAAGAGTCGAGAAAGTAGCGGCGGAGCTTCAGCTCCGCTCAGTGCCGCAGACACGAGACTGCGCGATGGGGCGAGAGGACGCCGCCAGACCAGTAGCGGCGGAGCTTTAGCTCCGCTCAGTGCCGCAGATATCGCCATGCGTGACTTGACGGGCGAACTCCGCCTCAGCGGGCGCCGACGGCTCAAGGGTTTCGACTACACCGGAAGAAACGCCTATCACGTTGCAACTGTCACTAGGCTCCGAAAGCCGCTGCTCACAGAGCAAGTCGCCGCTGAGGTGACGATACAGATCCGCGCGGCGGCAGAGCGCGAAGACTTCGAACTCCTGGCCTTCATCGTAATGCCCGACCATGTCCACGTACTCGTCCAGGGTCAAAGCGACGGCGCAGATCTCATTCGATTTGTACAGCGCTTCAAACAGATGACCGGATTCGCGTTCAAGAAGCGAACTCGCGAGCAGCTCTGGCAGTGGAGTTTCTACGACCGCATCGTGCGCAAGGAAGAAGACATTGCCGCGATGGCTCTCTACATCGTCCGAAACCCCGAGCGAGCGGGGCTAGTTCCCGTCGGCGCCACGTGGCCCTTCGCCGGTGGCAGCCTCGTTGAAGCCGCGGTTCCACTCATTTGACGACAGGGCGGAGCTGAAGCTCCGCCGCTACTGGAGGAACAATGACCCAACCAGCCGTCCTCATCGACCACGACGGCCCCGTCGTCACCCTCACTCTGAACCGCCCCGAGGTCAAGAACGCCATCAACATGGAGATGCTCTGCCGCCTCGCCGACGCCTGGGACATGATCGACGCCGATCCAGGCGTCCGCTGCGCCATCCTCACCGGCGCCGCCGGCGACTTCTGCGCCGGCGCCGATCTCGACAAGCTCGTCGCGCGCTCCCTCGCCGGACTCCCGCCCGAGGACGAGTTCGAGGAGCGCATCCGCAAGGACTACGGCATCATCTTCAACGGCCTCCTCCGCAACAAGCAGCTCAAGAAGCCCCTCATCGCCGCCGTCGAGGGCTACTGCGTCGCCGGTGGAACCGAGATCCTCCAGGGCACCGATATCCGCGTCGCCGCCGAGGGCAGCACTTTCGGCCTCACCGAGGCCAAGTGGTCCCTCTACCCACAGGGCGGCTCCGTCATCCGCCTCCGCCGCCAGATCCCGTACACGAAGGCGATGGAGATGCTCCTCACCGCCGACATGTACCCGGCCGAGGAGGCGCTCGCCTTCGGCCTCGTCGGCCACGTCGTCCCGAAGGGCCAGGCCCTCGCCGTCGCCAAAGAGCTCGCCGCGAAGGTCGCCGCCAACGGCCCCGTCGCCGTCCAGAAGATCAAGGAGGCCATCATCGCCACCGAGTGCCTCCCCGAAAAAGACGCCCTCGCCCTCGACTTCCAGATCGGCCAGCAAGTCTACGCCACCGAAGACGCCCGCGAAGGCCCCCGCGCCTTCAAAGAAAAACGCCCCCCCGTCTTCAAAGGGAAATGAGAGGTGCGAAGGGAGAAGCGAGAAGAGATCATGAGAAGCGAAAGTAGCGGCGGAGCCTCTGCTCTTCTCTGCCCCGCAATCAAGTCAATGCCGCACTGATGAGAGATGAGAGAAGGGCTGCAATCCTGTCATTCTGAGCGAAGCGAAGAATCTTGCCGCAATCGCCACCAATGCCTGCATGCGACAGCGCGAGCACTCACCGATCGAAAGCACGGGACGACGACCACATGACCGACACCGCCAGCGAAACCGCCGCCCTCCAATGCCTCGACGAATTCATGCGCGCCTGGAACGCCCGCGACCTCCCCGCCTTCGCCGCCACCTTCAGCTACCCCAGCGTCCGCATCGCCAGCGGCCGCGTCCGCATCATCGAGTCCCCCGCCTCCCACCTGCCCGACCTCTTCGACCGCATGGCGGCGACCGGCTGGCACCACAGCGCCTGGCTCCGCCGCGACATCATCCACAGCGGCCCCGACAAAGTCCACGTCAACACCCGCTTCGGCCGCTACCGCGAGGACGGCTCCACCATCGGCGAGTACGACTCCATCTACATCGTCAGCAAGCAGGACAACCACTGGGGCATTCAGGCCCGCTCCAGCTTCGCGCCATGAGGAGAGCCAGTGCCCCCGTACCAGGGCCGCAGCAGCTTCGTGCTGTGAGCGTGGGCGCGGATACCGTACGGACAGGTCTTTAGACCTGTCCTAGAGCAGTGACATGAATGACGTTCTATTTCGAGGTCGCAACGCTGTAGGGACGAAGCCTTAGCCCGTCCCCCGGGAGGTACCCATGCCCATTGACTTCACCCTCAGCGAAGAACACCAGCTCCTCCGCAACGCCGTCCGCCAGATGCTCGCCCGCCACGAACACCAGAAGAAAGAGTGGCGCGAGATGACACATCGCGACCACAAGTTCAACTACGAGCTCTGGCAGGAGTTCGCGAACATCGGCCTCCTCGGCGCCCTCGTCCCCGAGGAGTACGGCGGCAACAACTCCGGCCTCCTCGCCCTCACCCTCGGCTTCGAGGACATCTGCGCGCTCGGCTTCTCCCCGTCGCTCATGCTCGTTACCGCCATGGACACTGCCTGCATCCTCAAGAACGGCACCGACGACATGAAGCGCAAGATCGTCCCCTCCGTCGTCGATGGCAAGACCATCCTCGTCTTCGCCATCACCGAGCCCGACGCCGGCTCCAACACCTTCCGCATCCAGACCGTGGCGAAGCGCGACGGCGATCGCTACGTCATGAACGGACAGAAGATCTTCATCACCGGCGTCGAAGTCGCCGACTACATGCTCGTCGTCGCTCGCACCACCACCCGCGAGGAGATCGACGCGAAGGGCCTCCCGAAAGCGTTCGGCCTCTCGCTCTTCCTCGTCGACCCCAAGTCCAAAGGCATCACCAAGACCCCCATCCCCACCGTCGCCACCGAGGGCGTCTACCAGTGGCAGCTCTTCTTCGAGGACGTCGAGATCCCCGCCGAGAACCTCGTCGGCACCGAGGATCAGGGTGCCATGGCGATGTTCAACTCTCTCAACCCCGAGCGCATCCTCGTCGGCGCCATCTGCTGCGGCATGGCCGAGCAGGCCATCAACATGGCCGTCGCCTACGCGAAGGAGCGCCGCGTCTTCCGCGACACCCCCATCGGCGCCTACCAGGGCGTCTCGCACCCCCTCGCCGAGGCCAAGGTCCAGCTCGAGGCCGCCAAGCTCATGACCTACCGCGCCGCCTGGGCCTTCGACCAGGGCCTCCCGCCCCAGACCGTCGGCTCCTACAGCAACATGGCCAAGATGCTCGCCTCCGACGTCGCCCTCAAAGCCGTCGACGCCTCCCTCGAAACCCACGGCGGCATAGGCTTCGCCGAAGAAACCGGCCTCTCCCAACTATGGAACGGCGCCCGCGTCCTAAAGACCGCCCCCCTGAACCGCGAAATGATCCTCAACTACATCGCCGAACAAGAACTCGGCCTCCCGAGGAGCTACTGATGAAGGCACAAAGTAGCCGCGGAGCTTTTCGCAGAGTCGCCGAAGGGGACAGCTCCGCCCAGTCCCGCACTGGAGTACACACATGGCAAGAGCAACGAGGCCCAGGCAACCGCACCGACAGGTCTTCAGACCTGTCCTCAGTCGCAACAACCACCGCCATGCTGACGAACGATGTCGCCGATCCCCCACAAAGGCTCCCCCTCTCCACGTCGTGGAGAGGGG
>CAYJMG010000012.1:38494-40243 GCA_964371355.1 uncultured Dehalococcoidia bacterium
CCCCTGGTTCAACACCCCCCCCCCCCCCCCCAAAACCCCCCCCCCCCCCCCCGGGGGGGGGGGGGGGGGCCGGGGGGTGAGGTGCAGTGATAGCGACGTGCGGCACCCCCAACGACTAACCCCTAACGCCTAACGACCAGGAGCTCCCATGAAAACCCCACTCTGCGACCAATTCCAAATCGAGTTCCCCATCTTCGCCTTCTCACACTGCCGCGATGTCGTCGCCGCGGTCTCCAAGGCCGGCGGCTTCGGCGTCCTCGGCGCCCTCGCCTTCTCCGCCGAGCAGCTCCAGGTCGAGCTCGCCTGGATCGACGAGCATGTCGACGGCAAGCCATACGGCGTCGACATCGTCATGCCCGCGAAGCTCGCCGAAGGCGCCGCCACCGCCACCAAGGATCAGCTCGAGGCGATGATCCCGCAGACCCACCGCGACTTCATCGAGGACACCCTCACCAGGTACGAGGTCCCGAAGCTCCCCGAAGGCGTACAGGGCGCCGAGTCACTCCTCGGTTGGGTGCCGTCCGGCGGCCAGTCCCACGTCGACGTCGCCCTCAAGCACCCCATCCGCCTGCTCGTGAACGCCCTTGGCCCGCCCCCGCCCGATGTCGTCGAACGCGCGCACAAGCACGGCGTGCCCGTCGCAGCGCTCGTCGGCTCGCCCGACCACGCCATCAAGCAGCGCGAGGCCGGCGTCGACATCATCGTCGCCTCCGGCACCGAGGCCGGAGGCCACACCGGCGAGATCTCGACCATGGTGCTCGTGCCCCAGGTCGTCGACGCGGTCGCCCCCGCGCCCGTGCTCGCCGCCGGCGGCATCGGCTCCGGCCGCCAGATCGCCGCTGCGCTCGCCCTCGGCGCACAGGGCGTCTGGACGGGCAGCGTCTGGCTCACCACCAAGGAGTCCGACCTCCAGCCCGCCGTCGTCGAGAAGGTGCTCCGCGCGTCGTCGCGCGACACCGTCCGCTCGCGCGCCATGACCGGCAAACCCGCCCGCCAGCTCCGCACGCCGTGGACCGACGCCTGGGACGGCCCCGACTCCCCCGGCGCCCTCCCCATGCCCCTGCAGTTCATGGCCACCGCCGAGGCCTACTCCCGCATGTATCGCGCCGCCGAGAAAGACCCCGCATCGAAGGCCGCCCAGCTCGCCGGCACCCCCGTCGGCCAGATCGCCGGCATGATGAACGCCGTACGCCCAGTCCGCGACGTCATCTTCGACATGGTCGAGGAGTACACCCAGGCAGTAGAGAGAATGCAATCAATGGGAGCGTAACCCCGCCCCCCGTCATTCCGAGCGCAGCGAGGAACCTTGTGGTGATACCACCTGGTGCCGATGCGACAGCGCCACGGGCGTGCGCGTAGGGGCGCAGCCTGCTGCGCCCAGCAGTCCCGCAATCACCACCGGCGCCCTATGCGATAGCGCCCGCACCGTCATTCCGCAGCGAGGAATCCTGTTGTGACGCCTGCGCACGCGCTTGCGGCAGCCCCATCGCCGCAACGAAGCTCCTCCTCTCCACGACGCGGAGAGGAGGCCGGGGGATGAGGGGCTGCCGCGTCAGCGCCAGCAGTACCCGTAGGGGCGCAGCCTGCTGCGCCCAGCAGTCCCGCAATTACCGCGGACGCCCCATGCGATAGCGCCCGCACCGTCATTCCGCAGCGAGGAATCTTGTTGTGACGCCGGCGCACGCGCTTGCGACAGCGCCCCCATCGCCGCAACGAAGCTCCCCCTCTCCACGTCGTGGAGAGGGGGCC
>CAYJMG010000012.1:40253-109138 GCA_964371355.1 uncultured Dehalococcoidia bacterium
CCCCCCCCCCCGCCCCCCCCCCCCCCGCGCCCGGGGGGGGGGGGGGGGGCCGGGGGGGTGAGGTGCAGTGACAGCCCACATCCCTATTCGCAGGGAACTGACAACTAGTAACTGGCACGCTACAGAAACACGTAATCCGCCACCACCGGCTCCCGAGTCAACCGCCAGTACTCCAGCAAATTGAACGGCCAGTTCTGCGTCACCCGCCCCTTCTCGTTCTTGTACCACGCGTTCACCGTCGACACCCCCCACGTCCGCTCGAGGTTCGCGGCGTTGATGCGCGTGATGTACGCGTCGTGCACCTCGCGCTTGCAGTCCAGCGCCCGGCGCCCGCCCTCGAACAACAGCCGCAGGCACCCCATGATGTACTGCGCCTCGCACTCCGAGAAGAAGATGATGCTGCCGTTCACCACGATGTTCGTGTTAGGACCGTACATCATGAAGAAGTTCGGAAAGTTCGGCACCGTGATCCCCAGGTACGCGCTCGCGTCGCCCGCCCACTGCGCGTTGATGTCCACGCCGCCGCGCCCCGTCACCGCCATCGGCGTCAGGAACTTCGACGCCTGGAACCCCGTCCCGTAGATCAGCACGTCCGCCGCGTGCTCGACGCCGTCCGCCGTCACCACGCCCGTCGCCGTGATCTCGCGGATAGGCTCGGTGACGAGATGCACGTTCGCGCGCTTCAGCGCGGCCGCCCACACGCCGTTGTCCAGCAGCATCCGCTTCGACGACGGCGGGTATGCCGGCATCACCTTCTCCAGCAGATCCGGCCGCTCCGCGAACTGCCCCTGCAGGTATCCCGCAAGCAGCATTCGCAGCATCTCGTTCGCCTCGCTCACCGACCGATCCTGGTCCGGCCAGCTCTTGTCGACGGTCGCCGCCGGCAGCAGCCCGTCCGTCGAGAACCAGAACAGCCAGAAGCGGTACCAGTGCGCGTAGTTCGGTACATGCGTCAGCAGCCAGCTCAACCCCTGCGGCACCTCATCGTGATACGTCGGCACCGGCACGAACCAAGGCGGCGTCCGCTGGAACACCGTCAGTTCCCCCACCTCCGCCGCGATCGCTGGCACGAACTGCGCCGCGCTCGCCCCCGTCCCAATCACCGCCACCCGCTTGCCCTTCCGGTCGACGCTATGGTCCCACTGTGCCGAATGGAACGACGGCCCGGCGAAACGCTCGCGGCCCGGAATCTCCGGCATTTTCGGCCGGTTGAGCTGCCCCGCCGCCGCGATCAGCGCCTGCGCCTCCAGCTCCTCCTCCCGGCCGTCCGCCGTCCGAACGCGCAGCCGCCATGAGCGCGCCGCTTCGTCCCACGCCGCCGCCGTCACCTCCGTGTTGAAGCGGATGTGCTCGTGGATGCCGTATTCGTCCGCCACCTCGCGGAAATAGTCCAGCAGCACCTCTTGCGGTGAGAAGAAGTTCGGCCAGTCGGCCTTCTGCGCGAACGAATAGCTGTAGAACATGTTCGAGACGTCGACCCGCGCGCCCGGATACGTGTTCTCGAACCACGTCCCGCCGACGTCGGCGTTCTTCTCGATCACCACGAACGGCACGCCCGCCTGCTTGAGCCGGATCGCCGCCAGGATCCCCGACATCCCCGCGCCGACGATCGCCACGCTGAACGCGATCGCCGGGTCCTTCCGCCATGTCGGCGCGCGTCCGTCCCGGTCCTCCGCCAACTCCTCCAGTAGCAACGGCACGTAGTCCTCGGCCACCGGCCCGCCCGTCATCCACCGCATGATCCGCCGCAGGTCGTCCTCGACCGGATGCGGTGGCCGTGGCGGCACCCGCCCGTCCCGCAGCGCCCGCAATGCGTCGAGCAGCAGGGTCTTCGCGCGCTCCACCTGCTCCGGCGTCATCCCGCCCTGCGGGACCCCCGGCGCCATCATCCCCGGCCGCAGCCCCTCGTCCAGCAGAGATACGTCGCCTGTAACCTGTGCCATCGCCGGCAACAACGCCGGTAAGAACGCATCCTCCAGCGCCTCCCGCAGCGCCTCGTCGTCGACCGTGATCGGTTGTATAGCCTGCGCGATCGCCACGTGTGTTCGCTCCTCTTCGTCCTCGCTCCAGCCGAAGCCCCTCAGTCTCACCCACCTCCCCGCGTCATGGTAGGCCCCGCCCACACCAGCGTCCCGCCGCACCCCGGTAGGGGCGCAGCCCGCCGCGCCGGCCACCAGCATCTCGCCGCACCCCCGGTAGCGGCGCAGCCCGCCGCGCCGGCCACCAGCAACCCCGCCGCCCCCCGGTAGGGGCGCAGCCTGCTGCGCCCGCCACTTCCCGAATCACGACCGATGCCCCGCGCGCCAGCGCCACCGTCCGCAGCAAGGCAACCCCTCCCCGCGTCGCGCCGGAAGCGCCGCGTTAGAGACAGCCGAAGGCTCACTGCCGCGACCGATCGGACGAAGTCCCGCCCTGGCGAAGGCCCCAGGTCACAAAAATCTGCCGAAAGTGATCTCCCGCGCTTGGAGGTAGCCCACCCATTCCCATACGCTCACCCTCAACGGCGTCCCCCGCACGTCAGGTAAGGGGATCGCTCACCACTCTCGACATAATGCATCCACATGCCTGTGCCAACACAAAACTGCCGAGCAATGTCCGCCGGCGCCGCAAAGCCAAAACTGCCGAGCAATGTCCGCCCGGCGCTACAAAGCCAAAAGTGCCGAGCAATGTCCGCCCGGCGCAGCAAGCCAAACTGCCGAGCAATGTCCATCCCACCACCTCGGTGGGTGGGTGGCCCCGTGGATTGGATCGAGGTGAAGATGGACGGACTACTGCGCGTTCCAGCCGTACCGCTGGGCCAGCGTCGCGACGTCCAGGTCCGGCGCGTGCCGCGTCAGGCCCATCGCGTGGCCAAGCTCGTGCAGGATCAGACGCACGCGGCGGTTCTCGATGTCCGCCCCAGCCGGGATCGCCTGGTTCAGCCAGATCTCGGTCGTCGTGATCTCGCCCGAGCAGTTCAGCGGCAGCGTCGACGGCGGATAGTTGCAGGCAAACCCCTGGGCGTCGTACACGGTCGCGAAGCCGCCCGCGCCCATCGGGAAGTCGTACCCCTTGAGATCCGGCGGCGCCGTGTCATCGTACGTGCGCACGGTGATGACGATGTTCGCGCCCTCGGCGCTCGTCTGGAACACCAGCATCCCGCCCGCGCCGTCCGAGTACCGCTGCATCGCCGCCTGCAACGCCGGCGTCCACTCGGGCCCGCTCGTATCGATGATGGCCACCCGCAACGGCTGCCCGGAGCCGTACGCATACCCCGCCGCCGGCTGTGCGACGAACGGGATCGCTCCGCACCCGGAGCCGGCGATGGCAATGAGTATCAGTGCGGCGAGCGCCACAGCGCCGCCGCGCACGCGCGCGGGAATGCCGAACATGGTTGGTCTGCCTGGATGCTGCCTTCGGCGGGGTGCCGATTCGGGTCATGTCCGCATTCCCTGCGTCCATTGATCCAAACGGCGAAGCGCCCCGCACATCACAGGCCGGACCGCCCATCACGCAACAAAGCACGCTCGAAGAGCGTGCTCGATTCGGGGTGTCGTCAAGTTATGAAAGTTGACGGAGGGCGTTACGCCATCGCAGCGGGCACTGCGTCAGGTTCCTCGCGCTCACCCTTCGGCCAGATAGCGTAGGCGACGGCGCCCCAGAATATGGCGTCGATGATCCAGTTCGCCAGCGGCAGGTCCAGGATCCGCGGCCCGATGTTGACGCCGGGCATGTACGGAATTCTGTCCAGCACGACGTGCGACCCCACGATCGCCGCCCCCGTCATTGCGTCGTAGATAAGGTCGCGCTCGCCTTCGACGCTCTCCGCCGCCAGGAACCCCGTGATGCCCGCCAGCATTCCGGCCGTCAGTGCGAAGTTGGGCGTGTGCGTCGGGCCTCGGTGGATGTCCTTCCCGATGATGGCGCCGATCGGCACGTCCACATCGGGCAGGCTCGCCGCGAAGAACGCCGCGACCAGCCCCAGCCGCGAGCGTACGCCCATGCGACGCGCGATCGCCATCCCCACAAACCCATGCCCGAACGGCGCCGCCACGTATCGTCCCTTCCAGCAAGTCCGGCACCTGCAAGGATACTGGACAGAATGCGTCCGGATTGAAGGATCAAACGTTAGGCCGCACGCTCGCGTGCTGCGCCGCTCGGAGCGACTGCGGAGAGCGCGGTCACGCGCTCGTTCGCTTCCACGCCTCGCAGCGCGGCGTTCACGCGGTCCGCGGCCCGCAGCACCTCCAGGTCGACGCCCAGGCTCCGTGCGAGGTCCAGCAGCGCCTTGCTGTCCTTCGGCAGGCACTTCCCGCCATATCCACGGTACCCCGAGTCGAGGACGTCCATGTGCGAGCCACCGATGCGCACGTCCGCCGCGACGATGTCCCTGACCGTGCCATAGTCCAGCCGCAGCCGCTCACACACGTCGAAGATCTCGTTCGCGTAGCTCACCTTCACCGCAAGAAACGAGTTCGCCGCGTACTTCGCCATTTCGGCCTCGCCCGACGAGCACACCAGCTCGAACGGCGCTCGCGGGAGCAGCGCCATCACGCGCTCCGCGTCACCGGCGCTGGCGTCCGTGTGCCCGACGATCTGGCGGTCGGGCGTCAAGAAGTCCTCGGACGCCGTCGCCTCTCGCAGGAACTCGGGGTTGAACATGAAGCGGTGCTGGGGCATGCGCTGTTGCAGCACCTGCGTCGTGCCAGGCAACACCGTCGACTTGATGACGACGGCGCGGCGCCCGGGCAGGCTGCCGACGGCCGACAGCAGGGCGCGGTCGTCGAAGCCGTGTCCCGGCGTGTACGGCGTCGGTACGCACACGAACACGATGTCCGCGCCGTCCAGCGCCTCGATCGAGTCGTGGCCCTTCGGCGGGTCGTACAGCCGCACGTCGTGGCCCTGGCCCTCCAGGTATGCCCGGAGAGCGCCGCCCACGATGCCGTCGCCCACGATGCCGATGGGGCCCATCCCGATGGGGCCCATACCTATGGGGCCAGGATTGATGCTACGCCGCCCGCCGGCCGCTTGCTCCATGTGACTCGCGCTCCATTTCCGTCCCCTGCGTGTGCACGATCCGCAGCCGCGGCCGCTCGTGTTCGACCGCCTTCGATTCGGACTTCATCCGGAACAGCACGTCCTCGATCATGCGCCGGTTCCACGAGATCGCCGTCGCCAGCATGCCCGTGATGATCATCTGCCCGCCCATGAAGGACAGCGCCGTGCCGATAATGAGCGACTGCACGTGGCCGGTGCTATTCCCGTTCGCTGCCAGGACCGCAAAGCGCGCGAAGGGGATCGCCCCCGCCAATAGCAGCGCCGTGCCCAGCGTGCCGTACACCTGCATCGGGCGGTACAGCAGGAAGCTGCGCAGGATGACGCCGCCAGCGCGTGCGATGTGGCTCGTGATGCTCTTGATGAGGCGCGACGGCCGGTCCACGTGCCGCGCCGCGATCGGCACGTTCGCGATGCGCATCCGTTGGTCCAGCGCGTTGATGAGCGTCTCGTGCGTGTACGTGTGGTCCGACAGGACGTTCAGGCGCATCGCCGCCTCGGCCGTGTACGCGCGGAACCCCGTCGAGACGTCGACGCCGGGCAGGCCCAGCGCCCGCTGCATGATGTAGTTCGCCACCTTGTTGCCGTACTTGTTGGCCGGCTTCATGGGCAGTTCGTCGATGAGCCGGCTGCCGATCGTGATGTCGGCCTCGTTCCCCAGGAGCGGCGCGATCAGGTCGCCGATCCGCGTCTGGTCGTAGTGGTTGTCCGCGTCGGTGTTGACGATCATGTCGGCGCCCCGCGCCAGCGCCTCTTGCAGCGCCGTCTTGAAGCTGGCGGCCAGCCCCCGGGTTACGCGGTTCGAGATGACGTAGTCCGCCCCGGCCCGCAGCGCCTCCTCGACCGTGCCGTCCCTCGACCCGTCGTCGATGACGAGGACTTCGACGCTGTCGATGCCGGAAATGTCGCGCGGGATCTCCCGGATGACATCGCCGATCGTGGGCGCCTCGTCGAGGGCCGGGATGGTCACGATGAGCTTCATGGCGGGGACTCCCTTCCTACCGTAGAAGTCTCTGCATCGAAGTGCCGCGTGCGTGTTCGGAAACACCCTGCCTGTCGCCCGGGGCCGCCCCTAAGGAGCAGGGTCGCCAGCACTGACTGTGCTGCGGGGATCGACGCCCGCCTGCGCGCCCGCCGCCTCGCGCTCGCTGAGTCCCCCGTCGCCGTCTGACACGTACAGCGGCGTCCCCAGCCGCGACGCGATCTCGGGCTCCGTGAGTCCGGTTACTTCGCTCAAGGCCGCGAACCCACGCGGCGTCATCGCCGTCGAGTGCGCGATCGGCCCCAGGTGCGCGCGGTCGACCGAGTACGCGAACATTCTGTCGGTAGCCGTCCCCGGGATGGTGCCCAGCAGGGTGAACGCGGGATTCGCCGTGAAGTACCAGGCGTACGCGTTCGAGCTGAAGGCGACGTCTTCGCCCGTGAGCACGACGTAGTCGATGTCCCTGTCGGCGATGTACGCCAACAGTTCCTGCTCGCCCAGGCCGACCCAGTACTCCTTCTCGGGAAACTGTTGGAGGTACAGCCAGGTGTCACCGGGCTCAGTCGCCCGCAGGTCGGACTCTCCCCAGCGGAACAGGTTCGATCGTGCCTGCAGGAACGGATCGCCGTCCGGGTGGATGTCGACGCGTACGGTAGGGAGCTGGTGGATGCCGTAATCCCCGCCCGTCTCGACGTGGATGCTCGAGAAGTACAGCCGGCTCATGAGGACGTTTGATCCCAACGGGATGCGGGCGTCCATCCACGCCGCCACGTCGCGCGTGTACGGACTGCGCCACGAACCCGCTTCGACGCGCGCGTCCGCTTCCTCGCCCATCGCGCCGCGAAACACGCCGGCCTCGTGCGCCGCAAACGCCACCGCCGCAACCGCCGCGATCGCTCCGACGAGCGGCATGCCGACGCTGCCCTCGACCAGCCCCCGGATCCGCGGCCAGAGGCCCGCCGTCGCTACCCCCAGCGCGACGTAGGACAGGTACACGATGGGCAGCGCATCGCGGAGCTGCAGCCACCGGTTCGCCGCGACGATCGCGAACGGCGCGAACAGTGCCGCGAGGATCGCTAGGAAGCGGGACGAGTCGTCGCCACGCGCCGCTCGGGCGATGACCCAGCCCCATGCCCCGACGATGAGGAAGTACGGCTGCACCTGCGGCGCTACTCGCACCAGGTATCGCGCGATGGTGGTCGCATAGTCGTTCGATGACGGCCATGAGGAGAACGCGGCCAGCCCGTACACCAGGACGCCGCCCCATGCTGCCGTGATCATGATGGCCGCAGGTAGCGCCAGTCGCGCCGTCGGGCGCCAGCGCCACGCGACTGCTGCGCCCAGCGCCATCATGACGGCCGCCGCGGACGCCTCTTCCGCGACCCGGCGCGGTTCGCCCAGCAGGAACAGTTGCCCGGTCTCCGTGTACACCAGGACCCACCACGGCGCCGCCAGAGCTGCGAACGCACCCGCGAACAAGAGCGCGCCCACGAGGCCATCGCGTGTACGGGCGCCCGGCAGCGTCAGGACGCCGACGAGCGCCACCGGCGCCCACTGCACCGCCGATTCCTTGACCAGGAAGGCGAGCCCCAGGCTCAGTCCCGCCGCCGCATACAGCACGCGGGTCCCAGACGTCAGAGCCGCGTGCAGCGCGATGGCGCAGAGGAGCAGGAACATGCACTGCGCGGGGTCGAGGTACAGCGTGGTACCCAGCTCCGAGAGATAGGCCGACGCGGCGCACGCCAGTGCCGCGATCCATGCCGCAAGCTGACCGCCCAGCCGCCAGGCCAGCCAGAATACGAGGGCCGCGTTGACGAGCACGATGAGCTTCGTGACCGCATAGGCCCCGTCGGGCCCCGCGGCCTTCACGACAGGCGCCAGCATCAACGGGTACGCCGGCGCCCGGTGCGTGATGGCGTCGCCGGAGGGATACGTCAGACCGTGACCCTCGGCGATGTTGTACGCCTCGGCCAGGTACAGCGATTCGTCTGAGGTCAGATGCGATGGCCCCGCCGCCATGAGCGGGATGAACAGCGCCGCGATCGCCGCCAAAGCCAACGGCAGTGCCATGGCCCGGGCAGTGAGCCGGTCCCTTACGCGCGGAGTGATCGCGCTCGCCTGGAACATCACCCCATCATCCCGTCACCGCCCGCCGCGTACCATCGGTGGTTCCCTTATCGGCCTGTCCCGGATCCGCAGGCGCACGCAGAGAGGCGGGGGTCCCTCATGGAAAGCCCCCGCCCCTCGTTGTCGCTATGCGACGGTCCCGTCCTTACTGCTTGCGGCCCGGCGCGCGGCCACCCGCGATCATCAGGCCCGTACCGGCCGCGAGGATCGCGCCTGCCAGCCCGAACACCAGCATCGTGCTCATCGAGTTGCCCGTCTCGCCCATGCCATAGCCGGCGGAAGGAAGCGTGCCTGCGCCCGCCTGATTGCCGGCGTTCGTCGTCACCGGGTTCGTCGGCGGCTCGATCGGCGCCTGCGGCGGCGTGCTCGGTGCAACGGTCGGCTGAGCGACCGCCGTCGGCGTCTCGTCCGTGTCGTCCGTGCCCGCGCCCGACGTCGTCGTCACGGCCATGCTTGCGAAGGTCAGTCCCGCCACAACAACGGCTGCGGCGATGCCGAGCAACGCACCCTTTGTCTTCAACATCCCGTTCCTCCTTGTGTGAGGGCCACGTTGAGCCGGCACCCGCCGAAAACCCTGGACCCTGCCTGGTCTTGTCACATGTTCGGCTACCGGCTCCGCGGTCTTGAGAGCACCCACAGCCCCATCCCCGTTAAAGATCCGTAAACACCAAACCCCCACGACTAGTTTCGGTGTTACCCCCCAGCCCGCTGCGGCGGCTCCCTCACAGACCTTAGGGGCGTACCCTCCGAAACTGACGCAGCGGGACTCCCGGTATGGATACGGAGCGGCTGTGGATCGGCTTGGGAACAGCAGGATGTTGCGCCATCGGGCCACCCTCGCACGCCCTCGTGCCCAGCCGGATGAAGCCGCAGCACGGCAGGCGCGCACCGGTCGCGGGTCAATCGCGGTCTTGATGGCAAGCTCGTATCCCGCGTCGCACTGCGGCGTCTCCCACTACGTGCGTGAGCTGGCTGACCACATGCCCTCTGGCGTAACGGTCACGCACCTGACACTCGATCTCCGTGCGGGCATCCCCGTCTACATCACCCAGAGCCTGCTGGCCGGTGCGTCTCTGCTTCGCCGTGCTCCCGACGTCCTGCACGTGCAGTACACGCCGACCACTGCCGGCCCCAGCGCGTTGCCGCTCGCCGCCCTCGCGAGGCTGCGCGGGGTATCCGTCTGTGTTACCGCGCACGAGCGCCCGTCAACCTACGCCCGCCGCCTTCCGGCCCCTGCCCGCGTCCTCTTCCGCCTCTTCGAGCGTGCGCTCTTCCGCCTGGCCGGCCGTGTCCTCGTGCTCTCCGGGGCACACGGCGAAGAACTGCTTACCGAATACGCCACCCCGTCGGATTTCGTACATCTCGGTGTGCGGGAAGAACCGCGTGTCCGCCTGCTCGACTCATCGACACCGACGGTGACGGTCGCGGGATTTATCCGTCCCGGAAAGGGCATCGAAGACGCCATCGTCGCGGCGCCCGCTCTCGCGGAACGACTGGGCGGCGCGGTGTGTGTACAGGTCGTTGGTTCGGTCGAGCCTCGCGATCGCCAGTACGCCGATGATCTGAAGCGTCGCGCGGAGGAGAACGCGAGGCCGGGATGCGACGTGACGTTCGTGGAGGGCGCTGATGCTGCCGAGTTCGAACGCCTGATCACGAGTTCCGACGTATATGTCTTCCCTTCTAGGACCGCATCGCAGAGCATCACCATGAATCTCGTGCTCGAAGCGCGTATTCCGGTCGTGTGCTCGTCCGCCACGGGCGTCGCCGAAATTGTCCGGGAACACGGGTTGGGCGCCATCTATCCGCCCGGCGACGTCGAGGCGCTCGTGCGAAGCGTAGCGTCACTTCTGGACGATCCCGGGGCCTACGCCGCGTGCCAGGCCAACATCGAGCGGTTCACCCGCATCGCCAGTTGGCGCGAGGTGTCCGGAGTCCACGCCGCGACCTACCAGGAACTGCGGGCCGCATGAAGTCGACAATGCGTTGGCTCGCCCGCAGTGCGTGGAAGGCGGTCCGCGGCGGATCCGTTGATAGCGCTCAACGAACGCCGCCCGCCTCCCGGTACGACCATGCGCTGGCCGGGGCGATGCTCGTCGAGGGCGTTGCGCGTGCCGGCACCGTGGGGCCAGCGGGTGATCGTGCCCGGGCGACCCCGTTGCCCAGGCTAAACGCCTCAGCCGCGGCGCCTGGCACCCGACTGTTGACGCTTCTACGGGAGTATCCGGCGGCCGTCCTTGTTGCCGCCTTCAACATCGCGCTTGCCTTCTTGACCCTTATGGCCATGCAGGGTCTCTACCGCTACGTGGTCGATGCCACGCTTGTCGTGATGACGGTGGCGATCCTCGCCACTGCGATCGCGTCAATCCGCGTTACCCGGCTCGACGCACCGACGCTCGTCGGCGCGCTTACGGTTATCGCCGCCGTTCTCATGACCGGCCTGCTCCAGCACGAAACGCTCCTCGGCGATTACGACTCCGGTAATTACGCATTCCGCGCTGCCTATTTGGGTCGCACCGGAGAGTTCGCACCCATGTTCTTGCCCGGCTACACGGTCTACCTGTCCGCTCTCTTCCACGTAGGTGGCTACGGACTCCAGCAATGGGGCAACGCGCTGCTCCTCGCCGCCACGCTCCTCATTGTCATTCGGCTCGGTGCCGACCTGACCGGGAACAGGTGGGCAGGCGTGATCGCCGCTGCCCTCGTCGCGACGCACTACACGACGATCTGGTTCTCGCGACAGACGCTAAGCGACAATATGGGTCTGTTTCTCCTCTCCTCAGGCATGTACTTCCTCGTGTGCGGCATCGGCCGCCGGGTTCCCGGGCTCGCGCTGTTCAGCCTGGTGCCTGTGTCGCTGATGCTACTGTCCCGTCCGGAAGCGCTGCTGTTCCTGCCCGCCATGGTCGGCGTCATCGCCATCTGGTGGTGGCGGAGCCGCGTCGGCCTGCCCGCGCCCGCTGCGCTCCTGGCCACCACGGCCATCGTTGCACTCCTCGTGGCCGCCAACGTTACCGCCGTCGTCGTGCACGAGACGGCGCACGGCGAGGAGCAGTACTACCGCGGTTACTTCGACAAGGCCGCGCACCTTGCGTCGCAGGCGCTGCCCGGCGTGTCCACCATCGAAACGGCACGTACGCCCGCTGTCGAGGACAGCAATCCTGCCGGGCTGCCTACCTACCGCACATACGCCCTGCGCTTTGTTGGTGAATCCTTCTTCAAGTACGGGCTGCACATCATCTTCGGCGTCGGCCTGCTCGGCCTCCTCTTTCACCGCCGAAACATCCATCTCGTCGCCGCTTTGCTGGGCGCTTCATCTCCGGTCCTGCTGCTGATAGTCGAGCCGACGATCTCGTGGGTTCATCCCTGGTTCATGCGTCACTACTGGGAAACGCTGCTTCCCCTAGGAGCACTCCTCGCTGCTCGTTGGATCGTCTCTCTTGAAAGCTCCCGCTATGCGGCGGTGGCGTCCGCAGTCCTCATCGGCGCCAACTTGTGGCTGGCTCGCCCCATCATCACGCTCCAGGACTCCGCCGGGTTCCACGACGCGCTGGCCGAGGCGAACACGTTCATCGCCGACCGAGAAGCGCTCGTCCTCGCGGAGCCGCAACTGAAATACGTGGTCGACCCGCTGCACTACCTCTTCGATGTCAATCCCGATCGACCGGTGAGCTTCCTGGACGACACGGACCCTGACACCGTCGGCCAACTGCTCGATGAGGCTGCGACTACGAACCACCCCGTGTACCTCATCACCAGGCACGGGCCGACGGACGCCTTCCCGGGCATTCAGCTCGCGGACGGCTCCACGTTCGCCAGTGACGATCTCGAATTCGTTGGCGGGACGATTCTGGACACCCGACGGCTGGTCTTCATAGCCAGTGCCGATCGCTATGCCAGCCCGGAGTCCATTCCGCCGCGACCCCTAGATCGCGGTTACGCGCCGATCGCGGAAGCCGTGGATCAACTTCCTCCGCGCACGATCGGGCGCGCGTTGTACCGCTTCTACGTCTACCGAGTCATCGCTTCAGGTCTGGCGGAGTGATGGGCGACGTGACGGCCCTTGCGCGCCGGACGACGATGCTGCGGGCTGTCGCCTTCGTCGGCGTCAGCGAGGTCGCCGCCAAGTGCGGCATCGTCGTCGCCACGCTGCTGGTAGCTCGCGCTCTTGGCGCCGAGGTCTTCGGCCAGTGGTCGTTGGCCGTCGCTCTTACCGGCGTCATCGGCCTGCTGTCGGACGCCGGCCTCACCAACGCGCTCCAGCGCCGCATCGCCCGCGGTGACGAAGACCCGGCGACCCTCGTGGGCAACGCCTCCGCGATGAAGCTGCTGGCTTCGGCCGCCGCCGTCGTGCCCCTGGCGATCGCGGCAAGCCTCGGCGGCAGGTCCGTCGCGCTCTCACTCACCATCCTTCTGCTCGGCTGCTTCTCGATCACCACCACGTCAGCGTTGATGGTCCAGGGCGTGTTCCGGGCCACAGCCGCCTCCCAGCTCGATGCGCTCACGCGCATCGTCCAGCAGCTTCTGCTCCTTGCGTCTGTCGCTGTTCTCGCTTTGGCAGGTTCCGGCATGGTCGCGTTCGGTGTCGGGTACGCGTGCGCCGGTGTGGCTGGCTTGGCCCTTTCGATCATAGTACTGCGTCGTAGCCTCACGGCCGGCCTACGCTTCGACCTTCCAATGTGGCGAAGCCTCGCCGTCGACGCGTGGCCTTTTTGGATCGCAGGCATCTTCTGGATCGCCTATTTCCGGATTGATGTCGTCATCCTCTCGTATCTCAGCACGGATCGCCAGACCGGCCTCTACAATATGGCCTACAACGGCTTCCAGGTGCTGACGCTTCCGGCGGCCGTGCTCGCCGCCGCGCTCTACCCATCACTCTCCCACCTCCACGGCGCTGATCGCGCCCGCTTTGCGCGCGTGCGTGGCCACGCCCAGGCCATCACCATGGCCGCGGGCGCATGCATCGCCGCGCTTGCTGTCCTTCTCGTCGATCCGGTGATCCGCCTCGTTGCCGGCGGTGATTATGCGTCCGCAACGCTGCTGTTCCGCGCCCTCGCTCCGGCGGCCGTGTTCCTGTATCCGAACTACGCCCTCTTCCAGTCGCTCTCCGCCGCGGGCAAGCAACGCCTCGTCATGGTCGCTGCCGGCGTCGGAGCACTGTCGAACGTCTCGCTCAACCTGGCGCTCGTCCCGTGGCTCGATGCACTGGGCGCCAGCATCAGCACCGTAGGCACCGAGGCGCTCGTCTTCGGTGTCCTCAGCCTCATGGCGTGGCGGGTCCTCGGTGAGAAGCGGCAGCGCGAACCCGTATCCGTCGCGGTGCTCCCGGCATCGGTGCCAGCGCGGGAGCCCGAGCCGTCCGGCGGTCAGCGCGCGGCTTGAATCCGCAGTGCCTCGTTGTAGGCCGCGATGGTCAGTTCCGCGCAGCGAGACCAGCTGAACTGCTGTGCCCGCTCCCGGCCGCGACTCGAGAGGTCCCCTCGGAGCAGGCTGTCGGCTGTAACTGCGATGAGTCCTCGTGCGATGTCGTCCACAGACTGCGGATCCACCAGCACGGCAGCGTCGCCCACGACCTCCGGGAGGCTGGAACTGTTCGACGTGACGACCGCAGTGCCGCACTGCATTGCCTCCAGCGCGGGCAGGCCGAATCCCTCATACAGCGACGGATAGGCAAGCGCGATCGCTCCGGTGTAGACGAGCGGGAGGTCCTCGTTGTTAATGTCCCGCCGGTGAGACACGCGATCGCGGATCCCTAGGTGCGTGATGAGATCCTCGAACCCCGACATGCCCCACATGCGGCGTCCCGCCAGCACCAGGTGCGCCCCATCGAGGTGCGGCTTCGCCCGAGCGAACGCCCGCACCAACCGCTCGACGTTCTTTCTGGGCTCGATGCTGCCAACGTAGAGCAGATATCGCTCCGGCAGGCCCAGCCGCGCCCGGGCCTCCTGGATCTCCGCAGCCTCCCGCGGATAGAACGCCTCACTCGACGCGAGTGGGGTCACCGCGATTGCGGCCGGCCGCACGTGCAGGATCCGCTCGATGTCGCGCCGGGAGTTCTCCGAGAACGTCACGATCCGGTGCGCGCGACGGGCGATCGCTGGCAGCAGGAATCGGTGCGCGAGCCGCGCCGACGCCGGAGCCCCTACCGCGACGATCGGCGTCAAGTCGCCGATCGTCAGCACTCGGGCGAAGGAGGATGGCCGAAGGAACGGCCCGAAGTGGTACGTGTCGTGCACTAGATCGAACCCTTGCGTCTCAAGCCACCTCGGCAGGGCGTACTGCCGCGCGAGCCGCGCCGGCAACCAGCGGTGCGAGATAGCAGGTATGGCCTGCGGCAGGCCGTCGTAGAACCCGTCGGGACTGCGGTGTACCAGCGTCACCCGGCCCGGCAATCCCTCGATGAGGCCGCGCGCGAGGTGCGAAGCGTAGCTCGCGAAGCCCGGCGCGTCGGCATCGATCGAGTCCGTGAGCACTGCTACGCGCATGCGGCGATCATAACGGCCGCGGTCCTTCACCGGCACGAGGCTACTCACGGCATGCGCGAGAGCAACTCCCTCACTCCGAGCGTGAGGGGAAACCCCGCAGGGAAATCCCGATTGAACAGAATCCACCAAGACACGATGATGAGCCAGGCAGGAGGCAACTGAACACGATGGGATCCACCAGGGACGGAGCGGCCGCGCTGGCAATCCCGGCATGGAGCCACTACTACGACTTCGACCTCTCCTGGCCGCGCCACTTCATGAATGTCGTCCAGCATCTCCCTCTGGTGCTGGCCGTCCGCAAGCTCCAGCCCGCGAAGATCCTCGAGGTGGGTGCCGGCACGGGGTCGCTTGCCATCTTCATGTCCTACTTCAACCGCCAGGTCGTCTCGGTCGACCTCTCGACGCCCGTGCTCGACCGCGCGCGCGGCAACAGCCGCCGCCTCCACGGCCGGTCGCAGTTCCGGCAGGGCGACGCTTTCGCGTTGCGCGACATCGGCGACGGCGAGTTCGATGTTGCCGTCTCGCAGGGCTTCTTCGAGCATTTCGAGGACGACGACATCGTCTCACTGCTCCGCGAGCAGCTCCGGGTAGCCCGCTTTGCTGTGTTCAGCGTGCCGAATCACGCGTACGGCCGTCAGGATCGCGGCGATGAGCGGCTGTTGGCCCGGGAAGACTGGGACGCCATGCTCCTCTCGCGCGGCTTCAGGATCCAGGCGTCGAGCGAATACCGCCCTGTGTCGCGCTCTGTCCTGACCCCCGCTGGCTGGCGAAGGCCCGCGACGATGTACCTCGCGACCATCGCCCGGTGATCGTCACGTGAGTAACGCCACGCCCCTCCGCCTCTTGTTCGTCGCGCGCGCCTATCCTCCGACTCTGGGCGGCATGGAGACGCTCGCCCAGCAGCTTCTCGAGCATCTGGACCGCCGTCGCGATGTCGAAGTGACGCCCCTCATCAACAGGAGCGGCAAGAAGGCGCTGCCGCTGTTCCTGCCTTCGGCCGTTGTCCGCGGCGTGCGCCTGGCGCACCGGCATCAAATCGAGGCCATCCATCTGGCCGATGCGTTGCTCGCCCCGGTCGGCGTCGCGCTCAAGCGCTTCACCGGCCTCCCGGTTACGGCGTCCGTCTGCGGCCTCGACGTGACCTACTCCAATCCGCTGTACCAGGCGTCCATCCCGCGGGCGCTTCGGGGACTCGACATGATCATGCCCATAAGCCGTGCGACCGAGAACGAGGCGCGTGCGCGGGCTGGTTTCGGCGTGCCGTCACGGGTCGTCCCCCTGGGCATCAATCCGCTGCCGTCCTCAACACCCGCCGCTGCTCGCGCGTTCCGCGCCACGATTGGTCTCGATGCCGGCGCCCACGTGGCACTGACGGTCGGAAGGCTCATCAGGCGAAAAGGCGCGGCTTGGTTCGTCGACGAGGTCCTGCCTCTGCTACCCGACCTCCACTACGTGATCGCCGGAGAGGGTCCGGATCGGTGCCGCATCGCGACCGCAGCGACAGACCGTGGCGTGGCTGATCGCGTCCACATCTTGGGCCGCGTCGACGATGCGACACTCGCCGCCGCGTACGCCGCGGCCGACGTGTTCGCGATGCCGAACGTCGCCGTCCCCGGCGACATCGAAGGGTTCGGCCTCGTCGCCCTCGAAGCCGCTGCCGCGGGCCTGCCCGTCGTCGCGGCCGATCTGGAGGGCATTCGTCAGGCCGTGCGCCACGATCGCAACGGCCTGCTCGTTCCCGCCTCTGAGGCTGGCGCCTGGGCAGAAACACTATCGTCCCTCATGACCCGCCCCGCCGCTGAGCGGGCTGCCTTGG
This sequence comes from uncultured Dehalococcoidia bacterium, assembly GCA_964371355.1. Lineage (GTDB taxonomy): Bacteria > Chloroflexota > Dehalococcoidia > DSTF01 > JACRBR01 > JACRBR01. Next base: position 56,695 of record CAYJMG010000012.1, read on the forward strand.
GAGCCTCCTTCGCGGCCGCCACGCAGGCCGACTACTCCTGGGAGCGGACCGCCGCCGACTACGCGCGCCTCATCGGCAGCCTCGTCCGCCGCGAGGAGGAGCTGGCCGTCGCCGCCTAGTTCGAGACCGTCACTATGATGGTGACCTCGGCGCCATTATTTGCCCAGTCGTACGCCTTCGCCTTGATCGTGTGCGTGCCGTTCGAGAATAGGGTCGTGTTCCACAGCCGGCTGAATGGCCCCGTCGTGTCATACCCGATGTAGACGCCGTCCACCCAGAACCGGACGATCTTGACCCCCTGGCTGTCCGTCGCGTTCGTCTGGACGTTGACGGTTCCGCCGACGGTTGCGCCGTTCGAGGGCGAGGTGATTGTGATCTGTGGTGGCGTGGTGTCCGGGTTGGTGACCGTCACGGTGATGGTCGTGTCCGTCCCGTTGTTCGACCCGTCGTAGGCCTTCGCCTTGATGACATGCGTCCCGTTCGAGAACAGCGTCGTGTTCCACTGCCGCGAGTACGGGGCCGTGGTGTCGTACCCCAGGTACGTACCATCGGCCCAGAAGCGGACGATGGTCACGCCGGTGTCGTCACTCGCGTTGGCGCCGATCGTCAGCGTGCCGCTGACGGTCGCCCCGTTCGCCGGGCTGGTGATGCTCACGGTCGGCGGTCCGGCGTCGCTGTTCGAGGCTGTTACCGTGACAGTCGCGTCGGTGCCGTTGTTGGTGGCGTCGTACGCCCTTGCCTTCACCAGGTGACTGCCGTTCGCGAACAGCGTCGTGTCCCATAAGCGTGAGAATGGCGCTGTGGTGTCGTACCCGATGTACGTGCCGTCGATCCAGTACCTGACGATTGTCACGCCGACGTTGTCGCTGGCGTTGGTGGCGACGTTGACCAATCCCGAGACAGTGGCCCCGTTGGCGGGCGAGGTAATGCTTACGGTCGGCGGCGTGGTGTCGTCCCCGACGATCGCCGCGGCCGCGTTCACCCGCCCCCAGCCCGTGAGATTATCGAAGCCGGCGCTGCCCATGTCGGTCGTCGTTGTCAGCAGTCGGTTGCGGACCTCGGTCTTGTCCGTGACGCCGGAGGCTATGAGCAGCGCGGCCACGCCGGCCACGTGCGGCGCGGCGAACGACGTGCCGCTGCCGGTGCCGTAGCCGCCGGCATAACCGTTGCACGTGCACAGCGTGCCCAGCACGTTGCCGCCCGGCGCCATGATGTCCAGCTCGGGGCCGTAGTTGCTGAACGACGATCGCGCCGCGCTCTGGTCGTTCGACCCCACAGCGATCGCATTCGAGTACGCGCCGGGATACAGCACTGGGCCGTTGTCGTTGCCGCTCGCGGCGATCACCACGACGCCTGCGTTCCACGCGTTGTTGACGGAGGTCTGCAGTGACGCCGCAGCGCCGCCGCCCAGACTCAGGTTGATCACCTTCGCCCCGTGCGACACCGCCCAGTCGATGCCCTGCGACACGTTGAACGAGCTCCCGCTCCCCGTGTTGTCCAGCACCTTCACGGGCATGATCTTGCACGACCAGCACACCCCGGCCATGCCCGACGCGTTGTTCGTGTTCGCGCCGATGATCCCCGCCACGAACGTTCCGTGGCTGTTGTCGTCGGACGTATTGGTGTTGCCCGACACGAAGTTGTACCCGGCGTTGCCGCCCGTCGTGATCTTGCCGCTCAGGTCCGCGTGCGCGCCGTCCACGCCGGTGTCGATTACGGCGACGATAACGCTGGCGCTCCCCGTCGAGGTATCCCAGGCCGCTGGCAGACCGATTTGCCCGGCTGGCCACTGGTACGTGGCATAGAGCGAGTCGTTCGGCGTCAGCGCCGTGTGCAGGATGACGTCGGGTTCCGCGAACTCCACCTCCGGGTTCGCTTCGAGGTCCGCCACGGCGGCGTCGACGGACTGCCCGGGGTCGGGCTCCAGCAGCACGAGGCCGGACGGCGCTGTGCTGGCGACCGGTTCGGTTTCGGCGTCGGTGAGGGCGGAGCCGACATCGCTCAGCGTCGCCGTCTCGTTGAACTTCACGATGACGTTGCCGGTTCGCTCCTCCGGCTGCTCGCTGGCCTGCGTGCGGAGCTGTAGTCCGAACGACCCCGCGAGCGCCGCCGCGGTCACCGCCCCCATCGCCAGAAATCGCAATCGCATGGCACCCCCTCACCCATGGCGAAGCCCGGGCGGTCTGACCCTGACACCTTCTCCCCTAAGTCTCGGCCCCCTTAGGGACCTCCCTTAGTGGTTCCCCCACATTTGTCCCCGCCCGAAGTTGAGGCCGGCCCGGCCGCGACAGCCTTGACAGACCCCGAATCCGTCACATTTGCGGGGGCGACATAAGCCGGTCCGCGCTGTATCCTCCTGGCCTGATGGCCGTATCAGGTTTGACACTCGAATCCCCCTCCCGCACCGAACGTAAGCGCGCGCGCAACCGCGATGCCCTCGTCGCCGCCGCTCGCCGTCTCTTCACGCGCGACGGTTTCGACGCAACCACCATCGCCGCCATCGCCGAAGAGGCCGATCTCGGCTTCGGTACCTTCTATCGCTACTTCGAGGACAAGGCTGCCGCCCTTTGGGCGGTGATCCACGAGGCGGCGTCCGAGATGAACCTGCTGTTGTGCGACGAGGACGATCCGGCGCTGTCCGCCGCCGATGCGCTCGGCCGCCTGACCGAGCGGTTCGTACGGGCCGCGGGGAAGAACCGCGGCGTTGTCGCGCTGTGGTGGAAGACCAGCATGCAAAGCGGCCGGCGCCGCCCGCCCGAGCCCCCCAACATGCCGCCCCTCCCCGTCAGCCTCACCATCGCCATTGAGCGTCTCATTACGCGCGGCGTCGAGCGCGGCGAGTTCCTGCCCGGCGATGCCGCCATCCGCGCCGGCATCATCGCCGGCGCCCACATGCAGGTCCTCTTCGCCCCGTACACCCGCCAGGATGAAACAAACGTGATCGAAACCCTGCGCGAATTGGAGTTGCGTGCGCTCGGCGTCTCGATCGAGCACGCGAAGAAGGACAAGAAGGGGAGGACGGGCCGGTGACTGCAATCAACTTCGACGAAGAGCTGGAACTCGAAGAGAATCCCTGGCGAGGGCGAATCATCACGCTGCTCGTGCTGCTGGCCGTCACGGCGGCCATCGGCGCTGGCGTCTGGTTCTTCCGGCGTGAGGATTCGCTGAGCGTCACCCGCGAAACAGAGGAGATCCCCGTTACGCGCGGCACCATCCGGCAGACGCTTAGCATAACCGGGACGGCGGACGCCGAGTTCAACAGCGACCTGATCTTCCAGTCCTCCGGCAAAGTCGCCACGGTCAGCGTGAAGACGGGTGACCTCGTCAAGAAGGACGACGTCCTCGCCACCCTCGAGTCCGACGACCTGCAGAACGCGGTCGCGTCGGCCCAGGCGAACCAGCGCAGCGCCCAGCTCAAGCTCGACGATCTCCTCGAAGGCACAGAGGCAGCCGATGTCGCCACCGCCGAGCAGGGGGTGGCCGCCGCCCAGGCCGGGCTTACGAAGGCACAGAACGACTACGACACCCTCGCCCAGGGTGGCACCACCGCCGATCTCGCCTCGGCCCAGCAGGCGGTGACCGCCGCCGAAGCCCAGCTCGCGACGGCCACCGCGAGTCGCGAGAAGCTGAACAACACGCCGTCCGACTCTGATCTCGCTGCCGCCGAAGCCGGCGTCGCGCAGGCCGAGTCCGCGCTCACGGCGGCGGAGAATCAGGCTGACAGCGCGGCCAACTCGCTGAATTCTGCTGAAGCTTCCCTGAAAAGTTCAGAGGCGGCCTACTGCGCCGTGGCCGGCGCCCCTGTCGCCGCATTCTGCTCCGTGCGCTCGGCGCCAGTGTCGTCGGCGGACTTGTCCGTGCTGAATACCGCGCTGGGCGACCCGAGTTCGCTGGTCGCCGCCGCCGCCGCCGCCGCCATCGCGGCCAACAACACCTACCTCAATGCAGTGAACGCGAAGGCCTCCGCGGACGCGGCCGTCGCCTCTGCCGAGGACGCCCTTGAAGCTGCCGAGGCGAAGCTCGACCTCGCGCAGGACGGCCCTACCTCCGAGGACATCGCCGCGGCCGATGCCGCCGTCGCCGCCGCCGAGGCGGGCCTCGCGGCCGCACAGGAGAAGCTCGCACTCGTCCAGAGCGGCGGTACCGACTTCCAGCGCTCGACCGCGGCCGCCGGCGTACAGAGCGCCGAGTCGGCGCTTGATGCCGCGATCGCCAAGCGGAACCAGGCCTACCGCGGAGCCGACGCCAACGCCATCGCGCAGGCGCGCCAGGCGGTCGAGACGGCCCGCCTGCAGGTCGAAGCGGCGCAGATCCGCCTCAAGAACGCGAAGATCATCGCCCCGTTCGACGGCACCGTCGGCGGCGTCAACATCAAGGCGGGTGAGTTCTTCGGCGGTGCGGCGGCCGCGGAAGGCGGCGCCATCGTGCTCCTCACCCCCGAAAAGCTCACCCTCACCATGAGCGTGGGCGAGACGGACTACCGCACCGTGAAGGTGCAGCAGGGCGGCGTCGCCATCTTCGATGGCCTGCCCGGCTCGGTCTATCCGTTCACCCTGACCGAGATTGGACTGAGCCCCACGGTTACGCAGGGAGTGGTGACCTACCAGGTCAAAGCCTCGATCGTCGTGCTCCCCGAGAGCCCGCAGCCCGCTCCCGGCATGAACGCCCGCGGCCAGATCGTCACCAGCTCGCAGGACAACGTGCTCCTGATACCATCCAGGGCCATCCGCATCAGCGGGACCGACCAGGTCGTCGATGTGAAGCGCGACGGTGCCATCGAGGAGCAGATCGTCACGACGGGCGCCACCGACGGCGAGAACGTGGAAGTGCTGACGGGGCTGGAAGAGGGTGATATCGTCACGGTCGTGACACTCCGGAGCAACAGTGGCAAGACTCCTGAGGCCGAGCCGACGTTGCCGGGTGGTGTGAGGTAGCCGATGATCCGTCTGCGCGGTGTCACCAAGGTCTACAGAATGGGGTCCGAGCAGGTCGCCGCCCTCGGCGGTGTTGACCTCGAGATCAAGGACGGCGAGTTCCTCGCGATCATGGGCCCCTCCGGCTCCGGGAAATCGACGCTGATGAACATCATCGGCTGCCTCGACCGCCCGACCTCCGGCACTTATTCGCTCGACGGCATCAACGTGAGCCGTCTTGGGGACGCCGCCCTTGCCAAGGTCCGCAATCGCCGGCTGGGCTTCGTGTTCCAGTCGTTCAACCTGCTCCCGCGGCTAAGCGCGATTGAGCAGGTCGCCTTGCCGCTCAGCTATCGCGCGGCCTCGAACCGCAAGAAGCTGGCCAAACACGCTCTCCATATGGTCGGACTTGGCAACCGCATGAACCACAAGCCGACACAGCTCTCGGGCGGCCAGCAGCAGCGCGTCGCCATCGCCCGGGCCCTTGTCGGCCACCCCACGATCATCCTTGCCGACGAGCCCACCGGCGCCCTCGACACGAAGACGAGCCACGACGTGATGGAGCTGTTCCGCCAGCTCAACGAACAGCGCGGCATCACGATCGCCTTCGTCACTCACGAGCCCGATGTCGCGGCATGGACCCGCCGTATCGTCGCCCTTCGCGATGGGCGAATCGTGAGCGACGAGCCCAACGTACCCATGTATGAACGCGTGAGCCAGCCGCACCAGGAGACCGCCGTCGAACATGTGGTTCATGCCATGATGGAGCCCGGCGCGTGAGCATCATCGACGTCCTGATTACGGCGCTCACCTCGATGCGCACGAACATCCTGCGCACGCTTCTCACGATGCTCGGCATCATCATCGGCATCGCCGCCGTCATCACCGGTACCGCGGCCGGCGAAGGCGCCCAGCAGGGCGTCACGGAGCGCATCGCCGGGCTCGGCAGCAATCTCATGTTCGTCCGGCCCTACGCGGCCGACTCCGGCGGCGTGAACCTTCCCGGCCTCGGTCCAAGCCTGTTCTTCGAGGACTCAAAGCAGGTCGTCGATGCGCAGCTCCCTTGTGTGGACGCCGTCGCCGCCCAGGCCACAATCGGCGCCCCCGGCGACTTCCTCGGCGCGCAGGCCATCTATCGGGGCAAGAACATCGACACCCTCCTCGTCGGGACGGAACCCACGTACCAGCAGGTGCGCAACTTCTACGTTGAGCAGGGCCGCTTCATTTCGCAGGATGATGTAGACAAGAAGGCACTCGTCGTCGTCCTCGGTCGCGGCGTCGCCGACAAGCTCTTCGGCTCGGCCGACCCCATCGGCGCGAACATCCGCATCTTCGCAGGGGTCGGCGGCCGCTTCGGGATCACGATCAACTTCACCGTGATCGGCGTCATGGAGGCCCGGGGCGGTTCGTCGGGCGCCGATGAGGATAACCAGATCTTTACGCCGCTCCCGTCGCTCCAGGCGCGCGCGCCTGCGGGATTCCGGAACGCCCGCGGCTACTCGAATATCGCGCAGATCAATGTTGCACTCACCAAAGGCTGCGACGAGGAAGCGGCCAAGCTCGATATCGCTGCGATTCTCCGCAGGGCCCGTGAGCTGCCCCCGGGCAAGCCCGACGACTTCCAGATCCAATCGCAAAAGGACGTGCTTTCGACCGCCACCGAGGTCGAGGAGTCATTCCAGATCCTCATCGCCTCCATCGCCCTCATCGCGCTCGTCGTCGGTGGTATCGGCATCATGAACATCATGCTCGTGTCCGTCACCGAGCGCACGCGCGAGATCGGCATACGCAAGGCCGTTGGCGCCAAGCGCTTCGATATCCTCCTCCAGTTCCTGCTGGAGGCGCTCGTCGTCACCGTGTTAGGCGGCGTGCTGGGTGTCATCGCGGCCTGGGGCGCGACGGAGATCGCCGCCCGGTTCGACATCGGGGGCGCCGACACCAGGTACGCCATTACACCCCAGTGGGTGATGCTCGGCCTCGTGGTGTCGGCGATTACGGGCGTCATCGCCGGCGTCTACCCTGCCTGGCGGGCCGCCCGCCTCGACCCCATCGAGGCCCTGCGCCACGAGTAGCGCAGCACGTCGCGCCTGCCGCCGCTAGACTGCCGCGATGCGAGTCGCCGTCGTCGGCCATGTCGAGCACGTCACGATCGCCCGGGTCCCGGCGCTCCCTGCGCCTGGCGACATCGTCCATCTCGACGAGCCGGTCGTCATCGCTGGTGGTGGCGGCGGAATCGCGTTCTTCCAGCTCGCGAAGAGCCCCGCCGACGTCCACTTGTTCACTGCCATCGGTATCGACGACGCCGCGCTCCACGTCTACCACGAGATTTCGAACGTCGGTGCCACGGTTCACGCCGCGCTGCGCATGGAGCCCCACACCCGTGACCTCGTCCTTGTCACGCCCGACGCCGAGCGCACGATCATGGTGATTGGGTCGCCGCTGCACCCGGCCGCCGACGATCGGCTGTCCTGGGACATCCTCGCCGCGTGCGACGCCGTCTACTTCACCGGTGAGGATCCGGAGACGCTCCGGCACGCCCGCGGCGCCCGCTTTCTGGCTGTCACCGCCCGCCGATCGCACGTGATCGCCGCGGCCGGCATCCGCCCCGATATCCTCGTCGGCAGCGCCCGCGATCCGCGCGAAGACCACCGCCTTGCGGACTACGCGTCGCAGCCGCGCGCACTCGTCCTGACCAATGGCCGCCACGGCGGCACGATCGAGACCGCCGAAGGCGTCACGTCTTTCCCGGCGCCGAAGCTCGAAGCACCGGTTGTCGGCGCCTACGGCGCGGGCGACACGTTCGCCGCCGCCCTCACATACCGCCTCGCGCTCGGCGATGCGCTCGATGCAGCCTGCGTCCGCGCCTCCGAACACGCCGCCGCCGTCCTTACCGGGATCAACCCCATCGAACGCCAACTCCCGTTGTCTTGAGGATCACCCGGCGAGTCGCCTGTCGCCCGGGACCGACCCAGGCCCCCTACGCCCAACGACTAACGACCAACGACTAACGACCACACCCACGCTATAGCCTCTCGAGGGGCGCGAACGTCAGCATCAGCTTCTTGATCCCAACCTCGCCCTTGAACGCCACTGTCACTTCCTGGTCGTCCTTCACCATCTGCGATGACACGACGATGCCTTCCCCGAACCGGGGGTGACGGACCCGCTCGCCGCCCGCGTACACCAGCTCCTCCGGCACCGGTGGGCGCTCGTCCTTGCGGGCGAACTCCTCCCGGAAGCGCGAGGGCCCGCGCTCGACCGCCTCGTACTGGCTGCGCACGGCCGATCGCTGGGCGATGAGCCGCTGTGGTACGTCCTTCAGGAAGCGCGACGGCGGGTTGTGGGTCGACGATCCCATTCCGTACCGTTTGAACGCGCGAATCAGGTACAGCCGCTGCTTTGCCCGCGTCATCCCCACGTAGCAGAGCCGCCGCTCCTCTTCGAGCTGCATCGGGTCGTCCATCGACCGGATGTGCGGAAGCACGCCTTCCTCCATCGCCGTCATGAAGACCACCGGGTACTCCAGCCCCTTCGCCGAATGCAGCGTGATCAGCGTCACGCGCCCGGAACGTGGGTCATCCGTCTCCGGTACTGTGTCCGCGTCCGAGATCAGCGCCACGTCTTCCAGGAACGCCACCAGCCCATGGCCCGCTGCCAGACCGTCGTACTCCGAAGCTACGTTGCGCAGCTCACCGATGTTCTCCCATCGCTCGTCCGCATCGGACTCCTCGAACTCAGCGTACAGATACTTTCGATACTCCGTCCGTTCCAGCAGGCCGTCGAGCAACGTCGAGAGGTTGTTCTTCGCCCCCACGTCCTGCAGCTCCGCGATCATGTCCTGGAACTCGATCAGCGTCCGCGTCTGCTTCGCCCCGATAGGATGTGGCCCGGCCGAGGGCCGCAGCGTGCGTGGCACAGCCGCCCCCGGCTGTGTTTCCTGCTCCGCGATGAGCTGCAGAGCCGTGTATGCCGGCACGCCCTGCTCCCGCGCCCAGCGCTCCAGCTCCGACAACGTCTTCGCCCCAATCCCGCGGCCCGGCACGTTCACGATGCGCGTGAAGCTGACTGTGTCGTGCGGGTTCTGGATCAGCCGCAGGTATGCCAGGATGTCCTTGACCTCGCGCCGCTCGTAGAACCGGGTGCCCCCCACCAGCGCGTACGGCACCTTCGCCCGGATCAACGCCTCCTCCAGCGCGCGGGAGTGCGCGTTCGTCCGGTACATCACCGCGAACTCCCCGTACAGCCGCTGCCCCTCCTCGACCAGCGTCGCGATCTCGTTCGCGACGAAGTCGGCCTCCTCTGCCTCGTCGTAGGCCTCGTACGCGACGATGGGCTCGCCGCCTCCGGCCGAGGTCCACAGCTCCTTCTCCTTCCGGTGCTTGTTCCCCGCGATCACCGCGTGCGCCGCGTCCAGGATGTTCTGCGTCGAGCGGTAGTTCTGCTCCAGCAGCACGGTCTTGGCGTCCGGATAGTCCCGCTCGAAGTTCAGGATGTTGCGGATGTCCGCCGACCGCCACGAGTAGATCGACTGGTCCGGGTCACCCACGACGCAGATGTTCGGGTGCCTCTCCGCGAACAGCCGCGCGAGCTGATACTGCGCGATATTCGTGTCCTGGAACTCGTCGACCAGCACGTGCAGGAACCGCTCCTGGTACTTCTCTCGCACCTCGTCGTTATGGCGAAGCATCTCCACCGTGCGCACGATCAGGTCGTCGAAGTCCAGCGCCCCATTCTCGACGAGGAGTTGCTGATAGCCCTCGTACACACGGGCCACCACCTCGCCGAAATAATCTCGCGCTTGCTTTGCATACGTCTCCGGCGATACCAGCTCGCTCTTTGCGTGCGAGATCGCGCTCAGGATCGCGCGTTCCTTGAAGCGCTTCGTGTCGACGTTCGCCCATTCGCACGCCCGCTTCATCAGCGACATCTGATCGGAATCGTCGTAGATGGCGAACTGGCGGTTCAGGCCGATTCGGTCGGCCTCCGTCCGCAGCAGCCGGGCGCAGATCGAATGGAACGTGCCCAACATCAGGTCGCCCGCGGCCTCGGCCAGGTGCGCAGACACCCGGCTCCGCATCTCGCGCGCTGCCTTATTCGTGAACGTGACCGAGAGGATGCGCCACGGCGCCACACCGATCACGTCGACCAGGTACGTGATCCTGTGCGCGATGACGCGCGTCTTGCCCGATCCCGGCCCGGCCAGGATCAGCAGCGGCCCGGCGATCGTCGTGACCGCTTCCCGCTGCGGCGCGTTCAGGTCCTCAAGGATGTGCTCAGCAGTAACCACGTAGCCTCAAGACCATCCTATCGCTAGCCAATGGACAGCGACGCAACTGCCTTCGTTGGAAGTCCGCTGATAGGCTGACAGGCTGACCAGCTCCTACGGCAGCTTCGCCCCTTCGAGCGCGAGTAGCTGCGCCTTCATCTGCAGGCCGGGCCCGAAACCGCCGGGCCCGCTGGAGCCGACGATGCGGTGGCATGGCACGACGATTGGTACCGGGTTGGTCGCCATCGTGTGCCCCACCGCCCGGTAGGCCGTGGGTTTCCCGGCCCGCCGCGCCAGCTCGGCGTACGTCGCCACTTCCCCCCGCGGCACCTTCGCGCATTCCTCCATGACCCGCCGGCGGAACGGCGACATCCACGAGAGGTCCAACTCAACGTCGAACGCACTCCGCCTCCCGTTCAGGTAGTCGTTGAGCTGCCTGATGAGCGGTCGCACGCGTTGCTGGTCGAACACAAGGTCATACGCGCCACGTAACTCGCGAGCGAGTGCCTCGACAGCCTCCGGCATGCGCTTCGCGTCGACCTCGAACTTGATCGCCGCGAGCTTGCGGCCGTCCCCCGCCACCAGCATCGGACCGAACGCCGTCTCCGCGATCCCGTAGTACGCCGTCGCCACGCCACTCCCCTGACTACAAACTACCCACTGCGAACTACCCCCTGTCCCCCGTCAACTGTCGACTAGTCATTCCCCGGCTTCTTGTAGAACTGTACGCCATCCTCCACGAACTTGTGCAGCCGGCCTTCCAGCACCAGGTAGTCCAGGTGCGCTAGTGTCTCGCCCAGTGCGGCGCGCTGCATCCACGGCGAAAAGCTGTCCAGCGAGCCCGTCACCCACTTCACGCCGCGCGCCACGTCGAACGCTGTCCGCGCGCTCCGGCCCACCACCGCGACCATCTCGTCCAGCCGCTGGTCGTGGTGTTTCTCTATTTCGCGCAGCCGCCCCGCAAGATCCTTGAAGCTGTACTCGTGCGCCGGCAGCACCTGCTCGACGTCCAGCTCGTCCAGGCGCCGCAGCGACGCGATGTAGTCGCCAAGCGGGTTCCCCTGCTGTTGCGGGTGCAGGCTGATGTTCGGCGTGATCGTCGGCAACACGTGGTCGCCCGTGAGGATGAACTTCTTCCCGCGCTCTAGGAAGCAAATGTGCCCCGGCGAGTGCCCCGGCGTCCACCACACCTCGAACTCGAACCGCCCGATCGGCAGCCGCTCGCCTCCCCACACCACCTCGTCTGGGTCCACCGGGTCCACGAACGCCCGCACCGGCATGGCCGATGTCTTGAGGTCGTCCCGGTTCTCCTTCGGCACGCCGTGCATCGTCAGCCACTCGCCCATCGTCGCCAGTAGCTGCTTTGGGTCCCGGTACCGGGATCGGATCAGGTCGCGCTCGCGCTGGTGGATCACCACCGTCGCCCCGCTGCGCTCTTTCACCTGCCCCGCCAGGCCGTAGTGGTCCGGGTGGATGTGCGTCACCAGCAACGTCTTCAGCTTCGCGAACCCGACACCGGCGTCGTTGAGCTGCTGCTCCAGCTCATCGAACGCTTCCGGCACGTTCCAGCCGGAGTCGACCAGCGTCCACCCGTCGCGCCCCTCGATGAGGTACGGCAGCACCCACCCCAGCGGGTTGTTCGGGATGGGCACGCGGAGCTGGTACAGCCCGTCCATGATCTGGAGCGGGTACTTCGTCTCGACTTCTGCGGTCATCGCTTCCCTCCATTGGGGCGAGGTCGATGCTGCGTGTTCGGGACTAGGGTACCGCCGCAAGCCGTAGCGCCGAAGGGCCGTTCGGCGGCCCTCTGATTGCGTTGGAGGCACAGGTTAGAGAGGCGTGTTAAGCTCTAAGGGCTGAAAGTTCTGATGCTACTGAGGGGGAGCATTGGTTGGAGGAGCAGGATCTCACCTCGTGTTTGTCAGTCATAGTGCGACGGACACGTGGGTCGCCCGCCGGATAGCGGAACACATAAGTGACTGTGGCGCGACACCCTTCCTCGATGAGGCCGAAATCGACGTCGGTGCCGATTTCGAAGAAGACATCTTGGCGTTTCTCGAGAAGGCCGATGAACTTGTTGTTCTCCTTACCCCCTGGGCTTTGGAACGCCCGTACGTTTGGGCCGAGATCGGCGCGGCCTGGGGTCGCCGGATCCCAATCGTTGGTCTTCTTCACGGCATTTCAGCGGCTGAACTGCAGTCGCGCCCAGGAATCCCCGTCTTGCTCAAGAAACGCGACCTCGTCTCTCTCAACGAAGTTGACACCTATCTAGCTCAACTGCGGGACAGGGTGGTACAACGATCCACAGGCACGGGAGGCCGCGCACAATGACTAGGCCAAGGATCTTCATCTCCTACTCGCACGACGACTCCGAATGGGCTCGCTCGCTAGCCGAAGCCCTCCGGAAAGAGGGTCTCGACGTCTGGCTCGATCAGTGGCAGGTCGCCGTGGGGGAATCGCTGCCCGAGGCTCTCGAAAGTGGCCTCCGGGGTAGCGACGCTATCGTGGCCCTGATCTCGGAACGGAATGCTCGCCGTCCGAATCTCTTCTTTGAACTCGGATTCGCGCTGGGCGAAGGAAAGCGGGTCATTCCCGTTATCTCCCCCGGTCTCGAAGCGGGCAAGATCCCATACGACCTCCGTTCGAGGAGGTACCTGGTGCGAGGTGATGCCGGTGGCGTCGCGCACGAGGTGGCGATGGCACTCAAAGAACCAGCGTAGACCGCGGTCCTACGTCCCCGAATCCCAGCCGAGATCTCGCTACGAGTTCCAGCTCCCGCTCCACCCCGACCCCTGCTGCCCGCCGGGCGCGTCCGACGCCCAGCCGCTGCTCTCCGCCGCCGGATCCTGTGGCGGTGCCTGCGACGGCTCCAGCGAGATGTTCGCCTCGGTGATCTGGCGTTCCGCCGCCAGCAACGCGTCGTACTGCGGCACCAGCGGCTGGAGCTGGGCCATCAGCCCCTCGATCCGCACCTTCTCCGCCTCGAGATTGGCAAGCGTGATCTTCACCTGCTGCGTCCGCTGCTCGAGCTGCGTCAGAAACTCGTCGCTCACGTCATCCTCCCGGCCCATCACCGTGCCCTCACCGCTGTCGATCTCAAGATGAGGCTTGGGCTCCGCTGGTTCAAGAGGATGATCGGCAAGAAGGTCCGCGTTCCCGAGAGAATTAACATCGGATTCTTGGCGCGCACGTTCCCGGCGCGTGCCGTCCGCTTGCGCGCCGTCCGCTTGCGCGCCGTCCGCTTGCGCGCCGTCCGCTTGCGCGCCGGTGTCCTCGTTCACGTGGTTCGTGCGCGGCGTGAGCCACGAAAACAGGAGGAACGACCAGAACTCCGAGATCAGCGACAGGATCGCCCTCGCCAACGACCAGTCGTTGTCACCCCGCTCCGGCATCCCCAGCCCCTCCGGATCGACGCGGGCGAGGCCCCGGCCCCGCCCTCTCGTCTCAACAACCGTCGCGGTGGCGCCGGCGTTACACGGCCGCCGCCTGCAGCCGCGCCTCCGCCTCCAGATCGTGCTCGACCATCATCTCGATGAGCTGCTGGAACGGCACCTCGGGCGTCCATCCCAGCTTCGTCTTCGCCTTCGTGGGGTCGGCGATCAGGAGGTCCACCTCGGCCGGCCGCATGAACTGCGGGTCGGTCTTGATGTAGTCCTCCCAGTCCAGCCCCACCCGCTCGAAAGCGATCTGCGCCCACTCCTTGCCCTGGTGCGTCTCGCCCGTGCCGATGACGTAGTCATCCGCCTCCGGCTGTTGCAGCATCAGGTGCATCGCCTTCACGTAGTCGCCCGCGTAGCCCCAGTCGCGCCGCGTGTCCAGGTTCCCCATCAGCAGCTCCTTCTGGAGCCCCAGCTTGATGCGCGCCGCGCCGATGGTGATCTTTCGCGTCACGAATTCCGGCCCGCGTCGCGGTGATTCGTGGTTGAACAGGATCCCGCTGCAGGCATAGATGTTGTAGCTCTCGCGGTAGTTCACCGTGATGTAGTGCGCGTAGGCCTTCGCCACCCCGTACGGACTCCGCGGGTAGAACGCCGTCTGTTCGTTCTGCGGCGTCTCCCGCACCTTCCCGAACATCTCGCTGCTCGACGCCTGGTAGAACTTCATGCCGGCCGCCGACTTCGACCGCGAGCCGGAGGCGCCTGCCGTCAGCCGGATGGCCTCCAGCACGCGCAGCGCGCCCAGCCCCGTGATCTCGCCCGTCAGCTCCGGCTGGTTCCACGACAGCGCCACGAAGCTGATGGCCGCCAGGTTGTACACCTCGTCCGGCTTCACCTTCTGGATCACGTTCATCAGCGACGCCTGGTCCAGCAGGTCGCCTTCGACGATCCGGATGTTCGGCAGCATCCGCTCCAGCGACTGGCGCTTCGGGTTGTTCTGCCCCCGGATTAGCCCGTACACCTCGTAGCCGTTCGCCAGCAGGTGCTCCGAGAGGTACGTCCCGTCTTGCCCCGTGATTCCCGTGATCAGCGCTCGCGGCATCCCGTCCTCCATCGAAGTCGAAGTCGAAGTCGAGTCCTGTCGCCGAAGGATAGCGAACGCCGCGCCCTCGTGCCGTCGGCTATCCCCCTACGATCCGCGTCGGCTCGATCTTGATAACGACCCGCAGGTCGCCGGCCTGATTGTACGGATACTTGTCCTGTCCCAGGTACTTCTTTGCCAGCCGGTCGATCCCCTCGGACCCGCCGTTCGGGGTGATCTCGACAGCCTTGCCCCGGATCTCGATGTACTCGTACGGGTTGTCCGGATTCTGGATGCTGACCGAAACGGCCGGGTTTCGCCTCAGGTTCCGCACCTTCAGCCTCTTGTCTTCGCTGTTCACGATCACGTTCACCCCGTCGTGCTCCACCCACACGGGCGAGACTTGCGGCGAGCCGTCCGTGTTCACCGTCGCCACGTGTCCGAAAGCCTTCGATTCCAGGTACTTCTTCGCCTTGTCTGTGAGCTGGACAGCCATCTGGTAACCTCCACTGTCTAAGGTCGTCTTCTGCCGGAAAATTGTCCCTGCAACTACCCTAGCAGGCTGCCGCCCGCGCCTCAATAGCCGGAGGAGCCGGACTGCTAGCATTCCCGTGTGAATACCCCGGACCGTCCCCTCGCCGTCGTCTTCGACATGGGCAACACCCTGTGGTTCGAGGCGTGGCGCCCCGCCGAAAGCGACATCTGGCGGCTCGAGGCCGAAGCCGTGCGGCCGCTCCTCGAACGCTGGGACGTGACCCCCGCGATCCTCCTCGAGGATCTCCTGCGTGACATCTGGCAGGCCTACGAGCTTGCTTTCCACCACGAGCGCGCCCGCGGCACGACCCGCGACCCCAGCCTCCCATCCCTCATTCAGGCCGGCCTCGCCGAGCACGGCGTCGCCATCCATGAACACCAGGCGATCGAGTGGTGGCGCGCCTCCTGGATCCACGCGCGCCACTTCGGCATGCAGCTCTATCCCGACACCCTCGACACGCTGGCCGCCATCAAGGGCGCGGGCTTCCTCGTCGCCCTCAACACCGACCGCCCGTGCACCGCTGGCATGCTCGAGCCGGACCTCCCCCACTTCGGCCTCGACCGGTTCGTCGACGCCGTCGTCTGCTCCGGCGATACGGGCTTCACCAAGCCGCACCCATCGACGTTCGACCTTGTCCTGCGGAAACTCGACGTGCCGGGAAACCGCGCGGTGATGGTTGGCGACTCCTGCGAGCGCGACTGCGTTGGCGCGAAGGCCCTCGGCATGACCACCGTCCTCAAGCTCAACGGCCGCTATGACGTCAAACCATGCCCGGATGCGGACTACACGATCCACGACCTCGCCGAACTGCTGGCCCTGCCTCTCTTCGGCCCCCATCGTCACTCGCTGGCCGCCGACAGTCCCACACCGCACGACGACAACAACGCCGACCGCTACTGAACGCGGTCAACTGTCAACTGTCAACTGTAAACTGTAAACTCCAAACATGCCGCGTCCGCGGGTCTATTCCACGCCAGCCATCGTCCTTCGCCAGCGGAAGCTGGGCGAAGCCGACAAGATCGTCACGCTGTACACCGCGAACCGCGGCAAGCTCGACGCCGTCGCGAAAGGCGTCCGCCGCTCCCGCAGCAAGCTGGCCGGCCACGTCGAGCCGCTCTCGCATGCCAATTTCCAGCTCGCCCAGGGCAAGAACCTCGACATCGTCACCCAGGTCGAGACCATCGAGCCCTTCGCCGCCCTGCGCGATGATCTCGACCGCCTCAGCCGCGCCCTCTACGCGTCCGAGCTGCTCGACCGCTTCACGGAGCCCCACCAGGAGCACTTCGACCTCTACCGCCTCCTCCTCGACACGCTCCGCCGGATCGCCACCGTCGACGACATCGACACCCCCGTCCGCTACTTCGAGATGTCGCTCCTCGATGTCCTGGGCTACCGGCCCGAGCTCGACGAGTGCGTGACCTGCCGCGAGCCGTTGCAGCCGTGTACGAACTACTGGAGCGCAGGTGGAGGCGGCGTTGTCTGCCCCGACTGCCGCCGCGACGAGGCTGCCGTCCGGCCCGTCTCCGTCAACGCCGTGAAGCTGCTGCGCCTCCTGCTCCACGCCCCCTGGCCCGACGTTGCCCGCGTCACCATCGACCCGGACCTCGCGGTGGAGCTTGAGCGCGCGATGCTGGAGTACATCCGCTGGGTGCTCGAGCGCGACGTGCGCTCCGCCGCCTTCATCGACGCCGTCCGCCGCCCTCGTGTTACGCGAGCCCGTCGTGTGCCGGCTGCGGCCGCCCCCAACGACTAGCGCCTGACGACCAACCACCCAACGCCCTATACTGCCTCCATGCCCCTCTACGAGTACTTCTGCAAGCACTGCGACGGCGTCTTCGAGACGATGCGGCCCATCGCGAAGGCGTCAGCGCCCGCCCCCTGCCCGGTCTGCGCCCGAAAAGCGGACCGCATGATGCCCACGTCGTTCTCCGCCTTCACGATGCGCGACGGCTATCCGCGGGCCATCCCCGACCGTGGCACCTACTACCACCTCGGCAAGGAAGTGAAGACACCCAACACCGGTGGCGTGCCGATGAACGAGCACCCCGAGCTGTACAAGCCGAAGCCCAGGCGCTCGAAGTCCAAGGGCGAGCGCGAGATCGTCGCCGATATTCGCCACACCGAGGCGAAGGAAGAGGCCCGCCGCCGCAAGGACGGCGCGCCGAAGATCATCGACAACACCAAGCGCCTGCCCAGGATCGGCAGCGACGACTAACCCCGGTCCGCACAGGTAGCGCGGGCCTTCAGCCCGCGCCCTCCCCGCGCCCTTATGCGTTTCAGCCGGCTCGCCGCGCTTCCGTCCGCTCGTCGGGGCTGTCGGGCGCGGGTTACCCGGCCACACACTCCGACGCGGCGACGTCAGGACGCAGCGCGCTGAAGATCGGGAAGCGCAGGTGGCCGTCAGGCGACCACTCGCTGAACCGCACGCGGCACACCGCGTCCGGCCGCGTCCAGTAGATCAGGCGCGGCAGCGGCGGCGGGTCGAAGAACGGCGAGGCGGCCGCGTGCAACGGATGAAGCAGCTCCACGAGGTCGCGCGCCTCCTTGTCCGTCAGGCCGCCCGACACTGCCCCAACGTACTCAAAGCGGCCCTGGTCGTACGCGCCCAGCAGGAGCTGGCTGAAGGGCTCCCCTCGCCGGTGCGTGCCGCCGATCGCGTAGCCGCCGATGACGAAGTTCCCCGCCTGGAACGCCCGCACCTCGAGCCAGTCCTTCGAACGCCGGCGCGGCGTGTAACGGCTGGCCTTCTGTTTGGCAACGACGCCCTCCAGCCGGCGCTCGATCACCGCCTCGAAGAACGCCACGCCCTCGTTGTCTACGAAGTCCACCGGCGAGAACTCGGGGCCCGGCGTTACGACCTGGTGCAGCCGGTTCTTGCGCTGCCACAGCGGCCGGTCCAGCAGCGAACGGCCGTCGAGCCACAGGATGTCGAACGCGACGTACGTCAGCGAGCCTGCCAGTTTCTTCAGCCGGAACTCCACCGGGAGCTGCGCGACTTGCCCGCGCTCTGCCGTCAAGGCGGTCGCCATCGTATGCAGCCGGGGACGCAGCAGCTCGAAAGCCGGGTGCCCCTCGCCGTCGGCGGCGACGATCTCACCGTCCAGGATCGCCTCGCGCGCGTCCAGGCGCTCCGCGATGACACGCAGCTCGGGGAAGTACGGAGTCAGGTCGCGGCCGTTGCGCGCCTTCACGTGCGCGACGCCGTCGCTGACGTGGACCATCGCGCGGATCCCGCCCCACATCAACTCGAAGATGTGCTCAGGCGAGTCGAACGGCTCCGGGGCCTCGGCCGCCAGCATGGGCGCGATCGACGCGGGCATGTTACCCAGGAGCGCCTTCGGCACCGGGGTCGTGTGTACGGTTGTGTCCTCCAGCGACGAACGCCTCATCCTGCGCGCCTGCGGGCGACCGCGCGCCGCGCTGTCTTCGCGGCCGGCTCTTCCTCGGCCTCCTCCGCTTCCTCTCGCGCCGCCGGCGCCTCGCCCGTCCGGTCCTTGCGGGCGGCATCAACACTGGCCCGCAGCGCCTCCATGAGGTCGGTGATCTTGCTGGCGACGGGTGCCGGGCGCTTGATCTCCTCGCCCTCGGCCTTGGCCTCGATGAGTTCGAGGAGCGCCTCGCGGTAGGCGTCGTGGTACTTCTCCGGCTGGAAGTCGCCCGTCAGCATCTCGACCAGTGAGCGGGCCATGCCCAGCTCCTTCTCGTTGATGCTGACCTCCGGCGCCTCCAGCTCCTCCGTCGTGCGGATCTCGTCGGCGTAGAACATCGTCTCCAGCGCGACGACGTTGTTGTAGACGCGGAGGGTGCAAAGCTGCTCCTTCTGCCGCAGCGTCACCTTCGCCAGCGCCACCAGCTTGCTGTCCTTCAGCACCTCCCGCAGGAGCGCGAACGGCTTGGCGCCCACCTTGTCGGGCTCCAGGTAGTAGGTCTTCTGATAGTAGATCGGGTCGATCTGCTCGTCGGGGACGAAGTCGGTGATCTCGATCGTGCGGGTGGTGTCCACGGGCACCTTGTCGAAGTCTTCCGGCTCCATGATCACGTACTGGTCGGGCGCGATCTCGTAGCCGCGGACGACGTCGTTCCACTCGACGACCGCCTCCTCCTCGGGGCAGTAGCGCTGCTGCTTGATGCGCACCCCGTCCTTCTTGTGCAGCAGATTGAAGGAGACGTCCTTCTCCTCCGTGGCCGTGTACAGCTTGATGGGGATGGTGACCATCCCAAAGCTGATGGCCCCCTTCCAGATCGATCGTGGCATCGTAATCGCTCCTCGGGCACCGCCCCCGCGCGGCCATGCCCTTTCACCAGCTTCGCCGACGGCGATATGGGCTGTCAATTGGCGAAGCGCGTCAGCGTATCAGCCCGTCGGCTTGTCAGCCTGTCAGCGTTCAACCTGGCGGCACAACTCCACCCCCGGTTGGTTTTGCTCGGCAGTTTTCGGTTCTGTGGGTGCTGCGGTGACATTGCTCGGCATTCTTGGCACGCGGGACATTGCTCGGCAGTTTTCGGTTTCCGGCGTCCGGGGCGGTTATAGCGGCTTCGATAAGTTCCCATTTCTCAGATTCGGACGTGCGCATTCTAGCTTCGTTGAACGGTAGTTTTCGTGTTCCGCGCATTCCGGCCCTCCCGAGGGATCCACGGTCTTCTGACTTCGCTGTCTGTCCCGCGTGGCGGTGGTGGGCCGGTCGGCGGGCAGGGCCACGATACGAGCCGCACGATACGAACACCAAGCGCCGCATGTCACTTTGGGCACGTTGGTGACAGAGGATGGCAGGAGAGTTGCTGCGGACCGTCGACCTGCGGCTGGCCCGCTGACAAGCTGGCAAGCCAAAGGGCTGACAAGCTGACAGGCCGACAAGGCGACAAGCTGGCACAATGTCGCCCATGCACGTTGGCGTGAAGATTCTGCCCGCCACCGAGCCGTCCGTGAAGAGCGCGGCGGTGGAGGCGGAGCGGCTCGGGTTCCACTCGGTGTGGCTCAGCGAGCGGGTGGTGATCCCGCTGGACAAGCCGCACCCGTACCAGCCGATGGTCGACCCCTGGATCGGGCTGGCGTTCGTGGCGGCTGTCACGGAGCGCGTACAGCTCGGCACCAGCGTCAGCCAGATCGCACTCCGCCACCCGGTGCTGATGTCGCGGGAACTCGCGACGCTCGATCGGCTCTCGAGCGGGCGGCTGATCGTGGGTGCGGGCGCAGGCTGGGTGGCGGAGGAGTTCATCTCGACCGGCGTCCCGTTCGAGGACCGTGGCGGGCGCCTGAACGAGCACATCCGGGCGATGAAGCATCTGTGGACCTCGCCCGAGCAGCGCTTCAAGGGAAAGTACTACGACATCCCACCAGTGGGCATCGTCCAGCCGGCCACGCCGGGCGGCCCGCCCATCTACTGCGGCGGATTCACGGATGCCGGCTTCCGGCGCGCGGCGAAGTATGCGGACGGCTTCCTCCTGGGCGACGTACCCGTCGACCGCATTCCGCCGATCATCGAGAAGATCACCTCCCTGCGCGACCGGTATGGCCGCGGCGGCGCGTTCCCGTTTTTCTGCCAGGCGACGCCGCCACCGGACGTCGCCGCGGCCAGGGAGATGGCGCGCGCCTACGCCGCCGCCGGCATAGGCGGCCTGATCCTGACCTACCACGACGGACCGGTGCCGGAGGCGTTCCTGGCGCCCGCCGCGCGGGACGCTGTGCGCGCGCTCCTCGAGGCGGACGCATGACGGAGCCGCACGCACATTCGTTGCAGCCGGCGACGTTGCGGCTGGCGGGCTTGATGCCCGGGGGCGTGACCGGGATCGACGCGGGCATCACGATGACGAAGACGGCGGGCACGCTCGACGGTGCCGTCGACCTGCGGGCGCAGGAGACGTCGGCTGCCGACGCCGTGGACGCCGGGCGCTGGGATGCCTTGCGGGCGGGCGCCGCCCGCGTGGGCGTGACGGGCGCGCGGGCCTCGTACATTTCGCTGGCCGATGGCGCCGTGGCGGTGCAGGAGATCGCGGCGGCAGCGCGTGGTTGCGGGGCGCTGTTGCAGGCGGAGGGCCGGCTGGGGGCCGGGGAGTTCCTCATGGGCCTGTTGGGCACGGGAACCGCGTTCGCGGCAGTGCGTGGTGGGACCGTGAACCACCTCGGCGGCACGCCGTTGGGCGGCGGATCCTTCGCTGGCATCGCCTACCGCGTGGCGCCCCACGTGCCGTACGACGAGCTGATCGCTTCGGCGGAGCGCGGCGATCGCCGGCACGTCGATACGATGATCTCGGACGTGTACCCGGATGGCATAGGACGCGTCGGGCCCAACCTGACGGCCGCCCACCTGGCACGAAAGGGCGCAGGTTCGCTAGACGACTTCCTGGCTGGCCTGCTGAACCTGCACGGCGAGAACATCGCGCAGATCGCGGCGGGACGTGCTCGGATGGCGGACGTCACCCGGCTGGTGCTGTGCGGCGGCTTCATCCACAACAACCCGCGCCTCGTCGAGTCCATCGCGCACATGGCGGGGCTGTTCGGGCTGGCCGTCGAGACGGTAGAGGCGCCGGGGTACGCCGGCGCCATCGGCGCAGCCCTGTTGGCGGCGGAAGCGGGGTAAGAGCTCCGAGTGCTATGCCGCCTGCGCGTCCGGATCGGTGAGCCGCATCGTCGCGCCGCGCCAGAGCTGCTGCAGCGTGACGCCGTCGTCAGGGAAGGCTGTGAAGCCGACCTCCACCTGCGGGACCCGCGTTTGCAGCCGCGCGATGAGCTTCTCGATCGCAATGGTGTCGGCCTCGGGCGCCAGGACGACGTAGCGGCTGTTGCCCAGGTAGCCCGCGATGTCGGTCGCGCGCAGCTCCGTCTGCATCCAGCGGCCGATATCGGACTTGATGGCCCACTCCTCCGCGACCGTTGCGGCACGGGGCTCGACCATCAACAGGCCCAGCTTGCGGTCGTATCGGGCGGCGCGCGCGCACTCCTCCTGGCCCCTCAGCGACATGTACCAGTGTGCGAAGAGGCCGGTGTCGCGGTCGTAGATCGCCAGCCGGCGCCCCGCCTGCGCCTGCGCGAACAGCTTCCCGATGATGGCGGTATGGTCGTGCTCCCAGGGCCCCATGCGCAGCATCTCGAACGCGATGGCGGCGAACGCGGCGGTCGCGGCGGCGACGGCGAGCCAATCGTCGCCGTAGGCCGACAGCAGCAGCGCTCCCGTCGAGCAGACGGCGGCCAGCGTCAGGACGCCGACCGACGGGCGTCGATCAGGTCGCCCGCCCACGCGGCGACGGACGCCAGTAACTGTTGCAGGCCCTCGCATCACAGGCTGTGTCGGAAAACGTAGGGGTGCCGCGCATAGGGGAATCGAGCATTCTCGCCGCGCGCCACCCTGACCCCGCCGTCTGCCGTGGCTTGTCCGGCGCGGGCCCGCCCCGACGGCCGATCGCTATCCCCTCACGGCGGAGACGAGCACCCGGCGCGTGTACGGCTGGAGCTGCAGCGTGAGCTGCGTCTCGAGGACGAGCGCGAGGGTGGCCGCTTCGCCCATCTCCGACGTGAGCTGCTCGCGTGCGTCCACGACGGCCTGGTACGTGCGTGTCAGGCGGTCTCGCCAGCCCTCACTCTCGATGTACTCGCGCAGCTGGAACCCCGCGCCGGCGAGGAGTGGCGCGTAGTCGGGCACCGGGTCGGTTCCCAGCACCGGGACGCCGGCCACGCGCTGCGGGTCGACCTCGAAGCAGGCGAAGACCAGCCGGCCGCCCTGTCGCAGGATGCGTGCCGCCTCTTCAAGCGCCGCGCGCTTGTCGGGGGCATACTGCAACGCATCGACACTCATCGCAGCGTCGGCCGAACCGGAGTCGAGCCCTGTGTCGGCGAACGAACCCTGCACGAACCGGGCGCCGTCGAGGCCGAGATCGCGGGCGCGCCGGCCAGCATGCCCGAGCGCGATGGACGACAGGTCGACGCCCACGAGCCGCGCGCCGGTCTCGCGCGCCAACCACAGTCCCGGGCCTCCCATCCCGCAAGCGAGATCGACCAGCGTCGAGGTGGCATCGAGCGCGAGCTGGTGGCGCATCCACGACAGTTCCGGCAGCGTGAGAAAGCTGATGTGCTCGAAGCCTGCCGGGTAGTCAGGGCCCAGCGAGTGCGTGCGCCAGAGACGCTGGAACGCCGGGCTGTTGGGGATGCCCGCGTACACGGCGTCGTAGCCCTGCGCGACCTGCGTCTCGTCGGCGTGTGCCATGATCGGCCCCCCGAGGCCTTCGGATCCCACCCATTATCCCACGCCTATGGCCACTGTGGCGTCATCGGAGCCTTCACGGCGTTATGCCGGCGGCAACTACTTCGCCACGCCAGTAGGCTTGAACGCCGTCGGGGAGCACCCAGGCAACTTCCGCCCGCGTTGGCAGGCGCATGCCACCCATCTCCTGGTAGCCGGAGAACTCCCCAAACCACTCTGTCAGTTCGTACCGCTTGCCGACCTGACGCTGCCGCGTCGCCTCCGAACGGCGCACCCGGCCATCACCGTCAACAAGGAGCCTGACGGTCGCGCTCTCCTGGCCGACTGGCATGCTGACCTCCAGAGCCTCCGAGTTTGGTGCCGACCACCGCAGCAGGGGATTCTCCAGCGCTACTGGGCACCACGGCAGCTCCGCGAGAAAGCGCTGAACTTGAGCTTGCGCCATCTGCTCTCCCCTGGACGATGCCAGCCGTATGCTCAACAGACGGATCTCGAGGCCGCCTTCACCATTGCGGAAGGAGTCTCTGACCGTCAGGGCAACCGGTCCCATGCGGACCTGGGCCTTCCAATCGAAGCCGATGTCCACGGCATCAAACCTCTGCTCGGCCTGGAAGCGGAGCCAGCGCTTGCCGCGAAGCAGGGTGCCGCGCTGCCGTATCCACGTCCCGCGTCCACGGGCCGATGCCGGGAGAGCGTAGCCCCGGACTCTGTCCAGGAGATCGGCGGCGCCCTCTGCCACGCGTGTTTCGCCAGCGTGCGCCATGATGGCCTCCTATCGCGCGAGCATCGGAGATCGGGTCGCCCGCAACTCCAAAGTGGCGGATTCCGGCTGCCGGGATACTATAGTCGGCGGAGCGGCGCCGCGCCTTCGGCGCCACAAAGCAGGAGGCAACGATGGCGTACTTTCTGGCGAAGACCGACCCCGACACGTACTCGATCGAGGATCTGAAGCGCGACAAGCAGACCGAGTGGGACGGCGTCCGGAACCCCGCCGCGGTGAATGCGATCAAGTCGATGAAGCCCGGCGACACCGTCATCATCTACCACACGGGCGGCGAGAAGACGGTCGTAGGGCTGGCGGAGGTGGTATCCACGCCGCGGCCGGACCCGAAAGACGATCGGAGCTGGGTGGCCGACTTCAAGTACCTGCGCCACGCGAAGAAGCAGGTAACGCTGAAGGAGATCAAGGAATCGCACAAGTTCGACGACTGGGCGCTGGTGCGGATGGGCCGCCTCAGCACGATGTCCGCCCCGGCGGCGTTCTGGACGTGGCTGCAGAAGCAGGGCGCGTTCTGAGGGGGATAGGGGACAGGGGACAGGCGTGGAGGACACAGAAAACGACCTCGCGGTGATGCGAGGTCGTTTGCTCCCCCACGCATAAGGCCGTCAGCAGCGTCGGCCGCGACCCTGACAAGCAGCGCGCCGCCGAATTCGGCCGTCATGTGATCTATCGGCATTTCGGGCCCGAACCTGAGGGTCAGGCCCCCCGCCAGCGCCATACCGTCTCGGCAATGAGAGGCGCCCCGGGCCGGACGACGGCCATTCCCGTGCCCTCGACCCCCCGGGCGGCCAGGTTGAAGGCGTCCGGCGCGCACGTCTGGGGCTCGATGCAGAAGCCGCGCCTGGGCGTGTAGACGACGGCGTGCGTCATGTTTGCCGTGCCGCCGATTTCGAGTTCGAGTGCGCCCCAGCGGACGATGGAGGGCAGCCGTACACCGCGATAGCAGCGGTCGAGCCGCCGTCCGCCCAGCGGAGGACCGTCGCGGAGGTCGGCGTCGCCCCCGGCCGGCAGCAGGCGCCCGGTCGGGATGAGGTCGGGCGCCGTCTCGTACGTCTCGGCGGCGTCGACCCGCAGGCTGGGCTCTTCGCCGGGGACGGCCTCGCGCCGGAACCACGGGTGCCAGCCGAGGCCCGCCGGGAACACCGCGTCGCCGCTGGCGTGCAGCTCGAGCCGCAACGTGAGAGCGCCCGGCCCGAGTGTAAGCTCGTGGACGGCGCTGGCAGGGAACGGCCACGTGCCCGTGAGGTCGAGCACAAGCCGGCAGCTCGACGGCGACGCGCGCTCGACCTCCCACGCCGACCAGACGCCGAGTCCGTGGATCGCGTGCGGCCCGTCGTTCGGCGTCAGCGCGTGCTCGCGGCCGCCCCACGTGAACCGCGCGTTCGCGACGCGTCCCGGCCACGGGACCATCGGGTAGCAGCCCCACGCCAGCGCGTCGGCGAGCAGGGCGTCGGGGTGGTCGCCCGAGAGCAGCAGCGGCACGCGGACGCCGCGGTCGTGGATCTCGAGCTGCAGCAGGCGGCCGCCGGCCTCGGGCGCGACGGTTGCCCGGGCGCCGCCGCCGATGAGCGTAATGAGACGCATAGAGGAAGTGTGGCTCGCCCGGCGTGGTGTGGGGAGTGGTTGGCGGACTAGGATTCGAACCTAGATTCGCGGCTCCAAAGGCCGCTGTCCTACCGTTGAACGATCCGCCATCTCGAAGGCCCCAGCAGCGGCGGAGCTTCAGCTTCGCTCCGTGCCACCAAGGTGATCGACCTACATCATACGATTCCATGCTTGGCGTCATGGTAACAGGGGATAGAAGGGCCTCGCGATTGCCCGAAGCCATCGTGCGGCGATTGCCCGAAGCAATCGTGCGGCGATTGCCCGAAGCAATCGTGCGGCGATTGCCCGAAGCCGGAGGGCGATCCATAGTGTCCCGGTGCCGTGGCCAGTCGGCCGTGCGCGATTCCACATAACGTACATTCAGGAGGGGTTATGCCATCATTCGCGCTGTCCGTCGAGACCGTGTTCGGCGACGGCTGCATCGCCGAGCTGGGCCAGCGTGCGAAGGCGAAGGGATACAAGCACGCGCTCGTCGTCACCGACCCCGGGATCAAGG
The DNA here is from genome assembly GCA_964371355.1 of uncultured Dehalococcoidia bacterium. Lineage (GTDB taxonomy): Bacteria > Chloroflexota > Dehalococcoidia > DSTF01 > JACRBR01 > JACRBR01. The sequence goes on from CAYJMG010000012.1 coordinate 82,944, forward strand.
CCGCGGGGATCCTCGACTCGATCCTCGCCTCGCTGGACGAGCAGGGCGTCGCGCACACCACCTACGACAACGTGACGCCGAACCCGACCGTGCCCGAGGTCGACGGCGGCGTGCAGGCGATGAAGGACAGCGGCGCCGACTTCGTGGTGGGCGTCGGCGGCGGCAGCGCCATCGACGCAGCGAAGGGCGTGGCGGTGACGGCCGCGATGGGCGGCGAGACGGCGAAGATGTACCTCTTCGGCGCGGGCACGGTGCCGTTCCCGAACCAGCGCACGCCGCTGTTCGCCATCCCCACCACCTGCGGCACCGGCAGCGAGATCTCCCCCGCCGCCGTGATCACGGACCCCGAGACCCACTACAAGCACCTGCTGCTGAACTGCACGCCGGACATCGCCATCCTGGATCCGAACCTCGTGGCGAAGATGCCGGCGCCCATCACGGCGGCGACCGGCATGGACGCGTTGACGCACGCGATCGAGGCGTACGTCAACCCGGGGAACACGCCGTTCACGCGGATGTTCGCGACGCGCGCCATCCAGCAGATCAGCATGAACCTGCGCCAGGCCGTGAACGGCCCCGACCGGCCGGGCGCGCTGCGGCACATGCTGTACGCGGCGGACATCGCCGGCCAGTCGATGTCCCAGGGCCTCGGCCAGGTACACGGCCTCTCGCACGTCGTCAGCGGCCGCCTCGGCACGGCGCACGGCGTTGCGAACGCCATCCTGCTCTCGCAGGTGCTGGAGTACCACAACGAGTTCCTGGCCCCCCAGCTCCTCGAGATAGCCCCGCTCATGGGCATCAACGCCGTCGGCATGGAGGCCAGGCAGGCCGCGAAGGAGGTCGTCGTCCACGTGCGCGCCCTCCGCGACGAGATCAAGATCCCGTCGAAACTGAGCGACCCCAGCGTCGGCATGAAGGAGTCGGACGTGGCGCAGTTCGTCGATGACGCGCAGAAGTCTCAGGGCATCTTCATCGCCGCGCCGCGGGCGGCCACGGCGGAAGATCTGGCGGCGATCTACAAGAGCGCGCTGTAGATCCGGGCGCACACGTGACGGACGGCCGGTCGCGCGACCGGCCGTCCGCTTGTCCGGCGCGGACCGGCGCGGGACCGTAACAACGCCGGCGTTCCGCTCACGCGCGCGGTTGTCTATCATCATTGGCGCGAGGTGATCGCGGAAGATGATCTTGGTACATGGAGGTCGTCGTTGGCACGCAGGATGATCGAAGTACAGCAGTCGCCCATCCACGGGCGTGGCGTGTTCGCGACGCGGCTCATCGAGCGCGGGACGCGCATCATCGAGTACACGGGTGAGCGCATCTCATGGGACGAGGCAGACCGCCGCGAGGAGAAGAAGGCGGAGGACGACACCCACACGATGCTGTTCACCGTCGACAAGAAGACCGTCATCGACGCCACCCGGCGCGGCAGCGATGCACGCTTCATCAACCACGCCTGCCTGGGGAACTGCCGGTCGTACATCGACGGCAAGCGCGTCTACATCGAAGCTCGGCGCAACATCCAGCCGGGCGAGGAGCTGTGCTACGACTACAAGCTGTCGATGGACGGGGAAAAGGTGACCCGGAAGCTGCGGAAGATGTACGCCTGCCGCTGCGGGACGCCGAGGTGCCGCGGCACCCTGCTGTACGTCCCGCGCGAGCGTCCGGCCGCCGCCGCGAAGAAGCAGGCGGCCACCAAGGCCAGCAAGGTCACCAAGAAGAAGCGCGCCTGACCCTCCCGAGCACGCGCGCGGTGTCGCCTACTGCTGTAGCGGCGTCCCGCAGTCCGGAACCCCGCCAGCGCGCCGGAGTCCTCGAGCGCGAAGCGCAGCGTGTGCTCCTGCGTCTCGCCGGCGATCGTCACGTTCGCATCGAGGAAGACCGTGCGTGGCGCTGTGGTGTTGATCCCGTCGACCACGCAGCCCCAGTCTTTCGGGCCGTCCCGCGCCAGCAGCCCGACGTCTTAGGTTGGGTCGGGGTCGCCCGCCGCGAGGGAGGCGCGGCACTGCTCGCAGGACACGGAGTGCCGGACACCGCCCGCGGGATGATTAGCAGCAACATTGCACCAGCCATCCACAGCCGTCAACACGAGGGCGGCCGGACGAGGGCACACGTTCGCTTGTCCGGCCCCGGGGCCGAATCTACACTGACCCTCGTGAGCGTGGATTATGGCATCGACCTGGACGAGGTGCGGCGCGTCGTCGACGGCGCCGAGGTGCTCGTCATCCGGTTCTCGGTCACCGACCGCAGGCTCCTCATCGATACCCGCTCGAACGAACACGCCGGCCCCGTGATCAAGGTCGTCCCGCCGGCCAAGTCCGCCGAGGAACGCTTCCGTGCGATCAAGATGCTGCGCCCGCGCTTCCGAGTGCCGGAGCGCGTCGTGACCTTCCACTGGCCCCGGCACGCGCGTGCGCTTGGCGAGTCCGGCGTGTGGGACCAGATCGTGCGACGCATCGCTGGCTGCGGCTCAGGTGACGCAGCCGCCCAGTGCGAAGAGGCGTACCACCAGCTCCTCGACGAGGAGCGCAGGGTCGAAGTGAACGCCGTCCGCGGCGCCGAGGGCTTCCAGACGGTGTGGCCCGTGGGGACGGTCGCCGATGAGTGAGCCGCGCGCGATCGACCTGCGCAGCGATACCGTCACCGTCCCCTCGCCGGAGATGCGGCGGGCGATGGCCGAGGCCGCCGTCGGCGATGACGTGTTCGGCGAGGACCCGACCGTGCGCCGGCTGGAGGAGATGTCGGCCGCGGTCGCCGGCAAGGAAGCGGCGGTCTTCGTCGCCAGCGGCACCATGAGCAACCTGGTGGCCATCATGTCGCACTGCGAAACGCGCGGCAGCGAGGCGATCGTCGGCGATCAGTCGCACATCATCCAGTACGAGGTGGCGGGCGCGGCCGGCGTGGCGGGCGTACAGCTTCGTGTCGCCCAAAACGACCCCCGCGGGCGCCTCGACCCGGCCGAAGTGGAGTCCCTCGTCCGTGGCGAGAACGTACACCACCCGACGACGGCCCTGCTTTGCATCGAGAACACCCACAACCGTTGCAGTGGCGCCGTGATCACCGCCGAGGAGACGGGCGAGCTGGCGGACATCGCGCATCGGCACGGCGCTCGCGTCCACATCGACGGCGCGCGCATCTTCAACGCCGCGCTGGCGGCCGGGGTCAGCGTCGCCGATCTGGCGGAGCCGGCGGACTCGATCGGCTTCTGCCTCTCGAAAGGGCTGGGCGCGCCGGTGGGCTCGGCGCTCTGCGGCGACGGCGCATTCATCGCCCGCGCGCGCAAGATGCGGAAGATGCTGGGTGGCGGCATGCGCCAGGCCGGCATCATCGCCGCGGCCGGCGTGTACGCGCTCGACCATATGGTCGCCCGGCTGGCCGAGGATCACGAAAACGCGAAGGTGCTGGCCCGCGGGCTGGCAGAGCTGCCCGCCGTGGACCTCGATCCGGAAACGATCGAGACGAACATCGTCATCTTCCGCATGGAGGCCGCGGTCGGTTTCGCGCGGGCGCTCAAGCGAGCGGGTGTCCTGTGCACGATGCCCGGGCCCGGCCGCATCCGCATGGTCACGCACTACGGCATCGAGCGCGCGGACATCGATGAGACGCTGGAGCGCGCGCGCCACGCCGCGATGACACCCGCATGAAGCGCTTAGCCACGCTGTTGTCTGTTGCCTGCTGTCTCGTGTCCGCCGCCGCCTGCTCGACGCTGGAGAAGCCGAAGACGGTCGACATCGTCTCGGCGATCCCGTGGACGGCGCCGGAGACGCTCACGTACACGCTGAGGGACGACGACAAGGTCGTAGGTGAGACGACCCTCTCGGTCGAACGGCAGGGCGAGACCTTCGTCCTCACCCAGCACTCCAGCGACGACAAGGGCAACGTCGACGAAGCGTCGGTCGTAGTCGACGCGGCGACGCTGAAGCCCATCAGCGCCACGCGCTCCATCACCGACGAAGACCAGCGCAACGTGGCGGCCGCGACCTACGAGGCGTCGGACGACTGCGACAGCGGGCTGGTGGTGCGCATCGAGGAGCAGGAGTTCGACCCGCCCGACGAGACGACGCCGTCGGTGCCACGCCGCGCGCCTCTGTGCCTGCCGGACGATCATGCCTACGACAACGACACGTCGCTGTTCCTCTGGCGGACCATCCGCTTCGAAGAGGGATTCCTGGAGAACTACACCACGGTGCTCACCGGTACGCGCCGCACGCAGACCGTCCGCATCGAGGTCATCCACCGCACGACGGATACGCCCATCGGCGACCGCGACGCGTGGCTCGTCCAGATCTCCGCCGACGGCAAGAATCAGCGCGCCTGGTTCTCGGCCGACGCCGCCCACGAGCTGCTGGCATACCAGAACGACAGCTTCACCTTCGAGCTGAGAGAGTAGCCGGCGCTTTTCAACGCGTGCCCACAGCGCGTCATCGCCTTGAAAGTCCGCATTCCGCACCAGTACCCGCGGAGTTCAGTCCAGCATGCCCCTCAACGAAAACTGACGCACTGACACACTGAGCCACTGAGCCACTGACACACTGAGCCACTCGCTCAGCCGAGTTTCACCGCCAGGCACGTAGTAGTCCGCTGCACGCCCTCCGCGCGCTGGATCCCCTCCGTGATCGCGTTACCGAGCTTGTCCAGGTCGTCCGCCTCCAGCTGCACGATCACGTCGAACGGCCCCGTCACCGTATCCACGGCCGTCACCCGCGCGTCTCCGTGCGTCATCTTCTTGATGGACTCGCCGACGGCCTTCGCCTTGCCCACCTCAGCCTCGATGAGAACATACCCCCGTACTGCCATGGCACCCCTCCCTCAGGCATCAACTACTGCCCGAAGGTTAACCGGATGACCTCCATAACCACAGGGCGGGACAAGGCCGGAGGGTCTAAGTCCGAGGCTGGATTCGACGTCTGACGAACCAGAGCACCACAAGTAAGCCGACTCCGCCAATTCCGAGAAACGCCATCCAACCCCGCGAACCGGCTGTCTGTCCTTCGCCCGTGCTCGGGAGAGCGAGTGTGGTCCCGCCCAGCGCTACACTCACATCGATGGAGCCACTACCCAAAGCGATGGTGTCCGCCCCGGCATCCGGCACAGTTGCAAGCACGTTCGGGTCCTTTCGGTTCACGAGTATCGGGTCCGGAATTGCGCCGATGATTGTGCGGTCCTGAGCTGGATCGAACGGCTCATCTGTCCTTCCGGGCCAGGTCTTGGGCAGGACAGGAGGAGCGGAAATCGTGCCATCCGTGTTTACATGGAACACTGCCCGCAGGATGTGCGGAAGATCAGAAGCTGCCTCCGGGCTCGCGAATCCCGCCGGCCAATAGATCCTCAGTGTGTAATCCCCTTCGGGTATGTTCGAGAAGGTGAATCGGCCATTCTCGGTTAGCAACCCAACCGCAGCATCAGTCCTTGACCACGGCGTGAGGTACATCACGCTCTGCGATGGGATCCCGTCGGCGTCATCCGGCAAGCGATCTGAATCAAGATCCTCGACGATCCTGCCTGTGAGTGTCGCTCCTACGGCGGGAGCGGCGGTGGGTTCCATCGTCGGCAGAGTCGGAGAAGGAGTGGGCAGCGAAGGAGTGGGCGAGAGACTCGTGGACGGAGTTGATGTACCCCCGTCCTCCTCCGGTGTCTGAGCTCCGACCGTGCTAGAGGCTAAGGCAATTGAACCGGCCACGATTAAGGCAGCAACGAATGACCTTCTCATCTGTGTCTCCTCTCAGCGAGCGTCGTAGCCGATTGGGCCGTGTTCCGTCCAGTTGTACCAGAGGCGTACGAAGCCAGTGCCAGTACTGGGACTGGAAAGGCAGGCGGCAGATGCACCGTTCGCCAGGTTGGGTAGGTCGCAGACGTGTGTGACCCCATTGTCCAGCAGGAGCGCTACGTTGTTTATCTGGGCACCCGAGTGGTTCCAGACACGGAAGCCCACGTAGTCGTTGCGATTGCTCGCGACAAACACTCCAGAACCGCCGTATGATTGCCGTATACAGTAAGCCTTAGAGAACGGGCCCCAGTAGTTGGGCTGGCTCGAGCCGATTCCGCCGGCCCGACCTCGGCGCTTGAAGCACCACTCATTCCCGCTGCCAGGAACGGCGTTGTACGAGTCACTTTCGGGCGTGGTGTCGTCCTGGTCGTCGACCTTGCGCCCGGGGGACTGGTAGGACGAATAACTGCCGCTTACTCCCGACGTAGACCGGTCTATCCAGTTGTAGAGTTCCTGGTGCAGAGTCTTTCCATTTCCCCCGAAGTAGCCACCCTCGAAGTAGTGTACGAGCGTTCCGGATCCGCTCATTTGTACGTATGTCGCGTTGGGTGCGTCCTCAACGCCGTAGATGTCCAGATAATCGGTGCGATCGTGGTTCTGGATGGTAACCAGTACGTCGCTGCCAACGCCGGTGTTGCAATGGCCAACGCTGCCTTCATTCTCGATGGAGGAATGTCCCATGATGCTGGTGCAGTTGTATCCGCCGAACCCCTCATAGTGCTCGTTGGCATGCATGAGCACATGTCCCATTTCATGCATCAGGTCTGAGCGCCCGTGATAGGTCTGCGTCATGTAGGGGCCATACATGTAAATGCGCGCTGAGGGACCTGGCCAGAATAGGACGCACCCGTGTGAATTATCGTTGGGACAGTCGTTCGCCTCGTTGGAGCTTATGGCGGCCTTCACCTCCACGAAAGGGGTCGCTGCATTGTCGAACGTGAAGACGTTGAAGCCCGAAATCGAGGAGATGCCCGAGTTCCAACCGCTGACAGCGTATGAGAGATTCAGGGACCATCCGCTGTTGTACGTAATGAGCCTCAGGTAAGTCGTCTGTCCATTGACGGTCCGTGAGTTCATTTCATACTGATCGACGGGCGCATACAGCATGCCGCTGTGGCCATTGTTCTTGTGATCAGCGCGGACAGGGTAGCTCAGGACGGGCAGGAGGGTGGCGACCGCGATCGCGAAGGACCAGAGTAAGAGACGAATACGCATTGAAGACCCCCGACCAAATACTTTATCGAGAGTATCCGGTGTGTCGATAAAGATGGATAGAGCAGAAATGCCTAGGGATTTGTACCGGTCACGGGCAACAGACCTACCTCGAATCCGCAGCGGACCGCGCCAGCGCGATTTCGCGCGCGCAATTTGATCAGCAGCACGGAGACGTGGTTGCTGACGGTGGAACGCGCGATGCCGAGCTGCTTCGCAATGACCTTGTCCGAGAGCCCCGTCGCAACTAGCCGGAGGATTTCCAGCTCTCGCGGCGTCAATTCTTCACGTATCGTATCCATCACAATTTCGCTTCGTCTTGTTACAACACACAGACTGGTCAGTATATGCCGCGGGGGGGGCAAAGGGAAAGCCCCGTTCCACGAACGGGGCTTTGGTTCTCGGATCCGCTCGCTCCTACGCCAGCGCCGGCTCCGGCGCCTTCTTGTCCATCACCAGGTCCTCCCCCTGCACGTCGATGATGACCGTGTCGCCGGGGTTGAACCGCTCCTGCAGCAGCGCCTCCGAAAGCCGGTCCTCCAGCTCGTTCTGGATCACCCGCCGCAGCGGCCGCGCGCCGAACACGACGTCGTACCCCTTCTCGCCCAGCCAGTCCTTCGCCCCGTCCGTCATCTCCAGCGAGATCCCCTTCAGCAGCAGTTGCTTGTCCAGCTCGCGGAGCTGCAGGTCCACGATTCTCCGGATGTGTTCCTTGCTCAGCGTGTGGAACACCACCTGGCTGTCGATGCGGTTCAGGAACTCCGGCCGGAAGACGCGCTTCAACTCCTCCGTCACCTTGTCCTTCATCTTCACGTACAGGTCCTCGGCCGTCTTGGCCTCGTCCTTCTTCACGTTGAAGCCCAGCCCCGACTCCTTGCGGATCAGGTCCGACCCCACGTTGCTCGTCATGATGATGATCGTGTTCCGGAAGTCCACCTTGCGCCCCTTCGCGTCGGTCAGGTGGCCGTCGTCGAAGATCTGCAGCAGCATGTTGAACACGTCCGGGTGCGCCTTCTCGATCTCATCCAGCAGGATCAGGCAGTACGACTTCCGCCGCACCGTGTCAGTTAGCTGCCCGCCGTCGTCGTACCCGATGTATCCGGGAGGCGCGCCGACCAGCCGCGAGACGTTGTGCTTCTCCATGAACTCGCTCATGTCCAGCTTGATCATGTTGTCTTCGCTGCCGAACATGAACTCCGCCAGCACGCGTGGCAGGTACGTCTTCCCCACGCCGGTCGGGCCCAGGAACATGAACACGCCAATCGGGCGCTTCGGGTCCTTCAGGCCGGCACGGCTGCGCCGCACCGACTTCGCGATCGCGACGATCGCCTCGTCCTGGCCGATGACCCGCCCGTGCAGCGCCTCCTCCATCTGGAGCAGCCGCTGCGACTCCTCGCTGGCGATGCGCGCGACGGGGATGCCCGTCCACATGCTCACCACCTCGGCGATGTCGTCCTCGGTCACGACCGGCTTGTCGCCCTCGCGCTCCACCTCGATGCCCTGCTCCAGCGACTCGATCTTCTCCTGCAGCTTCACCTCGCGGTCGCGAAGCTCGGCCGCGTACTCGTACTGTTGCGACGAGATCGCCGCATCCTTCTCGCGCCGCAGAGACTCAAGCCCGCGCGCGGCCTCCTTCAACGACGGCGGCGTCGCCGAGCGCTTGATGCGCACGCGGCTGGAGGCCTCGTCGATCAGGTCGATCGCCTTGTCGGGCAGGAAGCGGTCGGAGACGTAGCGCGCGGCCAGCTCGGCCGCGACCTGCAGCGCCTCGTCGCTGATCGTGAGCTTGTGGTGCTCCTCGTAGTTGCCCTTGATCCCCTTCAGGATCTCGATAGTCTCTTCGATGCTCGGCTCTTCGACGACGATCGGCTGGAACCGGCGCTCCAGCGCTGCGTCCCGCTCGATGTGCTTGCGGTACTCGTCCAGCGTCGTCGCACCGATGCACTGCAGCTCGCCGCGCGCCAGCGACGGCTTCAGGATGTTCGCCGCGTCGACTGCACCCTCGGCCGCGCCCGCGCCCACGAGCATGTGCAACTCGTCGATGAAGAGCACGCAATTGCCGCTGCCCTTGATCTCCTCGATGACCTTCTTCAGGCGCTCTTCGAACTCGCCGCGGTACTTTGTGCCCGCTACGAGCGAGCCGATGTCCAGCGTCAGCAGCCGCTTGCCGGAGAGCGTCTCCGGCACGTCGCCCGACACGATGCGGTGCGCCAGTCCCTCCGCGATCGCCGTCTTGCCGACGCCGGGCTCGCCGATGAGTACCGGGTTGTTCTTCGTGCGCCGTGAGAGGATCTGCACGACGCGCTCGATCTCCTTCGAGCGCCCGATGACGGGGTCGAGCTTGCCCGCGCGCGCGGCCTGCGTCAGGTCCATGCCGAGCTGGTCGACGGTCGGCGTGCGCGTCGATGAGCGCGCACCTGCGCCGGCGCCCGCACCCTGCGGCATGCTCTGCGAAAGGATGCGCGTAGTCTCCGCGCGCACCCGCTCCAGGTTCACACCCAGGCTCTCCAGCACGCCGGCGGCGATGCCTTCGCCCTCGCGCACGAGGCCGAGGAGCAGGTGCTCCGTGCCGATGTAGTGGTGGTTCAGCCGGCGCGCCTCGTCGACGGCCAGCTCGATGACCTTCTTGGCGCGCGGCGTGAGGCCGATCTCGCCCAGGACCGCGCGGTCCCCGCGGCCGATGATGAACTCCACGGCGGAGCGGACCTTGTTGAGTTCGACCCCCAGGTTGGCGAGCACCTTCGCGGCGACGCCGTCACCCTCGCGGACGAGACCGAGGAGCAGGTGCTCCGTGCCGATGTAGTTGTGGTTGAAGCGCTGGGCCTCTTCCTGGGCCAAGGTCAGGACCCGGCGGGCGCGCTCTGTGAATTTATCGAATCTGTCTGCCATCATAGCGCTCCAGCCTAAATGCTAACTTTGTATAACCAATGTAGCACAACGCGGGCTTCGAAGTCCAGTCGGGCCCCTGCGTTTTCACACGCATGGGGCCCGGTTGTTACTGTCGTCGGGTGCGCGTCGTTGCGACTCGAGCGGCAATCCCCCTGATCTTCTGCACGGGCCGTCCTGAGGCCCGGATCCACACTGATTACAACGCACGAAACACGACGAAGTGAACGCTTGTGGTGCCATAACGCGTGCGCGCACGCGTTTGTTTACGATTCCGTTTCATCCTCGGCCGTGACCGGCGTGTCTTCCGCAGATGGCGCGCTCACCGCGTCTTCGGATATCGCCACCTCGACCTCAGCCGCGACCACCGGCTCCACCGCGGCCTCGACTACAGGCTCGACCGCGGCCTCGGCCTTCTTCTCTTCCGCGGCCTCGCTTGCGACGCCAATGTCCGATGCCGACCCCAATCCCGCAGCCGCGAACGCCTGCGCCATCGCGGACGGTGGCTCGGGCTCCGCTGCGCGCGCGGCCGGCGGTGCGGCTGCCGCAACCGCGGCTGGCTCATCGCCCTCCGCTTTCGCCTCGGACGGCGGCGGCGGAGGCGGCGCCTCGTACGCGTTGACCGTGAGGCCCTCGCGCTCCTCGAACTCCTTCTTCACGTCGTCGGGTACGCCGATGACCTCGCCGCCGTCGGTGAACACGAAGCCTGTCTTCGTACCTTCGTCGCGCGCCTCGCGCAGGCTCAGGCCCAGCCGGTGCCGGTCGCGCTCGATGCGCACGATCTTGAGCGGCAGGAGGTCGCCCTCGCGCACCACCTCTTTCGGATGGGCGATCCGCCGGTCGACCAACTCGGACACGTGGATCAGGCCCTCGACCGGCCCCTCGATGCGTGCGAACGCGCCGAACGTCACCAGCTTGGTGACCATGCCCGGCACCACGCGGCCCACCTGGTACTTGTCGACGATCAGATCCCACTCCTCCGGCTGCGCGCGGCGCAGCGAGAGCGCGATCTTCTTCGTCTCCGCGTCGACCTTCATCACGTAGACTTCGACCTCGTCGCCGATCTTGTACATCTCTTCCGGCGACTTGTTGCGGTCCCACGAGACTTCGCTCAGGTGCGCCAGTCCGTCAGCACCGCCCAGGTCGATGAACACGCCAAAACTGCGCACGCTGGAGACGCGGCCCTTGCGGATCTCGCCTTCCTTCAGCTCGGCCAGCAGCCGGTCCTTCTGCTGCGATCGCCACTCTTGCAGCGCCGCGCGCTCCGACAGGATCACGCGGTTGCGCCGCCGGTTGATCTCGATCACTTTCAGCCGCAGCGCTTTGCCGACGGCTGATGCGAGCCCGCCCTCGCCCTCCTGCTCCGGCCGCACGCCGACGACCTGCGACAGCGGCACGAACGCGCTCACGCCTTCGACGTTCACCAGCAGGCCGCCCTTGTTGTAGCCGGTGACTTCGGCCTCGAACGCCTCTTGCTCGTCGAACCGCTGTTGCAGCACGCGCCAGCCGCGTTCGCCGCGCGCCCGGTCGACAGAAAGGAACACCTGGCCGTCTTCGTTTTCCGGCTGCATAACGAAGACCAGGATCTTGTCGCCGACGTTGATCTTGCTCGTCGGATCCGCGCCCATCGAGTGCATCTCGTTCAGCGGGATGACACCCTCTGACTTCGAGCCAACGTCCACGATGACGCCATCGCGCTGGATCCCCATGATGGTCCCCTCCAGCACTTCGCCGCGGCGGAGGCTCTTGAAGTCCGTGCCGGAGTCCAACCAGTCCTGCATGCTGAAGGCGTCGTCGTCTTTGACTTCCGTCTCGACGCCGCCACTACTTATTTCCGTCAACGCGATGCGTCCTCCTGTGACAAAATGAGCCGCCCGATGTCGGATGAGGCCGCGGCCTCCGCCTCGATCGGTCCGGCTTCGGGTTGAGTCTAACACAGCCTTCACGATGCAAGGAAGCAAATCGCTCGCCGCCCGCGAGATCCTCGTCCCTCCGCCCCGCCTCCGCTATACTCTCCGCTGCCCCGCAAACGCGGCGGTATGGATGAGTGCTCTACTGCGGTGCCGGGACGTGCGAGCGTCGCAGCGCAGATGTCGGGTGAGAGGAGGACGCGCATGAGCTCGGTGGTGAAGAAGCGGCGCAAGAAGATGCGCAAGCACAAGCACCGCAAGATGCTGAAGAAGACGCGCTGGCAGCGCAAGCACAAGTAAGCGCGCCGCGCCGCGCTCGCCCTCCAGTTCGAATCTGACGGACGCCCCGGGCAACCGGGGCGTCCGCGTGCTCCGCGCCTGGCCTCCGGCGTTACACTGCGGGCGATGAGCATCGCCCTGAAGCTGACCCACGATGAGCCACGGCTGGTGTACCTGGCGCTCGTCTACCACCTGGGCCGCCCCGGCTCCGAGCTGGACGCCGCGACCCGGCTTCCCGTCGAGCACGGCCTGCGCGAGGTGAAGCTGGCGCTGGGTAACGACCTCGAATCTGACGCCGCTGTCATAGAGCTGGACGACTGGCAGTACGGCCGGCTGCTTTCCGCTCTTAAAGGGTGCCTCACCGAGCTTCGCGTCTACCACATGCGCGTAGGCGCGCCCAGTACCGTCGAGCGCTGGACGGAGGTCGCGGAGTCGCTGTTTCCGCCGCTCACGCGCGACCCCGAAGCTGCGCTGGACCTGGCCGAATCGATGATGATGTTGCAGCGCCGGATGGAGCGCGCCGTGCGGCGGGCGATGGAGGGTCAGCAGAGGACCGCCGACCAACCGAAGACCGCCGAGTCGCCGCCGCCAAAGCGCCGCCGGTGGCCGCTCCGCGCGAAGGACTAGACATAAACGCCTACCGGCGTCCGAGCGGGACTGCTACAATCACTCATCTGATATAGCGTCTTAGTATCGGCCCGGCGGATGGTTACCAGCCCCTTCGAGAACTACCTCGACCTCGTGGAAGCCGCGCGCCTCCTGGGCATCCACCCGCAGTCGTTACGTCGTCTCATTAAACAGAAGAAGGTGCCCGCGGTCCTCTTCGCGGGCAAGTACCTTATCGAGCGCGACAAGCTCGAGATGTTCAAGAGCAACTACGACCCGCGCCCCGGCCGGAAGCCGATTCGCCGCCTGCTGTAGGCCCCGCTACTCCTCCGGCTCCAGGTGACGCGTCGCTTCGAAGAAGCCCATGCTCTTTCTGTACCAGTCGTCGCTGATCTTGCCGGTCGAGTGCAGGTAGGTCAGCAGCACCTCGAACGTCAGCAGCGACACGACCCGGATCCCGTTCTGCGTCAGGCTCCTGGTGCCGCCCGACTGGCGGTCGAACAGCACGACGGCGTCGCGCACGAACAGCCCCTCGTCACGGAGCCGGTTCGCTGTCAGATTAATGCTGCCGCCACCGGTGATCAGGTCGTCCATGATCAGCGCGGTCTGGCTGGGGTGGTAGATCCCCTCCACGTCTGAGTCGAGGTCGTCCTTGCGGGGGTGCAGGTAGACGAGTGGCACCTTCGCCGCCAGCGAGAACGCCTCCGCCACCAGCAGCCCGCCGAAGGGCACGCCGCACACCACGTCAAACGGGTCGATCTGCGGGTGCCGCATCGACTGGAGCGTGGTGACCTCGTTCAGGAGGATCTGCGCGGCTCGGCTCAGCGCCGTTGGGTGGGCGATGAGCAGCCGCAGATTGACGTACATGGGCGAGTGGACCGTCGTCCGGCCGAGGGTGAAGTCGCCGAACTGCACGGCGCCAAGCCGCCACAGCGTATCTGCTAGCCACAGGTTGGACTGGCCGCTCAGCGGCTCGTTGCTCATAGGCAAACCAAAAGGCTTCCCACTATAGGAAAGCCTTTCGTGTTGCGTCTAGGTCTGCATCCAGACAGGCGCCAGATTGGGTAACCCCCATACGGACTGGGATCAATCGCCATCAGGGCGTCCCGAGCCGATCATTTGTGTTGGCGCCTGCGTCGCTGGCGCGCCCTGTCTGCCGCTGCAGCAGGGCTACTCAGTCGACCTGCCATACACCCCAGCGGATGCGGTTGTTCATGAACACACCTCCCTCTTTGAACTGGAGCTTGCTCATGCCCCCGATTTCTCGGGACAGATCTACGATATTGCGGAACCTTCGAGGCTGTCAATACCCTAAACGGCCTCCTGTCATCTTCGCCCCCACCTGTAACGTCGATGTGACAGCCGCCTCGCCGCCTCGCCGCCTCGCCGCCGCAGTATGATGCCGCCGAGAGGGCACGCAGGAGGCGCAGCATGTCCACCGCCGCCCGGCTCGCAGGCCACCCGGCGCGTCCGCGTGTCCCCGCCTTCGTCCGCGCCGCCCGCATCGTCCATCCCTTCCCCACGCTCCTCAACGTCGCCGCCACCGTCGGCCTCGCCTTCGTCGCCGCCGACGGGCCACCCGGCGCCGCTGTCTTGACCCGCATGCTGCTGGTGATGCTGTTCGCGCAGTGCGCCATCGGCGTCGCCAACGACCTGTTCGACCGCGACCTCGATGCCCGCACGAAGCCGTGGAAGCCGCTGGCGGCAGGCCTCGTTACGCAGCCGCAGGCGATCGCGATGGCGGCAGCGTTCGTCGCCGCATCGGTGGCGCTCGCCGCGACGCTCGGACCGGCCGGCCTCGGACTGGCGGCGCTGGGCACGGCCTCCGGGCTCGCGTACGACGCGCGGCTGAAGTGCACCATGCTCAGCGCGCTGCCGTTCGCGGTCGCCATCCCCACCCTCCCGCTCTGGGTGTACGTCAGCCTCGACCGCGCGGAGCCTGTGTTGTGGTGGCTCCTCCCGCTCGGCGCGCTCATCGGCGTCACGTTGCACCTCGCGAACACCCTGCCGGATATCGAGGCCGACGCCGCGAACGGCGTGCGCGGCCTCGCTCATCGCCTGGGCGTCAAGCGGTCGATGCAGGTGTCCTGGGCGGCGTTCGCGGCCGCGCTGCTGTTGGCCGTCGTCCTCGGGCCGTTTCTTGACGCCGATATGCGCTGGTACGCTGGTTCGGTCGCCACCGGCGCCGGCTGCCTCGTCGGCGCCGTACGCGCCTACGTCGTGAGAGGCGAAGCCGCCCTCCGCCTGAACTTCGCCGCCATCAGCATCGGCGCCGCCGTCACCGCCGCCGGCTGGCTCGCCGCCGTCACCTGACTTGAGCCAAGCCTACCGACGGTGACGCCCCTAACCCCCAACGACTAACGACGAACCACCCGCTCTCTGCTACGATCACCACGTGACCCCTAACCCCCAACAACCAACGACCAACGACCCCCTCGGCCTCTACATCCACATCCCCTTCTGCACCGCCAAATGCGGCTACTGCGACTTCAACTCGTACGCCGGGCAGGACCACGCCATCCCCAACTACGGCAAGACGCTGCTGAAGGACGCCGCCCTCTGGCGCGAGGCCGTCGGCGACCGCGCCGTCGAGACTGTGTTCTTCGGCGGCGGGACGCCCAGCCTCACCCCGGTCGACGAGATGGCGGAGATCCTCGACGGCCTGCGCGCCACGTTCCGTGTCGCGCCGGACGCTGAGATCTCGCTCGAGGCCAATCCCGGCAGTCTCACGACCGAATACCTGCGCGGCCTGCGCGACATCGGCTTCAACCGCCTGTCCATCGGCATCCAGTCCTTCGACGACGAAGAACTCGTCTCCCTCGACCGCATCCACACCGGCGACCAGGCTCGCGAGGCCTACGCCTCAGCTCGCGACGCCCGCTTCGAGAACGTGAACCTCGACCTCATCTACGGCCTGCCCGAGCAGTCGCTCGCGAAGTGGCAGCAGAATCTCAAGCACGCGCTCGAGTTGGGCCCGGAGCACCTGTCGCTGTACGCCCTCACCGTCGAGGACGGCACGCCGCTCGCTCGCGACGTCGCCCGCGGTCGCACGCAGGCGCCCGATCCGGACGTACAGGCCGAGCACTACGAGTGGACGCAGGAGCGCATGGCCGCCGCGGGCTACGAGCACTACGAGATCTCGAACTGGGCGCGCCCCGGCCGCCGCTGCCGCCACAACCTGGTCTACTGGCAGCACCGCGAGTACCTGGGCTTGGGCGCCGGCGCGCACTCGTACCTCGACGGCACGCGCTTTGGCATGGTCCTCCTACCGAAGCGCTACGGAGAGCTCGTCGACGAGAGCGCCGCGGCGGCCGACGGCCGCATGCGGCACATCGCGACGGCGGAGTCCATCGCGCCGGAGACGGCGATGGCCGACGCGCTCATCCTCGGCCTCCGGCTCATCGACGGCGTCGACGTGCGCGAGTTCGCCCGCCGCTACGGCGCCTCCCCGGACGACGTCTACGGCGAAGTCCTCCGCGAGTTCGAGGGCTACGCCATCCTCGAGCGCACCCCCACCCACCTCCGCCTCACCAAGCGCGGCCTCCTCCTCAGCAACGAACTCTTCCAGCGCCTCCTCCCGGACCCCGTCGAGGCGTAGCGGCGTTAGGCTGGGACGAGATCTCGCAGTTCTTGGGCGACAAGCTCAGCACCCGCACTCCTGGCGGGCAATTGAATTGTCCCAAAGCGCCGGAGCGCTGGCAGCATGGCCCCCAGACCTTCCTGGTGTGACGCAGCGTACGCCGTGATCTCGGCGATCGTTACGCCGACAATCTGGTCCGTCTCGTCATCCAACTGCAGCTTGATAGCCCCGACGCGCTGAGAATACGTGGCGGCGCCCGGAGCGCCGATCGTGATCTGGAGCGTGTCATCGCGTTCGGACAACTCGGCCGTCAGGCCCTCACGCTCGACCCTTGCCGTCAGATCCGCGTTCGCATCGTGGATCTTCTGCATCAGCTCGACCCACTCCGCGCGAAACTCGGCTTTTCGCTCGTCTAGCATAGGATTGCCTCATACGGGTGGTCGATCGCCTTGCTGGCCCAGGCGGTGCGCACTTCCAACTGAGCCTCTTGCCCACCCCGGCGGACGACGACGTGCAGGTACCGTCCCGTGCGTCGCGCAATGACCCCCTTCGCATAGAAGTTCAGCGAGCCATCGAATTCGAGGGTGCAGAGGTCCGGGCGTTCGACGGTCATTCTTATCACGCTGTCATCGATTGCGAGGTCCGGATGTTCCTTCCAGATATGGTCGAGCGCCTCATCGGTAAGCTCGACCGTTTCGCCCGTGCACGCATAGGTGATCCACAGAACCGTCGCCAACGCTTCGACCCGAATCAGAGATCCAAAACCGCGCCAGCGGGCTGTTGCGGAACCGGCCCGAGTCCGGTAACCGGAAGTATAGGATGCTGGGCCAGGCCCTCCAACCAGTTCGAGCCTGACCTTACGCCGCTGGAAACCCCGCCGACGCGCGGATCCTCAGGATCTGCGGCCCGTGGTCGCCGTCGTGGATCCGCTGGAAGCACGACCACTCGCGCGCGTTCATCGCCCCGAAGAAGAAGTGGCGGAACGTCAACGACGTGTCCGCGGCGTCGACGCCGGCGATGAACGCCAGCAGCTCCCGGTGCGCCGACTCCGCGGCCTCACGCGCCTCAGCGATCGCCTCGAACCGCACGGCCGTGACGCCGTCCTGCGCGCGCTCCTCCTCGAACTGCGGCCCGAACCCCGGCGGCAGGGCGCCGGTCCCCAGGCTCGTACACAGCGCCGCCATAACCCGTTTCACGGTAACCAGGTGCGCCATCACCTCCAGCACCGACCAGTCGTCCGGCGGCTGCTTGTGGCCGGCCTGCGCATCACTCAGGCCCTCGATGTTGAGCATGACCGCATCGTGGCCCTCTTGCACCACCGCCGCGATCTCCTCCGCCGACTTGCCGGCGGTCTCGCGGATGAAATCCAGCACGAAAGCGCGCGCGTCGTCCGGGATGTTGGCCTTCCGCCCGCCGTCGGGCGTGGTCGTGTACGTGATGCGCAGGTCCATGGGGCCTCCCGTGTCGCAGAGGTATCGGTGGGGGTGAAAGTATCTTAAAGATACTGTGAGCACCAGTCCGGGGCGGCGCGAACTCGGACGGCGTCAGCGGGCGAGGTCCGGCATCTCGCCGGTCCAGCGCACGACCAGCGTGTCATAGCTCCGCAGTACGTCCTCCGCCTCGCCCCCGTCGGGCAGGTTACGCATCCGCGCCAGCACGCCTGCATCGATGCAGATGGGCGAACCCGGGATATCGCCCACAAACGGTCGCGTGACTTTCGCGCCGGCCGCCAGATGCTCGTCCAGCACAGCGCGAATCACGTCCGGACCCCGCGGCCGCGAGACCCACACGATGACGGCCGTGGTCGTGTTGCGCGGCGTCGCCGTCGCACCGACGCGCAGCGATGCCGCCTCGCCGGTCGCCCACCGGTCGTTCACGATCGGCTCGAGGTCGTTTCCGGATACGAGCGGGATGATCCGCTCGGCGTGCGGCCCCACCACCACCTCGACCACCTCGACGCCCGCGGCCTGGAGCTGCCCCACCTGCCACTCGATCAGCGTCCCATCGCCCTCCCACGGACGCAGCGCCACCGGCTCTCCGTCGACCTCCAGCTCCGCATCCGCGAGCACGATCGCCGCGATCATAAGGGCCACATAGCCGACATCATCGACGCCATGGCTCGAGCATGTGGGAGCGTCACATGGCCTCGTTCACGATCCCGCTCGATCCTTCGCGCTCCCTGTGTCTCGGTTGCGATACCCGTCACAGCATCAGCTCGCCGCGAAGGACAGTGACGGCGTTGCCGCCGATGTGCGCGCGGATGTCGTCCGGCACGCCGGTCACGCGCGCGAACACGCGCCCCGGCTGGCCCATCTCGGCGCCCTGTTCCGCCACGTAGGAGATTACGCTGCCGCGCGGCTCCATCAGGCCGTGCTTCGCCACGAACGCCGCGATACATCCATTGGCGCTGCCGGTCACCGGATCCTCGAACACGCCGGCATCCGGCGCGAAGGCGCGCACGTGCAGGTCGGCCCCGGGCTCGTTGGCGCCGATGCAAAACACCGCCAGCCCGTGCGGCACGCGCGAGAGCGCCCTCATGTCGGGCGCAACGCGCATCATCGCTTCCAGCGACCGGACCTGTGCCAGCTTCCAGAACAGCCCCGTCGAGACCTCTTCCGCGCGCACGACGTCCCCCGGCGCCAGGCCCACCCACGACGCGATCTCGTCCAGCGCCACGTCGTATGGCCGGAACTGCGGCGCCGCCTGCGTCATCGTGTACACCGGCGGCCCGCCGTCGATATCGCGCGCGATCTCGACCGGGATCACGCCCGCGCCCGTCTCCAGCAGCAGCGCTTCGCCCGCCTGCAAGGTCACCAGGCCTTCGCCGGCCAGGACGTGCGCCGCCGCCACCGTCGGGTGGCCCGCGAACGGCAGCTCCGTTCCCGGGGTGAAGATCCGCAGCCGTGCGTGGTTCTCCGGCGACTCGGGCGCAAGGAGGAACACCGTCTCGGACAGCTTCTGGTTCAGCGCGATGCGCTGCATCGTCTCGCCGCCGATGCCGTCGCCGTCGACGACCGCTGCGGGGTTGCCCTCCAGCGGGCGCGTGGTGAACGCGTCGACGTGACGGATGACCGCGGTCGGGCTCACGATGTGCGGCGGAAGACGCGCAGCACACCGGCCCCGGCCGAAAGCAGCAGTGTCCAGGCAGCGGCATTCAACAACACGTTGAGCGGGTACAACATCCACATCCGCTCGGCGCGCCCTTCTTCGACGGTGTTGCCCGCCGCCTGGCGCGTGATGATGAACTGCACGATGGCGATGACGGCCAGCACCCGGAAGAATCGCGTCCGCATGTCAGAGCACCCTCTTGTAGATGCGCGTCCTTGAGGTCGGCTTCCACGGCGGATATACGCTGCGCTCGTGCACCCATCCCTCGCGGTCGAACAGTGCGTGCGCCAGCGAGTTGTTCTCCGCCGTGTGCAGCCAGAGCGTCTTCTTGCCGCGCTTCCTCGCCTCGTCCTGCGCCGCCGCCAGCAGCTTCCGCCCCATGCCGTTGCTGCGCGCCCGCGCTGTCACCTCGATGTTCTCGACGTAGGCGTTCTCGCCGCTCTGGAACGCCCGCGTGTCCTCGTCCGGCGGCGACCAGTCCTGGTCCTCGCGGAAGTTCGTGTGTACCACCACCCAGCCCACCGCGCCGTTGCCCTCGTCGGCCACGAAGATGAAGCAGTCGCCGTCCTGGACCGCCGCCTCGCAGTGGTCGAGCCGCATCTGGTCGCGCTCGCCCAGAAACAACTTCAGCGCCCCGGCGTCGCGCGTGAAGTCGATCGGGCGGACGGTGATCTCGCCCTGCGTCATGGCGCGGCCTTTCGTTCGAGGCGCGGGGGGCCCGCTGTGCGGCTGCGGGGTTCGGTGGCCAAGCGTGCTCCCTGCTTCGGCGGCTCGCGGGTGGTGCATGATTCTATCCGTCCGCACGCCATCGACGGAAGGCCGGTATCGTGCCCGGCCACGTTCATGACCCGCTCCTGACGCATCGTGGCACGAAGCGATGGCGGGACGCCTTGCGAACTGATAGTGATGGACGGACCGCGCGGGCGTTTCCCGTGTTCGTGTTTCGGCAGCGAAGCGCTCAAACCCCTCGGACCACCACCACCGCCCGTAGCGCAAGCACCCGCTATCGAGGAGAATCACACCATGTCCCAGCTCATCGACCACGTCCGCTCCATGATCGCCTACAACCACTGGGCCAATGGCAAGATCCTCGACGCCGTCGCCGCCCTCCCCGATGACGCTTTCCCCGCCGTCAGCGACAAGCTCGCCCACACCGTTGGCACCGAGATGTACTGGTACGCCAACTGGACCGGCCGCGAGTTCGTCGAGCCGAAGGGTGAACTCTCGCTGCTGGATCTGCGCGGCCTGTTCGAGCGCGCCGACGCGGACCTCCACGGCTACGCGGCGAAGCTCACCGAAGGCGAGTGGGCCCGCACCGAAGCCTGGTGGAAGCGCTGGGGCTTCGACGCCGAGGCCGCTGTCGGCCCGATGCTGTTCCAGGTCGTCTTTCACGGCATCCACCACCGGGCTGAGGTCGCCGTCGCGTGCACCGACCACGGATGCTCGCCGGGCGATCTCGACTACCTGGTGTACCTGCGAGAGCAGGTGGGCGGCCTCCCATGACGGCAACCCTGTTCCAGGACGCCACCCTCCTCGACTGCACCGGCGCCGGCCCGCGCCCGCACACCAGCGTCCTCGTCGACGACGGCCGCCTCACGCGCATCGGCCCCGCCGGATCGATCGCCGCCCCGGACGGCGCCCGCGTCATCGACTGCGCCGGCCGCACGCTCATGCCGGGGCTGACCGATGCCCACGTACACTTCGGCCTCACAGCCGCCGGCCAGTTCGACCCGCCGGAGAGCCACGTCAGCTACGTGATGAAGGTCGCCGAGAACATCCGGCTCGCGCTCGACGAAGGCTTCACTACCGTGCGAGACGCGGGTGGCCTCGATCCGGCGTTCGCCGTCGCCGTGGAGACGGGTCAGATCGCGGGGCCACGGATCCTGCCCGCGGGCTCGTTTCTGTCGATCACCGGCGGCCATGGTGACCAGCGCCATCGCTGGACCGACGACGCCCCGAAGTCCATCCCGGGCCTGTTGGCCGCGACCGAGATCGTCGACAGCCCCGATGCCGTCCGTCGCGCCGCCCGCATCCAGATCCGTCGCGGCGCCACGCAGGTGAAGCTCATGGCGTCCGGCGGGGTCATGTCGCCCAACGACCCCATCGAGAGCCTCCAGTTCTCCGTTGCCGAGATGCGCGCAGCGGTCGATGAGGCTCGCGCTTTCGGGAAGTACGTGATGGCCCACTGTCACACCTCGGGCGCGATGCAGAACGCGCTCGAGGCCGGCGTGCGCTCGCTGGAACACGGAAGCATCCTCGACGAGGCGACGGCGAAGCGCATCGCCGCGCAGGATGCGTTCGTCGTGCCGACGCTGGTGATTCTCGAGATCCTCGCGCGCTCCGACCAGGTCCCGGCCTTCAGCCGCCAGAAGCTCGAAGGCGTGCGAGGCGAGACCGCTGCCTCGATCGCCATGGCGAAGGCCGCCGGCGCGAAGATCGCATCGGGCTCGGACCTGCTGGGCCCGCGCCAGCGCCGCCGCGCCAGCGAGCTGGTCGAGAAGGCCCGCCACCTGGGCGCGATGGACGCGATCCTCAGCGCCACCCGCACGAACGCCGAGCTCTTCTGCATGAGCGAGCGCATCGGCACCGTCGAAGAAGGCAAGGACGCCGACCTCATCCTCGTCGCCACCAACCCCCTCGACGACATCACAGTGCTCGTCGACGCCGGCAACATCCCCCTCGTAATGAAGTCCGGCGAAGCCGTGAAGGACGCGCTGTAGAGCAGTGCCGCTTAGTGTCCGTGTCTCGTACGGACAGCGCGTGTCTCGTACAACAGTCCGTGTCCCCTACGGCAGTCCGTGTCTCGTACGGCAGTCCGTGTCTCGTACAGCAGTGCGTGTCCCGCACGGCAGTCCGCGTCTCGTACAGCAGTGCGTGTCCCGCACGGACAGTCCGTGTCTCGCGCGACGTGTATGTCTCGTACGGCAGTCCGCGTCTCGCACGGACAGGTCTTCAGACCTGCCCTTCAGCAGCTACCGGCCGGCGGCACCGCCACGTCAGCGGCCCAAAGGACTACGCACTACAGACTACGAACTGTCCCCTGTCCCCTAACTCCTAACCCCCTACTCAAGCCCCGCATCCGCCAGCCGCCCCCGCGCGATCTCCTCGTTCAAGAATCCGTAGTACAGCGCCGCCAGCTTCCCCTCGCGGTCGACGAAGAAGCTGTCCGGCAGCCCCGTCAGCCGGTACCGGTCGTAGATCTTGCCCGGACGGTCGACCACCAGCGGCAGGCTGATCCCGATCTGCGGCAGGAACTCCAGCGCCTTCCCTTGGGACTCCTTGTAGTTGATGATCAGCACCTCGAGCCCGTCGGCATGCAACTCGTCGTACAGCTTCTGGATATCGGGCAGCTCCTTCTTGCAGGGCACGCACCACGTCGCCCAGAAGTTCAGCCACACCACCTTCCCCTGCATGTCGGACAGCCGCGTGACGAACGCCCCGCCCTCGTCGCACAGCGCGAAGTCCGGCGGCGCCTCGCCGATCACCGGCGGCCCGCCGCCACCGGACACGGCCGCCTCCGGCACGTCATCGCCACACAGCGTGTACACCGGCGCCCCGTACTCCACCGCGGACGGCGTCGCCGTCGCCCCCGCGCTCGCGCCGCCGCCATCGTCCGATCCCGACCCCCGCCCCGCCCGCACCACCAGCAGCGCCGCCACGATCGCGACGATAACACCGGCGGCGATACCGCCACGCAGGAGGGGGGTTTCCAGTAGGCTTGGGCTGCGGGAGGCGGAAGGTTCCTGCGACATCTCACTCCACTATACGGGCTGCATTGCATCTCGGATAATGGCCCCATGGTGACCGATCCCGGCCAGCAGAAGGATGCCCTCGTCCGCTTCGTCGACATCTGCGAGGCGATTGATTTGCCGTATGTACTTACCGGCTCGCTCGCTGCCAGCGCTCACGGCATGCCGCGCATGACGCGAGACGTCGATGTCCTGATTGACCCTCAACCGATGCACATCCGGCTCCTCCAGAAGACGCTGCTCGAAGACTTCGAATGCGATCCCGACGTAGTCGGCGCAGCCCTGCGCGAGCGCTCGATGTTCAACATCATCGATCCGCGCACTTTCACGAAGATCGATGTGGTCGTCCGCGACCGGACGAGAGAACCCGACGAAGTCATGGCTCGTGCGATTACGGTCGAGATGTCCGGCCGCCAGGTCCGGACGATGTCAGCCGAGGACCTGATTTTGGCGAAGCTGAAGTGGGCTCGAACAAGTCGCTCGGTGATGCAACTCCGGGATGTGCACTGGCTCGTACGTCTGACTGACTTGGACATGGACTACCTCGACGCCCGTATACTCAAGTACAGGCTCAGCGAGATCCTGAGGGAAGCCCGTGATCCACGATACGGATGAGAAGACACTGAAGAAATACGAACAGATGATGGCCGCCAGGTCGCCGGGCGAACGCCTCGCGATGGCCCTCGAGATGTATGACTTAGCTCGTGACCTTGCCCGCGCGGGGATAAGAGCGCGCCATCCTGACGCCACCGAAGCAGATGTTCAGCGCCAGCTCTTCCTCCAGTTCTACGGCCACGACCTCCCCCAGCCCCTCATCGACCGCGTCCTTCGCGACATCGACGAGCGCTTCGCAGCACCCGCACCAGCGCCCGCCTCCGCTTGACCCACTGCCCGGGCGCGTGTACCAACACGCGCGATGCGCATCCGCCTCCCGCTCCTCATCGCCCTCGCGACGCTGGCCATGCTCGCCGCGGCCTGCGGCGTCCTCGAAGATGACGCACCCGCGCCTTCGCCCACGCCCGCCGCTTCCGCAAGCATCCTCCTGAACGGCGGCTTCGAGGACGGCGACCCTCCCTGGACCTTCCGCATCCAACCCGAATGGTCCGGCTTCGAGATCGCCGGCGACCCAGCCCGCACCGGCGCCCACAGCCTCCACCTCGCCCTGCGCGATCCCGGCGACGCCTCCGGCGTGCACATCGCCGGCGCCGTCCAGGAGGTGCGCCCGGCCGAGTTCCCGGAGTTCATCTCCGGCTACTATCGCGTCGAGGACTGGCAGCCGCACGACGTCGCCTTCCAGTACCTGCAGTTCGTCGTCATCGTCTACGGCGCCGACTACGGGGACGACTTCGACACGCACCAAATCCGTTTCCCGCTCGCGGGTGCGCCCCGCCAGCCCTTTAGCCTCACGAACGCGAAATGGGTGTTCCTCAGTCGCGACCCGCCCCGGACCGGCAAGTGGGTGTACTTCGGCTACCCCGTGCGCCAGGCCTTCATCGACAAGTGGGCCAAAGCACCCGAGACCTGGGAGCGCATCGAGCTGTTCCTCGAGGTCCGCTACGACGGCAAGACCGCCGCCAACGCCGGCACGTCGGCCGACGTCTACTTCGACGACCTCTACCTCGGCCCGTGGCTGGGCAACCCCAACCACCCCTGAGACAAGCGTGGGGCGGTGGTCCCTCTCCAGTTTCTGGAAGAAGCGGCCTGGGCCGCGTAACGGCCGAGTCTCTCGCCCCTCTCCCGTTCTGGGAGAGGGGCCGGGGGTGAGGCCAGCTTGCCGAAGCGCAAACCGCATCGCTACACTGCCCGCACCCCCTAGCAGTCGGAGGTCGAGAGTGCCAACGTACGAATACGCCTGCGAGAGCTGCGGCAATCGCTACGAGAAGCGCCAGGGCTTCGACGCCAGGCCCCGCCAGAAGTGCCCGAAGTGCGGCAAGGTCGCCAACCGCGTCCTCTTCGCCCCGCCCGTCGTCTTCAAGGGCGGCGGCTTCTACAAGACCGACAGCCGTGGCAGCAGCTCGACCGCCTCCTCCGACGGTAGCTCCAGCACCGGCGCCGACACGCCGTCCGCGCCCGCTGCGGCCACCGCTGGTCACGGCCACTCGCACGGCCCCGGCGGCCACACCCACAACGCGCCCTCTACGCCCGCCCCCAGCACGCCGGCTCCCGCCAAGACCTCCACCGACACCTCGACCGAGGCCGCGGCGGCCGGCTGAGCCGTGCGCCGACGCTGAAATGCGCGTCGTCCTCCAGCGCGTCACCCGCGCCAGCGTCACCGTAGACGGCCCCACCGCAGTGGGCCCCATCGCGATGGACGCCGCCTCCGGAGAGGCCGCCTCAGCAGAGGCCGCCTCAGCAGAGGCCATCGGCCCCGGCCTCCTCCTGCTCGTCGGCGCCGCCGACGGCGACGACACCGCCACCGCCCGCCGTCTCGCTCAGAAGTGCGCCGAACTCCGCATCTTCCCCGGCGACGACGGCCGCTTCGACCGCTCGCTCCTCGACACCGGCGGCGAGGCGCTCGTCGTCTCGCAGTTCACCCTGCTCGCCGACGTCCGCAGGGGTCGCCGTCCCTCCTTCACCGCCGCCGCCGCCCCTGAGATCGCGGCCCCCCTCTTCGACGCTTTCGCCGAAGCCCTCCGCGCCCTCGGCGTCACCGTCGCCACCGGCCGCTTCGGCGCCATGATGCAAGTCCAGCTAGTAAACGACGGCCCCGTAACCATCATCCTCGACTCCGCCGACCTCGACCGCCCCCGCCGCTCGTGAGTGTGTCAGTGTCTCAGTGCGTCAGCGCGTCAGTCAGGGCGCGCGTCATTGCCTTGAAAGTCCCCGTTCCGCGCCAGTACCCGCGGAGCTTCTCTCAGAGTCGCCAGAGGAGACGGCTCCGTTCAGTGCCTCAAGCGCCACCGGATGCTCGACTTTCATCCCTCTTGTGTGCGAGGCGCGAGCCTCCCATGTACGATTCCGAGCGCAGCGAGGAACCTTGTGGTGAAACCGGCCGCGCCCCAGCGATAGCGCCGCGGGAGTCCGGTCGAGTATCCGTCTACTGACACACTGACACACTGACACACTGACACACTGACACACTGACACACTGACACACTGAC